>JBASCW010000118.1:0-12055 GCA_049651845.1 Burkholderiales bacterium | reverse complement strand
GGCTCGCGCTCGGCCAGGCGGCCGTGGCGGCCGCGCTCGCGGAGGGCTGAGCGATGTGCCTCGCCGTCCCGGCCCGCATCGTGGAGCGCCTCGAGGGCGAGGAGGCGCTGGTCGACGCCGGCGGCGTGCGCAAGCGCATCTCGGTCGCGCTGGTGCCGGAGGCCGCCGTGGGCGACCACGCCATCGTGCACGCGGGCTACGCCATCAGCCTGCTCGATCCGGCCGAGGCGGCGAAGACGCTCGAGCTCTTCGCGGCGGTCGAAGCGGCGGGCGCATGAGGTACGTCGATGAGTTCCGCGACGGCGCGCTCGCGCGCTCGCTCGCCGGGCACATCGCGCGCGAAGTCAGGCCCGAGCGGACTTACCGCTTCATGGAGTTCTGCGGCGGGCACACGCACGCGATCGCGCGCTACGGCGTGGAGGATCTGCTGCCCGCGCAGGTGCGCATGATCCACGGCCCCGGCTGCCCGGTGTGCGTGCTGCCCGTGGGGCGCATCGACAACGCGATCGCGCTCGCGCTCGAGCGGCGCGTGACGCTGTGCACCTACGCCGACACGGTGCGCGTGCCGGCCTCCGGCAAGACCAGCCTGATGCGCGCCAAGGCGGCGGGCGCGGACGTGCGCATGGTCTACTCGGCGGCGGACGCGCTGCGCATCGCGCGCGAGAACCCGCAGCGCGAGGTGGTGTTCTTCGCCATCGGCTTCGAGACCACCACGCCCGCCACCGCGCTGGTGCTGCTCGAGGCCGAGCGAGCCGGCCTGGGCAACTTCTCGGTGTTCTGCAACCACGTGCTCACGCCCGCGGCGATCGCTGCGATCCTCGAGCCGCGCGCGGGCGCCGCCGCGCCGGCGCTCGACGGCTTCGTGGGGCCGGCGCACGTCTCCTGCGTGATCGGCAGCGCGCCCTACGAGCCGTTCGCCGCGCAGTACGCCAAGCCCGTGGTGATCGCGGGCTTCGAGCCGCTCGACGTGATGCAGGCCGTGCGCATGCTGGTGCGCCAGGTGAACGAGGGCCGGCACGAGGTCGAGAACGAGTACACGCGCGCGGTGACGCGCGGCGGCAACGCGCGCGCCATCGCGGCGATGGCCGAAGTCTTCGAGCCGCGGCCGACCTTCGAGTGGCGCGGCCTGGGCGAGGTGCCCGCGAGCGCGCTGCGCATCCGCGCGCGCTTCGCGCGCTTCGACGCCGAGGCGCGCTACGGCGTCGTCTACCGCCCGGTGGCCGATCCCAAGGGCTGCGAGTGCGGCGCGATCCTGCGCGGCGCCAAGGCGCCGCCCGACTGCCGCCTGTTCGGCACGGTGTGCACGCCCGAGAACCCGGTGGGCTCGTGCATGGTCTCGAGCGAGGGCTCCTGCGCGGCCTGGTACGGCTACGGGCGCTTTCGCGGCGGGGCGAGGGCGGCATGAACGCGCGCGAGAAGGCGTACGTGCGGCCCGTGGACTTCCGCGATGGCCGCGTGGACATGAGCCACGGCGCGGGCGGGCGCGCGATGGCGCAGCTCGTGGACGAGCTGTTCCTCGCCGCGCTCGACAACCCGCTGCTGAGGAAGCTCAACGACCAGGCCTGCTTCGCGCCGCCGCCGGGGCGCCTGGTGGTCACCACCGACAGCCACGTCGTCACGCCGCTCATCTTTCCGGGAGGCGACATCGGCAGCCTGTCGGTACACGGCACGATCAACGACGTGGCGATGGCGGGCGCGCGGCCGCTCTATCTCACCGCGGGCTTCATCCTCGAGGAGGGCTTCCCGCTCGCCGAGCTCAAGCGCATCGTCGAGTCGATGGCCGCCGCGGCGCGCGCGGCCGGCGTGCCGGTGGTCGCGGGCGACACCAAGGTGGTGGAGAAGGGCAAGGGCGACGGCGTGTTCATCACCACCACCGGCCTCGGCGTGGTGCCCGAGGGCGTGGAGATCTCCGCCGAGCGCGCGCGCCCGGGCGACGCGGTGCTCGTCTCCGGCACGCTCGGCGACCACGGCGTGGCGATCCTGTCCAAGCGCGCCAACCTCGACTTCGAGACCGAGATCCGTTCGGACTCGGCTGCGCTGCACGGCCTGGTGGCGGCGATGGTGGAGGTGGTGCCGGGCATCCGCTGCCTGCGCGACCCCACGCGCGGCGGCCTGGCCGCCACGCTCAACGAATTCGCGCAGGCTTCGGGCGTGGGCTTGCGCGTCACCGAGGAGGCGGTGCCGGTGAAACCCGAGGTGCACGCCGCGTGCGAGTTCCTCGGCCTCGACCCGCTCAACGTCGCGAACGAAGGCAAGCTCGTAGCGATCTGCCCGGCAGATGACGCCGAGGAGCTGCTCGCGGCGATGCGCGCGCACCCCCTCGCGCGCGACGCCGCGCGGATAGGGGAAGTCGTGGAGGACCCGCAGCGCTTCGTGCAGATGCGCACGCGCCTCGGCGGCTGGCGCATCGTCGACTGGCTCACCGGCGAGCAGCTGCCGCGGATCTGCTGAGCGCGGCCGCGCGCGTTTTCCGTCAGCGCTTCGCGCGCGCGGCGCGGAACGCCGCGACAAGCCGGTTGGGTTGGCCCTGCTCGTAGGACCGGGCGAACTCGTCGATGCTGACCTCGACGCTCTCGTAGAGCGGGGCTTCTTCCCAGAGCTTGCAAAGGCGCTTCTGCGCGCGGATCGCCGCGGGCTCGCCGGCGAGGATGGCGTCCAGCGCCCTGTCGACTTCGCTGTCGAGGTTCTCGAGCGGTGCCATCTTCTCGATCAGGCCCCAGACCAGCGCCTCGGCCGCGCCGATCGCCTCGCCGGTCATCACCAGCCAGCGCGCGCGGCCGGTGCCGACCAGGCGCGGCAGCATCGCGGCCTCCACCACCGAGGGGATGCCGAGGCGCACTTCCGGCATGCCGAAAGCCGCCGCGCTCGAAGCGATGCGCAGGTCGCAGCAGGCGGCGATCTCCAGGCCCGCGCCCAGGCACCAGCCGTTGATGCGCGCGAGCACCGGCACCGGGCACTCGCGCATCGCCGCGCAGGCCTCGTGGATCAGCGTGATGAACTCGCGCGCGCTCCCGGGATCCAGGGCGCCGAGCGTGGCGAGGTCGGCGCCGCCGATGAAGGCCTTCTCGCCCGCGCCCGTGAGGACCAGCACGCGCACCTGCGGATTCGTACTTGCTTCTTGAACTTCTTTCCTCAATTCCTGGAGAGTTGCAGTCGAGAGAATATTGAGTTTCGCCGGATTGTCGATCGTGAGGCGGGCCACGAGGCCGCCTTCACGTTGCTCGAGCCTGGAGCGAATCAAGCGGCGGCGCGCCGCTGCGCGAGCAGGTCGGCGATGCGCGCCTCGAGCTTGCGCGCATCGGCGTCGAACCTGCGGATGCCGTCGGAGAGCTTCTCCACCGCCATCGCGTCCTCGTTGTGCTGGAACAGGAAGGCCGCTTCGTTCAGGAGTGTCTTTTCGATCGAAAGCGCCTTCGCCGTCTCGGGCGAGAGTTTCCGCTCGATCTCGCCTTCCTGTTTCGAGAGCTTTTCGAGCAAATCGGGAGCAATGGTCAACAGATCGCACCCGGCCAGCGCGACGATCTGCTCGGTCTTGCGGAAGCTCGCGCCCATGACCTGGGTCGCGTAGCCGTGCTTCCTGTAGTAGTTGTAGATGCGCGTCACCGAGGCGACGCCCGGGTCCTCGGCAGCCGGGATGTCGTCCACCTTGTGCGCGGCCTTGTGCCAGTCGTAGATGCGGCCCACGAAGGGCGAGATCAGCGTCACGCCCGCGTCCGCGCAGGCGACCGCCTGCGCGAAGGAAAACAGCAGCGTGAGGTTGCAGTGGATGCCCTCGCGCTCCAGCCGCTCGGCGGCCTTGATGCCCTGCCAGGTGCTCGCGAGCTTGATGAGGATTCTTTTTCGATCTGTTTTTCTTGATTCGTAAAGGGCAATCAGCTTGCGTGCCTTGGCGATGCTGCCTTCGACGTCGAACGACAGCCGCGCATCCACCTCGGTGGAAACGCGCCCGGGAACGTGCTTGAGGATCTCGCAGCCGAAGGCAACGAACAGGTCGTCCAGGGTGCTCTCCACGTCCTTCGCGAACGCCGCCTCCACGAGGCCGCGGTAGCGGGGGTCCTGCGCAGCGGCGAGCAGGAGCGAGGGATTGGTCGTCGTGTCCTGCGGTCGCCACTTCGCCACCGCGTCGATGTCGCCCGTGTCGGCGACGACCACGGAGACCTTTTTCAGCGAATCCAGGACACTGAGCACAAACAGATCTTACAGAATCTGACACGCTACCGGACGTATGGCACATCGGCTCCGGAAGCATCGTCTAGGCTGAGTGTCGCCATGGCTGACGACTCGACCATAGTTCCCCGTCAGGTCCGGACCATCACCGCGGTCCGCATGGTGTCGTTCGGCTGGTGCTTCCTCGTGTTCGGCCTGCACGCCTGGGAGCGCGGCTTCGGCCCGTGGATCTGGGTCGCGGCGGCGGCGCATTTCCTCGTCTACCCGCAACTGGTCTACCGGCGCGCGGCGCGCGCGCGCGACCCGCGCCGGGCCGAGCTGCAGCACCTCTACGCCGACTCGCTGCTGCTCGGTATCTGGATCGCGGCGCTCGAGTTCCCGACCTGGATCGCCTATCCGCTGGTGTTCGCGCCGGCGCTCAACGCCATCACCAGCCGCGGGCTGGTCGGGCTGGGCCTGTCGCTCGCGCTCACCAGCGCCGGCGTGCTGATTGGCGTCGCGCTACACGGCTACCGCTACTGGCCGATGACGTCGCCGCTCGTGACCTGGCTGTGCTTCCTCGGGTCGCTCGCCTACAGCGCGGGCGTGGCCTACATCGTGTACCGGCAGACCGCGCGCATCGCGGACGGGCGCAAGGCGATCGCCGAGAGCGAGCAGCGCTACCGCCTGATCGCCGAGCACGCCGGCGACCTGGTGGCGATGGTGGACCGCGACGGGCGCTGGCTCTACGCGAGCCCCTCGTACGCGCGCATCTTCCGCGCCGACGATCTGGCGATCGGCGGCGACGCGTTCCGCAACCTGCACGAGGAGGACCAGTTCCGCGTGCGCGGCGCGCTGCAGGTGGTGGTGCGCAGCGGCGAGGCCTGCCGCCTGCGCATGCGCGTGCACACCTACAGCGGCGAGATCCGGCGCCTGGAGACGATGGTGCACGCGGTGCGCAACCAGGCCGGCGAGATCACCGGCGCGGAGTCAAGCATCACCGGCGCGGAGCCAAGCATCACCGGGGCGGAGTCAAGCATCACCGGGGCGGTGATGGCCTCGCGCGACGTCACCGACCTGCGCGACCGCGAGGAGCAGCTCGAAGTCGCCGCGCACGCCTTCGAGCGCATGGCCGAGGGCATGGTGATCACCAACGCCGCCGGCCGCATCCTCTCCGTGAACCAGTCCTACTCGCGCATCACCGGCTACGCGCCCGAGGAGGTGCTCGGCCGCCAGGAAAGCGAGTTCCGCGCGGCGATGCAGCCGCAGACCTTCTACGACGAGATCTACGCCGAGGTGCTGCGCAGCGGCCGCTGGGACGGCAGCACCTGGTGCCGGCGCCGCGACGGCACGGTCTACCGCGAGTGGCGCAGCGTGAGCGCGGTGCGCGACACCGAGGAGCGCATCACGCACTTCGTGGCGCTGTTCCGCGAGCTGAACGGCCACGGCGGCATCGAGCAGCGGCCGGCGAAATCCGCTTGAGAGCGGTTCCTGTACGTCCTCTAGGGGATTGAAAACTAAGACTTTCTTTTCTTTTTTCGCAGGCGTAAACTCCTTGCCCAGCCGCGCGTTTCACTAAGTGGTTAATAAGAAAGAGAAACCCAGCCAGGAGACCAGGTTTTGCAGCCGACGAATACGAAGAACCCCGACTACTTTCACAAAGTTGTCGATTGCCAGTGGGCCTGCCCGGCCCACACTCCCGTCCCCGAGTACATCCGCCTGATCGCCGCCGGCAAGTACGGCGACGCCTACCTGGTCAACTGGAAGTCGAACGTGTTCCCGGGGATCCTCGGGCGCACCTGCGACCGCCCCTGCGAGCCCGCCTGCCGGCGCGGCCGCGTGGAGGACGAGAATTCGCCCAAGCCCGAGCCGGTGGCGATCTGCAGACTGAAAAGGGTCGCCGCGGATTTGAAGGACGATATTTCTTCTCTACTTCCGGGAAAGGCGAAAAAACTCAACGGCAGGAAAATAGCCTGCGTCGGCGCGGGCCCGGCCTCGCTCACGGTCGCGCGCGACCTCGCGCCGCTCGGCTACGAGGTCACGGTGTTCGACCAGGACCCCAAGCCCGGCGGCATGATCTGGTCGCAGATCCCGCGCTTCCGGCTGCCCGAGAGCGTGATCGATGAAGAAGTTGGGTATGTCTTGAATTTGGGCGTTTCCTTCGTCAATAAGAAAATAACTTCGATGAAAGGCCTTCTGACCGAAGGCTATGACGCGATCTTCGTCGGCTCGGGCGCGCCGCGCGGCCGCGACCTCGACATCCCCGGGCGCAAGGAAGGCGCCAAGAACATCCGCATCGGCATCGACTGGTTGTCATCGGTCTCGTTTGGACATGTTTCCAGAATAGGGAAAAGAGTCATCGTGCTCGGCGGGGGCAACACCGCCATGGACTGCTGCCGCACCAGCCGGCGCCTGGGCGGCGACGACGTCAAGGTGATCGTGCGCTCGGGCTACGACGAGATGAAGGCGAGCCCCTGGGAGAAGGAGGACGCCGCGCACGAAGGCATTCCGATTTTGAACTTTCTCGTTCCGAAGTCTTTCCAGGTCGCGAATGGAAAACTTTCCGGCATGGTGTTCGAGAAGGTCAGGGCTGAATACGATAAGAGCGGCAGGAGAAACCTCGTGCCGACCGGCGAGCCCGACCAGCATTTCGAGTGCGACGACGTGCTCGTCGCGGTGGGCCAGGAGAACGCCTTCCCGTGGATAGAGCGCGATGCGGGCATTGAATTCGACAAATACGGTTTACCCCAGCTCGATGCCAAGACCTTCCAGTCGTCGATCCCGAACGTCTTTTTCGGCGGCGACTCGGCGTTCGGCCCGAAGAACATCATCTGGGCGGTGGCGCACGGGCACGAGGCGGCGATCTCGATCGACCTGCTCCTGAACGATCAGGGCGTTTCCGAGCGGCCGGCGCCGCACATGAACCTGATGTCCCAGAAGATGGGCATCCACGAGTGGAGCTACGACAACGAGATCCACAACGACACCCGCTTCAAGGTGCCATGGGCGGACGTCAAGCAGACGCTCAAGAACGTGAAGATGGAGGTCGAGCTGGGCTTCGACGCGGCCACCGCGTGGAAGGAGGCGCAGCGCTGCCTCAACTGCGACGTGCAGACCGTGTTCACCACGCAGGCCTGCATCGAGTGCGACGCCTGCGTGGACATCTGCCCGATGGACTGCATCACCTTCACGCAGAACAGCGAGGAGAAGGATCTGCGCGGACGGCTGAATGCCCCCGCCTTGAATCTGATCCAGGATCTTTACGTATCGAGTTCGCTCAAGACCGGCCGCGTGATGGTCAAGGACGAGGACGTCTGCCTGCACTGCGGCCTGTGCGCCGAGCGCTGCCCGACCGGCGCCTGGGACATGCAGAAGTCGCTCATCGAGATGGTGCACGCGGGGCCGAACGCGCGCACGGCGATCGAAAGGAAGAAGGACAGGAAGGCGGCATGAAGCGCATCGAAGCGGTCAACGATTTCGTCATCAAGTTCGCCAACGTCAACGGCTCGGGCTCGGCCTCGGCCAACGAGCTGTGCGCGCGCGCCTTCATCCGCATGGGCATCCCGGTGAGCCCGCGCAACATCTTCCCCTCCAACATCCAGGGCCTGCCGACCTGGTACGAGGTGCGCGTCACCGAGAAGGGCTGGCTGGGCCGGCGCGGCGGCGTGGACCTGATGGTGGCGATGAACCCGCAGACCTGGGCGCAGGACATCAAGGAGATCGAGCCCGGCGGCTACGTGTTCTACGACAACACCAAGGTGCTGCCGAAGTCCAAGTTCCGCGACGACATCCACGTCGTCGGCATGCCGCTCACCGAGATCACCAACTCCACCTACAGCGACCCGCGCGAGCGGCAGCTGTTCAAGAACATCATCTGCCTGGGCGCGCTCGCGGGCATCATGGGCCTGGAGCCCGAGGTGATCGCCGAGCTGATCGGCGAGCAGTACAAGGGCAAGGAGAAGCTGCTCAAGCCCAACCTAAACGCGCTGCAGCTGGGCCTGAATTATTCGCGCGAGCACCTCAAGGATTCGATCGGCCTGAAGGCCAAGCGCGCCTACGCCGTGGGCGACAAGGTGTTCCTCGAGGGCAACGCGGCGGCGGCGCTGGGCTGCCTCTACGGCGGTGCCACGGTCTGCGCCTGGTACCCGATCACGCCGTCCTCTTCGCTTGCAGAGGCCTTTCAAAAATATTGTTCCAAATTGAGAATTGATGGTGCAAGCGGAAAAAACAAATTTGCCATAGTCCAGGCCGAGGACGAGCTCGCCTCGATCGGCATCGTCACCGGCGCGGGCTGGAACGGCGCGCGCGCCTTCACCGCGACCTCGGGCCCCGGCATCTCGTTGATGAGCGAGTTCATCGGCCTCGCGTACTTCGCCGAGATCCCGGCGCTGATCATCGACGTGCAGCGCGGCGGGCCCTCCACGGGCATGCCCACGCGCACGCAGCAGTCGGACCTGCTCGCCTGCGCCTACGCCTCGCACGGCGACACCAAGCACGTGCTGCTGTTCCCCGAGGACCCGCACGAGTGCTTCACCATGGCCGCGGACTGCCTCGACCTCGCCGAGCGGCTGCAGACGCCGGTGTTCCTGATGACCGACCTCGACATCGGCATGAACAACCGCCTGTGCGAGCCGCTCAAGTGGGACGACGGCCGCACCTACGACCGCGGCAAGGTGATGACCGCCGAGATGCTCGACGCGGGCAAGGAGTTCGGCCGTTACCTCGACGTGGACGGCGACGGCATCCCGTTCCGCACCTACCCGGGCTCGCACGCCACCAAGGGCGCCTACTTCACGCGCGGCACGAGCAAGAACGCCTACGCGGCGTACTCGGAGGCGGGGCCGGACTACCAGTACAACATGCAGCGCCTGCTGAAGAAGCACGACTTCGCCAAGACCCTGGTGCCCAAGCCCGTGCT
Organism: Burkholderiales bacterium; assembly: GCA_049651845.1. GTDB lineage: Bacteria > Pseudomonadota > Gammaproteobacteria > Burkholderiales > SG8-39 > RBG-16-66-20. The sequence continues at coordinate 2,991 of JBASCW010000118.1, read as the reverse complement.
CACCGCGGCCAAGGAGCCGGCGCGCTTCGGCGTCATCTACTACGGCTCGACGTCGCCGTCGATGCATGAAGCGCTCGAATCTCTTGCTGAACGGAATATTTTTGTGAATGCATTGAGAGTCAGGGCGTTTCCCTTTGCCGACGAGATCGCCGACTTCGTGCAGTCGCACTCCAAGGTGTTCGTGGTCGAGCAGAACCGCGACGCGCAGTTGAAGACGCTGCTGGTCAACGAGGCGCACATCAACCCGGCATCGCTGGTGTCGATCCTGCACTACGACGGCACGCCGATCACCGCGCGCTTCATCACCAAGGAAATCTCCGAGATCGTCGCGGCGCTCAACGTGCGGCCGATCAAGAAGGACAAGGCGGCGTGAGACCGTTTGTTCTTGCATTAACTCTCGTATTCACCCCGGGAGTCTTTGCCGCTGCCGACGAAGCCATCCTTGGCAAAGCTGAGGGCTACCCGGTCTGCAAGCTGCCGGTGGGCGGGCCGCTCGAGCAGCGATGCCTGGTCGGCATGCTCAGCCACTACGACCAGGTGGTGCCCGCGCGCCGCGTGGCGAAGGCGCCCGCGCCGCGCGCGCTCAAGGCCGTGCCGCAACAGCCCAACATCGCCTACACCTGGCGCGGCCAGCCCGACACGGTGGAGAGCTTCCTCGCGCGCAGCCGCAACACGGGGCTGCTGGTGATGCAGGGCGACACCGTGCTCGTAGAGCGCTACCAGTACGACCGCAAGCCCGAGCACCGCTTCCAGTCCTTCTCCATGGCGAAGACGGTTGTCGCCATGCTGGTTGGCATCGCCTTGCACGAAGGAAAAATGAAATCCGTGGATCAGAAAGCGGAAGAATTCGTTCCGCAGCTCAGGGGCCATCCCTACGGCGAGACTTCGCTCAGGCACCTGCTCACCATGTCCTCGGGCGTGAAGTTCCGCGAGGACTACGACGGCAGGGACGACGTCGCGGTGCTCGCGAGGAAGACCCTCTACCAGGCCGGGCCGGGCGGCGCCGACACCGTGGCGAGCTTCGCCGCGCGCGAGCGCCCGGCGGGCGAGAAGTTCTACTACGCCTCCGGCGAGACGCAGGTGCTGGGCCTGGTGCTGCGCGCCGCGACCGGCAAGACGCTCGCCGACTACCTTGCCGAGAAAATCTGGCAGCCGATGGGCGCCGAGGCCGACGCCACCTGGCTCATGGACGCCGGCGGCTACGAGACCGGCTACATGGGCCTCAACGCCACGCTGCGCGACTGGGGGCGCCTCGGCATGCTGCTCGCGCACGACGGCATGCTCGACGGCAGGCAGATCATTCCCGCCGAGTGGGTGAGGGCGGCCACCACCGCCGAGGCGCCGCACCTCAGGGTCGGCACCGCCACCCAGTACAACGGCTACGGCTACCAGACTTGGCTCATTCACCCCACCGAGCGCATGTTCGCGCTGCTCGGCGTCCGCGGCCAGGCCGTCATGATCGACCCCAAGTCCAAGGTCGTCGTCGTCCACACCGCCGTCCAGGAGACCGCGCGCGGCAGCCCGCTGCGCGGCGAGCAGTTCGGCCTCTTTTTCGGCGTCGTCAATTCACTCAAGAACCACTGAGCCCATGACCTACCTCGCCAAGCCCAAGCTCCACCACCCGACCCTCAAGACCAACAAGGTCGGCTACACGCGCCGCGACTACGAGGGCAAGGTCTCCACGCTCTGCGCCGGTTGCGGCCACGACTCCATCTCGGCGGCGCTGATCCAGGCCTTCTGGGAGCTCGACGTCCAGCCGCACCGCGTCGCCAAGCTTTCCGGGATCGGCTGCTCATCGAAGACGCCGGACTATTTCTTGGGCAACTCGCACGGCTTCAACACCGTGCACGGGCGCATGCCCTCGGTGCTCACCGGCGCCAACCTCGCCAACCGCGAGCTCGTCTACATCGGCGTCTCGGGCGACGGCGATTCCGCCTCGATCGGCCTCGGCCAGTTCGCGCACGTCATGCGCCGCGGCGTCAACATGACCTACATCCTCGAGAACAACGGCGTCTACGGCCTCACCAAGGGCCAGTTCTCCGCCACCGCCGACATGGGCTCGAGAGCCAAGCGCGGCGCCGTCAACACCGACGCGCCCGTGGACACGGTGAGCCTCGCGCTACTGATGGGCGCGACCTACGTAGCGCGCAGCTTCTCGGGCGACAAGAAGCAGCTCGTGCCGCTCGTCAAGGCCGCCATCGCCCACCAGGGCGCCGCCTTCATCGACGTCATCAGCCCCTGCGTGGCCTTCAACAACCACGCCGGCTCCACCAAGAGCTACGACTACATCCGCGAGCACAACGAAGCGGTCAACCGCCTCGACTTCTGGCCCAGCCGCGAAGCCATCACCGCCGACTACCCCGACGGCAGCGTCATCGAAGTGGTCCAGCACGACGGCTCGGTGATCAAACTGCGCAAGCTCGAAGCCGACTACGACCCCAGCGACCGCATCAACGCCACCACCCACATCGCCCAGGCCGCCGCCAAGGGCGAAGTCCTCACGGGCCTCCTCTACGTCAACCCCGGCTCAGAAGACCTCCACGCGCACCTCAACACCTACGAGGCGCCCTTCAACCGCCTGGGCGAGAAGGACCTTTGCCCGGGGGCGGGGATGCTGGAGAAGATCAACGCGGCATTGCGATAGTGAAGTCTCCGTCGGAACTCAAAGGTTCGACGGATGGTCAACGGGCGCGCCTAGCTGACCAAGAGAAACTCGTAGATTTTCAACTCGAAGGTCTTTCCGATGAATACGACGAGCTCAACGACACATGGAAGCTCGTGGATACCAAAGCGCAGATTACGGCTGCTGCCGCTGGAGTTTTCTTAGGTGGGATATTTGCACTTCAGCGGACCCCTAAACTTGAGCTAGCAGTTTGTTGAAATTCGCCGCGAATTCATGGAATTCATCGCCTCATACGTTGTCGAATGATCGTCGAGAAGAATAAAGGGAAGCCGACGATGCGTGGTGCCGATGTGACCCAGGATGGCATG
>JBASCW010000117.1:0-4396 GCA_049651845.1 Burkholderiales bacterium | reverse complement strand
GGCCGCTGCCGAGTTTCTGCGCGGCTGCCCGATCGCGGTGGGCGAACGCCTTGGCCCCGCTCGCTGAAGCGCTCGCCGCCGCGGCACAACTCGTCGCGCGCGCCGCCGCCGGGCGCAGCCTGCAAGGCGGGCTGGAGCGCGGTGCGCTCATGGATATCTGCTACGGCACGCTACGGCGCTATGGGCGCTCGCAGAGCATCGTCGCCGCGCTGTCGCGCCGGCCGGGCGCCGCCGACCCGCTCATCGAAGCTTTGCTCTGGTGCGCGCTGTATGCGCTCGAATCCGGACGCTACGCCGAGCACACGGTCGTGGACCAGGCCGCACGCGCCTGCAATCTGCTGCGGCGCCAGAGCGCGCGCGGCTTCGTCAACGCGCTGCTGCGAAACTTCCTGCGCGAGCGCACGAGCCTCGAGGCGCGCATCGGCGGCGACCCGGCCGCACGCCACTGGCATCCGCTCTGGTGGATCGAGCGGCTGCGCGCCGCCTATCCGGCGGACTGGGAGCGCGTGCTCGCCGCGGGCAATACGCATCCGCCGATGTGCCTGCGCGTGAACGCGCGCAGGGCGAGCGTCGAGGCCTACGCGGCGCGCCTGGCCGCGCAAGGCTTCGCCGCGCGCCGCGTCGGCGCGGCCGCACTGCTGCTCGAGCGCCCCATGCCGGTCGACCGGCTGCCAGGATTCGCCGCCGGCGAAGTCTCGGTGCAGGACGCGGGCGCGCAGCGCGCCGCGGGCCTGCTCGCACTGCGAGACGGGCAGCGCGTGCTCGACGCCTGCGCGGCGCCCGGCGGCAAGAGCGCGCACCTGCTGGAGACGGCGCAGGTCCGGCTCACCGCGCTCGACGTGGAAGCGGCGCGCTGCGCGGACATCACGCGCAATCTTGCGCGGCTCGGCCTGGCGGCCGACGTGCGCGCCGCGGACTGCGGCGCGCACGAGGCCTGGTGGGACGGCGCGCCCTTCGATCGCATCCTGGCCGACGTGCCCTGCAGCGCGTCTGGCGTGGCGCGGCGTCATCCGGACATCAAGTGGCTGCGGCGCGCCGCCGACGTCGCGGCGTTCGCCGCGCGCCAGGCGCGCATTCTCGAGGCGCTTTGGCGGGTGCTCGCCCCGGGTGGTAAATTGCTGTATGTCACCTGTTCGGTGTTCCCGGAGGAGAACGGCGTGGTGATCGATGCCTTCGCGGCGCGCACGCCGGGGGCGCGACGCGCTTCCCTTCCCGACGCCGCGGCGGCACAACTGCTGCCCGACGCCGAGCATGACGGATTCTTCTACGCGCTGCTAGAGAAATCCTGATGAAGTGGCTAGTCGCGCTCGTGTGCGGCGTTGCGCTCGCGGTCGCGCTGCCGGCGCGCGCCGACGAGATCGAAGTCACCGACGCGCGCCTGGGCCAGACCGACGACGGCATCGCGCTCGCCGCCGATTTCGCCTTCGAGCTCAATCCGCGCCTGGCCGAGGTCGTCACCAACGGCGTGCCGCTGTACTTCGTCGTCGAGTTCGAGCTCACGCGCCCGCGCTGGTACTGGTTCGACGAGAAGGCGGCGGCCAAGCGCATCCAGCTGCGGCTGTCCTATCACGCGCTGTCGCGCCACTATCGCCTGTCCACCGGCGTGTTGCAGCAGAACTACGCCTCGCTCGAGGAAGCGCTCAACGTGCTGCGCCGCGTGCGCAACTGGCTGGTCGTCGAGCGCTCGACGAGCCTCGCCGAGGCCGACTACGAGGCCGCGGTACGCATGCGGCTGGACGTCGCGCTGCTGCCCAAGCCGTTCCAGTTGAGCGCCATCACCAGCCGCGAGCTGAACCTCGAGTCGCCCTGGAAGCGCTTCACGTTCCGCCCGCCCGCGGCGCCGCCCGCGCCGCCCGAGCCGAAGGAGGCGGACGCCAAATGAGGTTGCTCGTGATCCTCGGCGCCGCGCTCGCAGGCGTGCTGCTCTACCTGCTCGCCACGGCGAGCGGCAATACCACGCAGTTCGCGCAGCACTTTCCGCTGCTGCTGGGACTCAACGCCGCGCTCGCGGCGCTGCTCGCGGCGCTCGTCGCCTGGCAGATGCGCGGGCTGTGGCGCGCGTACCGCGCGCGCGCGTTCGGCTCGCGCCTGACCGTGCGCCTGCTGGTGCTGCTCGCGGTGATGGCCGTGGTCCCCGGCGTGCTCGTCTACACGGTGTCGGTGCAGTTCCTGTCGCGCAGCATCGAGTCCTGGTTCGACGTCAAGGTCGACGCGGCGCTCGAAGGCGGCATCAACCTCGGCCAGTCGGCCATCGACCAAATGCTCGGCGACCTGCAGGTGAAGGCGCGTGCGATCGCCGCCGAACTCGCCGACCGGCCCGCGAGCCAGCAGGTCGGCGTGCTTGGGCGCCTGCGCGACCAGGCCGGCACGCAGGAGGCGGTCGTCGTCAACGCGAGCGGGCGCGTGCTCGCGAGCTCCAGCGAGGACGTGACGCGTCTGGTGCCCGAGCTGCCGACGCCGCAGGCGCTGCGCCAGGCGCGCGCCGCACGCGTCTACGCCGCGGTCGACGCCGCGGCCGGCAAGCCGCTCGCACTGCGCGTGGTGGTGCCGGTGGCGACGCTCGCGCTGGCCGACGAGCCGCGCTTCCTGCAGCTGCGACAAACCGTGCCCGAGCACTTCGGGCGCAGCGCCGAGGCCGTCGAGGCCGCCTACCGCGACTACCGCGAGCTCGCGCTCGCGCGCCAGGGGCTGAAGAACATCTACATCGTCACGCTCACGCTCGCGCTGTCGATGGCGTTGCTGGTGGCGATCGCGCTGGCGGTGCTGCTCGCCGACCGGCTGTCGCAGCCGCTCGCCAAGCTCGCGCAGGCGACCCAGGCCGTGGCGCGCGGCGACTTCAGCCGGCAGACGCCGGTTACCAGCCGCGACGAGCTCGGTGTGCTCACCGAATCGTTCAACTCGATGACGCGCCAGCTCGACGAGGCGCGGCGCGTGGTGGAGGCGAACCGCATGGCGCTGGAGAGCGCCAAGGCGCGCCTGGAGAACATCCTCGCCAACCTGTCGGCCGGGGTGCTGGTGTTCGACGGCGCGCTGCAACTCTCGATCTCCAACCACGGCGCGCGCGCGATACTCGGCGCCGAGCTCGAATCCTTCGCAGCGGACATGCGCGAGCAGTTCCGCGCCCACGGCGCGCAGGCCTGGCAGCAGCAGACAGAATTCAAGGGCACCGGCAAGACGCTGCTGCTGCGCGGCACGGCGCTCGCCGACGATCCGGGCGGCGGCTACGTGCTGGTGTTCGACGACATCAGCCAGTTGATCCAAGCGCAGCGCGCGACCGCCTGGGCCGAAGTCGCGCGGCGTCTCGCGCACGAGATCAAGAACCCGCTCACGCCGATCCAGCTCTCGGCCGAGCGCATGGAGATGAAGCTCGCCGGCAAGCTCGGCGGCGAGGACGCCGACGCGCTCGCGCGCGGCACGCGCACCATCGTCAACCAGGTGGCGGCGCTCAAGAGCATGGTCGACGACTTCCGCGACTACGCGCGCCTGCCGGCGCCGGTGTTCGCGGCGCTCGACCTGAACGCGCTGGTGCAGGAAGTGCTTGCCCTCTATGAGGCTTCGCATGCGCCGCTCATCAGGAAACTCGCACCCAACCTGCCGCAGGTACGCGCCGATTCGGCGCAGATCCGGCAGGTGCTCCACAATCTGGTGCAGAACGCGCAGGACGCGCTCGAGCAGCGCAGGAACTCCGCTGAGCCGCCGATGATCGAAGTCTGCACCGAGGCGGCGGGCGACCGGGTGCGGCTCACGGTCGCCGACAACGGCGGCGGCTTCCCCGAGGCGATGATGGCGCGCATCTTCGAGCCCTACGTGACCACCAAGCCGCGCGGCACCGGGCTTGGGCTGGCGATCGTGAAGAAGATCATCGACGAGCACCGCGGCGAGCTGGCGATCGAGAACCGCGCCGCCCGGGGCGCCTCGGTGACGATCCTGCTGCCGGCGTCCGAATCGTCGGCGAAGGCGGCCTAGCGCATGGCGCAGATCCTGGTCGTTGACGACGAAGTCGGCATCCGCGAGCTGCTCTCGGAGATCCTCGCCGACGAAGGCCACCAGGTGCTGCTCGCCGAGAGCGCGGGCGACGCGCGCCGGCTGCGCGAGCGCCACCGGCCCGATCTGGTGCTGCTCGACATCTGGATGCCGGACACCGACGGCATCTCGCTGCTCAAGGAATGGGCCGCGAGCGGGCAGCTGGGCATGCCCGTGGTGATGATGTCCGGGCACGGCACCATCGAGACCGCGGTCGAGGCGACGCGCATTGGCGCGCTCGACTACCTCGAGAAGCCGATCGCGCTGCAGCGCCTGCTCGCCACCGTCAAGCGCGCGCTGCGCCACCACGAGGCGGCCGCGCCGCGCGAGCTGTCGCTCGCCTCGCTCGGCCGCTCGCCGGCGCTCGCCGAGG
>JBASCW010000116.1:0-1597 GCA_049651845.1 Burkholderiales bacterium | reverse complement strand
ATCCCGGCGCGAGCGACGCGCCCGCCCATCCCGGGATCGCGGCGAACGGCACCTGCTGGAGCTTCGCCTCGGGCGCGCGCGGCGGCGCGGGACAGGCCGCGCACTCGGCGCAGGGCGGGGGGGCCGGCGGCGGGCCGGCGCAGCCCGCGGCGAGGACTAGAATGGCGAGGGAAAACGGAGCGAGCGCGATGTGGGTCATCTATCTCGAAATGGGCGTCGCGCTCGCGATCCTGGTGCTGATCGTCTGGTTCACCTGGCCGCGCAAGCGCCCGCCTGACAAGGACGCAGATTGACGCCTCGTCGCTGACCGGTCAAGCCGCCGCGCCGGCCGGAGAGTTGGATTAGAGTGGCGTCCATGCAGGGGGGAACGACGCCGCCGATGCGCACGCGCGTGCACGGCTTGCTCGCGCGCGACGAGGGCGGCCTGGGCGGCTATGCGCTGCGCACGGGGCTGGTGCTGCTGATCGGCGTCAGCGTCATCACCGCGGTGCTCAAGTCGGTGCCCGAAATCGGCCACGTGCACGGCGCGCTGCTCGATCTGATGCTGGTGCTCACCACGATCGGCTTCGCGGTCGAGTACATGGCGCGCATCTGGATCGCGGCCGATAACCCCGGTGCGATAAGCGCCGCACAGGAGCGCCTGCGCTACGTCACTTCGCTGCCGGGCGCGATCGACCTGGTGGCGGCGATCCCGTTCGCGCTCGCGCCGCACATCGGCCTCAACTTCGACTGGCTCGACATCGTGCCGATCTTCAAGCTGCTGCGCCACACGGCGGCATTCCAGTTCCTGGTCGAGGCGGTCTACAGCGAGCGGCGCGTGCTGGGCAGCGCCGCGGTGCTGATGCTGGCGCTGCTGGTGTTCCAGTCGAGCCTGGTCTACTTCTTCGAGCGCGAAGCGCAGCCCGACAAGTACGGCAGCATCCCGGCCTCCATGTGGTGGGGCATCGTCACGCTGACCACCGTGGGCTACGGCGACGTCACGCCGATCACGCCGTGGGGCAAGATCGCGGGCGGCCTCACTGCAGTGATCGGCCTGTGCATGTTCGCGATCCCGGTGGGCATCATCGCCTCGGCCTTCGTCGAGGCGGTGCGGCGGCGCGAATTCGTCGATACCTGGAACCTGGTGGCGAAGGTGCCGCTGTTCAGGACGCTCGATGCCTCGCGCATCGCCGCGGTGGCGAGCGTGCTGGATTCGCGCCGCGCCGAGCGCGGCGAGCGGCTGATCCGCAAGGGCGACCACGCCGACTCGATGTACTTCATCGTCTTGGGCGAGGTCGAGGTGGACACGGAAACGGGCGGCGCCAAGGGCCGCCTCGGCGCGGGCGATTTCTTCGGCGAGATTGCGCTGATCGCCGAGCGCGAGCGCACGGCGACGATCACCGCGCTGTCGGTCTGCCGCCTGCTGGTGCTGCACAAGGACGACTTCGAGGATTTCATGCAGGCGCATCCCGACCTGCGCGACGTGGTGCGCGAGGCGTCCGCGCGGCGCCTGCGGGAACTCGGCGGCGGCTAGCCTAGCGGCGCGCGCCGCGGCGCTGCTCGATGGATTCGAGCGTTTTCTGCGCCTGCGGCTGCAGCGGCCCGCCGAGCGCCACGG
>JBASCW010000115.1:0-15570 GCA_049651845.1 Burkholderiales bacterium | reverse complement strand
GGTGCAGGCGCCGGCGCCTGCGCGGCGCGACCGCGCACCCAGTCGGCAAGCCCGACGATCGGCACGCGGAAGCCGAGCGCCTGCTCGGTGAGCGACTCCGCGTCCGCGGCCCTGAACTCGCGTCCGTCCTGCGTGGTCAGCGTGATTTCGCCGCCGACGCGCACCAGCCGCGCGACGCCCTGCCCGAGCGGCGTGGTCAGCAGCATCTCGTCGCTGCGCGGTGCATGCCGCCAGGCAATATGCCCGCTGCCCGCGTCGTCGCGGTAGCTCACGGCGATTCGGCCGGTGAGCTCGAACTCGGCGTCCGCGGGCGCGAGCAGGAAGCCGGGCCCGGCGCAGGCCGCAAGCAGCAGCAACGCAGCGCCAGCTAAAAGACTCCGCACGACGTCAGGGGTTGAAACGCTTGAGGGTCTTCTGCAGCGTCTCGTTTTCCGGGGCCGACTTGAGCGCCTCCTGCCAGACGCGGCGCGCCTCGTCGCGCTCGCCCAGCATCCAGAGCACTTCGCCCAGGTGCGCGCCGATCTCGGCGTCCGGACGGCCGCGCCAGGCGCGCTGCAGCTGCGCGACGGCGCCCTTCAGGTCGCCCATGCGGTACAGCACCCAGCCCATCGAGTCGATGATGAAGAAATCTCCGGGCGAGAGCTCGAGCGCCCTCTCGATCAGCGTCTTCGCCTCCGCCAGGCGGATGTTGCGGTCGGCGTACGAATAGCCGAGCGCGTTGTAGGCGTGCGCGTGGTCGGGCCGCAGCTGGATCAGCCGCTTGAGGCTCGATTCGAGCACGTCGAAGCGGTCGAGCTTCTCCGCGGTGAGCGCCTGGTCGTAGAGCAGGTCGGGCTGGTCCGGCGCGCGCTTGAGCGCGCCGTCGAGAAGCTCGAAGGCTTCCTTGTGCATGTTGGCCTCGCGCAATAGCTGCGACTCGGCGACCAGCAGCGACACCTGCTGCTCGCCCTGCGCGCCCGCGTCGCGCAAGTAGGCGCGCGCCTCCTCCAGCTTGCCCTGCTTGGCGATCGCGTTGGCGGTACGCACGCGCGCCGGCAGCGCATGCTCGCTGCGCTGGATGGTCTTGTACCACTCGATCGCACGCGGCCAGTCCTTGCGCTCCTCGGCGATCTGGCCGAGCGCGTAGCGCGCGGCGTCCGGGTCGCGAAAATTGAGCTCGAGCAGCCGCTTCATGCTCGCCTCGGCGATGTCGTACTCCTTGACCTGCATCGCGAGCAGGCCGACCGCATAGATCGCATCGGCGTCCGTGGCGAAGCGCTTGCCGATCTCCTCGAACTGGCCGCGCGCCTCGGCATCGCGCTTGTCCAGCACCAGCACGCGCGCGTAGTTCAGGCGCACGTCGCGCGCATCGGGATACTTCTCGAGGAAGCCCGCGAGCCGCTTCGCAGCCTCGCCGGTCGCGCCTCGCTGCAGCAGTTGGGCCTCGTAGATCGCGGCGATCTCCCAGTCCGGCCGCAGCGCCGCCGCGCGCCGGATCTCGCCGAGCGCGAGCATGTCGTCGTTCGCCGCGCTCGCCGCCTGCGCGACCGCGAAATGCGCCTGCGGCAGCTGCGGGTAGCGGTCGGCGAGCTTGCGCACGACGCGCAGGTTCGCGGCCGTGTCGGCGCTGCTGCCCAGCAGCCGGCCCATCTGCATGAAGCCGTTGGCGGCGGCATTGGCGTCGCTCTCGAGCAGCTTCGCGAGGTACGGCTCGGTGTCGTCGACGCGCTTCTGGGCCACCAGCAGCACCACCAGCGTCTGCAGCGCCTGCAGCGACTTCGGATCGGCGTCCTGCCAGGCGCGCGCCGACTCGAGCGCGAGGTCCGGCATGCGCGCGGCGGTGGCGAGCTCGACGGCGCGGCGCGCGATGCGCGGGTCGCGCGTGCGCTTGGCGAGATCGAGGTAGGTCTGCGCCGCGAAGCCGGCGCTGCCGCGCTGCTGGGCGATCTCGCCCAGCAGGATGTCGTACAGCAGCGGCGCGGTCAGGTCCTGCGGCGGCAGGTTGGCCGGCGGCCCGGGCGCCGGCTTCGCGGCGGCGGCCGGCGCGCCGTCGTCATCGTCGTCGTCCGGCACCGGAAGCTGCTGCGCGCGCGCGCCGCCGAGCAGGGTTCCTGCGAGCAGAAGCAGGGCCGCGAGGGCCGCCTGCAGACGGAATTGGGGGGACATTGCGCTTTCAGTGTAGGTATATTCGGTGCGACGCACAAGACGAAGCCTCCCACGCGCGCGCCATGCCGGAGCTCCCGGAAGTCGAAGTCACCCGCCGCGGCATCGAGCCGCACCTGGTCGGCCGCCCGATCGCCGCGGTGGTGGTGCGCGAGCCGCGGCTGCGCTGGCGCGTGCCGCGCGCGGTCGGCGCGCTCGCGGGCCGCGAAGTGCGTTCCGTCAAGCGGCGCGGCAAGTACCTGCTGCTCGATTGCGGCGACGGCCATCTGATCCTGCACCTCGGCATGTCGGGCAGCCTGCGCCTGGTCGCCCGGGGCAGCGTGCCCGGCAAGCACGATCATTTCGACCTTGCCGTCGGCCAACAAGTGCTGCGCTTGCGCGACCCGCGCCGTTTCGGCGCCGTGCTCTGGACGACGCAGCCACCCGAGAGGCACCCGCTGTTGCGCCACCTCGGCATCGAGCCGCTGTCGCGCGCGCTCGACGGCCGCAGGCTGCACGCGCTCACGCGCGCGAGCCGCGTGCGCATCAAGCCGTTCCTCATGGACGGCCGGCGCATCGTCGGCGTCGGCAACATCTACGCCTCCGAGAGCCTGTTCCTCGCCGGCATCGATCCGCGTCGCAGAGCCGGGCGCCTGTCGGTTGCGGACTGCGCGCGCCTTGCCACCGCGGTCAAGCGCACGCTGCGCACCGCGATCCGGGCGGGCGGCTCTACGTTGCGCGATTTCGTCGGCAGCGACGGCGCCGAGGGCTATTTCCAGCGGCGCGCCTGGGTCTACGACCGCGCGGGGGAGAAATGCCGGCGTTGCGGGACGGCGATCCGGTGCGTCGTCCAGGGGCAGCGCGCGACCTATTTCTGCCCTTCCTGCCAGCGATAGGCAGCTCGGAACAGGGGAACCCGGGTTCCCCCGTGGCCCCCTCCTAGCCGCCGAGCGACTTCACCTTCTCGGCCAGCTTGGCGCGCACCACCGGGTGCACGAACTTGGAAACATCGCCGCCGAGCATCGCGATCTCGCGCACCAGCGTCGCGGAGATGAACATGTTCTGCTCGCCCGGCGTGAGGAAGATGGTCTCCATCGCCGGGTAGAGGTCGCGGTTCATGCCGGCGAGCTGGAACTCGTACTCGAAGTCGGAGACCGCGCGCAGGCCGCGCAGCACGACGGGCACCTGCTGCTGGCGCACGAACTCGCTCAGCAGCCCGGTGAAGCCGACCACGGTCAGGTTCTTCACGTCGGCGAACACCTCGCGCGCGATGCCGAGACGCTCCTCGAGCGTGAAAAAGGTGCGCTTGGCGCGGCTGTCGGCGACGCCGAGCACGATCTGGTCGAACAGCCGGCTCGCGCGCCGCGCGAGGTCCTCGTGTCCGCGCGTGAGCGGATCAAACGTTCCCGGATACACCGCTTTGATCATGTCCGTCCCATCGCAGTAGTTGGTAGCTCACCTGCCCCGCGCGCGCGCGCCGCAGCTCCGTCCAAGGAGGCGGCGCGTCCAGCGGCACATCCGATTCGACATATACGCGCGCCCCCGGCTGCAGCCGCGCCGGCAGCCCGGCAAGCAGCGCCGGCAGCGCATTCTGCCTGAACGGCGGGTCAAGGAAAACCAGGTCATAGCGCGAGTGGCTCGAGGCGAGAAAGGCGAACGCGTCGCCGCGCTGAACCTCGACCTGCGACGCGCCGAGCGCAGCGCGGCTGCGCTCGAGCTCGGCCAGCGCGACGCGATCCTTCTCCACCATCGTCACGCGCGCCGCGCCGCGCGAGGCCGCCTCGAAGCCGAGCGCGCCGCTGCCGGCGAACAAGTCCAGGCAATCGAGCCCGCGCAGGTCCTGTCCGAGCCAGTTGAACAGCGTCTCGCGCACGCGGTCGGGCGTCGGCCGCAGATCGGGGCGGGCGGGAATCTTCAATCGGCGGCTGCGGTACTTGCCGCCGATGATGCGCAATACCCCTTTGTTAGAATGCATTTCTCCATGTTAGCAGCGGCTTCCTGGGCGGCGCGCCTCAAGGCGGGGCTGGCGCGCACGCGCGCAGTGCTCAATGCGGACCTCGGCGAGCTGCTCGCGCGCCGCCGGATCGACGAGTCGCTCTACGAGGAGCTCGAGACCGCTCTGCTCATGGCCGATTGCGGCGTCGAGGCGACGCAGTCGCTCATCGCAGACCTGCGCGCGCGCGCCAAGGCCGCGCGCATCGAAGACGGCACCGCGCTCAGGGGCGTGCTCAAGGCGGCGGTGCTCGAACGGCTGCAGCCGCTGGAGCGTGCGCTCAAACTCGGCACGCACAAGCCCTGCGTGATCGTCGTCGCCGGCGTCAACGGCTCGGGCAAGACCACCTCGATCGGCAAGCTCGCGAAGTACCTGCAGGACGAAGGCCGCAAGGTGATGCTCGCCGCCGGCGACACGTATCGCGCCGCGGCGCGCGAGCAGCTCGCGGCCTGGGGCGAGCGCAACGGCGTGCCCGTGATCGGGCAGCAAGGCGGCGATCCGGGCGCGGTGGTGTTCGACGCGGTCGCCTCGGCGCGCGCGCGCGGCATCGACGTGCTGATCGCCGATACCGCCGGGCGGCTGCCGACTCAGCTGCACCTCATGGAGGAGATCAAGAAGGTAAAGCGCGTGATCGCCAAGGCGATGCCTGGCGCTCCGCACGAGACGCTGCTCGTGCTCGACGCCGGCACCGGCCAGAACGCGCTCGCGCAGGTTAAGGCCTTCGACGAGGCGCTCGTGCTCACGGGCCTCGTGCTCACCAAGCTGGACGGCAGCGCGAAGGGCGGCGTCATACTTGCCATCGCCAAGGCCAGGCCCATTCCCCTGCTCTTCGTCGGCGTCGGCGAAGGCATCGACGACCTGCGGCCCTTCGTCGCCAGCGAGTTCGTGGAGGCGCTGATTGATTAGCTTTTCGGCCGTCGCCAAGCGCTATCCCGGCGGCCAGGAGGCGCTCAGGGGCGTCAGTTTCACGCTTGAGCAGGGCGAATTCGCGTTCATCGCCGGGCATTCGGGCGCCGGCAAGTCCACGCTGCTCAAGCTGATCCCGGCGATCGAGCGGCCAACCAGCGGCACAGTGCTGGTCAACGGCCAGAACGTGGGCGCGCTGAAGAAGCGCGCCGTGCCCTACCTGAGGCGCAACCTGGGCCTGGTGTTCCAGGACCAGAAGCTGCTCTACGACCGCAGCGTGTTCGACAACGTCATGCTGCCGCTCGCGTTCGGCGAGCTGAGCAGCCGCGAGGCCGCGCGCCGGGTACGCGCCGCGCTCGAGAAGGTGAGCCTGCTCGCGCGCGAGCGCGCCAACCCGATCCAGCTCTCGGGCGGCGAGCAGCAGCGCTTGGCGATCGCGCGCGCCGTGGTAAATCGCCCCGCGGTGCTGATCGCCGACGAGCCGACCGCCAACCTCGACACCGAATCCGCGGCCGGCGTGCTGGAGATCTTCGCCAGCTTCAACCGGGTCGGCGTCACGGTGCTGGTCGCCACCCACGACGAGGCGCTGATCGGCCGCTTCGCGCGGCGCGTGCTGCGCCTCGCGAACGGAAGCATCGTCGCGTGAGCGCGTGGCTGCGCCAGCACCGGCAGGCGCTGGTGGCCGCCCTGGGCAAGATCGCCGCGCAAAAGGCGGCGGCCGCGCTCAATGCCCTGGTGATCGGCATCGCGCTGTCGCTGCCGGCGGGCGGCTATGCGCTACTGGGCGGCTTGCGCGCCGCCACCGCAGGCGCCGTGCTCGAGCCGCAGCTGTCGGTGTTCATGCGCGCCGACGCCAAGCGCGCCGACGCCGAGGCGCTCGGCGCGAAGCTCAAGGGCGATGCACGCCTGCGCGCGCTGCGCTTCGTGCCGCGCGAACAGGCGCTCAAGGAGCTGCAGGCGACCGAGGGCCTGGGCGAGGTGGTGGCCGCGCTCGGCCGCAACCCGCTGCCGGACGCCTTCGTGCTGCGCCCGGCGTCGGCGGACGCCGCGGCGATCGAGGCGCTCGCCCGCGAGCTGCGCGCCCTGCCCGGCGTCGCGCATGTGCAGGCCGATTCGGCCTGGGCGCGGCGCCTGGGCGCGCTCGCGGGCACCGCGCGCCTGGCGATCGCGCTGCTCGCGGCGCTGCTCGCCTTCGGCCTGGTGGCGATCACCTACAACACCGTCCGGCTGCAGGTCCTCACCCAGCGAGCCGAGATCGAGATTTCCAAGCTGATCGGCGCCACCGACGCCTTCATCCGGCGGCCGTTCTTCTACCTGGGCGCGCTGCAGGGCCTCGCGGGCGGCGCGCTTGCGCTGGCCATCCTCTGGG
The DNA here is from genome assembly GCA_049651845.1 of Burkholderiales bacterium. Lineage (GTDB taxonomy): Bacteria > Pseudomonadota > Gammaproteobacteria > Burkholderiales > SG8-39 > RBG-16-66-20. The sequence goes on along the minus strand of JBASCW010000115.1, from coordinate 9,181 downwards.
GCAGCCTCGCCGCGCTCAACGTCGGCATTGCCGAGCTCGCGGCAAGCTATGGCTCGGGCTATCGCCTGGCCTTCCTCGCCCCGGGCGATGCCCTCGCCGTGGTGCTCTTCTCGGCGGGCCTGGGCTGGTTCGGCGCCTATTTGTCAGTTAGCAAATACTTACTTGAAATAGAGCCACGGTAGATAGTCTCGAGCGATGCCTTGGCGGAACCTCGAGGAGGGTTAGCACTCTAAACTCGAGAGTGCTAAAATGTTCTTTAGCTAGGAGGCTAGAGATGCAAACCGCGATGTCCCTGCCCATGATGCTGCCGGCGCCGATTTCCGCCGGGAGCCTGGAGAGCTACATCCAGGCGGTGAACCGCATGCCGCTGCTCAGCGCCGAAAAGGAGCGCGAGCTCGCGCTGCGGCTGCGCGAGCGCAACGACCTCGAGGCGGCGCGCGAGCTGGTGCTGTCGCACCTGCGCCTGGTGGTCTCGGTCGCGCGCGGCTACCTGGGTTACGGCCTGCCGCACGCCGACCTGATCCAGGAGGGCAACATCGGCCTGATGAAGGCCGTGAAGCGCTTCGACCCGGCGCGCAACGTGCGCCTGGTGTCGTTCGCGATCCACTGGATCAAGGCCGAGATACACGAATACATCCTGCGCAACTGGCGGCTGGTGAAGGTCGCCACCACCAAGGCGCAAAGGAAGCTGTTCTTCAACCTGCGCTCGATGAAGAAGGGCAGCGCCGCGCTGACGGCCGACGAAGTGCGCCGCGTCGCTGCGGACCTCAAGGTCAGGCCCGAGGACGTGACCGAGATGGAGACGCGGCTGGGCGGCCGCGACCTCGCGTTCGAGGCCGACGACAGCGACGAGGAGGCCTACGCCCCGGCGCACTACCTCGCCGCCGACCCCGAGAGCGAGCCCTCGCGCGTGCTCGAAGCGCGCGAGAGCGAGCGGCTGGAGGCGGCCGGCCTGCAGAGCGCGCTCGCGGCGCTGGATGCGCGCAGCCGGCGCATCGTCGAAGCGCGCTGGCTCAAGGAGAAGGACGCCGCGACGCTGCACGACCTGGCCGCCGAGTTCAGGGTCTCGGCCGAGCGCATTCGCCAGCTCGAGGCCAAGGCCTTCGAGAAGATGAAGAAGGCGCTGCAGGCGCAAGCCGCGCTACACGCTCTGCCCGCGCCTTCAGCGCAGAGCTGAAGTTTCCCGATCAGCCGCCAGGGCGCGCGTGCGCGCCCTTGTTGGCTTTCTTCGCGCCGGCCGGCGCAGCCGCACCGATCAGGGCGCTGGCGAAGGACTCATTCGCCTTGCGCGCGGCATTGATCGCCGACTGCATCGCCGCCACCATCGGTTCCGTCGATCCCGGCAGCGAGATTGCCGAATTCTCGGCCGCGGCTTGGGCGAGCGCCTGCCTGCGTATCCACGGCGTGCTCCCAAGTCGGCGAGATGCGCTGCAGCCGTCCGGCCCGGACGGCAGCCCGCACACGAGAAAACCGTACTCCCACCGCCGAAGGCGTGGTTGACGCAGGTCAAACGCGATCAGGGGCCGCTGCGGGTCGCGAGCAGCGTGCGCAGGTCGGCCGCCAGGTCCTGCGCGATGCGCTCGTGGCGCTCGACCAGGCGCAACCGCCCCTCGGCATCCAGCACGTAGCTCTGCGCGCTGTGGTCGACCGTGTAGGCGCCGGGCGCGCCGCCCAGACGCTTCTCGTAGAAGATCTTGAACTCCTTGGCGACGCGCTCGGTCGCCGCGGCATCGCCGGCGAGGCCGAGGAAGTCCGGGTGGAACGACGGCACGTATTTCGCCAGCAGTTCGGGCGTGTCGCGCTCCGGGTCCACCGTGACGAACAGCACCTGCACGCGCGCGCCGTCGGGCCCGAGCGACTTGACGGCGGCCGCCATGTCGGCCAGCGTGGTCGGGCAGATGTCCGGGCAGTGCGTGAAGCCGAAGGTGAGCACCACCAGCTTGCCGCGAAAGTCTTCAAGCACTCTGGGCTTGCCATCATGCCCGGTGAGCGCGAGCGCCTTGCCGAAATCGGCGCCCGTGATGTCGGTGCCGCGGAACTTCGGTGCCTCTGGATTGCCGCAGGCGACCAGCGCCACGGCCAGCAGCAGCAGGCTAGATCGCCAGATAGTGGTCAACGAGCAACGCCGCGAACAGCGCGGCGAGATACACGATCGAGTAGCGGAAGCAGCGGCGCGCGAGCGCATCGCTGTAGGCGAGGTGGATGCGCACCGCGTAGCCGATGTACACCAGGCCGAGCGCGACGGCCGCCGCGAGGTAGGGCAGCCCGCTCATGCGCGCCGCGTAGGGCAGCAGCGAGACGCCGAACAGGATCAGCGTGTAGAGCAGGACCTGCAGGCGCGTGTAGACCTGGCCGTGGGTGACCGGCAGCATCGGCACGCCCGCTTTCGCGTAGTCCTCGGTGCGGTACAGCGCGAGCGACCAGAAATGCGGCGGCGTCCAGGCGAAGATGATGAGGAACAGCAGCAGCGCCTCGGTGGTCACTTCGCCGGTCACCGCCGCCCAGCCGAGCACCGGCGGCATCGCGCCCGAGGCGCCGCCGATGACGATGTTCTGCGGCGTGAGCGGCTTGAGGATTACGGTGTAGACGACCGCGTAGCCGACGAACGTGGCGAGCGTGAGCCACATGGTGAGCGCGTTCACGTAGTGCACCAGCAGCCACAGGCCGACGCCGCCCACCGCGCCGGCGAACACCACCGTTTGCAGCGGCGTGAGCTCGCCGCGCGGCAGCGGCCGCCAGCTCGTGCGCTGCATGCGCGCGTCGAGCTTCTGCTCGACCAGGCAGTTGACCGCGGCGGCGGCACCCGCCACCAGCGCGATGCCCAGCGTCGCCGCGAGCAGGATGCGCAGCGGCACCATGCCGGGCGTGGCGAGCAGCATGCCGATCACCGCGGTGAAGACGATCAGCGACACCACACGCGGCTTGGTCAGCGCGTAGAACGCACGCGCCCGGCCGAGCCAGGGGCGGGAAGCGGATTGACGGAGGGATTGCGAGCTCAAGATGGACGGATTTTATCAGCCAAAGCTAGAGGCGCGCAGCAGGCGGCGCAGGTCGTTGATCACGCGCGTCGGGTCCGGGTCGCGCGGAAAGCGCATCATCAGGTTGCCGAGCGGATCCACGAGATAGATGTGGTCGGTGACCGAGCCCTCGGCCGGAAACGCGCCGTTCGCGGCGTCGATGCCGCCGCGTGGCGCGATCACCGTACCTTCGATCGCCTCGAGCAGCGCGGGCGCGGGCTGCACCTTGTCGGTGAGCAGCCAGAGCCGCGCCACGCGCCGCATCTCCCGGCCTTGCGCGCGCCGCACCTGGCGCATGAAGTAGAGCTTGCGCTCGCAGGCGGCACTACAGGCGCCGCCGTCGAACTGCACCAGCACCCACTTGCCCTTGAGCTCGCCCGACGCCGGCAGTGCGACCGGCTGCGGGCGCAGCAGCGTGCCGTAGTTGCTCGCGGTACCGGGCGCGAGATCGAGCCACCAGATGAGCCAGCCCGCGCCCACCGGCAGCGCGAAGAACAGCGCCAGCAACGCGAGCTTGATGCGCCCGGTGCGCTTGCGGTCAGGCGTCTCGTTTGCCAAGCTTGAGGTTCAGCACGAGGAACAGGATCAGCGAGAGCGCCGCGAGCGAATACCATTGCAGCGCGTAGCTCTCGTGCTTCTCGACGCCCGCATCCGGCGGCGGCCAGTCGCGCACCAGGCCGTCGTCGAGCGCCGAATGCTGCACGATCACGGTGGGCTCCAGCGCGAGTCCCGACCAGGCCGCGAAGTCCTCGACCGAGACGTTCTGCCACACCTTGCCCTCACGCCTGGTCGCCGCGGTTTCGAGCGCACGCGGGAAATGATCGAGCCGCGCGCCCTGCAGCGAAACTTCGCCGCCGGGCGTGCGCACGGCCGGCAGCTGCTCGCGCGTGGCGGGCGCCGGCAGCCAGCCACGGTTGACGAGCACGCGACGCCCGTCGGCGAGGCGCAGCGGTTGCACCACGTGGTAGCCGGGCCTGCCGCGATGCGTCTTGTTGTCGAGGAGCACTGTGTATGCCTCATCGAAGCTGCCGACCAGCGCCTCCAGATTCTGCGCCGCCGCGAGCGAGCGCTTCTGCTCCGCGCGGCCGCTCTGCCAGTTGCCGAGCAGGATGCCCGCGGCACAGCCGGCGGCGGCGAGCACGGCGGCCCACCAAGGAGGACGGAATCGGAGGGCACCGGCTTTCATGCGCTCGCGCTACACTGGCCGCGTGCTGCGCTACCTCGTAATCGCGGTGCTGTTGCTGATCGTGGCGAGCCTCGCCTCGGCGGTGTTCTTCATGATGCGCGACCGCGGCGGCTCCAAGCGCATGGTGAAGGCGCTCGCGATCCGCGTCGGTCTGTCGGTCGCGCTATTCCTGTTCCTGATGGCCGGCTACTACTTCGGGCTGATCCCGGGCCACCTATAGCCAATAGACGAAGATAAACAGGCCGAGCCAGACCACGTCGACGAAGTGCCAGTACCAGGCCACGCCCTCGAAGGCGAAGTGGTGGTCGGGCTTGAAGTGGCCCGACAGGCAGCGGAACCAGATCACCGTGAGCATGATGGCGCCGCAGGTGACGTGAAAGCCGTGGAAGCCGGTCAGCATGAAGAACGTCGTGCCGTAGGCGCCGGTCGTGAGCTTGAGGTTGAGGTCCGAGTAGGCGTGGCCGTACTCATAGGCCTGCACGCCGAGGAAGATCACGCCGAGCAGGATCGTGAAGAACAGGAACCAGTTGAGGACCGCGCGCTTGCCTTCCTTGAGCGCCCAGTGCGCGATGGTCACCGTGACGCCGGATGACAGCAGCAGCGCGGTATTGATGGCGGGCAGTCCCCAGGCGCCCATCGGCGAGAACTTCTCCTCGAAGCCCGGGCCGGCGGAAGGCCAGTGGCTCGTGAAGCCCGGCCACAGGTACGTCTGGTGCTCCAGGCTGGCGAGGTCGGGCACCGACATCACGCGCGCCCAGAACAGCGCGCCGAAGAAGCCGGCAAAGAACATCACTTCGGAGAAGATGAACCAGCTCATGCCCCAGCGGAACGACAGATCTTCCCAGCCGCCGTACTTGCCGCCCTCGGACTCGCGGATCAGGTCGCCGAACCAGCGGAACATCATGTACAGCAGCACCATCAGGCCGAGCGCCATGCCCACCCAGCCGCCGCCCGAGCCGTTCATCACGAACACGCCGCCCAGCGCGAGGCAGAACAGCGCGAACGAGCCCATGATCGGCCAGGGCATGGGCTGCGGGACGAAGTAGTGCGCCTGCCGGGTGGTGGTGGATGCGCCGTGTTCCATCGTTTCTCTCCCTGGGCCTAGCTCAGCACGATCTTCACGACCGTGAGCAACGTGAATATGAACAGCACCACGAAAATCACCGCCGCGATGACGAGGTGCACCGGGTCGAGCGGCGCGCGCTCGTGATCCGCCTTGCGGCGCACGCCGAGCGCGCCCGCGAGCACCGTTCTGAGGGTGTCCAGGAACGACGCTTTGTGCACGACGCTCTCCATCAGCTCTTGCCCGCGACTTCGAAGAAGGTGTACGACAGCGTGAGCGAATTGATCTCGGCCGGCAGCCCGGCGTCCAGCACGAAGGTCACCGGCATGCGCCGCGTCTCGCCGGCGGCGAGCGTCTGCTGCGTGAAGCAGAAGCAGTCGAGCTTCTTGACGTAGCGCCCGGCGAGCGCCGGGCCGTAGCTCACCACCGCCTGCCCGGTCATCGCCGAGTCGCGCACGTTGGCGACCTCGTACTCGACGTGCACCAGCTCGCCCGGGTGCACCTGCAGGTGCCGCACCGTAGGCCGGAAGCGCCACGGCATGCCGTGCGCGTTGGCGTCGAGCTCGATCGTGACCGTACGCGTGCGATCCACGCGCATGTCGGGCGGCGACTCGCTTTTCTCGACCATCGAATTGATGCCGAGCGCCCGGCAGATGTGGTCGTAGAACGGCACCAGCGCAAAGCCGAAGCCGAACATCGCCACCGCGACGATCGACAGCCGCGTGAGCATGCGCCGGTTGCCGAGGGCCTGATCGTTCGTCACAGCTTAATGAACCAGTACTTGGCGACGATGAGGACGAACGTCGTCAGCGCGATCGCGCCCAGCAACAGAGCGGTCTTGAGATTGCGGCTCAAGCGGGCCTACTTGAGCACCGGCGGGTTTTCGAACGAGTGGTACGGCGCCGGCGTCGGCAGGTGCGTCCATTCCAGCGAATCGGCGCCCTCCCAGGGCCGCTCGGGCGACTTCTCGCCGCTCCTGATCGCCTTCAGCACGATGTACAGGAACAGCAGCTGCGACAGGCCGAAGCCGAAGGCGCCAATCGAGCTGATCTTGTTCCAGGTCTCGAAGATGAGGGGGTAGTCCGGAATGCGCCGCGGCATGCCCGCGAGGCCGAGGAAGTGCTGCACGAAGAAGATCATGTTGAAGAAGATCATCGTCAGCCAGAAGTGCCACTTGCCGAGCGTCTCGTCGTACATCTTGCCGATCCACTTCGGCAGCCAGAAGTACACGCCGGCGAAGGCGGCGAACAGCGCGCCCGCGACCATCACGTAATGGAAGTGCGCCACCACGTAGTAAGTGTCGTGCAGCTGGATATCGATCGGCACCAGCGACAGCACCAGGCCCGTGAAGCCGCCCAGCGTGAACAGGAACAGGAAGCCGATCGCGAACAGCATCGGCGTCTCGAAGGTGAGCGAGCCCTTCCACATCGTCGCCACCCAGTTGAACACCTTGACCCCGGTCGGGATCGCAATCAGCGTGGTCGCGTACATGAAGAACAGCTGCCCGGTCACGGGCATGCCCACCGTGTACATGTGGTGCGCCCAGACGATGAACGACAGGATGGCGATCGCCGAAGTGGCGTACACCATCGAGGCGTAACCGAACAGCGGCTTCCTCGAGAACGCCGGGATCACCTGCGAGACGACGCCGAAGGCCGGCAGCGCGATGATGTAGACCTCGGGATGGCCGAAGAACCAGAAGATATGCTGGTAGAGCACCGGGTCGCCGCCGCCCGCGGCGTTGAAGAACGAGGTGCCGAAATGCCGGTCGGTGAGCGACATCGTCACCGCGCCCGCGAGCACCGGCATCGCCGCCACCAGCAGATAGGCGGTGATCAGCCAGGTCCAGACGAAGAGCGGCATGCGCATCAGCGTCATGCCCGGCGCGCGCATGTTGAGGATCGTGGTGATGATGTTGATCGAGCCGAGGATCGAGCTCATGCCGAGCAGGTGCACGGCGAAGATCGTCAGGTCCATGCCGACGCCCATCTGCACCGTGAGCGGTGCATACAGCGTCCAGCCCACGCCCGGCGCCCCGCCCGGGGTGAAGAACGAGATCACCAGCAGCGATGCGGCGAACGGCAGCAGCCAGAACGACCAGTTGTTCAGGCGCGCGAAGGCCATGTCGGGCGCACCGATCATCATCGGAATCTGCCAGTTCGCGAAGCCTACGAAGGCCGGCATGATCGCGCCGAACACCATGATCAGGCCATGCATGGTGGTGAACTGGTTGAACAGGTCCGGGTTGAAGAACTGGATGCCTGGCGAGAACAGCTCCAGGCGGATCGCCAGCGCCATCACGCCGCCGACCATGAACATGATGAAGCTGAACCACAGGTACAGCGTGCCGATGTCCTTGTGGTTGGTGGTCGTGATCCAGCGCATGACGCCGCTGTACCCGCCATGATGATCGTGGTGGCCGTGGCCGTGGCTGTCGATGACTGCGCTCATGGCTGTCTCCTGATCCTTATTTCCTGAGGGCCTTGACTTCGGCAGGCTGCACGGCCTCGCCGGTCTTGTTGCCCCAGTTGTTGCGCGTGTAGGTGATCACCGCGGCGAGCTCGACGTCGTTCAATTGCGGGCCGAACGCCGCCATGGCGGTGGGCTTGCCGTCCTTGACGACGCCCTTGAGCAGCGTCTGGATCTGGGCGTCTTTCGGCCCGGTCACGACCGTCGAGCCGTCGAGCGGCGGGAACGCGGGCGGCGTGCCCTTGCCGTTCGCCTGGTGGCAGACCACGCAGGCCTTGGCATAGACCTGCTCGCCGCGCTTCTTGAGCTCGTCCATCGACCATGCCTTGTTCGGGTCGTCGGCCGCGGCGGCGATCAGCTTGAGCCGCTCGCCGGCCCACCTGCTGTATTCCTCCTGCGTCACCACCTTGACCACGATCGGCATGAAGCCGTGCTCCTTGCCGCAGAGCTCGACGCACTGGCTGCGGAAGGTGCCGGTCTTCTCGGCCCGGAACCAAAGGTCGCGGATGAAGCCCGGGATCGCATCCTGCTTGGCGCCGAAGGCCGGCACCCACCACGAGTGGATCACGTCGCCGGCGGTGGTCAGCATGCGGATCTTCTTGCCCACCGGCACCACCAGCTCGTTGTCCACTTCCAGCAAATAATTTTCGCCCTTGGGCGCCTTGCCCTCGATCTGGTCGCGCGGCGTCGACAGCGTGGAGATGAAGCTGATGCCCTCGCCCTCGCCCTTCAAGTAGTCGTAGCCCCACTTCCACTGGTAGCCAGTGACCTTGATCGTCAGGTCGGGGTTGGAGGTGTCCTTCTGCGCCACCACTGTGCGCGTGGTGGGCAGCGCGATGAGCACCAGGATGACCGCCGGGATCACGGTCCAGAGAATTTCGACCGTGGTGTTCTCGTGGAACTGCGCCGCCTTGTACCCCTTCGACTTGCGATGCGCGTAGATCGAATAGAACATGAACGAGAACACGCCGACGAAGATCACCGTGCACAGCAGCATCACGTATTCGTGCAGGCTGTGGATGTCCTCGGCGATCTTGCTGCCCGCGGGCTGCAGGTTCCATTCGATCGCCAGCGCGTGGCTGGAGAAAGCGAAGCCGAGGATCGCAACCCACCAGGTTGCAATGCTGCGTGCCAACTTGCTTGACCTCATCGTCCAGTCCCCTGGTGATCCATCAGGCTGCCGCGCATGCGAGCGATGCCGCTTGAATTTGGCGGGAAAAAAGCCGGGCAAATTTACCATAGCCCCGCCCCCCGCTCAACAAAAAGGGCGATGAATCCACTCATAAAATCCTTATCACGGCGCGCCCGTCCGGCGTGCGCTGTGGTGCAGGCTTCCAGGCGTGGCCGTAGACCACTTCGTAGCTCACGCCGAGCTTGCCGTCGCGGCGCTGCGCCGCGAGGCGATCCTCGAGCGCGGCGAGGAAGCCGCGGCCGGCGAGCCCGCGC
>JBASCW010000114.1:0-14128 GCA_049651845.1 Burkholderiales bacterium | reverse complement strand
AACGAATTCGTGAAACCCTGCCGACGTATGAACACCACGATATGTAGTCTGGAACACCGCCAGTGAGCGCTATCTTGTGTGCCACTTGATGCTGCGATGACATGAAAATCAGTTTTTCAACGGCCTGCTAGAGGAGAGCGCCATGATCGAGACCCCGAAAGTCAGCCGCCGCTCCTTCATCGTCGGTTCCGCCGCCGCGGGCGGCGGCCTTGCACTCGGCCTGCGCCTGCCGCCTTTTGGCCCCGCGGTGGTGCGCGCGGCCGACGGCTCGCCCGAGATCAACGCCTGGGTGGTCATCAAGCCGGACGACACCGTGGTGATCCGCATGGCGCGCTCCGAAATGGGCCAGGGCACGATCACCGGCCTTGCGCAGCTGGTCGCCGAGGAACTGGAGTGCAGCTGGTCGAAGATCGTCTACGAATATCCGACGCCAGGCCAGAGCGTGACGCGCAAGCGCGTCTGGGGCGATTTCTCCACCGGCGGCAGCCGCGGCATCCGCACCTCGCACGACTACGTGCGCAAGGGCGGCGCGGCCGCGCGCATGATGCTGGTGCAGGCCGCGGCCAGCCAGTGGGGCGTGCCGGCATCGGAATGCGCTGCGGCCAACAGCGTGATCACGCACAAGGCCTCCAACCGAAGGACCACGTACGGCAAGGTGGCTGAGGCGGCGGCGCGGCTGGAGCCGCCGAAAGATGTGCCGCTCAAGGATCCGAAGCAGTGGAAGGTAATCGGCAAGCCGATGAAGCGGCTCGACACGAGCGACAAGGTCACCGGCAAGCAGGTCTACGGCTTCGACCTCAAGCTGCCGGGCATGCTGAACGCCGCGATCAAGGAATGCCCGGTGTTCGGCGGCAAGGTGAAGAGCTTCGAGGCTGCGCGCGTGGCCGGCATGAAGGGCGTGAAGAAGGTCGTGCAGGTCGGCGACAGCGCGGTGGCCGTGGTGGCCGATACCTGGTGGCAGGCGAAGACGGCCCTGGACCAGTTGCCGGTCGTCTGGGACGAAGGCCCGAACGCGAAGGTGTCGCAGGCCACGATCATGGACCAGCTCAAAGCCGGCCTCGACGCCGAGCAGGCCTTCGTGGGCAACCAGGCCGGCGACGCGAAGAAGGCGCTGGCCGGCGCGGCAAAGAAGGTGGAGTCGGTCTACTTCTATCCGTGGCAGGACCATGCCTGCATGGAACCGATGAACGCCACCGCGCGCTACACGCCCGACAAGTGCGAAGTCTGGGTGCCGACGCAGGACGGCGAGGCCTCGTTCGCCGCGCTGCTTTCGGCCTCCGGGCTCCCCGCCGACAAGTGCGAGGTCTACAAGATCAACCTGGGCGGCGGCTTCGGCCGGCGCGGCGCGTTCCAGGACTACGTGACGCAGGCGGTGCGCATCGCCAAGGAGATGCCCGGCACGCCGATCAAGCTGCTCTGGTCGCGCGAGGAGGACATGACGCAGGGGCGGTATCACCCGATCATGCAGTGCAAGCTGGTGGGCGGCTTCGATGCGGCCAACAACCTCACCGGACTGCACATGCGCCTGTCGGGCCAGTCGATTCTCAAGGAGGTGCGGCCGGCGATCGTCGAGCAGCAGAAGGGCCGCGATCCGCTGGTCTTCCAGGGCGTGGCGGACGCCGGCGAGCACTCGTTCGGCTACACCATGCCCAACCTGCTGATCGACCATGCCATGCGCCAGAGCCACGTCCCGCCCGGATTCTGGCGCGGGGTCAACATCAACCAGAATGCGGTCTTCATGGAATGCTTCATGGACGAGTTGGCCGAGGCGGCCGGCAAGGACCCGGTCGAGTTCCGGCGCCAGTTCATGGGCCCGCATCCGCGCAACCTTGCGGTGATGAACGCGGTCGCCGAGCGCATCGGCTGGGCCGAGCCCACGCCCGCGGGCCGGTTCCGCGGCATCGCGCAGATGAAGGCCTTCAACAGCTTCGTGGCCGCGGCCTGCGAAATCTCGGTCAAGGACGGCAACAAAGTGAAGGTCCACCGCATCGTCGCGGCCACCGATTGCAGCTACGCGGTCAATCCCGCGCAGATCGAGCGCCAGGTGTCGGGCTCCTTCGTCTACGGCCTGTCGGCGCTGTTCATGCAGGAGCACACCCTGAAGGACGGCCGCATCGCCGAGGACAACTTCCACGCCTACCAGTCGATGCGCATCGCGCAGATGCCCAAAGTGGAGACGATCGTCATCCAGGGCGGCGGCGAGGTCTGGGGCGGCATCGGCGAGCCGACCATCTGCGTGGCCGCGCCCGCGGTGCTGAACGCGTTCTACAAGGCGACCGGCAAGCGTATCCGCACGGTACCGCTGAAGAACCACGGCATTGAATTGGTGTGAGGGGACTGGTCTTTCTCTTACTCTCATTCTGCGTTTCACCGGGTTTCGCGAACGACGAGCAGCCCGCCTCGCTGACCGGATCGAAAGGCGATCCGGCCAGGGGCCGGGCGATCGTGGCGAACCGACAGCTGGGCCTGTGCCTGCTGTGCCATAGCGGGCCGTTTCCCGAGGAGCGCTTCCAGGGCAACCTCGCGCCCGACCTGCGCAGCGCGGCGCGGCTGAGCGAAGGCGAGATCCGGCAGCGCATCGTGAATCCGCGGCGCGCGAACCCCGACAGCATCATGCCGGCCTATTACGACAGCAACGGCCTCACGCGCGTGGCGCCTTCGCTCGAGGGCAGGACGATCCTCAGCGCCGAGCAGGTCGAGGATGTCGTGGCCTTCATGATGACGCTGCGATGACGACGCGCCGCCAGTTCGTGTTGCTCGCGCTCGGCGCCCTCGCCACCGGCGCCGAGGCGCAGCTCGCCCCCAACATCGCGGCGTTGCGCAAGGCCGCGCTCGAGGAGGCGATGCGCCGGATTGCGGGCGATGCGCCCGTGCGCCGGGGCCGGGTCAGGCTCGACCTGCCACCGCTGATCGAGAACGGCAACTCGGTACCGCTCGCCGTGACGGTCGAAAGCCCGATGACGGCAGCCGATCACGTACGGGCGATCCACGTCTTCACCGAGAAGAACCCGCAGCCGAACGTGATCAGCGCCTGGCTCGGGCCGCGCGCCGGCCGCGCTGCGCTCGCCACGCGCGCGCGCATCGCCGACACCGGACTGGTGATCGCGATCGCGCAGTTGAGCGACGGCTCGTTCTGGACCGACCGCGTCGAAGTCGTGGTCACGCTGTCGGCCTGCCTGGAAGACGGGCTCATCTGATGGCCGCGCGCGTCATCGTAAACATGCCGGCGACCGCGAAGCGCGGCGAGGTGATCGAGATTCGCACGCTCGCCGGGCACGTCATGGAGACCGGCTTCCGCCACACGCAGAGCGGCGAGCGAGTGCTGCGCGACATCATCACGCGCTTCACCTGCAGCTACAACGGCGTGGAGGTGTTCCGCGCCGACCTGCACCCGGCCATCGCCGCCAATCCGCTGCTCAGCTTCAGCACGGTCGCCACCGAGAGCGGCACGCTCGAATTCCGCTGGACCGGCGACAACGGGTTCGCCGCCGCCTATTCCGCCGCGATCACCGTCGTTTGATTGTTCGTTTTTTTCTTCTTCCATTCCTGGTTCTTGTAACGGATACGAGAGCGGAGATTCCCGTTGCGGAGCGGCGTTCGGGCTATGAGTTCATGGGCCGCGAGACGCGCGCCATGCAGGACGACGACGCGACCAACCCGGCGGCGCTCTGGCTGTTGGACGGCGAAGCGCTGTGGCAGAGGAGAGCGGGCGCTGCCGACAAAGCTTGCGCGGATTGTCACGGGCTGGAGAATATGAAGGGCGTCGCGACCCGCTACCCCGCGCTGCATGCGGAAAAGCTCGTCAACCTGGATCAGCGCATCAATCTCTGCCGCGCCGAGCGGCAGAAGGCGCCGGCGCTGGTTCTCGAAAGCCGCGAGCTGCTCTCGCTCAGCGCGTATGTCGGCCGCCAGTCGCGCGGCCTGCCGATCGAGATCGCGATCACGGACGGAAACAAGGCGTTCCTGGAGGCCGGGCGCGCCGCGTTCCATCGCCGCCAGGGGCAGCTCAACCTCGCCTGCGCACAGTGCCACGACCGGAACTGGGGCAAGTCGCTCGCCGGCAGCGCGGTCCCGCAGGCGCACCCGACCGGCTACCCGATCTACCGCCTGGAATGGCAGAACCTCGGCTCGCTGCAGCGGCGCCTGCGCAACTGCATGATCGGCGTGCGCGCCGAGCCCTACGCCTACGGCGCGCAGGAATACGTCGAGTTGGAGCTGTTCCTCATGTGGAGGGCAAGAGGAATGAAGCTGGAAACGCCCGCGGTTAGGCCTTGATTTTGCGCGCCTTTGCCCTGGGCGCCGGCTCGCGCAGGCCGCGCAGCAGTTCGGTGATCTCGGCCGCGGGCTTGGGCCGGCAGAACAGGTAGCCCTGGTAGGAATCGCAGCCGCGCGTGCGCAGGTAGGCGAGCTGCTCGCGCGTCTCGACGCCCTCGGCGAGCACCCGCAGCTTGAGCTGCTTGGCGAGCGTGATCACGGTGCTCACGATCGCCGCGTCGTCCCGGTCGCTCTTGATGTCGCGCACGAACGACTGGTCCACTTTCAGCGTGTGTACCTGGAAGCGGTGCAAATAGGCGAGCGAGGAGTAACCGGTGCCGAAATCGTCCAGCGAGATCTGCACCCCCAGTGCGCGCAGGTCGCGCAGGCCGGCGGCCGCCTCCTCGGCGCGGTGCATCATGGTGCTCTCGGTGATTTCCAGCTCCAGGCAGTCGGCTGGCAGCGCCGTCTCGGCGAGGATCGCCGAAATCGTATTCACCAGCTTCTTCTGGCGGAACTGGCGCGCCGACAGGTTGACCGCCATCGTGAGGGGGCCGAAGCCCGCATCCAGCCAGCGCTTCGCCTGGTTGCAGGCCTCGCGCAGCACCCATTCGCCGATCGGCACGATCAGGCCGGTGTCCTCGGCGAGCGGTATGAACTGCTTCGGCGGCACCAGCCCGCGCCCGGGATCGTTCCAGCGCAGCAGCGCCTCGACGCCGATGATTCTGCCGCTGCGCACGTCGACCTGCGGCTGGTAGTGCAGTTGCAATTCTTCGCGAGAAATCGCGCCACGCAGGCGCGACAGCAGGTCGACGCGCTTCTCGGTGCGCTCGCTCATGTCGGGGGAGAAGAACTGCACGTTATTGCGGCCTTCCTGCTTGGCGTGATACATCGCCAGGTCGGCATTCCTGAGCAGCGCGTCGGCGTCGTGGTCGTCGAGCGGATAGACGGTGACACCGATGCTGGTGGAAAGGTGCAGCTCGTGGCCGGCGATGTCCGCGCGCTCGGCGATCGCGGCGAGCAGCTTCTCGGCGATGCGCGTGATCTCCTCGACGCTGCGCACGTCCTCGAGCAATACGGTGAATTCGTCGCCGCCGATGCGCGCCACGGTATCGGTGGAGCGCAGGCAGCTCTCGAGGCGCAGCGCGGCCTCCTTGAGAACCGCGTCGCCCATCGCGTGGCCGAGACTGTCGTTGATCTCCTTGAACTGGTCGAGGTCGAGGAACAGCACCGCGAGCAGCGTCTGGCCGCGATCGGCGCGCGCTATCGCGCGCTTCAGGCGCCCCTGCAGCAGCGCGCGGTTGGGCAGGCCGGTGAGCGCGTCGTAGCGCGCCATGCGCGCCAGGTCCTCCTCGGCGCGCTTCTGCGCCGTGATGTCGCGCGCCACGCCGCGGTAGCCGCGGAAATTGCCGTTGTCGTCGAAGATCGGCCTGCCGGTGTGGCTCACGTAGGTGACGCGGCCGTCGGCGCCGGCGCGCGCGAGCACGAAGTCCTTGAACGGCAGGTGGCCCTCGAGCGTGGCACGGTGGCGCGCCATTTCCTCGTCGCCGCCGACCCGGTCGGTCTCCCAGCGCCGCTTGCCGATCAGGACCTCGGGCGCGATGCCGCGCACCTTGCGGATGCCTTCGGACACGTAGGTGAAGCGCAGGTCGGCATCCATCTCCCAGTACCAGTCGGACGAGAGCTCGGTGAGGCTGCGGAAGCGCTCGGCGATCTCGCGCAGGCTGCGCTTGGTGCGCTTCCGCTGCGTGATGTTGCGGCCCACGCCGCGGTATCCCATGAAGCGGCCCTGCGTGTCGAACACCGGCTTGCCGGTCACCGAGATCACCACGCTCTCGCCGTTCTCGCCGCGCCGGCGCAGCTGCAAGTCGCGGAACACCTCGCGGCGATCGAGCTGGGCGCGGTGCGCGGCCCAGTCCTCCTCGGTCATGTTGACCCAGGGGAAATCCCAGCGCCGCTTGCCGAGGAACTCCTGCGGCGAGATGCCCATCGACTGGCTGCCGACCGACATGTCGACGAAGCGGTACTCGGCGTCCTGCTCCCAGTACCAGTCGGCCGAAAGCTCGGTGAGGTCGCGGAAGCGCTGCTCGCTCGTCTGCAGCGCGCGGCGCGCCTCGACCGTGGCGGTGACGTCGACGAAGGAGCCGACCACGCCCTGGCCGTGGTAGGGCGCGGGCAGGTCGGCGAGTGTGGTGCTGACCGAGATCCAGACGCGCCGGCCGTCGGGCCGCATCACGCCTTTCACCACATCGCGGTGCGCCTGGCCCGTGGCCAGCGTATCCAGCGGCGGGTGGCGCTCGACCGGCCAGGCGACCGGGTCGACCGGGGAGGCGACGCAGCCGCGATCTGTAGGGCGAGTGCCCACCAGTTCGGCGAGCGTACGCCCGAGGATCGTCTGGGCGGCCGGATTGGCGGTGATCACCCGGCCGTCGCGGTCATAGATCAGCACGCCTTCGGCGAGGTGGTCGATGACGGCGCGCAGTAGCGCGCTGCCGTGGCTGGCAAGAGGCGTGGAGGGGTTCATGGCCGATGCGTGGCCGGCAGTGTAGACGGGATTGCCTGCCCGGTTCCTTTCTCGCGCGTCCGATTTATGCCATCGTCCTGCGCGCCGGGTCAGGAATTGTCAGAGGTCCAGCGGCGCGAACGGCTCACGGCCTCGCGCCAGCGCGCGAGCAGCCCCGCGGCCTCCGCGCGCGCCATGCGCGGCTCGAAGCGGCGCTGCATCTGCCACTGCGCCGCGATTTCCTCGCGCGAGGACCAGACGCCGGTGTGCAGCCCCGCCAGATAGGCGGCGCCGAGCGCGGTGGTCTCCAGCACCCTGGGCCGCACCACCGGCACGCCGAGGATGTCTGCCTGGAACTGCATGAGCAGGTCGTTGGCGGCGGCGCCGCCGTCGACGCGCAGCTCGCTGAGCGCCTGGCCGGCGTCTTTCTGCATCGCCTCGAGCACGTCGGCGCACTGGTAGGCGATGGACTCGAGCGCCGCGCGCGCGATGTGCGCGCGCGAGGAGCCGCGCGTGAGGCCCACGATGGCGCCGCGCGCGTGCGGGTCCCAGTGCGGCGCGCCCAGCCCGGCGAAGGCCGGGACGACGTAGACCCCGCCGTTGTCGAGCACCGTCGCGGCGAGCGCCTCGACCTGCTCGGACTTGTCGAAGAAGCGCAGCTCGTCGCGCAGCCACTGCACGACGGCGCCGCCGATGAACACGCTGCCCTCGAGCGCG
Organism: Burkholderiales bacterium; assembly: GCA_049651845.1. Taxonomy (GTDB): domain Bacteria; phylum Pseudomonadota; class Gammaproteobacteria; order Burkholderiales; family SG8-39; genus RBG-16-66-20. Next base: position 6,654 of record JBASCW010000114.1, on the reverse strand, counting down.
TACTCCATGTCGGCGTCGCGTGCATCCACCGCGCGGCCGAGCTGCGCGGCCGCGGTCGCGAGCAACCCGTTGGTCGAAGCCACGACGCGCTTTCCGGTGTGCATCAGCAGGAAGCAGCCGGTGCCGTAGGTGTTCTTCGCCATGCCGGCCTGGTGGCAGCCCTGGCCGAACAGCGCCGCCTGCTGATCGCCGGCCATGCCGGTGACCGGGATCGGCACGCCGAGCACCGCGGGCGCGATCATGCCGAACGCGTGCGACGAGGGGTAGACGTCGGGCAGGATCGCGCGCGGCACGCGCAACAGCTTGAGCAGCTCCGGGTCCCAGTCGCCCATGTGGATGTTGAACAGCAGCGTGCGCGACGCGTTCGACGGATCGGTGACGTGGGTGCGGCTCTGCGACAGGTTCCAGGCGAGCCAGGTATCGATGGTGCCGAAGGCGAGCTCGCCGAGCTCGGCGCGCCTGCGCGCGCCGGGCACCTGGTCGAGGATCCAGGCGAGCTTGGTGCCGGAGAAATACGGATCGAGCACCAGCCCGGTGCGCTCTGTGACCAGGCTCTCGGCGCCGACTTCCTTGAGCTCGGCGCACATCGCCGCGGTGCGGCGGTCCTGCCAGACGATGGCGTTGTGGATCGGCGTGCCGGTCTGGCGGTCCCAGACCACGGTGGTCTCGCGCTGGTTGGCGATGCCGCAGGCGACCAGGTCCTCGGGCTTCAGGCCCGAGCTGCGCAGCGCTTCGCGCGCCACTTCGCGCTGCGTGCGCCAGATTTCGTCCGGATCGTGCTCGACCCAGCCGGGCTCGGGATAGTGCTGCCTGAATTCCTGCTGCGCGGAGGCGACCGCCCGGCCGGCTTGGTCGAAGATGATGGCGCGGGAACTCGTCGTGCCCTGGTCGAGCGCGATGACATGGCGCATGCAGCTATCTTACTGTGGTGCCGCCGTTGCCGCCTCGGCGGCCACGCTGTAGCGGCATGCGAGATTGGCGAAAGCCGCCACCGATCCGCCCGCGTCGAAGCCGTCGCCCAGCTCCTCGCCGAGGATCGCGCCGACGCGCGGCGCGGCCGACGCAGCCGCCCGTGCGTCGAGGAACAGCAGGCGCGAGCGGCGCGCCAGCACGTCCTCCACGGTGCGTGCGTATTCGAAGCGCGCCGCGAAGCGCACCATGGCCTCGGTCAGGCCGGGCGCGAGCTCGCGTTGCGCGCCCCGCAGGTCCTGCAGCAGCGGCGCCTCGGTGCCGTACAGGTGCATCCCGGGCGGGCCGGTCAGGGCGCGGCGGGCCTCTCGCGGCGCGCCCACCAGCGCGAGCGAAGCGGTCACGCCGGCCGGCCGAAACGGCAGCAGTCCGCGCGCCGCGCAATGCGCCAGCACGTCCTCGGCCATCGCCCGGTAAGTGGTCCATTTGCCGCCCGTCACCGTCACCAGGCCGGAGCGCTCTACCAGCACCGTATGCTCGCGCGAAAGCGATTTCGTCTCGACGGCTTCCTTTTCCGGCGGCCTGACCAGCGGCCGCAGGCCCACCCAGAGGGAACGGATGTCGGCGCGCGACGGCGCCCTGGCGAGCATGCGCGCGGCCTCGCCCAGAATGAAATCGATCTCCTCCGGCAGCGGCTCGGGCTCCTGCGCGAGCGCGCTGCAGGGCGTATCGGTGGTGCCCAGGATCGTCTTGCCGAACCAGGGAACCGCGAACAGCACCCTGCCGTCTTCGGTCCTGGGCACCAGAATCGCGTGCTCGCCCGGCAGAAACTCCCGGTTCACGACGATGTGCACGCCCTGGCTCGGCGCCACGAGGTCCGCGCCCGCCTGGCGGTCCATGCGCCGGATCGCGTCGACCCATACGCCGGTGGCATTGATCACGCAACGGCTGCGCAACTCGAGGCGCTGCCCGTTCCCGCGGTCTTCGACGACGACACCGCGGATGCGGCCGGCCTCGTGCGCCAGCCCGACCGCGGCGCAGTGATTGACGGCGGTCGCGCCGTAGGCGATCGCCGTGCGGGCGAGCGCGAGCGCGAGGCGGGCATCGTCGAACTGCGCGTCCCAATAGCGCACCGCGCCGCTCAGGCGATCACCCATCAGCCCTTCGATTTCCCGCAGGGCCGAAGCGGCGTCGAGAAACTCGGTATGGCCCTGGCGATACTTGCCGGCGAGCAGGTCGTAGGCCATGAGGCCGCCGCCATAGAACCATTTGTCGAGCCAGCGGCCCTTCCAGCCGTATACGGGCAGCACGAACGGCAGCGGCTGCACCAGATGCGGCGCGTTGCGCATCAGGATCGCGCGCTCGCGCAGGGCTTCGTGCACGAGGCCGATGTTGCCCTGCGCAAGATAGCGCACGCCGCCGTGCACCAGCTTGGTCGCGCGCGAAGAAGTGCCCTTCGCGTAGTCCTCCGCCTCCACCAGCGCGACCGAGTAGCCGCGCGCGGCCGCGTCGAGCGCGACCCCGAGCCCGGTGGCGCCGCCGCCGATCACCACCAGGTCGCGCTCGGGCGTTCGCTGCAGCGAGCGCAGCAGGTCGGATCGCGTTGGCTGGTCAGCCGCCGTGCCGTGCGCCTGGCGGCCGGCCTCGAGCGTCACGCCGCAGCCAGGCCCATGCCGCCGGCGTCGGCTTCGGCCGCGATCTCGACCGATACCTTGTGCTCCTCGCACACCCCGCGCAGGCGCGGCGGCGGCGGCGCGTCGGTGACGAAGTAGTCGATGTCGGATACGTGCCCGATGCGCACGGGCGCCGAGCGGCCATATTTCAGGCTGTCGGCGACCAGAATCGCATGGCGGCTGCTCTCGACGATCTTGCGCGACACTTCGACCTCGCGGTAGTCGTAGTCGAGCAGCGTGCCGTCCTCGTCGATGCCGGAGGCGCCGATGATCGCGTAGTCGGCCTTGAACTGGCGCAGGAAATCGACCGCGGGCTCGCCGACGATGCCGCCGTCGGCATGGCGCAGCACGCCGCCCGCGACGATGACCTCGATCGCGGTACAGCCCTGCAGGATGTTCACCACGTTGAGGTTGTTGGTGATCACCATCAGGTCGCGGTGCGAGCGCAGCGCCATGGCCACCTGCTCGGTGGTCGTGCCGATGTTGATCAGCAGCGAACAGTCGTTCGGAATCAGCGCGGCGGCCTTTTCGCCGATGCGGCGCTTGGCGTCCGTGGCGAGCTTGCGGCGCGCCTCGTAGTCGAGGTTGGCGACACCCGAGGGCAGCATCGCGCCGCCGTGATAGCGCTGCAGCAGGCCGCGGTCGCACAGCTCGTTCAGGTCCTTGCGGATGGTCTGCGGCGTGACCCCGAAATGGCTGGCCAGCGCCTCGACGTCGATGCGACCGCTCGCGCGCGCCAGGGCGACGATATCGGCTTGCCGGGGGCTGAGAATTGGCATTTCTCCTCCGTTTCTTCTAATCCATTCCTTTTACAGCGTATTGCCTTCCTAGCAATTTCTATTGACATTCGTTTATCTTCGATTATACGATGAATCCACTGTTGGACAATCCGGCGGAAAAGGAGGAGTCATGAGGAGACAGAGGTTCCTGAAGGTCGCGCTTGCCCTGGCAGTCGCCGCGGCGTTCGCGCCGGCCGGTATCGGTATCGCGGGCATGAACGAGGCCAAGACCTGGGTCGAGAAGGAGTTTCAGCCTTCGACCCTGAGCAAAGAGCAGCAGCTGAAGGAGATGGAGTGGTTCGTCAACGCGGCCAAGCCGTTCAAGGGCATGGAAATCAACGTGCTGTCGGAGACGATCCCGACGCACGAGTACGAGGCCAAGGTGCTCGCCAAGGCGTTCTTCGAGATCACCGGCATCAAGGTCAACCACCAGCTGCTGGGCGAGGGCGAGGTGGTGCAGGCGGTGCAGACGCAGATGCAGACCAACCGCAATCTGTACGACGCCTACATCAACGACTCGGACCTGATCGGCACGCATGCGCGGCTACAATCGGCCGTCAACCTCACCGACTGGATGAGCGGAGAGGGCAAGAGCGTGACCCTGCCGACGCTGGACGTGAATGATTTCATCGGCCGCTCCTTCACCACGGGGCCCGACGGCAAGCTGTGGCAGTTGCCGGACCAGCAGTTCGCCAACCTGTACTGGTTCCGCTACGACTGGTTCAAGCGTCCGGAGCTGAAGGCGCAGTTCAAGAAGATCTACGGCTACGAGCTCGGCGTGCCGGTCAACTGGTCGGCCTACGAGGACATCGCCGAGTTCTTCTCGGTGCACGTCAAGCAGATCGACGGCAAGCGGATCTACGGCCACATGGACTACGGCAAGCGCGCGCCCGACCTGGGCTGGCGCATGACCGACGCCTGGCTGTCGATGGCGGGCGCGAGCTCCAAGGGGCTGCCCAACGGCCGCCCGATTGACGAATGGGGCATCCGCATGGAGCCGGGCTCCTGCAATCCGGCCGGCGCGTCGGTGAGTCGCGGCGGCGAGGCGAACGGCCCCGCGGCGGTGTACGCTGTCGCGAAATGGGACGAGTGGCTGCGCAAGTACGCGCCACCGGGGGCCGCGGACTACGACTTCTATCAGTCGCTGCCGGCGCTGGCGCAGGGCAATGTCGCCCAGCAGATCTTCTGGTACACGGCCTTCACCGCGTCGATGGTCGCGCCCAAGAGTGCCGGCAACAACACCGTGGACGAAAAGGGCAACCCGCTCTGGCGCATGGCGCCGTCGCCGAAGGGCTCGTACTGGGAGGAGGGCATGAAGCTCGGCTACCAGGACGCGGGCTCCTGGACGCTGTTCAAGTCGACGCCGCTGGAGCGACGCAAGGCCGCGTGGCTGTACGCGCAGTTCGTAGTCTCGAAGGCGGTGTCGCTGAAGAAGAGCCACGTCGGACTCACGATCATCCGCGACTCGGACATCAACCACAAGTCGTTCACCGAGCGCGCGCCCAAGCTGGGCGGCCTGGTCGAGTTCTACCGCTCGCCCGACCGCGTGATGTGGACGCCGACCGGCGTCAACGTGCCGGACTACCCGAAGCTGGCGCAGCTGTGGTGGCAGAACATCGGCGACGTCAACTCCGGTGCCTTCACGCCGCAGCAGGCCATGGACCGGCTGGCGAAGGAGATGGACCAGGTGATGGCGCGCATGGAAGAGGCCGACAAGAAGGACAAGACCTACGGCGGCTGCGGCCCGCGCCTGAACCCGGAGAAGAAGCCCGAGGAGTGGCTCGGCAAGCCGAACGGCCCGAAGGCGAAGCTCGCCAGCGAGAAGCCGAAGGGCATCACGGCCGACTACGACGAGCTGGTGAAGCGCTGGGCCAAGCGCTGACCCTGCAAGTCGCCGCGCGAACGGGGAGCCATGGGCTCCCCGTTTGTGTTGTGCACCGCCGATGCTAGCGCTCAAGAACGTCGTCCGCCGAGTCGAAGGTCGGACGCACATCCACGAGACGGACCTCGAACTGCAGCCCGGCGGCTTCAATGTGCTGCTCGGCACGACGCTCGCGGGCAAGACCACTCTGCTGCAGCTCATGGCGGGGCTGGTCGCGCCGAGCGCCGGGCAAGTCTGGTTCGGCGGACGCGATGTGACCGGGGTGCCGGTGCAGCAGCGCAGGGTGGCGATGGTGTTCCAGCAGTTCATCAACTACCCCAACCTGTCGGTGTTCGAGAACATCGCCTCGCCGCTGCGCGTCGCGCGCGTCGGTGAGGCCGAGCTCAGGCGTCGGGTTGAGGACATGGCGAACTTGCTGCAGATCGCGCCCTTCCTCGCGCGCAGGCCGGCCGAGCTGTCGGGCGGCCAGCAGCAGCGCACCGCGCTCGCGCGCGCGCTCGTCAAGGACGCCGATCTGGTGCTGCTCGACGAGCCGCTCGCCAACCTCGATTACAAGCTGCGCGAGGCGATGCGCGACGAATTGCCGAAGCTGTTCTCCGGCCGGGACGCGACGGTGGTCTACGCAACCAGCGAGCCTGCGGAGGCGCTGCTGCTCGGCGGGTACACCGCGACCGTTCACGAGGGGCGCGTCACGCAGTATGGACCGACCGGCGCGGTGTATCGCCGCCCGGCTGACCTGACGACCGCGCGTGCGTTCTCCGATCCGCCGATCAACACGGCCGAAGTGCGCAAGCTCGGCAATCGAATCGCGCTCACGCAGGACATCGGCTGGGAGGCGCAGGGCGCGATGCGCTCGCTGCCCGACGGCAGCTATATCCTCGGCCTGCGGCCGCATCACATACGGCCCGCGCCGGGTTCCGGGCGCGGCGTGCAGGTCGAGTGCAGGGTGTTGATCGCCGAGATCAGCGGATCGGAAAGCGTGGTGCATTTCGATCTTGGCGGGCTGACCTGGGTGTCGCTGTCGCACGGCGTATGCAGCTTCGCGGTGGGCGAGTCGGCGCGCTTCGAGCTCGACACCGAGCGCTGCCTGGTTTTCGGCCCGGACGGCGCACGCATCGGCGACTGAGGGCGAATGGCGCGCATTCGGCTGGACGGTCTCAGGCACAGCTACGCGGCGGCGCCGGCGCGCGATGAGGACTGGGCGCTCAAACAAGTCGACCTGGCATGGGAAAGCGGCGGCGCCTATGCGCTGCTCGGGCCCTCGGGCTGCGGCAAGACCACGCTGCTTATTGAGAATTACGTAACCTCATGACAACCGAATCCAACTTCATGCGTTATTCCGATGTCGGCATAACATCGGGGTTTGGACATGAAGACCAACAACAAAGTGGAGGCCGCGGTGAAGCGCCGG
>JBASCW010000113.1:0-5888 GCA_049651845.1 Burkholderiales bacterium | reverse complement strand
AATCGTCGCTCATGCGCGATTCGCTCGCGGTCGTGCGCGTCGCGGCCGGCTGGCTGAATTTCAGGTTATCGACGGTAACCCCGATGAACCCGCTGATCGTCACGCTCGATTGGGCGAGCGCCGCGCCGGGCAGCGCGAACGCGCTCGCCACGGCCGCTGCCAAGAGTTTATTTTTCACCATGATTCCCTGTTAAAGAAAGAAGGGAGAAGGGCGCCACCCTGGGCGCCCTTCCGTATTGGTATTGCACCCGCGTTAGCAACCGACTCTTAGAAGTTGTGGCGCATGCCGAAAATAAACGCACTCACATCTTCGCTCGCAGCCGTTCCGGCGTTCGCGCTGCCCAGCACTATATTGGTGTACATATTGTAACCGGCGCCGCCCGCAGTCGCGTTCCCGTCGTTCCTAAGCTTGGTGTACGTCAACGAAGCGCTGGTGCGCTTGGACAGGGCATAGGCGTACATCAGCGCCCACATCTTCGCGCCATCCGAAACGCCCGCGGTCGCCTTGTCGTCGCGCGCCTTGGTGTAGTGCGCGAGGAAGTTGTGCTGGCCCATCGTGTAGCGGATCGGGATCGACCAGGCCGTCCGCTCGCTCACCTTCGCGCCCGCCGTCGCGCCCACCGCGGTATTCAGCCGCGTCTTGTTCCACATGCCCCCGAGCTTGAAGCCGCCCCAGGTGTAGTAGCCGTAGAGCGAATCGCTGCGCTGGTCGGCGAGAAATATGCTCGCGGTCGGGGCGTCGACCTTGGCGCTCCAGTAGCTGTAGGCGACGGACCAGTTGCTCGCGGTGTAAGTCGGGTTGAGCAGCCAGGCGCGGCCTTTGCGCGCGGTGTTGCCGGCGGTCAGATCGGCCTCCGTAGCCGTCGAGTTGCCGATCTCGTTGGTTGCGCTCGAACCGCCGGGGTTGAACGAATAGCCGACGTCGACCGTAACGCCGCTCCAGTTCGGCGAAGACCACATGAGCGAGTTCGGCGTCCGGGTCGCATTGGCGATCGCCACCTTGCCTCCGCCAGCATAGTCGATCAGCGAGCTCGGATGGCTCTTCAGCCCGCCGCTCAGGCCGTAGCCGTCCCAAGGCGTCTTGAAGAAGTTGAAGTTGTGCCGGCCGGCGGTGAAGCGGCCCGCATCCTTCGTGCTTATACCGATAAAGGACTCGCCCGAAGCGGCGATGGCGGAGCTGTCGGGGTTGGGCTTCACGTCCACCTTGACGATCGCGGACATCCCGCCGCCGAGATCTTCGCGCACGTTGAAGACGATGCTCGAGGATTCGTCGTTCAGCCGGCTCTCGCTCCTCGTCGTGCGCGTCGCCGGGGAGTCGCTGTACTTGACGTTGTCCACGGTCATGGTAATCGCACCGCTGATCGTCACGCTCGACTGAGCGCTCGCTGCGATCGGCGCAGCGAGCGCGCCTGCAACCGCCACTGCCAGAAGTCTCTTGTTCATTCCCAAAATCTCCAAGTTGTTGATTCGAGGACGGCCTAGAGCCGTCCGCCAAGACCTCTCGAACCAGAGAAGTTGGAGGGATTGTGTCGTACCGCCCTAAAGCGCTTCAACGAAAATGCTTAATTCGTCTCGTTTTTCCCGGTCTCTGTTGTAACAATGCAACAAACTGTTGTCCACTTTATGACGCAACTACTTGAAGAGATCGGCGAGCGCCTGACCAGGATGCGGGGCCTTTATGAGCGCCTCCCCGACGAGGAACGCCTCGACTCCGGCACCTCGCAGCCGCTCGATGTCGGCTCTGTTCGCTATGGCGCTTTCGGTGACGACGATTCTCGCGGCCGGGATCTGCGCCAGCAGCTCGATGGTGGTCTGGAGGCGTGTCTCGAAAGTGCGCAGATCCCGGTTGTTGATCCCGATCAGCGGTGTCTTCAGGTCCAGGGCGGCCTCGAGCTCGGCGCTGTCGTGCACTTCGACCAGCACCGCCATCCCAAGTGAGCGAGCACTGGCTTCCAGGCCTTGCATGTCCTGGCGGGCCAGTGCGGCCGCGATCAGGAGGATGCAGTCGGCGCCGAGCGCGCGCGATTCGAACACCTGGTAGGGCTCGGTCACGAAGTCCTTGCGCAGGACGGGCAGCGCGCAGGCTGCGCGCGCCTGCGCGAGGTGCTCGGGGGCGCCCTGGAAGAAATCCCGGTCGGTGAGCACAGACAGGCAGGCGGCGCCGCCCGCCGCGTAGCTGCGCGCGATCGCCGCCGGGTCGAAATCGGCGCGCAGCAGCCCCTTGGAGGGGCTCGCCTTCTTGATCTCGGCGATCACCGCCGGCCGGCGCGCCGCGATCTTCGCCCGGAGCGCGCCTACGAAATCGCGCGGCGCAGGCGCCGCCGCCGCGCGGCGCTGCATCTCGGCAAGGGGCACCGCGCGCCGCGCCGCTTCGAGCTCCTGGCGCTTGCGCGCGAGGATGCGTTCGAGGATGTCGGGCGCAGCGCGCGCCTTCATGCCTTGGTGTGCTTTTTCGTGAAGGCGATGAAATCGTCCAGCTTTTTGCGCGCCTCGCCCTTGGCGATCGCGTTGCGCGCGCGCTCGATGCCGTCCTCCATGGATGTCGCGACACCCGCGACGTAGAGCGCGGCGCCCGCGTTCAGCAGCACGATATTGAGCGCCGGGCCGGGCTGGTTTTCCAGCACCGCGAGGATCATCTGCCGGGACTCCTCCACCGAATTCACCTGGATCGCGCGCCGGTCGTAGACTTCCAGACCGAACTGCGAGGGGTGCAGCTCGTACTCCCGGACCTCGCCGCCGACCAGCTCGCCCACCAGGGTCTCGCCGGAGATCGAGATCTCGTCCAGGCCGTCCCTGCCGTACACGACCATCACGTGCTGCGCGCCCAGGCGCTGCAGCACGCGCGTCTGGATGCCGACCAGGTCGGGGTGGAACACGCCCATCAGCTGGCGTTGCGCGCCGGCCGGATTGGTGAGCGGCCCGAGGATGTTGAAGATGGTGCGCACGCCGAGCTCCTTGCGCACGGGCGCAGCATGCTTCATCGCCGGGTGGTGGCTGGGCGCGAACATGAAGCCGACGCCGACCGTCTCGATCGCCTGGGCGATCTGCTCGGGCGCGAGCTCCAGCTTCGCGCCGAGCGCCTCCAGCACGTCGGCGCTGCCGCTGCGCGAGGACACCGAGCGGTTGCCGTGCTTGGCGACCTTCGCGCCCGCCGCGGCGCTGACGAAGGTGGCGGCGGTGGAGATGTTGAACGTATGCGCGCCGTCGCCGCCCGTGCCGACCACGTCGAGCACGTGCCGCGGATCCTTCACCGGCACCATGGTCGCGAACTCGCGCATCACCTGCGCGGCGGCGGCGATCTCGCCGACGGTCTCCTTCTTCACGCGCAGGCCGATGATGAAGCCCGCGATCTGCGCCTGCGTGAGCTCTCCGCGCATGATCTGGCGCATCACGTGCAACATCTCGTCGTGGAACACCTCGCGGTGCTCGACGGTGCGCTGGATCGCTTCGGCGATTCCGATTTTCATCGCGTCCTCCCGTTCATGACGTTCTCCCTTCAATGAAGTTCTTCAGCATCGCATGGCCGTGCTCGGTGAGCAGCGCCTCGGGGTGGAACTGCACGCCCTCGACCCGCAGCTCGCGGTGGCGCAGGCCCATGATCTCGCCCTCCTCCGATTCGGCGCTCACCTCGAGGCAGGCGGGCAGCGAGGCGCGCTCGACCGCGAGCGAGTGGTAGCGCGTCGCGGTCAGGGGCTCGGGCAGGCCCGCGAACACGCCCCTGCGGTCGTGGCGCACGCTGCTCAGCTTGCCGTGCATGACTCGCTTTGCTTTTACCACCCTTCCGCCGAACGCCTGGCCGATCGCCTGGTGACCGAGGCAGACGCCGAGGATCGGGATCGCGCCGGCGAAGCGCCGGATCGCCGCAAGCGAGACTCCGGCCTCGTTCGGCGTGCAGGGCCCGGGCGAAATGACGATCTGGTCCGGCCGCATGCGCTCGATTTCGTCCAGCGTGACCGCGTTGTTGCGCAGCACCTCCACCTCGGCGCCGAGCTCGCCGAAGTACTGCACCAGGTTGAAGGTGAACGAATCGAAGTTGTCGATCATGAGGATCATGCGCCCTCCGAGGAACCAAGGCGGGCGCAGGCCACCTCGGCCGCGCGCAGGATCGCGCGCGCCTTGTGCTGCGTCTCGCGCCACTCCGACTGCGGATCGGAATCGGCGACGATGCCCGCCGCGGCCTGCACGTGCAGCTGGCGGTCCTTGAGCACCGCCGTGCGGATCGCGATCGCCACGTCCATGTCGCCGTTGAAGCCGAGGTAGCCGACCGCGCCGCTGTAGACGCCGCGGCGCACGGGCTCCAGCCCGTCGATGATCTCCATCGCGCGCACCTTCGGCGCACCGGTCACGGTCCCGGCGGGAAAGGAGGCCCGGAACACGTCGATCGCGTCGAGGCCGGGCTGGATGCGCCCGTCGACGTTCGACACGATGTGCATCACGTGCGAGTAGCGCTCGATCACCATCTGCTCGGTGACGCGCACCGTGCCGACCGCGGCCACGCGCCCGACGTCGTTGCGCCCGAGGTCGATCAGCATCAGGTGCTCGGCCCGCTCCTTGGGATCGGCGAGCAGTTCCTCGGCGGCCTTCGCATCCGCCTCGGGCGTCGCGCCGCGCGGGCGCGTGCCGGCGATCGGCCGCAGCGTCACGGTGCCGGCCGAGAGGCGCACCATGATCTCGGGCGAGGCGCCGACGACGTGGTGGTCGCCGAAGTCGAAGTAGTACATGTAGGGCGAGGGGTTGACGCCGCGCAGCGCCCGATAGAGCTCGAGCGGCGGCGCGTCGAAGTCGCGCGTCGTGCGCTGCGAGATCTGCACCTGCATGCAGTCGCCCTCGAGGACGTACTCCTTGCAGCGCCGCACCGCGGCGAGGAACTGCTCCTCGGTCACGCTGCAGCGCAGGTTCGCAGGCCGCGCAGGCCGCTCTTCGCCGAAGCCGGAAGAAAGCTCTTCGGCGATCGGCGCGGCGAGGCGCGCATGCAGGTGCTTCAGGCGCTCGCGCGCCGCGCGCCAGGCGCCGGTCTCGCGCGGGTCGGCGTACACGACGAGGTAGAGCTTGCCGAGCACGTTGTCGACGACCGCGAGCTCGTCGGACACCAGCAGCAGCATGTCGGGCGTGCCGATCGCATCGGGCTTGTCGCGCCGCAGCGCCGTGGGCTCGACGTGGCGCACCATCTCGTAGCCGAAGTAGCCCACCAGGCCGCCGCCGAAGCGCAGCGCCGCCGGCACCGGGGCGATGTGCTGGCGCGCGAGGTAGGTGCGCAGGTATTCGAAGGGATCGGCGGGCGCCTGCTCGCTGCCGAGGGTTTCAACGCAGTGGTCCTTGCCGCGCGCCTCGCGCAACAATCGCCTCACCACGCCGCTTCTCGCTTCGATCCGCTCGGCGCAGGCCAGGCCGATGAACGAGTAGCGGCCGAAGCGCTCGCCGCCGACGACGGATTCGAGCAGGTAGGTGTAGGGCCCGCCGTTCGTTCCCACGGCCAGCTTCATGTAGACCGCGAGCGGCGTGTACAGGTCGGCGCGCGCCTCGAGCACTACCGGCACTCGGGTGTAGCCCATTCGGCCAAGGGCCTGGAACTCGGACTCAGTCATGAAAACTCCAGCGAACCAAACTACTGCGAACAACCGGGAACTACGGGGTGCGGGAAGAATGCTCCCGCGGCGCGGCAGGGACTAGCTGCGCCAGGGGCGCCAGCTGCGCCAGGAGAGGACTGCGGAAGTCGCGGAGCACTGCTTCATGACGCGGAAACTATACCACGGCGAGCCGGTCTAGGAGTCTGCGCGGCAGGAGGTTGAGTTGATGGTCATCGAGATGGTGTGGTGAAGCGTTAAACGATGATGACGACAAGCTACCTTCCATACCATCCGGGGCAGCAGAATTTGCTGCCATCGTCG
>JBASCW010000112.1:0-24766 GCA_049651845.1 Burkholderiales bacterium | reverse complement strand
TTCCCGCGACCGGACGCTGACACGGCGCGCGCATTCACCCCTTCACGCGACGCAACTCACTCCTGTTCGATTCGCCTCACCGGACGGCAAGGCGCGGACCACCACCGCGAAGCGGTTTAGTTCAACTTGAATTAGGTGGCAAGTTGCCACCGAGAAAAGCACATACCTGTGGATGCAAACATCCAATTCTGGATGCATGCATCTGCCGGCATATATCCTGGGTTGGATATCCAATGCTGGATATCTGGATAAGGTCAGCGCTCGACGATGCGGTCTTCGAGTCCCAGGCCGTGGGCGAGGCCCCAGGGGAGTTCCCAGAGCTTGTGCTGGGGGCGCCAGAGGGCACCCAGGGTCTTGAGTTTCGCTCGCAGGCCTTCTTCAGCGTAGCCGACGCGGACGTACACCATGTCGCTCGCCGACTTCGTGTCGCGCGGCTTGCGGCTGCGGGGCGACCATGCGGATTCCGCGACGATGAGCTCGACGGTGGTGTAGCGCTTGCGCAGCGCTTCGTCGTAGCGGTAGCGCACGCGGACCAGGCGCTTGCCGAAGCGCTCGGCGAGCTTGCGGGTGCCGTTCTGGCCGGGGCGCAGGGTAAGACGGGTTTCCACGTCCGCGTAACGGGCTGCGGCGAGGCGGGTTGACACCCGCCGGGGATATACTTTCGTCATCATGAGTGCGCAGACCAACCCCTTCGAAATGGACCTCGACAGGAACCCGGCCAACTACGCGCCGCTGACGCCGCTGCAGTTCCTCGAGCGCGCGGCGCAGGTCTATCCGCAGCGCGTCGCGGTGATCCACGGCGCGCGGCGCTTCACCTGGCAGGAGACCTACACGCGCTGCCGGCGGCTCGCCTCGGCGCTCGCGCGGCGAGGTATCGGCACCGGCGACACGGTCGCGGTGATGCTCGCGAACACGCCGGAAATGTACGAATGCCATTTCGGCGTGCCGATGGCGGGCGGCGTGCTGAATACGCTCAACACGCGCCTCGACGCCGAGGCGATTTCGTTCATGCTGCAGCACGGCGAGGCGAAGGTCTTGGTCACGGATAGGGAATTCGCTTCTACCATTCAAAATGCCTTGAAGAAAACAAAGCGAAACATTCTGGTGGTCGATGTCGATGACCCCGAGTACACGGGGCCCGGCGAACGGCTCGGCGAGAAGACCTATGAGGAGCTCCTCGCCGAGGGGGATGCGGGCTTTGAGTGGAAGCGGCCGGCCGACGAGTGGAACGCCATCTCGCTCAACTACACCTCGGGCACCACCGGCGATCCCAAGGGCGTGGTCTACCACCATCGCGGCGCGTACCTCAACGCCGTCTGCAACATCGTCACCTGGGGCATGCCGCAGCACGCGGTATACCTGTGGACGCTGCCGATGTTCCACTGCAACGGCTGGTGCTTCCCGTGGACCATGGCGGCGAACGCGGGGACGAATGTCTGCCTGCGCAAGGTGGAAGCGAAAGCGATTTTTGAAGAGATACGAAAGAACGAAGTCACACATTATTGCGGTGCGCCCATCGTCCATTCGACGCTGATCGGCGCGCCCGAGGAGATGAAGAAGGGCATCACCCACAAGGTGCACGGCATGGTCGCGGCGGCGGCGCCGCCGGCGGCAATGATCGAGGGCATGGAAAAGCTCGGCTTCGACCTCACGCACGTCTACGGACTTACCGAGACTTACGGGCCCGCCGCGGTCTGCGCCAGGCACGAGGAGTGGGGCTCGCTCGACATCGGCGAGCGCACGCGGCTGAACGGCCGGCAGGGCGTGCGCTACCTGATGGAGGAGGGCCTCGAGGTGATGGACCCGGAGACCCTGCAGCCGGTGCCCGCCGACGGCGAGACCATGGGCGAGATCATGTTCCGCGGCAACATCACCATGAAGGGCTATCTCAAGAACGCGTCGGCGACGCAGAAGGCCTTCGCCGGCGGCTGGTTCCATTCCGGCGACCTGGCGGTCAAGCACCCCGACGGCTACGTGAAGATCAAGGACCGCTCCAAGGATGTCATCATCTCGGGCGGCGAAAACATCTCCTCGCTCGAGGTCGAGGATGTGCTGTACAGCCACCCGGCGGTGCTCGGCGCGGCGGTGGTGGCGATGCCCGACGAGAAATGGGGCGAGACGCCTTGCGCTTTCGTCGAATTGAAGAAAGATGCTTCGGTGACCGAACGGCAAATCATCGAGTTCTGCCGTTCGCACATGGCCAGGTTCAAGGCGCCGCGCGCGGTGGTGTTCGGCGAGCTGCCGAAAACCTCCACCGGCAAGATCCAGAAGTTCGTGCTGCGCGAGAAGGCCAAGTCGGCGAGCGCGATCGACTCCTAGGAGGAACGCATGTCTGCCGTACCCAAGAACCACGAGCCCGTGCTGCTGCGCGAGGACCGCGAGGGCATCTGCACGCTGACGCTCAACCGCCCGGCGCAGATGAACCTGCTGACGGGCGAAATGCTCACTGCGCTGCAGGACGCTTTCGATGCGATCCGGAAGGACGGGGGTGTGCGGGTCGTGATACTCGCCGCGGCGGGTAAGGGGTTCTGCGCCGGCCACGACCTCAAGGAGATCCGCGCGCTCGGCGAGCAGCCGAAGATCGCCGCGCTGTTCGCGCAGTGCAGCCGCATGATGACGGCCATCCCGAAGCTGCCGCAGCCGGTGATCGCCAAAGTGCAGGGCGCTGCCGCTGCCGCGGGGGCGCAACTGGTGGCGCAATGCGACCTGGCGATCGCGGTGGACACGGCCAAGTTCGTCACCTCGGGCGTGAGCTGGGGCTTCTTCTGCTCCACGCCCGGCGTCGCCATCGGCCGCAACCTGCAGCGCAAGCACGCGATGGAGATGCTGCTCACGGGCGAACCGATCAGCGCGCAGCGCGCGCTCGAATGGGGCCTCGTGAACCGGGTGGTCCCCGCAGAACGGCTGGATGCCGAAGTGCTGCAGCTGGCGAAAACCATAGTTGCAAAACCCCCGGCCACGGTCGCGGCAGGCAAGCGCGGTTTTTACCAGCAGATGGACATGGACCTCGCGCGCGCCTACGAGCTCGCCGGCCAGGTCATCGCCGCCGATTTCGCGCACCCGGAGGGCCGCGAAGGGATGAGCGCCTTCATCGAGAAGCGCCCGCCGAGCTGGAAGAAGTAGGAAGGGCGCGGATGGGCCGTTTCTACGAGGACTTCGGCGTCGGCGACACGTACAAGCACTGGCCCGGGCGCACCATCAGCGCGGCCGACAACACCTGGTTCACGCTGCTCACCATGAACCAGCACCCGATCCACTTCGACGAGGAGTACGCCAAGCACACCGAGTTCGGCCGCCCGCTCGTGAACAGCACGCTGACGCTGGCGGTGGTGGTCGGCATGAGCGTCGCCGACGTGAGCCAGAACGCTGTCGCCAACCTCGGCTGGACCGACATCCGCATGCCGGCGCCGGTGTTCAACGGCGACACGCTGTACGCGGAATCGACCGTGCTGGACAAGCGCGAATCGAAGTCGCGCCCGGCGCAGGGCATCGTCAGCGTGGCTACCCGGGCTTGGAAACAGGATGGGACGACGGTGATGACTTTCAATCGTTCGGTGCTGGTGCCGAAAAGGACTGCATGAATACGACCGACGAGCGCCAGATCCTCGATGCGATCGGCAAATGGCTCGAGCGGGAAGTGCGGCCGCATGCGCATGCGCTGGAGCACGACGACGTGTATCCGCAGGAGATGGTCGAGCAGATGAAGGCGCTGGGCCTGTTCGGCGCCACCATCCCGGAGCAATACGGCGGCCTCGGGCTGTCCGCGACCACCTACGCGAAGATCGTCGCGCTAATCTCGGAAGTCTGGATGTCGCTCACCGGCATCTTCAATTCGCACCTGATCATGGCGGCGGCGGTGGCGCGCTACGGTACCGAGGCGCAGAAGACGCGCTTCCTGCCGAAGTTCGCCAGCGGCGAAGTGCGCGGCGGCCTGGCGCTCACCGAGCCCGATTGCGGCACCGACCTGCAGGCGATCCGCACGCGCGCGCTGCGCAAGGGCGACCACTATCTCGTCAACGGCACCAAGACCTGGATCTCCAACGGCATCCAGGGCAGCTGCTTCGCGCTGCTGGTGAAGACCGACCCCAACGCCGCGCCACGCCACAAAGGCATGAGCCTGCTGCTCGCGGAGAAGCGCGAGGGTTTCCGCGTCTCGAGGAAGCTCGAGAAGATCGGCTACAAGGGCATCGACTCCGCGGAGCTGGTGTTCGAGGACTACCGCGTGCCGGCCGACTGCCTGATCGGCGGCGAGGAGGGGCGCGGCTTTCACCACGCCATCGGCGGCCTCGAGCTCGGCCGCATCAACGTCGCGGCGCGCGGCGTGGGGGTCGCGAATGCCGCGCTCAAGGACGCCGTCGCCTACGCCCAGGTGCGCAAGACCTTCGGCAAGCCGATCTGCGAGCACCAGGCGATCCAGTTGAAGCTCGGCGAGATGGCGACGCGCTGCGAGGCCGCGCGGCTGCTGGTGGAGAACGCGGCGCGCGCCTACGACGCCGGCGAGCGCTGCGACATGGAGGCTGGCATGGCGAAGTACTTCGCCTCCGAGGCGGCGCTGGAGAACAGCATCGAGGCGATGCGCATCCACGGCGGCTACGGCTACTCGAAGGAGTTCAACGTCGAGCGCTACTACCGCGACGCGCCGCTGATGTGCATCGGCGAGGGCACCAACGAGATGCAGCGCATCATCATCGCCAAGCAGCTGATCGCGCGGAATCCGGCCTGATGGCGCCGCTGGCGGGGCTGCGCATCCTCGCGGTGGAGGTCTACGGCGCGGGGCCATTCGGCAGCGCGCACCTCGCGGACCTGGGCGCCGAGGTGATCAAGATCGAGCAGCGGCCCGAGGGCGACGTGTCGCGCGGCGTAGGCCCGCATTTCCTCGGCGCCGGCGCCGGCGACGGTCATTTCTTCCAGTCGCTCAACCGCAACAAGAAATCGCTCTCGCTCGATCTCAAGCACCCGCGCGGCCGGGAAGTGTTCCACCGCCTTGCGGCGACGGCTGACGGCGTGATGAGCAACCTGCGCGGCGACCAGCCGGAGAAGCTCGGCTATACCTACGCGGCGCTCGCGCAGGCGAATCCCCGGATCGTCTGCGCCCACCTCTCGGCCTACGGCCGCGACGGGGCGCGCAAGAGCTGGCCCGGCTACGACTACCTGATGCAGGCCGAGGCGGGCTGGCTGTCGCTCACCGGCGAGCCCGACGGGCCGCCGGTGCGCATGGGACTGTCGGTCGTGGACTATTCCACGGGCACCACCTGCGCGCTCGCGCTGCTGGCCGGCATCCTCGAGGCGCGGCGCACCGGCAGGGGGCGCGACGTCGACGTCTCGCTCTACGACGTGGCGATGCACCAGCTCAACTACCCGGCGGCCTGGTACCTGAACGAGGGCGAGGTCACGGGCCGCGCGCCGCGCTCGGCGCATCCCTCGATCACGCCGTCGCAGCTCTACCGCACGAAGGACGGCTGGATCTTCGTCATGGCGCAGACGCAGCGCTTCTGGGAGCTGCTGTGCGAAAAGCTGGGGAGAATCGACCTGGTGTCGAGCGCCGATTTTGTGGACGTTCCTTCTCGAAGAAGGAACCGGGACAAGCTCACGACGATTCTCGACGAGGTGTTGTCAAGGGAGAACACCGAATGCTGGTTGAAGAACCTCCGCGGCGTCGTTCCCTGCGGTCCGGTGTACGACATGGCGCAGGCTCTCGAGAATCCCTACTTTCGCGAGCGGCAGGGCGTCCAGGCGCTCGACCATCCCGGGCGGCCCGGCTTCAAGCTGGTGGCGAGCCCGTTCCGCATCGGCGAGCCGCTGCCCGCGCGGCCCGCGCCGAAACTGGGCGAGCATACCGATCGGCTTTTGAAAGGTTTGGGTTTTTCCGAAGCTGAAATAGAAAAGTTAAAAAGAGAGGGAGCCATTTGAAGCTCGAAGGCCTGCGCATCATCGACCTGTCGCTGTTCCTGCCGGGACCGCTCGCGACGCAGTTCATGGCCGATCACGGCGCCGAGGTGATCAAGGTCGAGTCGCTGCAGGATGGCGAGCCGAACCGGGAGATCGGCGCCAAGCGCGACGGCGTGAGCGTCTATTTCGCCAACACCCACCGCGGCAAGCAGAGCCTCGCGCTCAATCTCAAGGATGCGGCAGGCGTGGAAGCGCTGCTGCGGCTCGCCGCGACCGCCGACGTGCTGGTCGAGGCGTTCCGGCCGGGCGTGGCCGAGCGCCTCGGCATCGGCTACCGGCAGGTCGCCGCGCGCGCGCCGCGCATCGTCTACGCCTCGATCGCGGCGTTCGGCCAGAGCGGACCCTATCGCGACCTCGCCGCCCACGATCTCGCCACGGAAGCGATGACCGGCGTGCTGTCGCTCAGCCGGGGCGCCGACGGGCGGCCGGCCATGCCGGCGATCGCCAGCGCCGACATGCTCGCCTCGATGATGACGCTCGCGGGCGTGCTGATGGCGCTGTACCGGCGCGGGGAGACCGGCCGCGGCGACTATCTCGACATGGCGATGGCCGATTGCCTGCTCGCGTGCCTGCCGAACAACATGGGCACCGCGATGGCCGAGCGCCGGCAGCCGGTGCTGGCCGAGGAGCGCGCGCTCGGCGGCAACGCGCTCTACCAGATCTACGAGACCGGGGACGGCGACTACGTCGCGCTGGCCGGACAGGAGCTGAAGTTCGCGAAGAACCTGCTCGAGCCGCTCGGGCGGGCGGACCTCGTAGAGCTGTGCAAGCTGCCGCCCGGCCCGGGCCAGGAACCGGTCCGGCGTTTTCTCAGAGAAATATTCTTGAGCAAGACAAAAGCACAGTGGACTGACTGGTTCAAAGGCCGCGACGTGGCGTTCGCGCCGATGCGCACCCTGCCCGAGGCGCTCGAGGACCCGCACTTCAGGGCGCGCGGCATGGTCACCCGGGATGCGCGCGGCTGGGACCACCTCGGCGTGCCGATCCGCTTCACAGACGAGCCGGGCCGCCCGAATTTCGACCCGCCCGGCCACGGCCAGCACAGCGTGGCGATCCTGCGCGGACTCGGCTACTCGGGGGACGAGATCGCCGCGCTGAAGGCCAACGGCGTCATCAAGGGCGATTGAGCGGCGTCCTGGTCATCGTCAATCCGGCTGCTGGCCGCGGTCGCGCACGCAGACGATGGCCGCGGGTCGCCCGGGACCTGACGAGGGCCGGCATCGCGTTCGACGCAGCGGTCACCACGGCGCCGGGCGAGGCAACGGCGATCGCCGAGCGCGGCGCGGCCATGCACGACGTGGTCGTCGCGGCGGGCGGCGACGGCACGGTGCACGAAGTCGTCAACGGACTCATGCGTGCCGGCGGCGGGGCGGCATTCGGCCTCATCCCGCTTGGCAGCGGGGATGATTTCGAGAAGTTGCTCACGAACAACCCCATCCAACGCCTCCTGAACGGCAAGACAAGACAGTTCGACGTAGGCCGGATCGTGGCCGGGAATCAGACGCGCTACTTCGCCAACGGCATGGACATCGGTTTCGGCGCGCACGGCGCGGCCAATGTCGCTCGGGTTCCGGGTTTCCTGACCGGGTTCGGCGCTTATCTGGGCGCGCTGTTCCTGACGATGGCGCGCTATCCGCTGCTGCGCGTGCGCGTGCAGCTGGACGACGCCTCGCCGTTCGAGCTGGTAACCGCGATGACCGCGGTGATGAACGGCACCACGTTTGGCGGCCGCTTCCGGGTCTGCCCCGACGCGCGGCCGGAGGATGGACTTCTCGACCTGCTGCTGGTCGACGCGGTCGGGCGCCTGGAAATCCTCCAGTTGGTGCCCAAGATCCTCAAGGGCAGCCACGCCGGCGATCCGCGCCTTCGAATGGTGCGCGCGAAACGCGTCCACATCGAGTCCCCGGCGCCGCTGCTTGTGGAGGCGGACGGGGAGATCGCCTTCGACGGGATTCGGATCCTGCAAATAGATCTGCTGCCGGCGGCGCTAAGGGTGGTTTCATAGGAAAATTCTTGCCTGAAGCAAGGACTTCGCGCATCATGCCGCACTGCAGCAGGAGGGCTGTTTGTCCAACGAAGTGATTCTGGAAACGCGGGGGTTGACCAAGGAGTTCAAGGGCTTCGTCGCGGTCCAGGACGTGTCCCTGTCCGTCCGCCGCGGCAGCATCCACGCGCTCATCGGCCCCAATGGCGCGGGCAAGACGACCTGCTTCAACCTGCTCACGCACTTCCTCGAGCCCACGCGCGGCCGGATCTACTACAACGGCCGCGAGATCACGGGCTCGAGCCCGGCCAGCATCGCGCGCATGGGCCTGGTGCGCTCGTTCCAGATCTCGGCGGTGTTCCCGCACCTGAGCGTGCTCGAGAACGTGCGCATCGCGCTGCAGAGAAAGCGCGGCGCGTCCTTCGACTTCTGGCGCAGCGATCGCGTGCTGAACGACCTCAACGCGAAGGCGCGCGAGCTGATCGAGGCGGTGGGCCTCGCGGAATTCGAAAGCACCGCCGCCGTCGAGCTCGCTTACGGGCGCAAGCGCGCGCTGGAGATCGCCACCACGCTCGCGCTCGAGCCCGAGATGATGCTGCTCGACGAGCCGACCGCGGGCATGGCGCACGAGGACGTGGAGCGGATTTCCGCGCTCATCAAGAAGGCGGCGGTCAACCGCACGGTGCTCATGGTCGAGCACAACCTCTCGGTGGTCGAGCACCTGTCGGACACGATCACGGTCCTGCAGCGCGGCGAGATCCTCGCCGAAGGCGACTACAAGACGGTGTCGCGCAACCCGGAAGTGATCCAGGCCTACATGGGCGCGGGCCATGGCTGAGCCCTACACGCACCTTCTCGCGGCCAGGGGCCTGAACGCGTGGTACGGCGAGTCGCACATCCTGCACGGCGTCGATTTCGACGTTCAGAGCAGCGAAGTGGTGACGCTGCTCGGGCGCAATGGCGCGGGCAAGACCACCACGCTGAAGTCGGTGATGGGCATGGTCGAGAAGCGCGCCGGCTCGGTGCAGTATCAGGGCAGCGAAGTGGTGGGCCTGCCCTCGAACCGCATCGCGCGCCTCGGCATCGCGCTGTGCCCGGAGGAGCGCGGCATCTTCGCCAGCCTGAATGTCGAGGAGAACCTGATGCTGCCGCCGGAGATTGCGCCCGGCGGCTTGAGCGTCGAGCGGATCTACGAGCTTTTCCCCAACCTCAGGGAGCGCAAGAAGAGCCAGGGCACGAAGCTCTCGGGCGGCGAGCAGCAGATGCTCGCCATCGGCCGCATCCTGCGCACGGGCGCGAAGATGCTGCTGCTCGACGAGCCCACCGAGGGGCTGGCGCCGGTGATCGTGCAGCAGATCGGCCGCACCCTCGCGAAGCTGAAGGACGAAGGCTTCACCATCCTGCTGGTGGAGCAGAATTTCCGCTTCGCCGCGACGGTCGCCGACCGCCACTACGTGATGGAGAACGGCAGGGTGGTGGACATGATCCCCAACGCGCAGCTCGAGGCCAACATGGGCAAGCTGCACGAGTACCTGGGCGTATAGATCGGACGAACACTTTCTTCACAGGAGAACGAAGCATGAAACTCAAGTGCACACTCATCGCGGCGACCCTTGCCGCCACGTTTGCCATGGCCGGCACCGCCCAGGCGCAGATCTCGGACGGCGTGATCAAGATCGGCGTCATGAACGACCAATCCGGACTGTACGCGGACCTCACCGGCCAGGGCTCGGTGATCGCCGCGCGCATGGCGGTCGAGGACTTCGGCGCGGCCAAGAAGGGCATGAAGGTGGAGATCGTCTTCGCCGACCACCAGAACAAGCCCGACGTCGGCTCGAACGTCGCCAACCAGTGGTACGACGTGGACAAGGTGGACGTGATCGTCGACGTGCCGACCTCCTCGGTGGCGCTCGCGGTCAATGAAATCACGCGCAAGAAGGGCAAGGCATTCCTGGTTTCCGGCGCGGCCACCTCGGACCTGACCGGCAAGGCCTGCTCGCCGAACACCATCCACTGGACCTACGACACCTGGATGCTCGCCAACGGCACCGGCAGCGCGATCGTCAAGACCGGCGGCGACTCGTGGTTCTTCCTCACCGCGGACTATGCCTTCGGCCACGCACTCGAGCGCGATACCGAGGCGGTGGTGCTCAAGAGCGGCGGCAAGGTGGTGGGCAAGGTGCGCCACCCGTTCCCGGGCCAGGACTTCTCCTCGTTCCTGCTGCAGGCGCAGGCCTCCAAGGCGAAGATCATCGGCCTCGCGAACGCCGGCGGCGACACCATCAACTCGATCAAGCAGGCGTCCGAGTTCGGCATCGTCAAGGGCGGGCAGAACCTGGCCGGCCTGCTGGTGTTCCTCACCGACATCAAGGCGCTCGGACTGCAGACTGCGCAGGGCCTGATCTTCACCGAAACCTTCTACTGGGACCAGAACGACGCCACGCGCGCCTGGTCGAAGCGCTTCTCCGCGCAGGCGCCGCGCAACAACTATCCGACCATGATCCACGCCGGCGTGTACTCCGCGGTGATGCACTACCTGAAGGCGATCGAGGCGGCGAAGACCGACGACGGCACCAAGGTGATCGCGCAGATGAAGAAGATGCCGACCGACGATCCACTGTTCGGCAAGGGCACGATCCGCGCCGACGGGCGCAAGATCCATCCGGCGCTGCTGGTCGAGGTCAAGAAGCCTGCCGAGTCGAAGGGGCCGTGGGACCTGTACAAGATCCGCGCCACGATTCCCGCCGACCAGGCGTTCCGTCCCGAGGCGGAGGGCGGCTGCAAGATGTAGTCGCGCCTGTTGAGCTGAAAACATGACCGAGATCTTCGGCGTCCCGACGCAAGCGCTGTTCGGGCAGCTGCTGATCGGCCTGATCAACGGGTCGTTCTACGCGCTGCTCTCGCTCGGGCTCGCCGTGATCTTCGGTCTGCTCAACATCATCAACTTCACGCATGGCGCCCAGTACATGATGGGCGCCTTCTGCGCCTATCTGCTGGTCAACAAGGCGGGCATCGGCTACTGGTGGGCGCTCGCGATCGTGCCGGTGGCCGTCGGCGCGACCGGCGTGGTCATCGAGCGCCTGATGCTGTCCAAGCTCTACAAGCTCGACCACCTTTACGGCCTGCTGCTCACTTTCGGCCTGGCGCTGATCATCCAGGGCCTGTTCCGCAACGAATACGGCTCCTCGGGCCTGCCGTATCCGATACCGCCCGAGCTGACGGGCGGCCAGAACCTCGGCTTCATGTACCTGCCGAACTACCGTGCCTGGGTGATCGTCGCCTCGCTGGTGGTCTGCCTCGGCACCTGGTTCGTGATCGAGAAGACCAAGCTCGGCGCTTACCTGCGCGCCGCCACGGAGAATCCGGCCCTGGTGCAGGCCTTCGGCATCAACGTGCCGCGCATGATCACGCTGACCTACGGCTTAGGCGTGGCGCTCGCCGCGCTCGCAGGCGTGATGGCGGCGCCCATCTACCAGGTCAGCCCGCAGATGGGTGCCGACCTGATCATCGTCGTGTTCGCGGTAGTGGTGATCGGCGGCATGGGCTCGATCTTCGGCTCGGTGATCACCGGCTTCTCGCTCGGCCTGATCGAGGGCCTGACCAAGGTGTTCTACCCGGAGGCATCGAACACGGTGATCTTCGTGATCATGGCGATCGTGCTCATGATCCGGCCGGCAGGCCTGTTCGGAGCGCAGAAGTAGCATGCCGCGCGCCCAGAAAATCGCGCTCGCGGCGATGGCGGCCTTCTTCCTGCTCGCGCCGATGGTCGTCTATCCGGTGTTCCTGATGAAGGCGATGTGCTTCGCGCTGTTTGCCTGCGCCTTCAACCTGCTGATCGGCTTCGGCGGGCTGCTGTCGTTCGGCCATGCGATGTTTCTCGGCTTCGCGGGCTACGTGAGCGCGCATTCGGCCAAGGTCTGGGGCTTCCCGCCCGAGCTGGCGATCCTGCTCGGCGCCGCCAGCGCGGCGCTGCTCGGCGTGGCGACCGGGCTCATCGCCATCCGGCGCCA
This sequence comes from Burkholderiales bacterium, assembly GCA_049651845.1. Lineage (GTDB taxonomy): Bacteria > Pseudomonadota > Gammaproteobacteria > Burkholderiales > SG8-39 > RBG-16-66-20. The sequence goes on along the minus strand of JBASCW010000112.1, from coordinate 12,823 downwards.
GGGCATCTACTTCGCGATGACCACGCTCGCGCTCGCGCAGATGGTCTTCTTCTTCTGCCTGCAGGCGCCGTTCACCGGCGGCGAGGACGGCATCCAGGCGGTGCCGCGCGGCAAGCTGTTCGGCGTGCTGGACCTCTCGAACGTCTGGGCCATGTACGGCACCGTGTTCGTGGTCTTCATAACCGGGTTCCTGCTGATCTACCGCGTGATCCATTCGCCGTTCGGCCAGGTGCTGAAGGCGATCCGCGAGAACGAAGCGCGCGCGCTGTCGCTCGGCTATGACGTCAACCGCTACAAGCTGCTCGCCTACATTCTCTCGGCCACGCTCGCCGGCCTCGCCGGCGGCACCAAGGCGCTGGTGTTCCAGCTCGCTTCGCTCACCGACGTGCACTGGACGATGTCCGGGGAAGTGGTGCTGATGACGCTGCTGGGCGGTCTCGGCACCGTGTTCGGGCCCGTGGTCGGCGCCTTCATCGTGATCACGATGGAGAACTACCTCGCGCAGCTGGGCGCCTGGGTGACGGTGGTCCAGGGCGTGATCTTCGTGATCTGCGTGCTCGCCTTCCGCCGCGGCGTCATCGGCGAGCTCGGCAACTACCTCCGCAAGCCGCTCTAGCGGATTGCTCCTGCATGCCGCTTTGAGCCCGGCCTGAGATCTCCCCGCTACCTGCGGCTGCGCGCACTCGCCTTCACGCTCGGCGCGGCCGCCTTCGTGCTCGCGTTCTTCCACCGCGTGGCGCCGGGCGCGATCGCCACGGATCTGCGCAGCGAGTTCCATGCAAGCGCGACGATGCTGGGTTTCATCGCCGCGTTCTACTTCTACCCCTACGCGGCGATGCAGCTCCCCTCGGGCGTGCTCGCGGACAGCATCGGTCCGCGCCGCCTGTTCACCGGCGGCAGCCTCGTCGCGGGAGCAGGATCGCTGCTGTTCGCGTTCGCGGCCGACGTCGGCTGGCTGCTGGCCGGGCGCGCGCTGGTCGGGCTGGGCGTCGCGGTCGCGTTCATCTCGGTGCTGAAGCTGATCGCTTCCTGGTACACCGAGCGCGAATTCGCCACCTGGGTGGGCGTGCTGCAGCTGGCCGGCAACCTCGGCGGCACGCTCGGCGCCTGGCCGCTGGCCTGGCTGGTCGAGCGCATCTCCTGGCGCGAGGTGTTCGCCGGTGCGGGCGTGGTCTCGATCGTGCTGGCGGCCTGCATCTGGCTCTGGGTGCGCGACACGCCGGCCGACGCGGGCTTGCACCGGCCTGGGGAGAGGGCGGGGGCGGGCGCGCAGCCGGCGGCCGGGGCGAGTGGCGCCTGGCTGCGCGGCCTGGCGCAGGTTTCGTCGAACGGGCAGACCTGGCTGGCGTTCATCGTGCTATTCGGCCTGATCGGCTCGTACCTGACGTTCTCCGGGCTCTGGGCGGTGCCGTACCTGACCGACGCTCTCGGCATGAGCCGCGAGCTCGCGACGCTGCACGTCACGGTGATGATCCTCGGCTTCGCTTTCGGCGCGCCCGCCGCAGGCCTGCTCTCGGACCGCATTGGCCTGCGCGTGCTGCCGCTGCGCGTCCTTGCGGTCCTGTACCTGGCGTGCTGGCTGCCGTGGGTGATGGGCTGGTCGCTGCCGTTCTGGGCTTCGATGTGCGTTTTCGCCGGCATGGGCCTGGGCATCGCCGGCGCGGTGACCTGCTGGGCGGTGGCCAAGGAGAACAACCCGCCGGCGCTTTCGGGCACCGCGACCAGCCTCGTCAACAGCGGCGGCTTTCTTGCCGTCGCGCTGCTGCAGCCGGCCGTCGGCTGGATCATCGACCAGCGCGCGGGCGCCCCGGCGCTCGACGCCTACCGCTCTGCCGCCGGCGTGCTCGCGCTCGTCGCGCTTGCCGGTGTGCTCGCCGCCTTCTGGCTGCGCGAAACGCGCGGCCGGAACATCTATCTTGAGCGGGGCAGGAACTAGTCAGCGCGAGCGCAGGCTGCGCACCAAGCCCTGCAGGTACAAGCCGCGCATGAGCAGGCGCCAGGCCACCATGCGCACGATGCGCGCGATGTCGACAACCGGCCGGAAATGGCTGGCGCGGGGGCGTGCGCTATAGACGGCGTTGATCGGTACGCACGTGATTTCCATGCCCGCTTGCCCGGCTTCAATCAGAATTTCGCTCTCGAAAACGAATGAGGCCGCGGCGTCATAGCTGGCCTGCGTCTGCGCGAACAGACCGGCCGGGTAGACGCGGAATCCAGACTGCGTATCGGCGATCGCTTGGCCCGCGGCCCAGCTGATCCAGAAATTGGCAAAGCGATTGGCGCGGTATCGCGCCGCCGGAATCGTCTCACGCGCGTGCAGGCGCGAGCCGATGACGATCCGCCGCGGTGCCGCGTGCCAAGCCGCCAGCAGCAGTGGGATGTCCTCGGGGCAATGCTGTCCGTCGCCATCAAGCGTGACGACCGCCGCGGCGCCCCGGCGCACAGCTTCGTCCGCGCCGCGCCGCAGGCTGCCAGCCTTGCCGCGGTTCGAATCGTTGCGTAGCAGAATCACCGGCAACCCCTCCAAGGCCGCGGCAGTCGCGTCTGTCGAGCCATCGTCCACTACGATGACCAGAGGCAGCTGCGCGAGCGCGCGCGCAGCGACCTCACGAATAGTGCGCGCTTCGTTGTAGGCGGGGATAACAACGGCTAAGGCGCTCATGCCATGCCGCCGTTGATGGAAACGACCTGCCCGGTGATATAGCCCGCCCGATCCGACATCAGGAATCCCACAAGTTCCGCCACTTCCTGCGGCGTGCCTGCGCGCCGTAGCGGCACCAGCTTCTCGATGCGTGCCGCGTCGAACAGGCCGGCGGTCATCGGCGTGTCGATGATGCCCGGGGCGACGCAGTTCACCGTGACGCCCCGCGAGCCGATTTCCAGAGCCAATGAGCGCACCGCACCGTGCAGGCCAGCCTTGGCGGCGGCGTAATTCGTTTGCCCGCGGTTGCCGATGAGGCCGGAGACCGAAGACAGCGCCACGATCCTCCCCCAGCGCGTGCGCAGCATTGGCAGCAGCAGCGGCTGGGCGAGGTTGAAGAAACCGTGCAGCGACACGTCAATCACGGAATGCCATTGCCGGGCGCTCATGCCGGCCATTGGCGCATCGTCATGGATGCCCGCGTTGTGCACGATCCCCTGGATCGGGCCCGCTTCAAGCAGGGCGACCAATGCGCTGGAGGCTTTTGCGCCGTCGACCAGATCGAAACGGACGCTTTGCGCACGCCCCCCGGCGCCAATGAGTTCCGCGGCCAGCGCCTCGGCCCGCTCCGGGTTCGCGTTGGCGTGGACGAGCACCTCCCAACCGGCTCTCGAAAGTTCACGGCAGATCGCTGCGCCGATGGTGCCGCTACCACCGCTCACCAGCGCGCGCTTCATGGCGCAGCGACCGGGCGGAGGACCACCGCGAGGCGGCCGGCGGCCAGCTCGCGGCCGGCGGCTTCAACGGCGAAGGCATAGAGCAGGCGGCCGCCTTCTTCGATCAGGCGCTCGGCCCGCACCGTCAGCGGCCCCGGTTCATCGTCAAGAAAGAGCGCGCTCAGGCGCAGGTCGCGCGCGCCCGCAAGCAGACCGGCCTGAACCTGCGGCGCCGGCGCCGCGCGCAGGGCGCCGTGCGCGGCCATAGCCTGCGCGCCGTATTCGATGGCCGTGCAGGCGGGTAGCCGGCCGTCGCAGCGCAGCGGATTGACGGGCGAGCGGTGGCTGGAGGCGCGGCACACAATGCTGCGCTCGTCGAAACGCAAAATCTCGTCCAGCAGGCACATCGCCCCCTGCTGCGGCACCAGCACGGCGATGGTCGGGCGCGTCATTGGTCGACCTCGATCGCAAGATGGGAGGCCCCAAAATATGGCAGCCGGACCCCGCCGCCCGTATCGCGCGCCGCGAGAGCGAGGACGCGCAGCGCCTGCGCGGCCGGATTGCTTGCAAGTTCCGGGGGCAGGTTTTCCGGCCACTCGGTTTCGATGGCGCCGACGGCGAGATTAACGCGGAGCTGGCGCGCTAGACTGCCCGCAGCCCTCGGTACCAGCAGCAGGGCAGCGGCGAACGGGCGCGCGACCGACCAGAGCGCGCGCATCGGTTCCGGATAGGGGAGGTCGTAGGCGACGAGAAGTACTGGACGTTGCTCGACGATGACCTGAGCCGCCGCCTCGAGCAGGCCAACGGAGAAGGAAAAGTCGTAGCCGCACAGCGCGGTGGACGGCGCGCGCGAATGCGCGAAAATGCTCCAGTAACCGGCCGGGGCATTGTGAACCGAATTGTGGAAGCGGGTCGGCGACATCTGCGGCGGTTGCGCCGCGAGCGCCTCGCAGATCTGGTGCGTGATCATTCCGTCACCGCCGCAGGAGGTAAACACAATTGCGGTGTCTTCGGGCGCGATGCCGGATGCGTCCAGCGCCTCGCCGCCTACCGTCAGCGCCCAGCGCGCGGTGGCGGAACAGCGCCGCCGTTCATTCGGCGGCAGCAGTGCGGGTGCGGGCTCCGGATCCGCTTGATCGGCGTACTTGGCAGCGCCACGGAGAACCTCGCGGGCGGCTTTCCAGTCCGGCAACCCGGGCCCGAGCACGCCGGCGCTCGCCATCCATACCGGGTTCAATGCGTTCTCCCGAACAACAACGAGCAATTGCTGCCACCGAAACCGAAAGAGTTGGAAAGCGCGAGCTTCAGCGGCACCTGCCGTCCCTTCAGGAGAACGTTCGATTTGATGTCCGGATCGAGCTCGCGCGTATTGAGTGTGCCGGGTATGTGACCATGGCGCAGACAAAGGAGCGTCAGCACGGCTTCGATCGCACCGGCGGCCCCCAGCGCGTGTCCGGTCCAGCCCTTGGTTCCGCTGCAGGCGACCCGCTCGCCGAATACCGAGCGAATGGCCGCGTCTTCAGCGGCGTCGTTGTTGCGCGTACCGGTGCCGTGCAGGTTGACGTACTCAACGTCGCTCGCGGCAACCCCGGCGCGATCCAGTGCTGCGCGCATTGCAAGGGCTGCGCCCAAGCCCTGCGGGTGAGGCGTGGACATGTGGTGTGCATCGGCACTTTCGCCGTAGCCGAGCAGCGCCAGCCCCTCGCCCGTGCGGTCATGTCTTTCCAGCAGCACGAAAGCCGCGCCTTCGCCGAGGGAGATCCCGCTGCGCCCGGCATCGCACGGCCGGCAGGGCTCGCTTGAGAGCAGTTCAAGGGAAGCAAAGCCGTGCAACGTGGTCAGGCACAGCGTTTCCACGCCGCCCACCACTGCTGCATCGCACAGTCCGGCTTCGATCGCACGGTGCGCAGCCGCGAAAGCCTTGGCGCCGGATGAGCAGGCAGTGGAGATGACGTTGGCCGGGCCCTCTAAAGCGAGTTGCGCGCGCACGTATTCCGCCGGCGCATACATGTTGAAGCTGTCGCGATAGCTCAGATCCGCGGGTAGCGCGCCGGATCCTGGCAGACGGTTGCGGTAGGCAAGCTCACCTTGCAGCATGCCGGAACTGCTGGTGCCGATGAAAACGCCGATCCGGTCTGGTGCCAGCGTGTCGCGCGCGCGCACGGTGTCGGCGCCGAAACCGTCCGCATCCAGCCCCGCCTGCGCGATCCGGTGCACGCGGCTGACCGGTGTATTGTCCTGCAGTCCTTCAACGCATCCGATCCAGGTGTCCAGCGCGCTGTCCAGGAAATCGTTGCGGCGCAGCCCGCCGCGCTCGGCGCGAAGTGCTTCGATGGCCGGTGCGGTGCCGCGGCCAAGCGCGCAGGCCAGCGTGAACGCGGTAGCGAAGAGCGGTCTCATAAGCTTGTGCCACCGCTCGCATCGCCGTCAGCGCGCGGCGCAAGTAGCGCCGAGAGCGCCAGCGCATATATCGTGCCTATGGCGACCGTCACGCCGATGGCGCGCAGCACGGGCGTGCCGCTGCCCGCAAGGGCCAATGCCGACATGAGCGTCGCGGAGCTTGCCGCGGCAAGGGAAAGTAGCGTGAGCGCGCGTTCCCGGCGGTCGGCGTGCGGCCGGTTGAAGAATAGCGAGTAGTTGGTGCCGACACCGACCACCAGTAGCAGCGCGACGAGGTGGAACAGAGTGAGCTGCACGCCGGCGCAGGAGAGGGTCGCCACGTCCAGGAGCGCCGCGGCGAGCACCGGCGCGAGAACCCGGGCGGTTGCGGTAAGGCTTCTCGACCCGGCGTAGATCAGCAGAGCGATGCAAAACAGGCCGATGCCAAGCAGTCGGAGAGCTTCCGCGCGGTAACCGGCCACCAGCGCGTCAGCTTCCCCTTTTAGGTCGAGCAGCCGTACGCTGGCGTCGCCGCTCGCGCGCAGCGCGGCGGCCAGCGCAACGGGGTCGCGCGCACTGGAGATTGGGACCAGCGCGACCCAGTCTCCGACGGCCGGGAACAGAAGCAATCCGATGCGCGTTCCAAAGGCGGTCCCGTTCAGCGATTCGGGCGTCATCGACGGCTGGTTGCGCGCGCGCTCGACGTCAGCCAAGAACGGTGCAAATGCGCCAGGGCGGAACGGCAGGCCCGCCATGGCCCGCTCGAGATTTGCAGCGAGCGTTCTGGCATCGGGTAGCGCGGCGCGGCGTTCCTGCTGGGTCTTTGCACTCGGCAGGATACGCGCCGCCAGCTCGTATCCGCCGATCCCGCCGGCCGCCACCATCGTGTCGAGCACCTGAGAAAGCCGCTCGCTCCTCCGCAGGACGCTCTCTCGGTCCGGTCCGGTGACGATCACCAGATGGCGTGGATCGGGCGCGCCCAGTTGCGAGCGCAGATTCCGGTCGAGCGCTTTCAGCTCTTCCGGTATCGGTGTGAGGTTCGACAGATCATCGTCCCAGAGCCGCTCGTTGCGCGCTATCGCGAACAGCGCGGCGCAAGAGAGCGCCGCGACGGTCAGCCAGACAACGCCGGCCCCGAGCTTCCAGGAGCGGGGAATGTCGAGTTGCGGCAGCGCCAGTTTGCGCTCGAGGATCCCGGCCGGCGTCAGCGCCGGCAGCACCCAGCGCGTGACCAGGCCCGCGACGATCACACCTACGATGGTGAGGAAGCCAAGCTGCGCGAGGCCGTTGAAACTGGAAAGCAGCATCGACATTGCGCCGCAGGCGGTGGTGAGAACCGCCAAGCGCAACGTGACGCCGATCCTGTTGAGGGTCGCGTCGAGCGCTTCGCCGCGGCCGGCCTGCGCGTAGAGGTAGGTCGGATAATCCACGGCTTCGCCGATCAGGATGGCTGCAAAGCCCAACGTGATGCCATGGACCGAGCCGAACCACAGACTCACGGCAGTGACGCCCGCGAGCAGGCCGCTGGCCGCCGGTAGCGCCGAAAAGACCGCGGGAAGCGGAGAGCGGTATACGAACAGGAGCAGCAGAAGAATGCCGATCGTCGCAATTGTCGCGGATCGCGCGGCGTCGCGCTCGACCGTGGCGCGCGCACTGACCGCGGCCACCCCGGGGCCGGCAAGACGCAGTAGCGCTCCCGACGGGGCTATTTTTGCGTATGCCTCGTGAATGGTCGCGATGGCCACCGCCTGCGCGTTCAGATCGAAGCCCGGGGCGCGCGTCTGCGCAATCAGCAGCGCGCGTCTGTCGTCGCCGGAAAACCAGACACCACGCCGCGAGACGGGACCGCCAGGCCTGGCGAACAGGCGCGCCAGGCGAAGAGACTCGCCAGTGGGGTCCTGTGGCAAGCGGCTCCGGAACTGGGCGCTGAGCGGGGAAGCCAGCAACGCCAGGGATTCTTGCAGCGCGGCTCGCAGTCCCTCGGCGGTGAACCGTTCTGCGCTGACGCCGGGACTCAATGCGTAGCGCAGCGCGAAAATCCGCTCGAGGTCCCTGGTGGCGCGCGCCGCGTCTCCATTCGCCACCGTCTCGAACTGCCCGCTGCGGGCGAGCCGATCGGCCAGGCCGGCGCTTGCCTTCGCCAGTTCCCCTTCGCTGGCGCCCTCGATCGCCATCAACAGCAACCGTGAGGTGACGCCGCTGCGCATCTGGCCGATGAGGATTTCTTGTGCTGATGTCGCAGCCTGCGGCAGAAATGCGCTCATGTCCGTGGTGAGCACTAGCCGCTGCGTCAGCCAGAACCCGCAAGCCGCGACCAGGATCAGCCACGCGGCGACCGCCTCGCGGCCGCCGCGGCTCACGGTGTCGCCGGGCCGATCAGCATCACGGACTGATCGCCCGAACTTTCGTCTACCTCGATACGCTTGAGGCGCGCGCGCGCGCCAGCGATACGGATACGGGTCACCAACGCGGTCAGCTTCTCGTCGCGCGGCGTCAGCGTGAGCAGCCATGCATCCTGCGAACCTTCCAACCGGACGCCGTAATGCCGCTCAAGGGCAGGGACATCTCCCGCAAGCGTCGCGCGCATGCCCTCGATCAGCGCCGCGGCCGACGTGGAACTCGACAAGTTGAAGTACTTCTTTTGCTTCAACGTGCGGTTTTCGATGCTCACTGCGCCCCCGGCGATGACGGTGTATTCCTCGTAGGGGCTGAGGACGTGCTTCTCGAGGCGGTCCGGCCTGCCGTAGATCAGCTTGCCTTTCAGTATCAGCGGCGCGCTCAAAAGGGCGCTCTGCTTGCTTTCAATGAAGCTGTCCGTTGCCGACGCTACGCCCGCGAGCAGCGCCATCAGGTCGGCGAGGTCGAGGTCCGTGGCGCTCGCCGGCAGCGTCCATAGTGCCGCGAGCAACAGGTAAGCCAGGCGCGTTTTCACGTGTCTTCCCAGAAATCATAGAAATTAAACCAGTTGTAAGGCGCGAGGCGGGCATAGGCTTCCAGATGGAGCACGTAGCGCTCTACCCAGGGCAGGAGCGCGGCGTCGCGCGGTCCGTCGGCGAGGACCACGCGTTCGGCGAGCACCTCGAAATACACGTCGTAGCGGAGATCGTCGTGATAGAGGCAGAAGAAAGCAACCACCGGAATACCGAGCACTGCCGCGGTCAGCATGGGTCCGGACGGAAACGCGGCGTCGCCGCCGAGAAAACGGCAGCGCACCATCCGCTCGCTGCCGAACGGCCGGTCGCCCAGCATGGCGACGATCTCGCCCCGCTCTAGGCACTCGCGCACGCGCAGCAGAGTCTGCGGCGTGCCCGGAGCGATGATGCGTACGGCAAGTTCCGGCGCCATGCGGTGCATCCAGCGACCCATCACGCGCGCATTGTCTTCATGCATGACGAGGTTTACCGTTAGGCGCTGCTGCCGCTCGCCATAGGCACGCAGGATCTCGAAGCTGCCTAGATGGGAACCGAGAAGCAGGCAGCCGCGGCCGCGCGCGAGGATCGCCGCCAGCGCCGCGTCGTTGTGGATGCGGATGTCGAAACGGGCGCTTCCTTTCGACAGCATTTCGACGCGGTCGAGAAGCGTGCACGCAAAGACGTGGAAATGGCGGAATACCTCGGTTAACCCGATCGGGGTGCCGAGGATGCGCGCCAGGAAGGCGCGCGATGCGCGCCGCGCGCGCGGCAGGAAGACGACGAAATACCAGCAGATCGGTACCAGCAGGATCCGCCCGGTACGCCTACCCAACACGCGGGTAAGCCAAGAGATGAGGTTCAGCGCGGCGAAGCTGCCGCGTTCTCGTTGCTCAAGCCAGGTTGCGCTCATGGGGCGCCTTCCACGACCAACGTGCCGTGGGCGAACAGGTCGGACCTGCCTTCGATCCTGAACGCGACTCGGTCCGGCGCGCGCTGCTCGAGCAGGATTCGGAATGCCTCTTGCGGCCGAAGTGGCGCGCGAAAACTTGCGGCGGGGATCGCAAGCACGCGAAAGTCGTCGCCAAAGCGCTGCCGAGCGGCACGCTCCACCAGGGCCAGCAGCCAAGCGCCGGGAACGATGGGGTCGCCGGGAAAATGACCTGCCAGCGCTGGATGCGATTCGGCGACGACTTGCCAATCCTGTTCTGCGATCGCGAGCGCCTTGAGAGCATCGCGCGTCAGCTTGCCCGCGGCATTGCGCGGCAGCGCATCTACCAGCACCAGCGGCCGCGGCAGAAAAACCGGGTCGATGCGCCGGCGCAGGTGCCCGATGATCGCTGCGCGCTCGACTCCGGGGGCCACCGCAAACGCCATCAGGCGTGGCTCGCTACCTGCGGAATCCGGCAGCCAGTACGCGCCGTCGATCACCCCGGGCACCCGGTTAAGCTCGGCGGTGAGCGCAGCGAGCGAGTTGCGCGAACCGCCAATTTTCACAACGTCGGCGATACGACCCTGGACCGTGAATTGCCCGCGGCCGACGTCGAGCAGGAGGTCGTTCAGCGCGACCGGGGCGGACAGGTGTCCGCCTCGCGCAATGGCTCGCCCGTCGCCGGTGCATATCTCGATCCCTTCGACCGAAGAGAAGACCTGCGTGTGCGCGGTGAGCCGGGTGGCGATGGCACCGGTCTCGGTGCTGCCGTAGATTTCGATTACCGACGCGCCACCGAGTTCTTCTATGCGCCGCGCAATTTCCTCGGGCAGCGGCGCGGTCGAGCACAGCACGCCCGAGAGCGGTGGCAGGTGCTCGCTCGAAAGCGCGCAGGCTCGCAGGTGCGCCGGTGTCGCTACCAGCCAGCGCGGCGCCGTCAGCTGTGTAAGGGCTGCTGCGATCTCGGCCGGCAGCAGCGGGCATGCTGCATGAACCGCGCAGCCGCTTTGGAGCGGCAGCATGACGGTCGTCTCCAGCCCCCACATGTGCTGCGGCGGAACGGCGCCGACAATGGTCGCACCCGCGACTTTCGGTACCCGTGCGCGCAGGGCGTGCGCACCCCCGACAAGCGAGCCCCAGGTTTTGGCGTGTGGGCTCGGCGCGCCGGTCGTACCCGATGTAAACAGGACGACGGCCGCCTGAGCCATGGGAATCGCCGGAACCTGGCAGGGTTCCAGCCGCTCCGGCCAAGAGCCGATCTCGAGATGCTCGCCGAATTCCCAGGGTCCGCCGACGTCCGCGAGACGGCAGGCGCCCGGGTACCGGTCGGCGATTTCGCGCAAGACCGCCGGCGCCCGGCTTTGCGGCAGCAGCGTGACTGATCTCGCCATCAGGCAGGCGGCGAATCCAACCATGAAATTCAAGCGATCCTCGCAGACGTTGATGCAACGACCGCCAGGCGGCAGGCGGTGGGCGAGCGACGCGGCCGCGTGTAGGAATTGCTCGAACCTGACTGGGGCGCCCGCGCGCCAGCCCATTGCGGCGCCCGGCGTAAAGCCGGAGATGAGGGGAGCCGAGGCCGCCCCGTTCATCTGCGAGCAAAAAGATTAACGCGCCTGATGTTGCGAATCATCGCTGGCAGAGAGGCATGCCGGTAATGGCGAAAGCGCACGCGCCGGTAGAGGTATTCGCCGGCAAACAGAATTCCAATCAACAGGTAGCCCACAACATTGACGAAGAGCGACCAGGTCTCCATCGGCGCCCACGCGGCAAGCGCGAGCGACATGATCGCGATCGCGGCCAGCAGCAGCGCCCAGCACCATGTGATCAGCCTGGCATGCCGGGCTAGGTCCGGAGGCAGCGCGCCGTGCTCGAGGCTTGCAAAGACGCCGATGAGCGGCTCACGTCCTGCGCGCAGGCTGGCGGCGAATACCGCGGCGAGCGCCCCGTTGATTAGCACCGGCGGGGCGAACAGGAGCAGCTGCGGTGAGAGGACGAGAGCGGCGGCGAGGAGCACGAAGATCGCCGCGGCAAGGATTCGAGTGCCATGGCTGCTGGCAGCGATGCTGGCGATCAGCACGCCGACCCCAGCAGCAATCCCATTGACCCTGGCGGGCCACTCCGGCGAAGCGAACAGGATCGAGTAGTGCAGGGCGACCGGCCATGCACAGAGGAGCAGCAGGATGGACCGGCGGAGCCACACCCCGTCCCCGCTGGTCATGGCTCTACTTCTTGCGGTGTTGCGCGATGTGGGCGGCGAATGCACGCAAGGACGAAAAGATGCGGCGATTGTCCGGATCGTCGGACCGCAGCGAGAAGCCGTAGGTCTGCGAAATGGTCAGCGCGATTTCCAGCAGGTCGATGGAATCGAGGCCGAGACCGTCGCCAAACAATGGCGCGGTCGGGTCGATCTGCTCAGGCGCGCAATCGAGATTCACTACACTCGCAATCAGCAGTGCGACCTCGAGTTCGAACGCCCGCTCGCCTGACTCCCGAACATCGTTTTGTAGAACGGGTGACAATTAATCTCGTCTGCCTAAATCGTTGCTGGAACCATAGATGACAGTCCCCACAAATTCGATCAAATATGCAGCGGACTTCAGAGCTTCTTGAGCTCGCTGTCGATTGCAGTCATCAGTGCCTGGACCCATTGGTTGTAGGCAGGGTGGATGACAGGCACACCTTCGGGGACAAGGTTAGCACTATTGGCATAATGCGGCTTGCCGGAGAGTCCATACTTCATGTTGATGCTATTCCGGTACTTGACGGAAAACTTATCGGCCGCGACATTGATGTCGACGGAGACCGTGTGCTTGTTATTTACAACAAGCGTTCCAACCAAGCCGCTATTTGCCGCGAATGCCATGTCCCAACTTAGTCTCTTTCCCGCGGCAGCGATCGCGTCCCTCACCTGTTCGCCCGTCACCGGCTTGCCGCTTCTTGTGGCTACCGTAACGTCCTTGTAGTCGACGATCGGAACCAGTGCGCGTTGCGCGACCGCGGTCACCGACAGTGCGCCCAGTAACAACGCAAGCGCAATTCTCAGAATCTTCATGGCCATCCCCCCTAGTGGACGAAGGGTAATGTTACGCGCCCGAGGGGGCCAGCAACAGCCCCTAACAGGCCGTTGAAAAACTGATTTTCATGTCATCGCAGCATCAAGTGGCACACAAGATAGCGCTCACTGGCGGTGTTCCAGACTACATATCGTGGTGTTCATACGTCGGCAGGGTTTCACGAATTCGTT
>JBASCW010000111.1:0-3369 GCA_049651845.1 Burkholderiales bacterium | reverse complement strand
CTGCCGCCCCGGGCGCCGCCGGCGCGCGCGCGGCCGCCGCCGCCTCCTCGGTGCGCTTGCCGGCCGCCGAGTGGCTCTTGAAGATGCGCGTCAGCGCGAACTCGCCGAGCTTGTGCCCGACCATGTTCTCGGTGACGTACACCGGCACGTGCTGCTTGCCGTTGTGCACGGCGAGCGTGAGCCCGACGAAATCCGGCATCACCGTCGAGCGCCGCGACCAGGTCTTGATCGGGCGCTTGTCGCTGGTGGCGCGCGCCCTGTCGACCTTGGCCATGAGATGGTGGTCCACGAACGGACCCTTCTTGATTGAGCGGGACATGTTCTGGCCTTCCCTATTTCGCGCGCCGGTCGCGGACGATCATCACCTGCGTCCGCTTGTTGCTGCGGGTCTTGAAACCCTTGGTCTGGACGCCCCACGGCGATACCGGGGGTTGGCCCGCCGAGGTACGGCCTTCGCCGCCGCCGTGCGGGTGATCGATCGGGTTCATCGCCACGCCGCGCACCGTCGGGCGCACGCCGCGCCAGCGCTTGCGCCCGGCCTTGCCGATGGACTCCAGGTTGTGCTCCTCGTTGCCGACTTCGCCGATGGTGGCGCGGCAGTCGACGTGCACCTTGCGGATTTCGCCCGAGCGCAGCCGCAGCTGCGCGTAGGAGCCTTCGCGCGCCAGCAGCTGCGCCGAAGTGCCCGCCGAGCGCGCCAGCTGCGCGCCCTTGCCGGGCAGCATCTCGATGCAGTGCACGGTGGTGCCGACCGGAACGCTCCTGAGCGGCAGCGTGTTGCCCGCCTTGATCGGCGCTTCCGCCCCGGACAGCAGTTGCGCGCCCACGCTCAGGCCTTTGGGGGCGATGATGTAGCGGCGTTCGCCGTCGGCGTAGAGCAGCAGCGCGAGGTGCGCGCTGCGGTTAGGGTCGTAATCCAGCCGCTCGACTGTGGCCTGGATGCCGTCCTTGTCGCGGCGGAAGTCCACCACGCGGTAGTGCTGCTTGTGGCCGCCGCCCTTGTGCCGCATCGTGACGCGGCCCAGATTGTTGCGCCCGCTGCCGCGGTTCTGGCGTTCGACCAGCGGCCAGTGCGGCTGGCCCTTGTGCAGGTCGGGCGTCACCACCTTGACGAGCGCGCGCCGTCCCGGGGAGGTCGGTTTGACTTTCATCAATGGCATGGCTTACTCCGTCACCGCGAAGTTGATTTCCTGGCCCTCGGCGAGGCGTACGTAGGCCTTCTTCCAGTTGTTGCGCCGGCCCATGAGGCGACCGAAGCGCTTCTTCTTGCCCTTCACGCGGCTCACCGTGACCGCGTCCACCTTGGTCTTGAACATCAGCTCCACGGCGGCCTTGATCTCCGGCTTGGTGGCGGCGTCGGCGACGCGGAACACGTACTGCCGGTTCTTGTCGGCCACGCGCGTGCTCTTTTCCGAGACCACCGGCGCGAGCAGCACGTTCATGAGCTGCTCGGCGTTGTACTTTTTCGCGGCGGTCATCTGAACATCTCCTCGAGCTTGGCGACCGCGCGCTTGGTGAGCAGCACCGTCGGGTAGCGCACCAGGTCGACCGGGTTCGCCTGCCGGGCGGCGATGATCTCGACGTTGGGCAGGTTGCGCGACGAGAGCGTGAGGTTGCTGTCGATCTCGTCGGTGATCACCAGCACCTCGTCGAAGCCCATCGACTTCACCTTCTGCGCGAGCAGCTTAGTCTTGGGCTGCTCGACCTTGAACTCGTCCACCACGCGGATGCGGTCCTCGCGCGCGAGTTGCGACAGGATCGAGGCCATGCCGGCGCGGTACATCTTGCGGTTCACCTTCTGCGAGAAGTTCTCGTCCGGCGTGTTCGGGAAGATCTTGCCGCCGCCGCGCCACAGGGGGCTGGAGGTCATGCCCGCGCGCGCGCGGCCGGTGCCCTTCTGGCGCCAGGGCTTCTTGGTCGAGTGCCGCACGTCGCCGCGGTCCTTCTGCTTGCGCGTGCCGAGGCGCGCGTTCGCCGCGTAGGCGACCACCAGCTGGTGGATCAGCGCCTCGTTGAAGTCGCGCGCGAAGATCTCGTCCTTCGCGGCGACCGTGCCCGCGGCGCCCTGGTCGTTGATGAGCTTGAGTTCCATGGTCAGCCCTTCGCCGCCGGCTTCTGCGCCGCCGCTTTCTGTTCGGCTGCCGGCTTCTGCGCCACCGCCTTCTTCTGGCCTTTCACCGCCGGCCGCACCACCACATCACGGCCTTCGTAGCCCGGCACCGAGCCCTTCACGAGCAGCAGCTGGCGCTCGGCGTCGATGCGCACCACGACGAGGTTCTGCACCGTGCGCTTGGCGTTGCCCAGGTGGCCGGCCATGCGCTTGCCCGGGAACACGCGGCCCGGGTCCTGGCGCTGGCCGGTCGAGCCCTGCGTGCGGGTGGTGATCGAGTTGCCGTGCGTCTCGCGGTTCGACGAGAAGTGATGGCGCTTGATCACGCCGGCAAAGCCCTTGCCGATCGTCGTGCCCCGCACGTCCACCGTCTGCCCGACCTTGAAGAGCTCGACGCCGATCTTGCCGCCGACCTTCAGGTCGGCGAGATCCTTCGCCTCGGCGCGGAACTCCTTCAGCGTGTGGCCGGCTTCCACCGCCGCCTTGGCGAGGTGCCCGGCGAGGGGCTTCTTCACGCGGCTCGCGCGGCGCTTGCCGAACGCAACCTGCACGGCCGAGTAGCCGTCCTTGTCGGCGGTCTTGATCTGCGTGATCCGGTTGTCGGACACGTCGAGCACCGTGACCGGCTGGGCGTCGCCCTCGTCGGTGAAGATGCGCATCATGCCGACCTTGCGGCCGACCAGTCCTATCGTCATGACTACTTCTCCATCTCTCTTATGTTTGACCCCTCGTTGTTCCGGGGGCGCCGGCTCCTGTTGGCCGGCCCTGCACTTAGTGTTTCGGCGCCTCTCAGCGGCGTTTCTCGCCGCACCTGCTACTGAACTTTGATTTCTACGTCCACTCCAGCGGGCAGATCCAGTTTCATCAGCGCATCCACGGTCTTGTCCGTGGGATCGATGATGTCCATGAGGCGCAGGTGCGTGCGGATCTCGAGCTGGTCGCGCGAGGTCTTGTCGGCGTGCGGCGAGCGCAGCAGGTCGAAGCGCTGCTTGCGCGTCGGCAGCGGCACCGGGCCGCGCACGACCGCGCCGGTGCGCTTGGCCGTGTCGACGATCTCCAGCGCCGACTGGTCGATGAGCCGATAGTCGAACGCCTTCAGCCGGATGCGGATGCGTTGAGATTCCATGATTACTCGATGACCTTGGCGACGACGCCGGCGCCCACCGTCTTGCCGCCCTCGCGGATGGCAAAGCGCAGGCCCTGCTCCATGGCCACCGGCGTGATCAGCGTCACCACCATCTTGATGTTGTCCCCCGGCA
>JBASCW010000110.1:0-24525 GCA_049651845.1 Burkholderiales bacterium | reverse complement strand
GCCCGAGCCGGCGGCGCCCGCCGCCGCGCCGGCGGCGCCTGCCGAGCCGGTCGGTTACCAGCGGCCGGCGAGCCTGCGCGACCTCTACTCGCGCTACAACGATCTCATGACCGCCACCGTGATGCGCGACCGCGCGGCCGTGAAGGAGCTGCTCGACGACGGCAAGTCGCCGAACGCGCGCCAAGCCGACGGCAGCACGCCGCTGATGATCGCGGCGGGCAACAACGACGCGGAGATCGCCGGCATGCTGCTCGCCAAGGGCGCGGATCCGAACCTGCGCGCCTCGGGCGGCGCCACCGCGCTGTCGATCGCGCGATCGCGCGGCCAAGCCGGGGCCGGCATGGTGCAGCTGCTGCAGCGCGCCGGCGCCAAGGACTGAGCGCGCCGTGCGCCGCCTCGCCGCCAGCGCCGCTCTATGCCTCGCGCTCGGCGCCGCGCAGGCGAGCGAGCTGCCGATCTTCGACGCGCACCTGCACTACAGCCACGACGCCTGGGACACGGTGCCGCCGGCGCAGGCGATCGCGATCCTGCGCAAGGCCGGCCTCAAGCGCGCGCTGACCTCCAGTTCCGGCGACGACGGCCAGCAGCGCCTGGTCGCGCTCGCGCCCGACCTGGTGATCCCGGAGCTGCGGCCCTACCGCTCGCGCGGCGAGATCGGCAGCTGGTTCCGCGACGACAGCGTGATTCCCTATCTCGAGGAGCGCCTGCGGCGCTACCGCTACGCCGGCATCGGCGAATTCCATCTGTACGGGGCGGACGCCGACCTGCCGGTGCCGCGCCGCATGGTGCAACTCGCGCGCCAGTACCGGTTGATCCTGCACGCGCACTCGGACGCCGACGCGGTCGAGCGGCTGTTCAAGCAGTGGCCCGAGGCGCGCATCCTGTGGGCGCACGCGGGCTTCGACCGGCCCGAGCGGGTACGCGAGATGCTGCGCAAGCACCGCAACCTCTGGTGCGACCTCGCGTTCCGCACCGACCATGCACGCGGCGGCAAGGTCGATCCCGACTGGCGCGCGGCGTTCCTCGAGTTCCCCGACCGCTTCATGGTCGGCACCGATTCCTTCACCCCGGAGCGCTGGCACTACATCGGCGAGCACGCGAGCTGGTCGCGGCAATGGCTCGGCGACCTGCCGAAGGACGTGGCCGAGCGTATCGCTTGGAAAAACGGCGAGACGATCTTCGGCGTCTTTCAGGGGCACTGACCGGCGTCGCGGCGGCCTGTGCGCTGGGCGCGGCGGCGGCCTGCGAGCTGCCGCCGGGCGTGCGCCTGGAGTCCGAGCGCCTCGCCGTGTCCTACTGGACCAAGCCGGCGAAGATCGCGGTGGGCGAGCCCTTCGTGCTCGAGCTCGCCGCCTGCCCGAAGACGGGCAGCTTGAACCTGGAGCGCGTGCGGCTGGATGCGCACATGCCCGAGCACCGGCACGGCATGAACTACCGGACCAAAGTCGCGCGGCTGGGCACCGGTCGCCTGCATTCCGAAGGGTGGCTGATTCACATGCCGGGGCGCTGGGAGTTCGTCTTCGAGCTCGGCACCGAGCGCCTCACGCACAGCGTGCGCATCGAGTGATGCGCGCGCTCGCCGTCGCGCTGCTGCTCGCAGCGGCGAGCGCTGCGCTGGCGCAGGCGCTCGATTTCAGCGAATCCGAAACGCGAGCGATCCTGCGCCACGGCCCCTGGCCCGCGCCCTGGGCCGGCGACCCGACCAACCGCGCCTCGGGCAACGCGCAGGCGATCGCGCTCGGCGAGCGCCTCTTTTTCGAGCCGCGCCTGTCGCCTTCGCGCAAAGTGCTGTGCGCGACCTGCCACGCGCCCTATCGCGGCTGGCAGGACGGGCGCGCGCGCGCCTTCGGCCTGGAGGAAGTCGACCGCAACACGCCGAGCCTGCTCGACGTGCGCTACCAGCGCTGGTTCGGCTGGGACGGCGCGGGTGACTCGCTGTGGGCGCAGAGCGTGCGCCCGATCTCGGATGCGCGCGAAATGGGCGGCAGCCGCGCCGAGGCCGCCGCGCTGGTGCGCGGCGACGCGGAGCTCGCCTGCCGCTTCGAGAAGGCATTCGGCGCGCCGCCGCCCGCCGCCGACGAGGCGGTGCTCGCGGGTATCGGCAAGGCGCTCGCCGCGTTCCAGGAGACGCTGGTGAGCGGCCGTTCGCCGTTCGACGACTTCCGCGATGCGCTGTCTCGCGGCGATCCTTCCTCGATGAAGAAGTATCCGGAAGCCGCACAGCGGGGCCTGCGCATCTTCGTCGGCCGCGGCAACTGCAGCGCCTGCCACGTCGGGCCGGCGTTCACGAACGGCGAATTCCACGATACCGGCGTGCCGTTCTTCGTGAAGGGCGGCGCCGATCCCGGTCGCCACGGCGGCATCCGCCGGCTCGAGGCCAACCCGCTCAACCTGCTGGGCGTCTACAACGACGATGCATCGGGGGCGAGCGCGGTGAAGACGCGCCAGGTGGACCTGCAGCACCGCAACTTCGGCGAATTCAAGACGCCCGGCCTGCGCAACGTCGCGCGCACCGCGCCCTACATGCACGACGGCAGCCTCGCGACGCTGGCCGACGTGGTGCGCCACTACTCGGAGATCAGCCCGGACCGGCTGCATGCCGACGGCGAAGCGATCCTCAAGCCGCTGCGGCTCACGCCCGCCGAGTCGGCGGACCTGGTGGCGTTTCTCGAGTCGCTCAGCGAAGCCGCGAGCGCGCTGCCGCCGCGCACGCCGGCTTCGGCCTGCCGCTGAATCGAGCGCGCGCTTGCGCGCCTTAGATCCCGCCCATGCAGATGTATTTCACCTCGACGAACTCCTCGCAGCCATACTTGGAGCCTTCGCGGCCCAGGCCAGACTGCTTGACGCCGCCGAAGGGTGCGACTTCCGTCGTGATCAGCCCCGAGTTGACGCCCACCATGCCGTAGTCGAGCGCCTCGGCCACGCGCCAGACGCGGCCGATGTCGCGGCTGTAGAAGTAGGCCGCCAGGCCGTACTCGGTGCGGTTGGCGAGCTCGATCACCTCGGCATCCGACTTGAAGCGGAACAGCGGCGCCACCGGCCCGAAAGTCTCCTCGCGGAAGATCTTCATCGTCGGCTTCACGCCCGTGAGCACCGTGGGTTCGTAGTAGGTCCTGCCGAGCGCGTGCCGCCTGGCGCCGGTGAGCGCCCTGGCCCCGCCGGCCAGCGCGTCGGCGACGTGCTCTTCGACCTTCGCCAGCGCGTTGTCGTCGATGAGCGGTCCCTGGTTCACGCCGCCCTCGGTTCCCGCGCCGACCTTGAGCTCCCTCACTTTCAGCGCGAGCTTCTCGGCGAACGCGTCGTAGACGCCGTCCTGCACGAACAGGCGATTGGCGCAAACGCAGGTCTGCCCCGTGTTGCGGTACTTGGAGACCATCGCGCCCTCTACGGCGGCATCCAGATCCGCGTCGTCGAAGACGATGAAAGGCGCGTTGCCGCCGAGCTCCAGGGAAATCTTCTTCACCGTCGGCGCCGACTGCTTCATGAGCAGGCGCCCGACCTCGGTCGAGCCGGTGAAAGAGACCTTGCGCACCGAAGGATGCGCGCACAATTCGCCGCCGATCGCCGGCGCGTCGCCCGTGAGGATGTTGAGCAAGCCCTGCGGAAAGCCCGCGCGCTCCGCGAGCTCGGCCAGCGCGAGCGCCGAGTAGGGCGTCTGCTCGGCCGGCTTGAGGATCACCGTGCAGCCGGCGGCGAGCGCGGGCGCGACCTTGCGGGTGATCATCGAGTGCGGGAAGTTCCACGGCGTGATCGCCGCGCACACGCCGACCGGCTGCTTGATGACGACGATGCGCCGGTCGGCCCAGGGCGTCGGGATGGTGTCGCCGTAGATGCGCTTGGCCTCCTCGGCGAACCATTCCACGTAGGCGGCGCCGATCTGGATCTCGCCCTTTGCTTCCGCGAGCGGCTTGCCCTGCTCGGCGGTGAGCAAGAGCGCCAGGTCGTCGAGGCTGGCGAGGATCAGGTCGTTCCACTTGCGCAGCACGGCCGCACGCTCCTTGCCGGTCTTCGCCCGCCATGCGGGCAGCGCGCGCTCGGCCGCTTCGATCGCGCGCCGGGTCTCGGCCGCGCCCAGGTCCGGCACGCTGCCCAGCGTGTCGCCCGTGGCCGGATTGCGGACCGCGAACGTCTTCTTGGAGTCCGCGCCGATCCAGGCGCCGTCGAGGTAGCACTGCTCGCGCAGGAGTTTCGGGTCCTTCAGCGCAACGGGCGCGAGGCCCGGCTGTTTGGGTGCGTTCATGAGGGTCCTCGTTCGGGGTTTGGGCGGCCCGCGCGGGCGGTCAAGACAGACGGTGGCGGATAGCGCATCATACCGCCTCGGGAGAGTCAGTTGAACCCCGCAATGCCCTGTCACCGCAGGGAAAAGCGGCAACACGGAGGAGGGAGCATGGCACGCAAATCGATCGGCTGGGGAATGCTGTGCGCGGCATTCGCGGCGCTGGGCGCGGTCTGGACGCAGGCGGCGGCGCAGGACGCGCCGGTGAGGATCGGCTACGCGATCGCGCGCACCGGTCCCGGCGGCTTTGCCGCGCAGGTCACGCAGGAGCCAAACTATTTGATGTGGGCCGAGCAGCTCAACGCCGCCGGCGGCCTGAGCGTGAAGGGCAAGAAGCGCAAGGTGGAACTGATCGGCTTCGACGACCGGACCGACGCCGAGACCACGGTGCGCACCTACGAGAAGCTCATGGCGAGCGACAAGGTCGACCTGATCCTGCCGCCCTGGGGCACCGGCCTGAACTTCGCGGTGATGCCGCTGATCCAGAAGTACGGCTACCCGATGATCGCGCCGACCGCCACGGGCAGGAAGCTCGTGAGCATGAAGAACCCGTACTTCTTCCCGATCCTGCAGCAGCCCGACCGGATGATGGACGCGCTCGCGGAGTTCCTCAAGGCGCGCAACACCAAGACCGCGGCCGTGGTCCACGTCGACGAGCTGTTCGGGCTGGAGCAGATGACGGCGCTCGAGGCGTCCTTCAAGGCAAAGGGCATCGAGATCGTCGAGAAGAAGAGCTACCCGATAGGCGTGAAGGACCTCAAACCGGTGCTGAGCGACATCAAGACCAAGAACCCGGACGCCTTCGTCGCGCTGTCGTATCCGCCGGACACCTTCCTCATCACCTCGCAGTCGCGCGAGCTAGGCTTCAATCCAAAGGGCTTCTACGCGTCGGTCGGCACCGCCTTCCCGGTGTACCGCGACAAATTCGGCGCTGCCACGATCGAGGGCGTGATGGGGCTGGGCACCTGGAACCCGAAGAGCAGCCCAGCCGCCAAGGCCTATTTCGATGCGCACGTCGCGCGCCACAAGAAGGAACCGGACCGCTGGGCGAGCGCGCATGCCTGGGCGGGGCTGCAGGTCATGCAGCAGGCGGTGGAGAAGGTGGGCCTCGATCGCAAGGCGCTGCGCGATGCGATCGCCAACGGCGAGTTCGATACCGTGATCGGCAAGATCCGCTTCAGGAACGGCGAGAACGTGTCCACGCCGGGCGTGGTGAGCCAGTGGCAGGCGGGCGAGTTCGAGGTGGTATGGCCGCCCGATCGCGCGACCTCGCCGGCGCTGTTCCCCAAGCCGAGCTGGAAATAGGGCCGCTCCGGCGGCAGGCCCCGCGCGGCTGACGCAGCGCGGGGCTTTTTCTTCTTCATCCTCCCGACCATGGGCTTCTGGTTCGAACTCGCGGCATCCGGCCTGATCACGGGCGGCATCTACGCGCTGGTGGCGCTCGGCCTGAACCTGCAGTACGGCCTCATGCGCATCATGAACATCTCGCACGGCGAGTTCCTGATGCTGGGCGCCTACATGACCTGGCTCGCGCACACGCTGTTCGGCATCAACCCGGTCGCGTTCCTGCCGGTGGTCGCGCTGGCCCTGTTCTTTGGCGGCCTGCTCGTGTATCGCCTGTGCTTTCTGCGCATCGTGCGCAGCTCGCCGTCGGTCGAGGTGATCGAGGCGCGCAGCCTGCTGGTCGGCTTCGGCCTGATGTACCTGGTGCAGAACGCGGCCTACCTCGCCTGGGGCGCCGACATGCGCGGCTACTCCTTCCTCGACGACCCGGTCGAGATCGCGGGCGCGCGCTTCGCCGCCAACAGCCTGCTCGCGTTCGGCTTCGCGGTGGCGGCGAGCGTCGCAATGCTCGCCGCGCTGCGCTGGACGCTCGTCGGCAAGGCGATCCGCGCGATGATGCAGTCGCCCACCGGAGCGCAGCTGGTCGGCATCGACACGCGCGTGCTGCACCCGGCGGTGTTCGGCGCGGGGCTCGCGCTCGCGGGCGTCGCGGGTGCACTGCTGTCGATGGTCTACGAGATTACGCCGGGCATGGGCGAGCCCTACACGGTGACCGCGCTCATCGTCATCACGCTGGGCGGCCTGGGCAGCGCGGGCGGCTGCCTGGCGGGCGGCCTGCTGCTCGGCGTGGTCGAGGCGCTCGGCATGCATTTCACGAGCCCCTCGCTCAAGATGCTGCTGTCCTACGGCGTGTTCATCGCGGTCCTGCTCGCGCGGCCCAGGGGCCTGTTCGCGCGATGAGCTCCGCGCTGCGCCGCGTGCTCCTGCTGCTCGCCGTCGCGGCCGCGGTGCTTGCGCTGCTGCCCTGGATCGCCTCGGATTTCATGCTTTCCCTCGTGCTCAGCTGCCTGATGTACGCGGGGCTCGCGAGCAGCTGGTCGATGTTCTCGGGCGCGACCAACTACCTGTCGCTCGCCACTTCGGCCTTCTTCGGCATCGGCGCCTACGTGACCGCGTGGGGCTTCGAGTGGCTGCCCTACGCACTCGTCGTGCCGCTCGGCGGCCTGGCCGCGGCCGCGTTCGCGGCGCTGGTGGGCGCGGCCGTGCTGCACCTGCGCGGCGCCTACTTCGCGGTGATCACCTTCGGCCTGGGCGAACTGGTGCGCCACGCCGTCACCTACGGCGAGAAGACCTATGCGAAGACGGTAGGCCGCGTGATCGCGGACGCGCCCGAGAGCGTCACCGTGTATCTCGTGGTGCTGCTGATCGCCGCGCTGGCGATCGCGACCAGCGCCGCCGTGCGCGCGAGCCGCTTCGGCCTCGCGCTGGCGGGCGTCGGCGCCGACGAGGAGCGAGCGCAGACGCTCGGCGTGCCGACGCGCCGCGTCAAGATCCTCGGCTTCGCGCTGGCGGCGTTCTTTGCGGGCGCGCTCGGCGCCGCGATGGCGGTGCGCTGGACCTACATCGAGCCGGCTTCGGTGTTCAGCCCGTTCATCGGCTTCCAGACCGTGCTGATTTCGATGATCGGCGGCGCGCAGACGCTGATCGGCCCGGTCGCATCGGCGGTGGTGTTCAGCGTGCTGACCGAGCTGCTGCGGCTGCAGTTTCCCTATGCCTACCTGATCACGCTGGGCGTGCTGCTGATCCTGCTGGTGCTCTACCTGCCGGGCGGCATCGCCTCGCTGTTCGCGCGCGGCACGGCCGCCTGGCTCCGGCGCGCCGGGAGGGCGGGCAATGCCTGAGCCGCAAATGCAGAGAAAACGCGCAGCGCTGTTGTCGGCGCGCGGCATCACCGTCCGATTCGGCGGCCTGGTGGCGGTCGACGCCGTCGAGCTCGATCTGCATCACGGCGAGCTGGTCGGCATCATCGGGCCGAACGGCGCGGGCAAGACGACGTTCTTCCACGCGCTCTCGGGCGTGCTGGTGCCGACCTCGGGGCGGCTGCTGGTCGAGGGCGAGGACCTCACGGGCCGGCCGGCGCACGAATTCGCCAATCACGGCGTGGCGCGCACGTTCCAGAC
This sequence comes from Burkholderiales bacterium, assembly GCA_049651845.1. Lineage (GTDB taxonomy): Bacteria > Pseudomonadota > Gammaproteobacteria > Burkholderiales > SG8-39 > RBG-16-66-20. The sequence continues at coordinate 16,785 of JBASCW010000110.1, read as the reverse complement.
GCCGCGCGTGTTCCGCGACATGAGCGCGGCCGACAACGTGCGCTTCGGTCTGGAATTCGCCGGGCGCCGGCGCGCGCAGCAGTCGGAACTGCGGCGCGACAGCTTCGACAGCGCGCCGGCGATCCTCGAGCTGCTCGGGCTTGCCGACGCGGCCGCGGTGCCCGCGGGGCTGCTCACGCCGGCGCGGCAGCGGCTGCTCGAGATCGGCATGGCGCTCGGCGCGCGGCCGCGCGTGCTGCTGCTGGACGAGGTGGCGGCGGGCCTCACGCACGCCGAGGTGGACGCCACCGCGCAGCTGATCCGCCGCGTGCGCGACGAGCTCGGCCTGGCGGTGGTCTGGATCGAGCACGCGGTGCGCGTGCTGATGAACTACGTGGAGCGCGTCGCGGTGCTGCACCAGGGCGCGAAGATCGCCGACGGCGACCCGGTCCGGGTGGCGAAGGACCCGGCGGTGATCGAGGCGTACCTGGGCGAGGAGCTGCCGGCGTGAAGGATGTTCGCGAAGGGGCCGGGAAGGCTCCGAACGCATCTACCGGAAGGGGCCCGGCCCCTTCGCGCCCATGAGCGCAGCACTTTCGATCCGCGGCCTCACGGCCGGCTACGGTCCGATCCGCGTGCTGCAGGGCGTGGACCTGGAGGTGCCGCAGGGCGAGATCACCGTGGTGGTCGGCCCGAACGGCGCGGGCAAGACGACGCTGCTGAAGGCGCTCTCGGGTCTGCTGCCGCGCTCGGGCGAGGTGAGCTTCGACGGCGCGCCGCTGCCCGAGTCGCCCGCGGCAATCGTCGCGCGCGGGCTGGCGCAGGTGGCCGAAGGGCGGCTGCTGTTCCCGCAGATGACCGTGCGAGAGAACCTGGAGCTGGGCGCCTACCTCGCGCCCAAGGGCGAGCGCGCCGGCCGCTACGAGCGCGTGCTTGCGCTCTTCCCGCGGCTCGCCGAGCGTCGCAAGCAGCTCGCGGGCACCATGTCCGGCGGCGAGCAGCAGATGCTGGCGGTCGGGCGCGCGCTCATGGGCCAGCCGCGCCTGCTGATGCTCGACGAGCCTTCGCTCGGACTCGCGCCCATGATGACCGACGAGCTGCTCGGCATCGTGCAGCGCATCCGCAACGAGGGGGTCACGGTCCTGCTGGTCGAGCAGAACGTCGCCAAGGCGCTCGCGATCGGCGACAGCGCGTACGTGATCGAGCGCGGCGCGGTGGTCATGAAGGGCGCCGCGGCCAAGCTGCTGCGCTCGCAGAAGCTGCGCGAAACCTATCTTGGCGCCGAGGCGAAGCCCGGCGCCCTTACCTGGAAGGGAGGATTGTTCATGAGCACGCAACAGACCACCGCGGTGACCATCGCCGCCGAAAACGCCTGGAAGGGCAAGATCTTCACGGGGCGCTGGCAGCTCGCCAAGGGCGGCTCGCGCGAAGTGATCGAGCCCGCGACCGGCAAGGTGCTCACCGAAGTCGGCTTTGCCGACGCCGACGATGTCGCCGAGGCGTCGAAGGCCGCGGCCGCGGCGCAGGTCGAATGGGCCAACACGCCCGCCGACCAGCGCGCCGCGGTGCTGCGCCGCGCCGCGCAGCTGCTGGAGGCGCACGCCGACTCGATGCGCTCGTGGATCGTGCGAGAGACCGGCTCGATCCCGCCCAAGGCGGACTTCGAGCTACACATGGTGAGCGGCATCCTGATCGAAGCCGCCGCGATCGCCACGCAGCCCCCCGGCATGATGCTGCCCTCGGGCCCCAAGCGCATGAGCTTCGCGCGGCGCGTGCCGCACGGCGTGATCGGCGTGATCTCGCCGTTCAACGCGCCGCTGATCCTGTCGGCGCGCGCGGTCGCGCCCGCGCTCGCGCTCGGCAACGCGGTGGTGCTCAAGCCCGACCCGAACACGCCGGTCACCGGCGGCTTCATGCTCGCGCGCCTGTTCGAGGTGGCAGGGCTGCCCGCGGGCCTGCTGCACGTGCTGCCGGGCGACGCCGCGGTGGGCGAGGCGATGATCGCCGACCCGAACATCGCGATGATCTCCTTCACCGGCTCGACGGCGGCGGGCAAGCGCGTGGGCGAGCTCGCCAGCCGGCACCTGAAGCGCGTGACGCTGGAGCTGGGCGGCAAGAATTCCACCATCGTGCTCGACGACGCCGACCTCGACGTCGCGGCCTCGAGCGCCGCCTGGGGCGCCTACCTGCACCAGGGCCAGATCTGCATGGCCACGGGCACGGTGCTCGCGCAGCGCAAGATCGCGCGCGACCTCACCGAGCGGCTGGTGGCGAAGGCGAAGCACCTGCCGGTGGGCGACCCGAGCGCCGGCCCCTGCGCGCTCGGGCCGATCATCAACGCGCGCCAGATCGAGCGCATCGACGGCATCGTCAAGGATGCGGTCGCCAAGGGCGCGGTGCTGCGCGCGGGCGGCACCTACGAAAAACTTTTCTACAGTCCTACCGTGCTGGAGAACGTGACGCCCGCGATGCGCGTGTACACCGAGGAAGTGTTCGGGCCGGTGCTCGCGATCGTGCCCTTCGACACCGACGAGGAGGCGATCGCGCTCAACAACGCCACCGAGTACGGGCTTTCCACCGGCGTGATCACGCAGTCGGTCGAGCGCGCGATGAACTTCACCGCCAAGCTGAAGACCGGCATCATCCACGTCAACGACCAGACCGTCGCCGACGAGCCCTGGGTGCCCTTCGGCGGGCGCGGCGCCTCCGGCAACGGCGGCCGCCACGGCGGCGTCGCCAACTGGGAAGAGTTCACCCAGTGGCAGTGGGTGACGATCCAGGATCGCGCAACGCCTTATCCCTTCTGAGAATTCCGCTGTCATGAAACCGTAACCTCGGGCACCTAGACTCGCGCCGTTCTCAACGGGCGAGGTGAGTCATGAAGCTGAAGCATCTGGTTCAGGCGCTGGCGTTCGCCGGCGCGACGATCGCGGCCCAGGCCGCGTTCGCGCAGCAGATCGTCAAGATCGACGGCTCGAGCACGGTGTTCCCCGTGACCGAGGCGGTGGCCGAGGAATTCCAGAAAGCGAAGAAACAGAAGATCAAGGTGACCGTCGGGATCTCGGGCACCGGCGGCGGCTTCAAGAAGTTCTGCCGCGGCGAGACCGACATCTCGGATGCTTCGCGCCCGATCCTCAAGAAAGAAATGGAGGAATGCCAGAAGGCGGGCATCGAGTACATCGAGCTGCCGGTGGCCTTCGATGCCCTCACGGTGGTGGTCAATCCCAAGAACGGCTTCATCAAGCAATTGACCGTTGCCGAGCTCAAGAAGATGTGGGAGCCGGCGGCGCAGGGCAAGGTCATGACCTGGAACCAGGTCAACCCGGCCTGGCCGAATCAACCCCTGAAGTTGTTCGGTGCAGGAGCGGATTCCGGCACTTTCGACTACTTCACCGAGGCGATCACCGGCAAGTCGAAGTCCTCGCGCGGCGATTTCACGGCGTCGGAAGACGACAACGTGCTGGTGCAGGGCGTGTCTCGCGACGTGAACGCGCTGGGCTTCTTCGGTTTCGCCTACTATGCGGAAAACAAGGACAAGCTGAAGTCGGTGCCCATCGTGGAGAGGGACGGCAAGCCCGCGGTGCCGCCGTCCGAGGCCACGGTGCTTGACGGCACCTACCAGCCTCTCGCGCGCCCGATCTTCATCTACGTCAGCACCAAGTCGATGGCCAGACCCGAGGTGAAGGAGTTCGTCGAGTACTACCTCACGCACGGTGCGACGCTGTCCAGGGAGGTGAAGTACGTGCCGCTGCCCGACCGGATCTACAAGGCCGGCATGGATCGGCTGAGCAAGAAGCAAAAGGGCACGGTGTTCGCCGGACACGCCGACGTCGGCGTCAAGATCGACGACCTGTTCTCGCGGCCGCTGGTCCTGGTCGCGAAGTAAGAATTCCCGGCCGTTGCCGCAACCCGCCGCCCGCGAAGCATCGCGGGCGGTTTTTCGTCCATAATCGGAGCCCCGCCACTCATGTCGGCCGTCGCACCCGACGCCCCATCGACGATGCCCAGTTCGGCCACGAGCGCAAGACTTGCGCGACGCCGCGCGCGCATGATCAAGGAGCGCGCGATCGAGTCGGTGCTGTTCCTCGCCGCGCTGATGTCGGTGTTCACGACCATCGGCATCGTCTACATCCTGGTCAAGGAGTCGGTGATCTTCTTCCAGCACGTGTCGCTGTGGAATTTCCTGACCGACAAGCAGTGGACGCCGCTGTTCGACGATCAGCACTTCGGCATCATGGTGCTGCTGTCGGGGACGCTCACCAGCTCATTCGTCGCACTGGCGATCGCGATCCCGCTCGGCACCGTCATCGCGATCTACCTCTCGGAGTTCGCGCCGTTCAGGCTGCGTGAAATCGCCAAGCCCTTCCTCGAGCTGCTCGGCGGCGTGCCGACCATCGTCTACGGCTTCTTCGCGCTGCTGTTCGTGACGCCGATCCTGCAGTGGTTCTACCCCGAGCTGCCGGGCTTCAACCTGCTGTCCGCCGGCATCGTGATGGGCATCATGATCATCCCGTACGTGAGCTCGATCTCCGAAGACGCGATGCGCGCGGTGCCGATGAACCTGCGCGAAGGCTCCTACGCGATGGGCGCGACGCGCTATCAGACGGCGATCAAGGTGGTGGTGCCTGCGGCTTTCTCCGGCATCGCATCGGCCTACATCCTCGGCATCTCGCGCGCGGTCGGCGAAACGATGATCCTCGCGGTCGCGGCCGGCATGCAGCCAAACCTTACCTTCAATCCACTGGAGCCCGCGGCAACGATCACGGCCTACATCGTGCAGGTGGCGCTGGGCGACCTGCCGCATGGCTCGGTCGGCTACCAGACGATCTTCGCGGCAGGACTGACGTTGTTGCTGTTCACGCTGGTCTGCAACATCGCCGGCCACATTCTTCGCAAGCGCTTCCGCGAGGCGTATTGAGAACGCCGGATGAGCTACGCCCGAGACTTGGACGCGATCCGCCGGCTGATCGCCAGCCACAAGCGCTGGGACCTGATCTTCGCCAGTTGCGGTGTGTTCGCGCTGATGGTGGGCGTGCTCACCTTCAGCGCGCTGTTCGTGGACATGGCGATCGACGGCGTGCCGCGGCTCAACTGGGAGTTCTTCACCAGCTTCCCGTCGCGGCGCGCGGCGCAGGCGGGCATCCTGTCGGCGTGGGTAGGCTCGTGCCTGGTGATGCTGGTGACGGCCTTCGTGGCCGTGCCGCTGGGCGTAGGCGCGGGGCTCTACCTCGAGGAGTACGCGCCGAAGAACTGGGTCACCGATGTCATCGAGATCAACATCACCAATCTCGCCGGCGTGCCGTCGATCGTGTACGGACTGCTCGCGCTCGGCTTGTTCGTATACCAGTTCGGCTTCGGGCAGTCGATCCTGTCCGCGGGACTCACGCTCGCGCTGCTGATCCTGCCGGTGGTGATCGTGGCTACGCGCGAGGCCATCCGCTCCATCCCGATCGGCATCCGCGAGGGCGCCTACGCGCTGGGCGCAACCCAGTGGCAGGTCTGCAAGGACCACATCATTCCGTACTCGTCGGCCGGCATTCTCACCGGGATCATCATCGGCATGGCGCGCGCGATCGGCGAGACGGCGCCCATCATCACCATCGGTGCGCTCACGTTCATCGCCTTCCTGCCGCCGTCGCCGATTCGCGCCGAGCCGCCGTTCCTTTCGTTCGAGTGGCTCACATCGCCGTTCACGGTGATGCCGATCCAGATGTTCAACTGGACCTCGCGGCCCGAGGCCGCATTCCTGCAAAACGCGGCCGCGGCGGGCTTCGTGCTGGTGCTCATGACGCTCGCCATGAACGGATTCGCAATCTGGCTGCGCTACCGACTTCGCAAGAACATCAAATGGTGACCCATGGCTGCCGTCGCAATCTCCAGAGCTGTTGAGAATCGTCCCTGGTTGCCGCAATCGGTGGATGTGCCGAAGGCCGAGGCCCGGAAGCTCAGCTTCTACTACGGCAACTTCCGCGCGCTCAGCGCTCTTGACCTGGTGGTGCACGAGAATCGCGTCACCGCGCTGATCGGGCCGTCGGGATGCGGCAAGTCCACCTTCCTGCGCTGTTTCAACCGGATGCACGACCTCTACCCGGGTAACCGCTACGAAGGCGAAATACGGCTCTTCCCGGACAACACCAATCTGCTCGCGGCCGGGGTCGACCCGATCGAGGTGCGGATGCGGCTGTCGATGGTGTTCCAGAAGCCGAACCCCTTTCCGAAATCGATCTTCGAGAACGTCGCCTACGGCCTGCGCGTGCGCGGCGAAAACTCCGGCCGCAGGCTCGCCGACAAGGTCGAGGCGGCGCTGCGCGGCGCGGCGCTCTGGGACGAAGTCAAGGACCGGCTCAAGGAGGTGGCCTTCAATCTGTCGGGCGGTCAGCAGCAGCGCCTGTGCATCGCGCGCGCGCTCGCGACCGATCCTGAAATCCTGCTGTTCGACGAGCCGACCTCGGCGCTCGATCCGATCGCGACCGCAAGCATCGAAGAGCTGATCACGGAGCTCAAGAAGAAGGTTACGATTCTCATCGTCACCCACAACATGCAGCAGGCGGCCCGCGTTTCCGACTACACGGCGTACATGTATCTCGGAAAACTGATCGAGTTCGGCCAGACGGACCAACTGTTCATCAAGCCGCAGAACAAGCAGACGGAAGACTACATTACCGGCAGGTTCGGTTAAGGAAGGGCCATGGGCATCACCGAGCACATTTCCAAGCAGTTCGAGGCCGACCTCGACACCACGCGCACGCGCGTGCTGCAGATGGGCGGGCTGGTGGAAGCGCAGATCCTCGCCGCGATCCAAGCCTTCACCAGCGGCGACGCGGCGCTGGTCGCGCAGGTGATCGAGAACGACGCGCGCGTCAACGGCTACGAGGTGGCGATCGACGGCGCCTGCAACCACATCGTCGTCAAGCGCCAGCCGGCAGCGAGCGACCTGCGCCTGATCATGGCGATCAGCAAGATCGTCACGGACCTGGAGCGTATCGGCGACGAGGCCGAGAAGATCGCGCGCATGTCCAAGCGCATCCACGAGCAGGGCGGGCACCAGTCGCAGCGCTTCCCGGCGATCCGCCACGCGGCGCAGATCGCGGTCAAGATGCTGCGCCAGGCGCTCGATGCGTTCGCGCGCCTGGACGTGGTGGGTGCCGCCGAAGTGCTCAAGGAGGACAGCGCCATCGACGACGAATTCCGCTCGGTGCTACGCCAGCTCATCACCTACATGATGGAGGACCCGCGCACCATCTCGACGTCGCTCGACACGGTCTGGGTCGCCAAGGCGATCGAGCGCATCGGCGACCACGCGAAGAACGTCGCCGAGCAGGTGATCTACATCGTCAAGGGCACCGACGTGCGCCACACCTCGTTCGAGGACATCGAGCGCGAGATCTCGAAGGGATAGCCAAGCCGCATGCCGGCCACCGTACTCATCATCGAAGACGAGCCCGCGATCCTCGAACTGATCGCGGTGAACCTCGAGCACGCCGGCTACGAGACGCTGCGCGCGCGCAGCGCCGAGGACGCCGGCCGGCTGCTGTCGGATATCCTGCCGGACGTGGTGCTGCTCGACTGGATGCTGCCCGGCCAGTGCGGCGTCGCGCTGGCGCGCCGGCTGCGCGGCGACGCGCGCACGCGCGAGCTGCCGCTCATCTTCCTCACCGCGCGCGCCGAGGAACCCGACAAGGTGGCCGGGCTGGAGGCGGGCGCCGACGACTACATCACCAAGCCCTTCTCGACCAAGGAGCTCGTCGCGCGTATCCGCGCGGTGCTGCGCCGCAGGAAGCCGCAGCACGGCGACGCGCCCGTCGAGATCGCGGGCCTGCGCCTGGACCCGGCCGCGCACCGCGTCACCGGCAACGGCGCAGTGCTCAATTTCGGCCCGACCGAGTTCCGCTTGCTGCACTACCTGATGACGCACCCGAATCGCGTCTACTCGCGCGCGCAGCTGCTCGACGAGGTCTGGGGCGACCACGTATTCATCGAGGAGCGCACGGTGGACGTGCACATCCGCCGGCTGCGCCAGGGCCTCGCGCCGACCGGCCACGACGCGCTCATCGAGACGGTGCGCGGCAGCGGCTATGCGCTGCGCGCCGAGGCCGCCGCGATGAGCCGCGGCTGAAGGCGGCACGCGCGTGAGCGGACTCGAGCTCGGACTCGCGCTGCTGGTGGCGGTCCTCGGGATCGCGCTGTGGCGCCAGCTGCGCGAGTTCCGCAAGCTCAGGGGCTGGGCCTCGCAGCCGCGCCTCACCGATCCGCCCGAGGCCGAGGGCGCCTGGGGCGAGGTGTTCGACCTGCTGCACCGGCACCGGCGCGCGATGCTCAAGCGCCGGCGCGAGTTCGCGCAGCTCATGGTGCGCTCGCGGCGCGGCGCGCAGGCGCTGCCCTATGGCGTCGCGGTGCTCGACGCCGGCTTCAACCTCCAGTGGTGCAACGCGGCGGCGCAGGACCACCTCGGGCTCGACCCCGAACGCGACCGCAATCAGCCGATCGTGAACATGGTGCGGGCGCCGGAGTTCGTCGAGTACCTGCGCGTGGGCGATTTCGCCGAGTCGGTGCGCCTGGGGGCGCCCGGCGGCCGGCGCACGCTGTCGCTGCAGGTCGTGTCCTTCGGCGACGAGGAGCATCTGCTGCTGTCGCAGGACGTCACGGGCGCCGCGCGCGTGGAGGCGATGCGGCGCGATTTCGTCGCCAACGTCTCGCACGAGCTGCGCACCCCGCTCACCGTGCTGGCGGGCTTTCTCGAGACCATCCAGGACCTCAAGCTCGACGCCTCGCGCGTGCGCGATTACGTGAGCCTGATGGCGCCGCAGGCCGAGCGTATGAAGCGCCTGATCGACGACCTGCTCACGCTCTCGGTGCTGGAGCACGCGCCGCCGCCGCCCGAGGCCGAGCGCGTGCCGCTGCGGGTGCTTCTGGAGCGCGTGCGCGCCGAGGCCGAGGCGCTGTCGGCCGGCAAGCACCGCATTTCCCTCCAGGTCGAGGGCGCGCACGACCTGCTCGGCGCCGAGCGCGAGATCGCGAGCGCGTTCGCCAACCTCGCCGCCAATGCGGTGCGCTACACGCCCGCGGGCGGCGCGGTGCGGCTGCGCTGGCGCTCGGGTGACGACGGCGGCGAGTTCTCGGTGGAGGATACCGGCATCGGCATCGACCCCGAGCACCTGCCGCGCCTCACCGAGCGCTTCTACCGCGTCGACCGTGGCCGCTCGCGCGAGACCGGCGGCACGGGCCTGGGCCTGTCGATCGTCAAGCACGCGCTCGCGCGCCACCAGGCCGCGCTCGCGATCGAAAGCGTGCCCGGCAAGGGCAGCCGCTTCTGCGCGCGCTTCCCGGCGACGCGCCTGGCCACGGCGGCGGCGCAGGCGGTGAAGGCATAGCCATGGACCTGATCCTCTGGCGGCACGCCGACGCGGCCGAGGGCGGGCGCGATCTCGATCGCAAGCTCACCGCGAAGGGGCACAAGCAGGCTGCGCGCGTCGCCGAGTGGCTGAACAAGCAGCTGCCGTCGAAATACGCCGTGCTCTCCAGTCCCGCGCGGCGCGCGCGCGAGACCGCGGACGCGCTCGGGGTGCGCTACAAGATCTCCGCGCGGCTGGCGCCGGGCGCGGCTCCGACCGACATCCTCGAGGCCGTGGGCTGGCCCTCGCACAAGGGCGCCCTCGTCGTGGTCGGCCACCAGCCCGACCTGGGGCGCGTCGCGGCGGTGCTGCTGGCCGGTGCCGAAAGCGACTGGTCGGTGAAGAAGGGCGGCCTGTGGTGGCTGAGCCACCGCGTGCGCGAGCGCGAGAAGCAGGTGGTGGTGCGCGCGGTGCTCGCGCCGGACCTGTTGTAGAAAAAGGGGGTCAGAGTAAGATTTTCAGCATTCGCGCGGCTACGAAGCGTTGCCGACCAAAATCTTACTCTGACCCCCTTTTTCTATCCCCGCAACTGCGCGACCTTCTTCTCCGACAGGCTGCCGACCTCGAAGCGCAGGTCGACCGACTCCCAGTGCCTGCGCTCGGTGTCGAGCGCGGCCGCGGCGAGCGGGTTCTCCTCGAGCCAGGCTTCCGGCAGATCGATGCGGTAGCCCGACTTGTCGCCCTCGACTCGCAGCATCGGGAAGCGCGCATCGGTGCGGTTGCGCAGCACCAGCGCGGCGATGCGCAGCGCGAACACCAGAGTCCAGTCGCCGCTCTCCAGGCCCGCGTCCTGCATCTTGCCCAGCTTGCCGCGGTGCGCGAGCACGATGCGCGCGAGGCGCTGCTGCTCCATGCGCGAGAACCCCGGCATGTCGGCGTTCGACAGGATGTAGGACGAATGCTTGTGGTACTGCGCGTGCGCCACTGACAGGCCGATCTCGGCGACGCGCGCCGCCCAGTCGAGCATCAGGCGATCTGCTTCGGGATCTTCCTTGTCCCTGCTGATGGAATCGAAGATCTTGAGCGCCAGGAGCCGCACCCTTTCGGCCTGCGCCGCGTCGACGCGGTAGCGGCGCACGAACTCGGCAATGGTGGCCTCGCGCATGTCGCGGTGCTGCACGCGGCCGAGCAGGTCGTAGAGCACGCCGTGGCGCAGCGCGCCGTCGGACACGGCCATGTGCTCGATGTTCAGCTCGTCGAACGCGGCCAGCATGATCGCCAGGCCGCCCGGCAGCACCGGCGCGCGGTCCTTGCGCAGCCCGGCGATGCGGTCCGGGTCAGCGCGCTCGTGCTTGATGAGCAGGCTGCGCAGCCGGTCCAGCCCCTCGCGCGTGATGCCCTCTTCGGTGAAGCCGTTGTCGCGCAGGATCGACTCCAGCGCGCGCGCGGTGCCCGAGGAGCCCACGGCGTGCTCCCAGCCCAGCTCGCGGTACTCGCGCACCATGCCGGCGAGCTCCTGGCGCGCCGCGAGCTCGGCCTCCTTCATGCGCGACTTCTCCACCTTGCCGTCCTCGAAGTACTCGCGGCTGTAGCTCACGCAGCCCATGTAGAGGCTCTCGGTGAGCAGCGGCTCGATGCCCTTGCCGATGATGAACTCGGTCGAGCCGCCGCCGATGTCCACCACCAGGCGGTTCGACGCCGAGGGCGGCATCGAGTGCGCCACGCCGATGTAGATCAGGCGCGCTTCCTCGCGGCCGGCGATGACTTCGATGGGAAAACCCAAAGCGCTCCGGGCCTCGCGCAGGAACTGGGGCGCGTTCTTCGCCACGCGCAGCGTGTTGGTGCCGACGGCGCGCACCGCGCTCTTGGGCAGCCCGCGCAGGCGCTCGCCGATGCGCTCGAGCGCCTCGAGCGCGCGCGCCTGCGTGGCCCGGTCGATGCGCTTTTCCGAGGTCAGGCCCGCACCCAGCCGCACTACCTCGCGCAGCGTGTCGAGCGGGTAGATCTGCCCGCCGACCACGCGCCCCACCTGCAAATGGAAGCTGTTCGATCCCAGGTCGACGGCGGCGAGCAGATCAGGACGGGCCATGTCGGGCGATCAGCTTACACCCTGTGGATAACTCGGCAAGTGACGGTTTTGCGGCGTTTCATCCGACTGCAATCTTTGTCCTGTAAGCTCGTCCAAGGAGAAGGTCCCCCCGCGTTTCCCGATGGTCAAGAAGAACCTGTCCCCGTCCCATTTCCTCAACCGGGAACTCGGCCTGCTCGAGTTCAACCGCCGCGTGCTCGCGCAGGCGGCCGACGACGGCGTGCCGCTGCTCGAGCGGCTGCGCTTCCTCACCATCGTCTCGTCCAACCTAGACGAGTTCTTCGAGATCCGCGTTGCGGGCCTCAAGGAGCAGGTCAAGGCGGGCATCAAGGAGTCGGGTGCCGACGGCCGCAGCCCGGCCGAGGTCTACGAACTGGTCTCGGCGCAGGCGCGCGCGCTGGTGGGCGAGCAGTATCGCCTGCTGAACAGCGTGCTGCTGCCCGCGCTCGCCAGGCAGGGCGTGATCTTTCCCAAGCGCGAGGACTGGACCGAGCCGCAGCGCGCCTGGATCCGCGACTACTTCATGCGCGAGCTGCTGCCGGTGCTCACGCCGATCGGCCTGGACCCGACGCACCCGTTCCCGCGCGTGCTCAACAAGTCGCTCAACCTCGCGATCGAGCTGGAGGGCCGCGATTCGTTCGGCCGCAAGTCGCGCGCCGCGATCGTGCAGGCGCCGCGCGCGCTGCCGCGCCTGATCCGGCTGCCGGCCGACGTCGCCGGCGCCGAGTACGCCTTCGTGTTCCTGTCCTCGATCCTGCACGCGCACGTGGACGAGCTGTTCCCGGGCATGCAGGTGAAGGGCTGCCACCAGTTCCGCGTGACGCGCAACTCCGATCTTTTCGTCGACGAGGAGGAAATCAAGAACCTGCGCATCGCCGTGCAGGGCGAACTGCTGCAGCGCCACTTCGGCGACGCCGTACGCCTGGAGGTGGCCGACAACTGCTCGCAGCAGACGATCGAATTCCTGCTGCAGCAGTTCGGCCTGTCGGAAGCCGACCTGTACCGCGTGGACGGCCCGGTGAACCTGTACCGCCTGCGCGAAGTGTGCGACCGCGTCGAGCGCCCCGAGCTGAAATACGCGCCGTTCCAGCCCGCGCTGCCGGTGGCGCTCGCCGGGCAGAAGGACTTCTACGCGGTGCTGAAGAAGCAGGACGTGCTGCTGCACCATCCCTACGAGTCGTTCGCGCCGGTGATCGACTTCATCCGCACCTCGGTGACCGATCCGCGCGTGATCGCCATCAAGCAGACCGTGTACCGCACCGGCACCGACTCCGAGCTCATGGAGATCCTCATCGAGGCGGCCAGGCGCGGCAAGGAAGTGACCGTGGTGGTCGAGCTCATGGCGCGCTTCGACGAGGAGGCCAACATCACCTGGGCCTCGCGCCTGGAGGAGGTGGGCGCGCACGTCGTCTACGGCGTGGTCGGCCACAAGACGCACGCCAAGATGGCGCTCGTGGTGCGGCGCGAGGACGGCCCGCAGGGCAGCGTGCTCAAGCGCTACGCGCATTTGTCGACGGGCAACTACCACCCACGCACCGCGCGCCAGTACACCGACTTCGGGCTGCTCACGGCGCGCGAGGAGATCTGCTCTGACGTCAATGATGTGTTCAAACAATTGACGGGTCTCGGCAAATCCAGCCGCATGAAGCACCTCTGGCTGTCGCCGTTCACGCTGCACCGGCGCGTGGTCGCGGCGGTGCGCAACGAGGCGCGCCTCGCCAAGGAGGGCAAGCCCGCGCGCATCATGGCGAAGATGAACGCGCTGCTCGAGCCCGAGCTCATCGAGGAGCTGTACGCGGCCTCGCAGGCGGGCGTGCAGATCGACCTGCTGGTGCGCGGCGTGTGCGCGCTGCGCCCGGGCGTCAAGGGCCTCTCGGAGAACATCCGCGTTCGCTCGGTGGTCGGGCGCTTCCTCGAGCACGCGCGCCTGTTCTACTTCCAGAACGAGGGCGCCGAGGACGTGTACCTGTCGAGCGCCGACTGGATGGACCGCAATTTCTTCCGCCGCATCGAGCTCGCCTTCCCGATGCTCGACCCGGCGCTCAAGCAGCGCGTCGTGCGCGAGGGCCTGCAGGCCTGCCTCGACGACGCGAGCCAGTCCTGGATCATGAACTCCGACGGCGCCTACGAGGCGCCGGCGCCGCGCCGCGGCAAGGGCCGCGTGGTGCAGGAAGACCTGCTGAGGACGCTGGTACCGGTGGCTTGATCCCGCCGATTCGACCCCGGTCGGAAGCAACTTAGTGGTGCGGGTGCGCGGTAAGCGCTTGATGCGCTTGAGTGCGGGGACGCTGGAAATGCCGAGAATCGCTGTAGTGAGGACCTTGGATCTGGTCAAGCGCTGAGCGCTGCGGATTGTGCGTCGCGACGTTTCGTAAGCGATCAATAGACCAAGGAGGCAGCAATTAAGAAGGCAGAACTATTTGTAATTGCAGCGACCAACCTTGAACAGGCGAGAATCGCGATCGAGTTTTTACCAATAGCGGCTCACGAGGCGACATAAGCCCCATTGCGCGCCGTCCCGCTTGGGCCGGGAAGCGGGCGAATGGGCAAATCGTGCGGCACCGTGTGGGCGGGGGCGGATAGACTTTCCTATCCGTTCCTATCCGTTCCTATCCGTCTTTCCTATCCGTCGTCGTTGGCTGGATCCGCCAAGCGGGGCATCGCCGCCAGCTTCTCGGAAAGATCGCCGAGTTCCTGCATTGCCAGCAACCGTTCGCGTACCGACAGCGCCTGCGCAACGCGAAGCTGCGCGCAGCGGCTGCCTTCCCAGGTGGCGTTCGACCAGTCGGCTGGCGGGGGGCGCTCATCGCTTGCCCTGCTATTCCATGATCATCTGCAGGTGCTGGATATCATCCCGGTCACGCGCGCGATTGGCAAGTTCCTTCATCGCGATCAGGGCGGGAATCGAAACAAGGCGTACGAGCATCCCGCAGGAGAACTCCGCCTGCAGGCGCGCATGAACCAGTTCTACGAGCGCTTCGAAGCCGCCCTCAGGCAGGCGCTGCGCGCACCCGGCAGCGAAGGCGGCCAGAAACCATCGGAGGCGGAAATCTCCGCGTACGCCGGTTTTCTCACGCGCTATCTGATCGGCTGCCTGCACCAGTATGCGAAATCCGGCTTCACCGAGAAACCCACCGAAAGCTACGCCGCGCAGCGGCGCCACCTCGCGGCCTAGCCCCGGAGCGCCGGGCGCGTTTACGTCTGCTTACAAACTCGCGCGATGACGCCCATGAGTGCTGTACACCCGCTGGCGTGTGGCAAGCGTTACTCGTGGCATGCAAGGGTGCACGTACGCGCCGCGGGAGTTCGCCTGGAGCTACATCCAGAGGAGCGGGCGCATCGACCCGGAAAAACTGCGTGGGATCGCGCCGCGCTTCGTCGGCGCGGGCGCGCTGCCTTCTTCCGCATGATCGGCGATGCGCCCTGAGTCCGGCGCTGGATTGCGCGCGCCGCGTGCGCTGTGGCAGAATAAACGCGGTTCGGCGGGCTTGCTCCATTTCGGCCTCCAGCCTACCGTTCCGATACTCCCATGACGCCACGTGGCCCCATCGCTCTTTTTGCCGCTGCTCTGGCCGTACTATTCGTCGCTTCCGCGTCCGCGCAGACCTCCGTTCGCAGCAGCTACAACGATTCCGCGTGGAAGGCGCTGAAGGACGCCCGCTTTGGCGAGGCCGAGCGTCTCTACCGCGCCGCTATCCGCGAGGCGCAGCAGGCGGGCACGCGCGACCTCACCTACGCGCAAAGCCTGCACGGTCTCGGTTCGCTGCTGAAAGATCAGGCCAAGTACGCCGAGGCAGAGCCGCTCTACGTCGAATCACTCAGGCTCTACCAGGAGAAGGAAGGCCCCGACGCCCTCAACGTCGCCGTCCTCAACGGTTCGCTCGGCGGCATCTGCCTTGCCACCGCGCGCTACAAGGAGGCGCTTTCCTACTACGAGCGCGCGCGCGCCATCTACGAGCGCAACCCCAAGGCCAAACCCGGCGACCTCGCCCATGCGCTTGATGGCATCGCCCGCGTTTCCCTCCAGCAGTCCCGCTACGCCGAGGCCGAGCCACTGTTCCTGCACTCGCTCGAGCTCTACCGCAGTGACAGCGCGACCCCGGACAGCACCCTGTCGTTCACCTATGCGGCGCTAGCCTCGCTCAACCGCGCCACCGGCCGCTACGAGGCCGCCGAGCAATTCGCCCGTCAAGTCCTCTCCTTGCGCGAAAAATCCCTACCGGCCGGGCATCCCGACATCGCTTCCAGTATGGTCTCCGTCGCCGCGATCCTCGTCAGCCTCGGCCGGCAGGACGAAGCCCGCACCCTCTACGAACGCGCGCTGCCGATGACCGAGAAGGCGCTGGGCTCCGATCATCCGAGCGTTTCCACCATCCTGAACAACCTCGGCAACATGCACCGCCGCCACGGCCGCTACGGCGAAGCGGAGGCCCTGCTCCGCCGCGCCAACACCATTCGCGAAAAAGCCTACGGCGCCGACAATCCCAATCTCGTTCTCACCCTCGGTAACCTCGCCGAGGTCTACAGCGACCAGGAGAAATTCGCCGAAGCCGCGGCCCTTCTGGAGCGCGCCCTCGCCATCCGCCAGAAAAATTTCGGTTCCGAAAGCCAGGCGGTCGCCGACAGCCTCGCCGACCTCGCGTGGATCGATCTTGAGCAGGGGCGCTACGCCGTGGCCGGCGAGAAACTCCGCCGCGCGCTGGCCACGAGCGAGAAAACCCATGGCCGCGAGCACAAATTCCTCGCGCCGCGGTTGCGCTGGCTGGCCGCTGCCGCTTTCGCCGCCGGCAATCTATCCGAATCGGGCGACTTGCTCGCCCGCGAACTCGCGATCCTGCGCGCGCAAAAGCCGCAGGGCGACGCGGCTTTCGCCCGCAAGCTCGAGGGCCTGGCCGCCGACTTCGCCGCCGCCGGCAACTGGACCGCCGCAAAGGCGCTGCTTTTCATCGCGTTAGGCAATTTCACCGAGAGCCTCGGCGCCGACGCGCCCGAGACCAAGCGCTGCCTGCTCGCCATTGCCACCGCCTACCGCCGCCTTGGCCGCGCCACCCTCGCCGACTTCTACACTCGCCGCGCCGGCCAGCTTCGGGGCTGAGCTCACCACCCCCAGCGAGGTGCTCGAGTGGTTTCAGGCGCAAGGCCCTGGCTACCAGACGCGTACGAACGCCGTATTGAGGGCGTTCAAGGATGCCTCGCTTTAACCTGGCGCTCAGCACGGATGCCCACGTTCCGCCGAATTGGTTGACACCTCGACCTAAGGAATCTCTGAATTAGTCCGCTGTTTTCTTGTCTGAGATGGAGCGCCTCGGCGCCCCACAAATAAGAACAGGGGACAACGATGAAGAACGAGCAAATGACGCTGGCGGGATCCGGGTTTGAGAAATA
>JBASCW010000109.1:0-6037 GCA_049651845.1 Burkholderiales bacterium | reverse complement strand
CACCAGCCTCGCCAATTTCGCGCCGCTTGAGTTTCAAGAACTCGCCATGCAGGCACAGCTAAGCGTCTTGGAAATTGGCGACAACCCGACGCTGTTGCGCTCCTTCCTACGCCACTGCCCTCTCTCTCTTTGCCTAAAATAGGACATTAGTTATGCAGCAATCATTAGCTGACGGACAGGGCCTCGACGTCGATCGAGATCGCGCGCCTTTGCAGCACCACGATCGCGTTCCTGGCGAATTCCCGGGCCAGGGCATCGCCTTGCGCGAACGGCTTGTCGCCGATGGCTTTCGCCACGCCGACGACCAGGTCCACGAGGAGCGTCTTGCCGGTCGGGTTGGTCGGCGTGCAGCCCATATCGGCGAACTGCTGCTCGAACCAGCGGCGCGCCGACTGAGGCGTGGCCCCGGCGAGGTCGCCGTCGTGCAGCTTGAGCTCGCGATCCTTGCCTTTGCCAAGCTTCACCAAGATGCTGTATTCCATTCGATTCCCCAGGGCTGAGCGCAATCCGCGCCCGCGGCGCCGCGCGTGCCGATTCTAAGCTCTCGGGCTAGCCCTTCACAAAGGACACCAGGATCTTGCCGGATCGGCCGCCACGCGCGGCATGCGCGACCGCTTCCTTGATCCGGCCGATCGGATAGACCGCTTCCACCGCCACCGTGAGGGTGCCATCGGCCACCTTGGCCGCGAGATCCCGGTACAGGGCCGCGACCTGCGCGGGCGGGGTGTCCACGTACCACTTGCGCAGCCAGAAGCCCTGCAGCCGCACGTCGCGGAACACCGTGTCCCTCGCGTCGATCATGCACGGCGCGCCGCTCAGCATTCCGTAATTGACCACGGTTCCGCCGTCGCTCACGCAGCGTGCGAGGCTCTGCGTCCCGGAGCCGCCGACAGCGTCGATGGCGAGCGGCAGCGATGCATCACCGATCGCCTCGCGCGCGCGCGCATCCAGGTCGGGTCCCTCCGTCAGCACGGCGTCACCGCCGAACGCCCGCAGCGGCTTCACCAGCTCCTCGCGGCGCACGACATTCACGGTTTTCACGCCTGCCTGCCGAGCGAGCCGGATCAGGCAATGCCCAACGCCCGAATTGGCCGCATTCTGGATGACCCACTGGCCGGCCCTCGGCGCGACGAATCGATGCAGCATCAGATACGCGGTCGGCGGATTCACTCTCAGCATCGCGAGCTGCTTCGGGTCCACGCCCTCCGGCAGCGCGAACACGGCCTTGCCCGGCGCCTTGATGCGCTCGCGCCAGCACCCCGGGCCGGGCACCAGCACCCGGTCGCCCGCTTTCACGTGGCGCACGGCCGCGCCGGTCCTGGCGACTCGTCCCACGCCTTCGGCGCCCGGCGTCATCGGCAGCGGCGGCGGCACCGCGCCGTACTTCCCTTCGAGGTTGAGGATGTCCGCGGGATTGATCGGCACGAACTCGGTCTCGACGATCACTTCGTCGGGGCCCGGCTCGCCCGGTTCGGCCTGCTCCACGACCTCGATGGCCTCTTCCGGTCGACCGAATGCATGAACTTGTGCGGCCAGCATGGGCGCCATCCTACTTCAATGGAACGAAGCACCCGCATTGAAGCCACCTGCCGCGGCCGACGGGCTAGATCAGGCCTTCGAAGCCTGCGCGGTCCAGAGCGCGCAGGCGAGCAGCAGCACCGCACCCGCCTGGTGCGCCGCGGCGAGCGGGACCGGCACCGCGAGCAGCAGCGTGGCGATGCCGAGCGAGGCCTGCAGCGCGAACACGCCGAGAAGGAATTTCGCCGCGGTTGCCTGTCTTTCTTTCCAGAACAACAATGGGATCAGCAGCAGAAGCACCCAGAAAATCGCCCGGTGCACGAACTGCACGGTGGCCACGTTCCACAGGAAGTTGCCCCACCAGGGCTCGAGCAGCCAGAGGTCTTCGGGAAAGATCTTGCCGTTCATGAGCGGGAAGGTGTTGTAGGCGTGCCCCGCGCGCAGACCCGCTACGAGACCTCCGGAGAGGGCCATGAGGAAAACGATGCCGGCGACCGCAAGCGCGAACGGGTTTTTCTTTGTGTCGCCCTTCAGCACTTGAAGGGCAAGCCAGAATTCCATCGAAAAGATCAGGAATGCCAGGCCGAGATGTGCGGTGAGGCGGAAGTGGCTCACGCGCGGGTCGCTCACCAGGCCGCTCTTCACCATGTACCAGCCCAGCGCGCCCTGCAGGCCGCCCAGCACGAACAAGCCGGCCAGTTTCCAGGTGAGGGATGTCGTGAGTTTGTTCCTGAAATGGAAAACCAGGAACGGGATGAGAAAGACCAATCCGATCGTGCGCGCGAGCAGCCGGTGAACGTATTCCCACCAGAAGATGCGCTTGAAGCCTTCCAGGCCGATTTCCGAGAACACCTTCTGGTACTGCGGCGTCTCGCGGTACTTGGCGAACAGGGCCTCCCAGTCGGCCTGCGAGAGCGGCGGCAGCGCGCCCACGATCGGCTGCCACTCGACGATCGACAGGCCCGACTCGGTCAGGCGCGTGATGCCGCCCACCACCACGATCGCGAAAGTGAGCGCCGCGCAGACGAACAGCCAGGCCGCCACCGACCTGCGGTCGGAGTCCGTCATTGCTCGCCGTAGATGCGGTTGATGCCGGTGGTCAGCTTGCCCGAGGCGACGCCGTACAGGTGCAGCGTGACCAGCGGCTTCGCGGAGCGGTTCGAGACGCGGTGATACATCGGCCCGCCCAGGTCCAGGTCGGCGAGTTCCCCCGCGCGCAGCGTCTTCACGCCGACGGTCTCGAGCAGCGCGCCCGGCGCGCGGAACTGCTCCTCGGTGAGCTCGCCCTCGGCGACGCCGTAGGCGCACCAGACGTAGTGGCCGTGCACCGGGCTCTGCTGGCCGGGCAGCCAGGTGATCGCGGTGATCAGGAACTCGTCCTCGGGATCCACGTAGAGCAGGTGGCGCATGTAGCGCGCCGGGTCGCCTACGCGGTGCTCGGGGCGCAGCCAGCTGCGCTGTCTGCCTACGGCGTCGCGCAGCGCTTCGAGCAGGCCCGGTTCCGCGATGCCGCTCTTCAGCAGCGTGCGGCCGAAGGACCTGGCGGCGCGCGCGAGCGGCGCGAGCGCCGGCTGGATGGGGGAGGGCGCGCTCATGCCAGTCCCGCCTTCACGAGCGTGCCGCCTTTCACGCGAGTCCTTCGAAAAGCTGCACCTGCACCGGCTCGCCCGCCTGCACGCTGCCGCGCTCGTGCTCGAGCACGATGAAGCAGTTGGCCTCGGACATCGAGCGCAGCACGCCCGAGCCTTGCTGGCCGGTGGTGCGCACCTTGCAGACGCCGCCCTCGCTGAAGACGATGCCGCGCTGGTATTCCGTGCGCCCCGGCACCTTGCGGATCGGCTGCGCGCTGACGGCAGAGAGCAGTGGAACGTCGCTGCGGGTCGATCCGGACAGGAACAGCAGGGCATTGCGGACGAACTGGTAGAACGTCACCATCACCGCGACCGGGTTGCCCGGCAGGCCGAACAGGTAGGCGGCATTCGTCCCGCTCACGATCCTGCCGAAGGCCATCGGCCGGCCCGGGCGCATGGCGATCTTCCAGAACAGCACCTCGCCCAGCTTGGCCATCAGCTGCTTTACGAAGTCGGCCTCGCCCACCGAGACGCCGCCCGTGGTGATCACCGCGTCGGCGCTCGCGGCGGCCTTGCGGAATGCCGCTTCGAGCAGCGCCGGGTCGTCGCGCACCACGCCCATGTCGACGATCTCGACGCCGAGCCGCGCAAGCATGCCGTGCAGCGTGTAGCGGTTGGAGTCGTAGACCTGGCCCGCCCTGAGCGGCGCGCCGATCGAGGTGAGCTCGTCGCCGGTGGAGAAGAAGGCGACCCGCAGCCGGCGCCTGACCTGGACCTCGCCGATGCCGATCGAGGCGATCAGGCCGACGTCGGCGGCACCCAGCGGCCGCCCCGGGTGCAGCACCGCGACCCCGGCCCTCAGGTCCTCGCCCGCCGCGCGCACGTTCTGGCCCGCCTTCTGGCCGGCCGGGACCGCGACGCGGTCGCCCTCGATGCGGCAGACTTCCTGCACCACCACGGTGTCGGCGCCTTTCGGCATCACCGCGCCCGTCATGATGCGGACGCATTCTCCTGCGCTCACCTTGCCCGTGAAGGGTTTCCCTGCGAGCGCCGTGCCGATCTGTTTGAGTTCGGTTTCGTTTCTCAGATCGGAAAACCGGACCGCAAAGCCGTCCATCGCCGAGTTGTCGTGGCCGGGCACGTCGATCGAAGGCACGATCGCCTGCGCCAATATCCGGCCCAGGGCGTCCCTTGTCGGAACCTTCTCGATTTCCGATATCGGCACCAGACAGGCCCTGATCGCCGCGACGGCCTTGTCCACGCGCAGCGCATCCGGGTCGTAGCCGTCCACGCAGCTCACGGCCTGGGCGATCGCGGTCATGCCTGGTTCAGTTCCTCTCGCGTGTTGATGTTGCGGAACGCCTCCGCTTCGTCGTCGAAAGCCACCTCTACGACCTTCAGCGTCGCGTACCAGGCGTCGATCTTCCGGCCGCCGCCGGCGAGGAATGTCTCCAGGTTTGCTCTCACCGACTTTCTGACCAGCGCGAATACGGGGTGGGGCTGGTCGCCGGTCTTCGCGACGGCAAGGTCGTTGTCGTCCAGACGCTTCTGCAGGCGAGCCAGAAGGTCGAGCGGAAGAAAAGGCGAATCGCAAGGCACCGTCAGAACGAGCCCGTGCTTCGCTGCGCCGAGCCCCGCGTGCAGGCCGGCGAGCGGGCCGGCGAAGCCGCCGATTGCGTCCGGCACCACGCGGTGGCCGAAGCGCGCGTACGCCTCCAGGTTCTGGTTGGCGTTGATGAGGATCTCGGCGACCTGCGGCGCGAGCCGCGCGAGCACCGCGGCGATCATCGGCTCGCCGTGCAACGGCTGCAGGCCCTTGTCCACGCCGCCCATGCGGCGACCCTGTCCGCCCGCGAGCACGATGCCGGTCACGCCGCTCATGGCGTGATTGTAGACGGGGGAGGGGCCCTGTCTTCCCTCCTGGAACTAATCGACGAGGCGCGAGAGCACCACGTTGAGGCCCGCCGCCCCGGGCGCGACCGGGGCGCTCGTGCCCTCGATGTCCCCCTTCTGCGGCGCGGGGCTGCCGGCCTTCGAGACGCGCGCGACCACGACTACCTGCGCCTGGCTGGAGATCGTGGCGCCCGCGGCCATCGCCATGCTGTCGTCGAGCGTGAAGCGGTAGGGCAGCTGCGCGACCGTGACGCGCGTGACCGCGAGCGGCATGCGCGCGCCGCTCGCCGGGCGCGCGAGGATGAAGACGGTATCGCCGGGCGCGGCCCTGGCGGCAACCACGGGATCCAGGCTGACCGTGCCGCTCACCGCACCCGCTGCCTTGGCGACCGACTGCGGCACGGCCTTTTCCGCCGCCCTGGGCGCCGTCTTGGCGGGCGCCTGCGCCTGCGGGGCCTGGCCCGCGAGCGAGCGCGCCTCCTCGATGCTGCCGCTGACCGAGCGGGCGAACGTCGAGTCGGCGGGAACCACCTTGAGGATGCGCTCCCAGTAGTCGATCGCGCCGCGGTAATTCCTGCGATCCAACTCCAGGGTTCCGGCGAGCGCGAGCGACTTGACGTGGTTCGGGTCGAGCGCGAGCGCGCGCTGGATGAGCTTGCCGGGCTCGCCCTCCAGGCTGCGCCCCTGCGCCATCGCGAGCGCGTCTGCGTAGTCCGCGAGCACGTCGGCATCCTTCGGCAGCAGCCGCGAGGCTCTTGCGTAGGCGACGGCGGCCTTGTCGTACTGGCCGAGGGAGCTGCGCGAGCGGCCGAGCAGCATCCAGCCTTCGGCGTCGTCAGGGGTCCGCTCCATGCGAGCGGCGAGCTTCTCGACGAGAGCGGCCATCTGATCGGGCGAGACTTCGTGCGCGCCTGCGGGACCGCCGGCGGCGCCGATCGCGGCGGCTTCCAGCGCCACTGGGTTGCCGACCTGCCAGTAGCCCAGGCCCGCAAGCACGGGCAGCAGCAGCGCGAGGGCGATTGCGGCCGCGCGCGGCGGGCGGTGCTGCGCGGACT
>JBASCW010000108.1:0-7193 GCA_049651845.1 Burkholderiales bacterium | reverse complement strand
GCGCGGTACACCTGCGCGGTCCAGTCCAGGCTCTCGGCGAAGCTGCCCGCGCCGATGCAGACGATCATGAAGTCCTGCAGGTCCATGCTCGCGTGCGCGTGCGCGCCGCCGCCGAAGATCTGGATCTGCGGCACCGGCATCGCGACCTGGCGCTTGCCGGCGAGAAACCTCCACAGCGGCTTGCGCGCCGCGGCGGCCGCCGCGTGCGCGGCGGCGAGCGATACCGCGACGATCGCGTTGCCGCCCAGGCGCGACTTGTCGGGCGTGCCATCGAGCGCGATCAGCGCCCGGTCGACGGATTCCTGCTCGAGCGTCTTGCCAAGCAGCAAAGACCTTATCTCGGTATTGACCGAGTGAACTGCCACCCTCGTCTCGACGCTCTTGGCTTCGCCCGAGCCGGTGGAGGTGCCCGCCGGCGCGATGGCGCGCCCGCGCGCGCCCTTGACCGCGACTTCGGCTTCCACGGTGGAGCGGCCGCGCGAGTCCCAGACCAGGCGCGCGGCGACGTCTACGATTCTTGCCATGCGTCGCCGACCTCGCGCAGCGTGGCTGCGGGCGATTGCAGAAACCGGCGCGCGAACGCGCGCACGCGCGCCCTGTCGGCCTCGTCGGTGAGGTATTCGACCGGCGACTTGCCGTCCACGCGCGCAAGCAGCAGGCCCGGCAGCAGCGCGGCGGCGCGCCGCTCGAGGGCGGCGGGCTGTTCCCAGTCCACGCTCGCGAGGTACTCGCGTGCGAGCGCGTCATAGCAGGCGAGGAACGCGGCCTTCCGCGCGGGAACCCAGACGCCCTTGAGCAGCAGGTGGTTCAGGCAGAAGGCGAGGTCGAACGCCGGATCGCCGTACCAGGCACACTCGGCGTCGAGGAACACCGGGCCCTGCGGCCCGACGAGGACGTTCTTAGGGCTCACGTCGCCGTGGACCAGCGCCAGACGGGTATTTGCCGTGGTGTCGACCAGCTTTTCGAATTGCCCCCTCAAATCTTCATGAGCTTTCCCCGTTGCAAGGAGGTAAGGCTCCAAGCGAAGGGCGTAAAAACTCGCGTCGGTGGCGAAAGCCGCGGCGAGGTCGGCGCGGTGCGCGGTCGCGTTGTGGATCGCGCCGAGCTTGCGGCCCACGTCCGCCGCAAACGCCGCGTCGGCGCGGCCCGCGCTCAGTTCCGCCTTCCACACCGGCAGCCGCGGCAGGTACTCCATGGCGAAGCAGCCGGCGTGCGCGTCCTCATCGCCGGCCAGCACTTTCGGCGCGACGCCGGGCACGATCGCGTTCGCGGTCTCGAGCCAGCGGCGCTCGTAGGCGTTGCGCTCGACCGGCGCCTCCCAGAGCTGCGCGACGCGCAGGCGCGGCAGCGCGCGCTTCACGCAGACGGGCCCGCCCTTCAGATCCACGCGCCAGATGTCGGAGGACACGCCGCCCGAGAGCGCCTCCGCGCGCGGCACTTCGCCTTCGGCGGCGAGGCCGTGCTGGCGCAGGAACGCCAGCACCGGCTCAGGGAGCGAGGCGCTCAATCCGCCAGCGCGCGTCTGTCCGCCGGTACAGCAGGCGGTCGTGCAGCCGGTTCTCGCGTCCCTGCCAGAACTCGATCTGCTGCGGGATCACCCGGTAGCCGCCCCAGTGGCTGGGTCGGGGAGGGTTTTGACCGAACTGGTCTTTGACCTGCAAAACCCGGGATTCCAGGAAAGCCCTGCCTGAAACAACTTCGCTCTGTGCCGAGGCGCGCGCCGACAGGCGTGCGCCCACCGGCCTGCTCGCGAAATACGCGTCCGACTCGGCGTCGCTGACGCGCTCTACGCGGCCCTCGACGCGCACCTGGCGCTCGAGCTCGCTCCAGAAGAACACCAGGCAGGCGTCGGCGCGCGCGGCGAGCTGCCGGCCCTTGCGGCTCTGGTAGTTGGTGTAGAACACGAAGCCGCCGCCGTCCACGCCCTTGAGCAGCACGATGCGCGCGTCCGGCGCGCCCGCGGCCGTGACCGTGGCGAGCGTCATGGCGTTGGCGAGCGGCAGCTTGGCCGCGAGCGCCTCCTGGAACCAGCGCTCGAACTGCGCGAACGGGTCGGCGAGCGCGTCGGCTTCGGCGAGCCCGGCGCGCATGTATTCCTGGCGCAGGTCAGCGATGTTCATCGGGCGTCGATTTTATAATGTTCCGGTGAACCCCCCGGGCTTCTTCGACTATGGCCACGGCATCGTCGCGGTCGACAGCGTCTACGACCGCCCCATGCAGACGGCGATCCACCTGCTCGTGGAGGACGGCCGCGCCGCGGTCGTCGACACCGGCACCTCGCATGCGGTGCCGCATGTGATGGCGGCGCTCGAGGCGCGGGGCATCGCGCCGGCGCAGGTCGACTACGTCATCCTCACCCACGTCCATCTCGATCATGCCGGCGGCGCGGGCCAGCTGATGGCGTGCTTTCCAAACGCGCGCCTCACGGTGCACCCGCGCGGTGCGCGGCACATGGCGGATCCGAGCCGTCTGCTCGCGGCGACAGTCGCCATCTACGGCGAGGCGCAGGCCCGGCGCGTGTACGGCGAGGTGCGCGCCGTGCCCGCGGCGCGCATCGTCGAGACCGGCGAGGGCGCGACGCTGCGCCTGGCGGGGCGCGAGCTGCTGTTTCTCGACGCGCCCGGCCATGCGCGCCACCACGTGGTGGTGCGCGACGGGGAAACGGGCCATTTCTTCGCGGGCGATACCTTCGGGCTGTCCTACCGGGAGCTCGACCAGGACGGGCGGCAGTTCTCGTTCCCGACCACCAGCCCCTCCCAATTCGACCCGCCGGCGCTGCACCGCTCCATCGACCGGATGCTCTCCTACGGGCCGCAGTCGCTCTACGTCACGCACTTCGGCAGGCTGACGAACCTGACGGTCCTGGCGGCGGACCTGCATCGCCTGATCGACGCGCACGCCGCGCTCGGCGAGCGGCACCGCGGCGCGGGCGCCGAGCGAAAACGTCTGCTCACGGAAGGCGTTAGGGCGCTCGTGCTCGAGGAGCGCGAGCGCCAAGGATGGCGTCTGCCGAGGGAAAAAGTGCTCGAAGTGTTCGCGCTCGACATCGAGCTGAACGCGCAAGGGCTCGAATTCTGGCTCGATGCAGAGGGAAAATGAGGCGATCGAGGGCAAAAATATCGTCGCAAACGATTGACATGCTCCTCTGGATTCGGCATTGTTCGGCCACCGCTGCCCCGACGACGGCGGGAGGAATACCGGCAACCCAATTCCGTATCGTTCAGAGGAGAAACCAAGATGGCGAAGAAGAAGGCGAAGAAGGCCGGCAAGAAGCGCAAGCCGAATGCCGCGTTCATGAAACCGATGACCCCGAGCGCGACGCTCGCGGCGGTGATCGGCGGCAGCTCGATGCCCCGCACCGAGGTCACCAAGAAGATCTGGGCCTATATCAAGCGCAATGGCCTGCAGGACAAGAAGAACCGTCGCAATATCAACGCTGACGACAAGCTCAAGCCGGTGTTCGGCGGCAAGTCGACGGTTTCGATGTTCGAGATGACCAAGCTGGTCAGCAAGCACCTCAAGTAACAACCCGTTGCACCCTGCCGGGGGCGCGGGCCCCCGGCGGACTCCACCTCCGCGCCGGCTCCGGCGTGCTGCATTCGCAACTGCCCCTGCTGTTCATCCTGTACGGTGCGCCCAGCATCGCGGCGCTGCTGTTCCTCGTGCTCGGCTTCGCGATGGCGCGCTCGCGCTTCGAGGTCGGCTTCGTCGGCGTGCTTGCCGGCGCGCTGGTCGCCGTGCACGCGGCCGAGCTGTATTTCCTGTGGGGGCTGCGCCAGGTCCTGGGCGGGGGCAGCGACGATCCGCTGGTCGTGGCGGGCCTGGCGCTCGCGCTGCTCGCCGGCGTGCTGACCTGGGTGTTCGTCGCGCGCGCGCTGAAGCGCCTGCGCCGCGCCTAGCGCACGCTCACCGTCTCGCGCTTCCAGGCCGGATCCTGCCAGCGCTGGAAGGCGCCGAGCATCGAAGGATCCGGCGCCTGGCGCACGGTGGCGAGATTGTCGAGGCGCACGAGCTCGAAGTTCCTGCGGTGGCGGCCGTCGCCCGTCGCCTCGCGCGCGACCAGCACTTGCGAGCCGCCGGGCACCCAGCCGGCGAATTCCGCGTAGCCGACCTCGGGCTGCGTCGCCGCGGGCGGCAGCACGCGCACGGTCCAGCCGCCCGCCTGCTTGTGGAAGATCCACAGCTCGCGCCAGGCGTCCGCGGGCTGCACCGCCACCGCGAGCGCGTTGCCCTCGCGGTTGAGCGTCGCCGAGCCCGCCCAGACCAGGCCGTAGGTGCAGCGCTTGGTGAGCGGCTGGTCCTCGTTGTTGCGCTCGTCCACGAGCAGCAGGCAGGTCTCGCCCTTGGCGCCGGCCACGGTGACGAGCGCGGGCTTTCTCCTCGAGCCCGGCTGCACGCTGGCGGAGATCGCCCAGCGCGATGCGTTTACCCGCATGGCCGCGTCGCTGTAGGCCGCGATGTCCTCCTCGGCGAGCTCGGTCTTGTTGACCTTCGCGAGCTCGAGCAACGCACGCGTAGCCGCCGCCTCGGGCCGCTCGCCCGCGCGCGCGCGCTGGTAGGCGAGGCTGCTCCAGACGCTCGCGCGGCGCAGCAGCACCCGGTTCGTGAGGTACGCGGGCAGGGCGTCCGTGTCCACGCGGTCGAGCACCTCGACGCGCCAATCGTCCTTGCGCCGGCGCTCGCCGGGCTGCAGGTCGTCGGGCATGCACTCGGAGCGCGTGAGGCCGAGGACGGCGCGCGCGCGCTGATCGGCGGTCGACGGCATCGCCAGCACGCGCCGGAAAGCGTCGCCGTCGTAGCAGACGTAGAGGCGCCCGTTGCGTTCGTTGCTCGCGAAGCGCAAGCCGTGCTGTGCCGCGACCTCCAGGTGCGCGGCGAGCGCCCTGGCGGCGGCGCCTTGCAGGGCGCCGGCCGAGGCGCGCCGCGCGAGGCGGTCGGCCATGGTGCCCAGCGCATCCAGCGTCTCGATGCCGTCGGGACCTTTCAATACGCCGGCGGGCGCCGCCTGAACGTAGGCGGCGGCGAAAGCGATGCCGAGCGATTCGCTGCCGGCCGAATCGCGCAGGAAGCGCACCAGCGCGAGCAGCTCGGGCGCTTCGACAGGCGCGAGCAGGACGCGCCGCACCTGGCTCGCGCGCACGAAGCCGCCGCGCTCGCGCCGGTAGTCGTACACCTGCAGCCAATCCATGCGCTCGCCGCGGATCTCCAGCACCTCGCCCTGCCAGAGCAGGGCGTGCTGCTGCGCGGAGGCGCGCGGCGCCGCTCGCAGCGCCGCCTGGTCCTGGGCGACGATGGCGACCAATGGCTTCGATTCTGCGCTAGCACAAGAACAAGCTAGGATAAGGGACCAGGCGAAGAACAGCCGTTTCATGGCCGACCCGCCTTCGCGCCGCCGACCAGGTTGGCGCCGACGAAGCCGCCGTCGGCCGGAGGCGGGGCGATGATCACCTGCACCTTGTCCGAGAGCTTGTCGGCGAGCGCCTTCTGGATCAGCAGCGGATGGCGCGAGACGAGCGCGCCCTCGCGCTCCATCTGCTCGGCGCTGAACCGGCCGATCTTCTCCAGCCGGTAGAGCTCGGCGTCGGCGAGCTTTTGGCGCGCGTCGGCCTCGCCGTTCGCCTCGATCCTGCGCGCCTGCGCGCTGCCCTCGGCGTTGCGGATGCGCGCCTGCTTCTCGGCCTCGGCCTCGAGCTGGCGCTGCTCGACCTGGCGCTGCTTGAACGGCAGCACGTGCTTCATCGCCTCTTCCTGCGCCTTCGCCGCGATCACCTGCTCGCGCGCGGCGGCCTCGGCGCGCTTCTCGCGGCGCGTTTTCTCGGCTTCGGCCTCCAGCTCGCTTTCCTTCACGCGGCGCGCCTTGAGCTCCAGCGTGTAGCGCATCTTCTCGGTCGCCAGCTCCTCTGCAAGCAGCGTCTCCATGCCGCGCTTGTAGTCGGCGGGCAGGTCGACCTTGCCGATCTGAACGTTTCTCAGCGCCACGCCGTCGGCCGCCAGCCGGCCCTTGAGCTCCGCCTCGATCGCCTGCTGGATCTCGGCGCGCTTGCTCGAGAAGATCTCGCGCACCGTGTAGCGCGCGAACACCTTGTAGACGATGCCCTGGACCGCCGGCTCGACGAGCTCGCCGGCGACGTTGTCCGGCAGCGAGGCCGACGCCGCGCGCAGCTTCTCCGGATCGAGCGCGTAGCGCACCGAAAGATCGATGCCCAGCGACAGGCCCTCGACCGACTGGAACGGTGCGGGGCCGTCGGCCCGCAGGCTCGCCTCGGGCCGGTAGAGTTGGTCGCGCATCGAAAAGACGCGCATCTCGTGCAGGCCCGGCACCACGAGCACGCTGCCGTCCCGCCATTCCGTGATCTCGCCCGTCATGCGGTTGGCGCGCACGCCCGCCTCACCGCGCCCCACCGTCGTAATCGGCGGATGGAGGTAGAGCAGGTACCCCGCACCGCCCAGGACCCCCAGCACGAGCAGCATGCCCCGCGCCGCCCTGAACCCCGTCACCGCCCGCGCGCTGCCGTTCCTCGCCGCTTCCGCCGCCACTCCGCCCGCACTCGCCGCAGTGCGGGCAAAGGCCTCACGGATCGCGCGCACCATCGCCTTCAGACGCTCTTTCATGGCCTTTCCCCTTGATCTTGTTCGCCGACGCCCGGCGATACCATTCAGCGCCCCGAATCGGGAAGCGGCGGGGGAGAGGGCTGGAAAGGCGGCGAAGAATTCTGGCGAAGCCGTGACCGGCAGGGACAAGTGCACAGTCGCGGCGGGTCAACGCCCCGTCATCGGCCGCATCGCGCGCACAAGGGACGCACGCCTGATGCGGCATACTTCGGCAACCAAGACATGAAGGCGGCAGCATGATCCGAACCGGGTTACCCACCGCGTCGCGTGCTCGTGTGCGTGGCATGCGCCACGCGCTCGCCGCCGTGGATAACCCTCAACTCGCCGGGATTGCACTTATAAACACCCCCGGAACTGTCTAAACGAATGGGGCCACTTCTCTCTCGATCTACCCCTGGATCGTTGCAACTACCCGTGGATCGCCCTAGCATCGCACGCATGCAGGCTAAACACTAGTTGAACTAAACCGCTTCGCGGTGGTGGTCCGCGCCTTGCCGTCCGGTGAGGCGAATCGAACAGGAGTGAGTTGCGTCGCGTGAAGGGGTGAATGCGCGCGCCGTGTCAGCGTCCGGTCGCGGGAA
>JBASCW010000107.1:0-16398 GCA_049651845.1 Burkholderiales bacterium | reverse complement strand
CCGCGCCCGGCCATGTTGGTGGCGATCGTCACCACGCCCTTGCGCCCGGCTTGCGCCACGATGTGCGCCTCACTCTCATGGAAGCGCGCGTTCAGCACTGCGTGCGGCACGCCTTCCTGGTTGAGGAATTCGGACAGCATTTCGGACTTTTCGATCGACACGGTGCCGACCAGCACTGGCTGGCCCTTTTCCGAATGTTCCTTGATCGTGCGGGCAATCCCGCGGAACTTGTCCTCGATATTCTTGTAGAAACTGTCCTGCTCGTCGATCCGCTGCACCGGCTTGTTGGTGGGGATGGTGACGACGTTCATCTTGTAGATTTCGTAGAATTCGGTCGCTTCGGTGGAAGCGGTGCCGGTCATGCCCGAAATTTTGGGATACATGCGGAAATAATTCTGGAAGGTGACCGACGCCAGCGTCTGGTTCTCCGGCTCGATCTGGACGCCTTCCTTGGCTTCCACAGCCTGATGCAGCCCATCGGACCAGCGGCGCCCGTCCATCATGCGGCCGGTAAATTCGTCGATGATGACGACCTTGCCGTCCTTGACGATATAATCGATGTCGCGGCGGAACATCACGACCGCGCGCAGCGCCTGGTTCACATGATGGACGACCTGCGTATTTTCAAAATCATAGAGGTTGCTACCCTGCAGCAGCCCCGCCGCCTCCAGCAGCCGCTCGATCTTTTCCGTCCCCTCTTCGGTCAGAGTCACGGAACGCTGCTTCTCGTCCTTTTCATAATCGGATTCGTCGATCTGCTTCACGATCGCATCGACCGCGACATAGAGTTCCGACTTGTCGTCGGTCGGCCCGGAAATGATCAGCGGCGTGCGCGCCTCGTCGATCAGGATCGAGTCCACCTCGTCGACGATGCCGTAGACGAGCTTGCGCTGGAAGCGCTCCTCCACGCGCATCGCCATGTTGTCGCGCAGGTAATCGAAGCCGAACTCGTTGTTGGTGCCGTAGGTGATGTCGGCCTGGTAGGCCTTGCGCTTGTCCTCGGGCTCCATCTGCGGCACGTTGACGCCCACCGTGAGACCGAGGAAGCTGTAGATCTTGCCCATCCACTCGGCGTCACGCTTGGCGAGGTAGTCGTTCACCGTGACGATGTGCACGCCGTTGCCCGGCAGCGCGTTGAGGTACGCGGGCAGCGTCGCCACCAGCGTCTTGCCCTCGCCGGTGCGCATCTCCGCGATCTTGCCGTCGTGCAGCACCATGCCGCCCACCAGCTGGACGTCGAAATGGCGCATGCGCAGCGTGCGCTTGCCTGCTTCGCGCAC
Source organism: Burkholderiales bacterium (assembly GCA_049651845.1). Classification (GTDB taxonomy): domain Bacteria; phylum Pseudomonadota; class Gammaproteobacteria; order Burkholderiales; family SG8-39; genus RBG-16-66-20. The sequence goes on along the minus strand of JBASCW010000107.1, from coordinate 15,118 downwards.
CACCGCGAAGGCCTCGGGCAGCAGGGACTCGAGTGCCGCGCCCTCGGCAAGGCGCTTGCGGAATTCGGCGGTCTTGCCGCGCAACGCGCCGTCGGACAGCTTGGCGATCCCGGGCTCGAGGGCGTTGATCTGCTTCACCACCCCCGCGTACTGCTTCAGCAGGCGCTCGTTGCGGCTGCCGAAGATCTTCCTGGGAATGCTCAACAGAACAACGAGGATCTTGCGGAGACTTTCCATGAAATCGGAGGCGCGGGCAGGTTCTAAGCCCCCGGAAAAAATGAGATTTTATCACGCCGGGGCAGGACGCCCCGGCGCGCGGCTCAACGCGCGCGCGCGAGCGGAACCTGCGGATTCTTCGCGAGCAGGAACTTCATCGGGTTCTGCGCCAGGCCGCGGTAGCGCACCTCGAAATGCAGGTGCGGGCCGGTCGAGCGCCCGGTGCTGCCGCTCTCGCCGATGCGCCGGCCGCGTTGCAGCAGGTCGCCTTCCTTGACCATCACCTTCGACAGGTGCGCGTAGCGCGTCACCAGGTCGTTGCCGTGGTCGATGTCGATCATGTTGCCGTATTGCGGATGGAAGCCCGCGAACTGCACCACGCCGCCGGCGGCCGCGACCACCGGGGTCCCGATGTCGGTGATGAAGTCGATGCCTTCGTGCATCGCCTGCTGGCCGGTGAACGGGTCGATGCGGTAGCCGAAGCCCGAGGCGTTGAACGGTGCGGTCACCGGCATCATGGTGGGCATCGCCTTCTTCTTCACCGCCTGCTCGAACAGCTGCGCTTCGAGCACGCCCAACTGGTCGGTACGGTTCTCCATCTGCCGCGACAGCATCGCCACCTTCTCGTTGAACTGGGTCAGCGTCAGGTTCTGCGGCGGCATGGTGGTGGATTGAGCGCCGCCCAGGCCGGGCGTCTCGGCGAAGCGGAATTCCTGCGGCCGGATGCCGGCCATCGACGACAGGCGCTCGCCCAGCGCATCGAGGCGCGTAAGCTGCGCCTGCATCTCGCCGATCTTCACCGCCATGGCGTTCAGGTTCTGCTGCATGAACTCGCGCGAGCGCTCGGACTCCTTCTTCTGCGCGGCGAGCACCAGCTGCTGCAGCAGCGGGATCTTCAGGTCGTCGGCGAAGCGCAGGCTGAGCCAGTACAGCGCGCCCGCGAGCCCGACGATCATGGCCAGGCCGAGCGTGCCGCCGATCACCACGTGACGCAGCGAAAGCGACACCGAGCGCGCCTTTGCCAGCCGGCTGGAGATCAAGATAACCTGCAAGCAGCCTCCACTATTGCTTCCTCCTGCGTGCAACCTTCCAAAGTCGGCAGCCTGCTTGCGTCGGACACCGGCCTGCAGCCGGTCATCGCAAAAGCACGTCAAATCAACGCGCTCTCGAAGCTTTGTTTTGACTTTCTGCCGCCCGGGCTGGCCCGCCTGGTTCGGGCCGTCAACATTCACGAGCGCCCGGGGGACCGCCAGCTGGTCCTGCTCACCGCATCGCCCGCTGCGGCGGCCAAGCTAAAGCTGCTTGCCGAAGCCCTTCGTCAACACTTGTTAGAACTGCGGGCGCAGGTTAATTCAGTTTCCGTGAGGGTGCAACCCGCCGCCGGAACCGTGGCGGATGTCACGCCAACGCCGCCGCGACGCCTGTCGGCGACAGCCTTGAACGAGTTGCGGACGCTCTATCGCAGGCTCCCGGACTCCCCGGCCCGGAAAGCGTTAAAAGAACTTCTAGATCATCACCTTAAGCCGTAACAGGCGGGCCTAAGCGCCGGCAGGGCGAAGCAGCCCAAGCACGCCCGCCGGCGCTTCCTCGGCGCGCTCGAAGGTCACCACTTCGGTCGCGGCCGGGTCGGCCATGAGCGCGCGCAGCAACCGGTTGTTGAGGCTGTGCCCGGACTTGTGCGCGCTGAAGGCGGCCAGGAACGGCCGGCCGAGCAGGTACAGGTCGCCGATCGCGTCGAGGATCTTGTGGCGGATGAACTCGTCGCCGAAGCGCAGGCCCTCGGCGTTCAGCACGCGATGCTCGTCCAGCACCACGGCATTCTCCAGCCCGCCGCCGAGCGCCAGGCCCACGTTGCGCAGGTCCTCGACCTCGTGCATGAAGCCGTAGGTGCGCGCGCGCGCCACCTCCTTCAGGTAGGAGGTGGTCGCGAAATCGACGGTGAGCGAAGTGTTCGACTTCTCGATCACCGGGTGCTTGTAGACGATGGAGAACGCGAGGCGGAAGCCCTCGTAGGGCTCGAGCACGGCCCACTTGTCGCCGTCGCGCGCCTCGATGCGCTTCTTCACGCGCAGGAAGCGCTTGGGCGCGCCCTGCTCCTCGATGCCGGCCTGCTGGATGAGCAGCGCGAACGGCGCCGCGCTGCCGTCCATGATCGGCACCTCGGGCCCGTCGAGGTCCACGTAGGCGTTGTCCACGCCCAGGCCGGAGAACGCCGACATCAGGTGCTCGATGGTGTACACCTTCACCTCGCCGCGCACCAGGCAGGAGCACAGCCGCGTCTCGCCCACCAGGTCCGCGCGCGCGGGCACCTCGACCGGCTGCGCGAGGTCGGTGCGGCGAAAGACGATGCCGGTATCGGGCTGCGCCGGGCGCAGCGACATGCGCACCTTCTGGCCGGTGTGCAGGCCGACGCCGGTGGCGCCGACGAGGGACTTGAGCGTTCTCTGACGGAGCATGGGAGCGCGGAAAAGACGGATTCTATCAATAGGGGGAAGGCGGCACCCCCCTGGCAAGGTAGGGGTGCCGCCGTCCGCAGGCGGCGCTAGTCGGCCTGCTTTCTCAGGAAGGCCGGGATGTCGTACTTGTCGACGCCGCTGTTGGAGAGCGCCTCGACCTGCGCGGCCCGGTCGCGCTTGCGGAACACCGCCGGCGTCTCCGACATCGCGTTGTAGTCGGGCGCCGCGCCGGACGCCGCCACGGGCAGGTTGTCGGTCCCGGTCTTCTGGGAGTGCACCAGCTGCGGCTTGAGCTGGCGCGCGGCCATCGGCTGGCCGAGCCCGGTGGCGATCACCGTGACGCGCAGCTCGTCGCCCAGCTCGTCGTCGAACACGCCGCCGTGGATGATGGTGGCGTCGTCGGCCGCGAAGGCGCGGATCGCGTTCATCACCTCCTTGGTCTCGCGCAGCTTGAGGCTGGAGCGCGAGGCGGTGATGTTCACGAGCACGCCGCGCGCGCCCGACAGGTTGACGCCCTCGAGCAGCGGGCAGGCGATCGCCTGCTCGGCGGCGATGCGCGCGCGGTCGATGCCGCTCGCGGCGGCCGAGCCCATCATCGCCATGCCCTGCTCGGTCATCACCGTGCGCACGTCCTGGAAGTCGACGTTGACCACGCCGTCGCGGTGGATGATGTCGACGATGCCGCCGACCGCGTTGCACAGCACGTCGTCGGCGGCCTCGAACGCGTCCTTCTGCGTGACGTCGTCGCCGAGCACCTCCTCGAGCTTGTCGTTGAGGATCACGATCAGCGAGTCCACGTGCGGCGCGATCTCCTCGATGCCCGTCTCGGCGATCTTCATGCGCTTGGAGCCTTCCCAGGCGAAGGGCTTGGTGATCACCGCCACGGTGAGGATGCCGAGCGAGCGGGCGACCTCGGCGATCACCGGACCCGCACCCGTGCCGGTGCCGCCGCCCATGCCGGCGGTGATGAACACCATGTGCGAGCCTGCGAGCGCCTCCTCGAGCCGCTCGCGCTCGGCGACCGCCACCGCGCGCGCCTCCTCGGGCTTGGCGCCCGCGCCCAGGCCGCTGGTGCCGAGCTGGATCTGGTTGCGCGCCCTGTTGCGCGAGAGCACCTGCGCGTCGGTGTTGACCGCGATGAACTCCACCTTGCCGACGCCCTTGTCGATCATGTGGTCGACGGCGTTGCCGCCGGCGCCCCCGACTCCGATCACCCGGATCACCGGGCCTGCCGCCTGCTCATTCACGATTTCGAACATGTCGTCTCCTTGCCAGTTGAAAGTACGTGGTACTGCGCCTCAAAAATTCCTCTGGAACCAGTCGCGCATGCGATGGATCACCGCGCGCACCGAGCCGTTCTGCTGCGAAACCCTGCCCTGCTGGACCTGCTGCGCGCCCTCGAGCAGCAGCCCCATCGCCGTCGCGTAGCGCGGGCTGCGCACCACCTCGGCGAGACCGCCCGCGTAGCGCGGCACGCCGACGCGCACCGGCATGTGGAAGATCTCCTCGCCGAGCTCGGTCATGCCCTGCATCAGCGCGCTGCCGCCGGTGAGCACCACGCCACTGGAGAGCAGCTCCTCGTAGCCGGACTCGCGCAGCACCTGCTGCACCAGCGAGAACAGCTCCTCGGCGCGCGGCTCGATCACCTCGGCGAGCGTCTGGCGCGACATCACGCGCGGCGCGCGGTCGCCGATGCCCGGCACCTCGATCATCTCGCTCGCGTCGGCGAGCTGGCGTAGCGCCACGCCGTGGCGCATCTTGATCGCCTCGGCCTCGGCGGTCGGCGTGCGCAGCGCCATCGCGATGTCGTTGGTGATCTGGTCGCCCGCGATCGGGATCACCGCGGTGTGGCGGATCGCGCCGTGCGTGAAGATCGCCAGGTCGGTGGTGCCGCCGCCGATGTCCACCAGGCACACTCCCAGGTCCATCTCGTCCGCGGACAGCACCGAGCGCGCCGAGGCGAGCGGCTGCAGGATCAGGTCGTTGACGTCCAGGCCGCAGCGGCGCACGCACTTGACGATGTTCTGCGCCGCCGACACCGCGCCGGTGACGATGTGCACCTTGACCTCGAGGCGCACGCCGGACATGCCGACGGGCTCGCGCACGTCCTCCTGGCCGTCGATGATGAATTCCTGGCGAAGAACGTGCAGTATCTGCTGGTCGGTCGGGATGTTCACCGCCTTGGCGGTCTCGACCGCGCGCTCGACGTCGATCGCGCTCACCTCGCGCTCCTTGACCGCGACCATGCCGGTGGAGTTGAAGCTGCGGATGTGGCTGCCGGCGATGCCGGTGAAGGCCGAGGCGATCTTGCAGTCGGCCATCAGCTCGGCTTCCTCGAGCGCGCGCTGGATGCCGGCGACCGTGGACTCGATGTTCACCACCACGCCCTTCTTCAGGCCCTTGGATTCGTGGTTGCCCATGCCGAGCACCTCGAGCGCGCCGTCGGGCCCGAGCTCGGCCACCAGCGCGACCACCTTGGAGGTGCCGATGTCCAGCCCGACGACGAGGTTGCGGTTTTCCTTTGCCATGCTTCAGCCTTTCCAGCCCGTCACGCGCAGCGCGAAGCCGTTCGGGTAGCGCAGGTCCACGCGCTCGTAGCGCGTGCGGCCGAGCTGCCCGAGCGAGGCGGGGAATGCGTCCACGAAGCGCTCGAGGCGCTGCTCCACGGTCTCCGGCCCGTCGCGGCCGAGCTCCACCTGCAGCCCGGTGGCGAGGCGCAACTGCCAGGCGTGCCGCGGTGTGAGCACCACGCGCTCGGCCTTGTCGCCGAGCGGCGCGAGCATCTCGGAGAAGCGCCGGTAGCGGCGCGCGAGCTCGCCCTCGGTGCCGGCCGGGCCCGCGAACAGCGGCAGCGCGTCCTGCGCAGCCGCGTCCAGGTCCGCGACGAACGGCTCGCCGAAGGTGTTGACGAAGCCGCGCGACCGGAGGTCGCCCTCGGCGTGGCCCCAGCGCGCGAACGCGACGTGCTCTTCGAGCCGTACCTCGATGCGGTCGGGCCATACGCGCCGCGCGTCCACGCGGCGCACCCAACCGACCTGCTCCAGGCGCCCGCGCACGGCGGCCAGATCGGCGGCAAAGAAATTGCCGCCGACGCCCTCGAGCGCGCCGGCGATCTCCTCGCGGTTGGCGTGCCTGAGCTCGCCGCGCACCACGATCTCCTGCAGCGGGAACAGCGGCGAGCGCAGCAGCAGCTGCAGCCCGGCATAGGCGAACAGCAGCGCCGCGAGGCCGATCAGCGCGTCGGCCGCCAGATTGAGCAGCCGGGGGTTATCCCACATGGCTGTCCTCCAGGATTTTCACGCACAGGTCCTCGTAGCCGATGCCCACCGCCTTCGCGGCCATCGGCACCAGGCTGTGGCCGGTCATGCCCGGCGAGGTGTTGACTTCGAGCAGCCAGGGCGCACCCGTCCCGTCCAGCATCAGATCGACGCGTCCCCAGCCGGTGCAGCCCGCGAGCTCGAAGGCGCGCAGCGCGAGCGCCTTGAGCGAGTCCTCGGTCGCGGCGGGCAGGCCGCAGGGGCAGATGTACTTCGTGTCGTCGGTGAAGTACTTGTTCTGGTAATCGTAGTTGCCCTGGGGCGCTTCGATCCGTATCAGCGGCAAGGCCGCGTCGCCGACGATGCTCGCCGTGTACTCCGGCCCGTCGATGAACTGCTCGGCGAGCGCGAGGTCGTGGAAGGTGCGCGCCGCGAGCGTGTAGGCGATCGGCAGCTGGCCCGCCTCGGTCACCCTGGTGAGGCCGAGCGTCGAGCCCTCGTTGGCGGGCTTCACGATCAGCGGCAGGCCCAGCTCGTTCGCGACGGATTCCCAGTTTTCTTTTTCATTCAGAATTCTGAAACGAGGCGTCGGGATCCCGCTGGCGATCCAGATCATCTTGGTGCGCCACTTGTCCATCGCGATCGCCGAGCCCATCACGCCGCTGCCGGTGTAGGGAATGCCCAGCATCTCGAGCGCGCCCTGCACCGTGCCGTCCTCGCCGCCGCGGCCGTGCAGCGCGATGAAGCAGCGCGCGTAGCCTTCGCGCTTGAGCTCGCAGAGGTCGCGCTCGGCCGGATCGAAGGCGTGCGCGTCGACGCCCTTCCTGCGCAGCGCCTGCAGCACGCCGTTGCCGCTCATGAGCGAAATCTCGCGCTCGGCCGACTTGCCGCCCATCAACACCGCTACCTTGCCGAAGCGCGTGCCGAAGGATTCGCGCGTAGCGCTCACGCGGGCTCCCCGACGATCTTGACTTCGGGCACCAGCAGCACGCCCTTCTCCGCCTCGACCTTCTCCTGCACCTGCAGGATCAGCCACTCGATGTCGGCGGCGCTGCCGGCGCCGCCCGGGTTGACGATGAAGTTGGCGTGCTTCTCCGAGATGCGCGCGCCGCCGTGCTCGAAGCGCTTCAGCCCGCAGGACTGGATCAGCCGCGCGGCGGTCTTGCCTTCGGCGGGATTGCGGAACACGCTGCCCGCGTTCGGGTACTGCAGCGGCTGCGAGCTGCGGCGCTTCGAGAGCAGCGCCTTCATGATCGCGCGCGACTCCTCGCGGTCGCCCTCGGGCAGCCGCAGGTGCGCCGAGGCGAACCATTCGTCGCCCTCGCTGCTCGCGTCGCTGCTCAGCTCGCAGCGCCGGTAGCCGGTCTCGAATTCGGTGCGCGCGCGCCGGCGCAGCTGGCCGCGGCGGTTGATCGTCACCACGCGCTCGACCAGGTCCCAGGTCTCGCCGCCGTAGCAGCCCGCGTTCATCGCGAGCGCCCCGCCCATGGTGCCCGGGATGCCGGAGAGAAACTCGGCGCTGCCGAGGTTCTGATCGGCGGCGAAGCGCGCCACCTTCGGGCAGGCGACGCCGGCCTCGGCGTAGAGCAAACCCTCTTCCATGCGCGGCGGGCGCGCCGAGCCGTAGGTCACCACCACGGTGCCGTTCCAGCCGCCCTCGCGCACCAGCAGATTGGAGCCCAGTCCCACGAACAGCACCGGCTCGTCCTCGGGCAGCTGGCTCAGGAACAGCGACAGGTCTTCCAGGTCCGCGGGCAGGAACAGCCGCTTTGCCGGGCCGCCCGCGCGCCAGGTCACGTATCCCGCCATGGACTCGTTGGCGCGCACCTGGCCGCGCAGGCCATGGAACTGGGTGTCGGCGCTCATGCGCTCGGCTGCCCCGCGACGCTGCCCAGTTGCGCAGCGACGCCGCCTATGGAGCCCGCGCCCATGGTGAGCACCACGTCGCCCGGCCTCGCCGCGCGGCGGATCGCGTCGGGAATGCCGGCCACATCGTCCACGAACACCGGCGCCGAGCGCGCGGCCCTGCGCACGGCTTCAGCCAGTGCGCGTCCATCGGCGGCGGCGATCGGCGCCTCGCCGGCCGCGTAGACCTCGGCGAGCACCAGCGCGTCGGCCGCCGCCAGCACCAGCACGAAGTCCTCGAACAGGTCGCGCGTGCGCGTGTAGCGGTGCGGCTGGAACGCGAGCAGCAGGCGCCGGCCGGGGAACGCCACGCGCGCCGCCTCCAGCGTCGCGCGGATCTCGGCCGGGTGATGGCCGTAGTCGTCGACCAGCGCAAAGCTGCCGGCCGCCTTGCCGCCCGCGACGGCGAGCGGCACTTCGCCGTACTGCTGGAAGCGGCGGCCCACGCCGCGGAAGCCCGCAAGCGCGCGCTGGATCGCCGGCGCGGGCACCTTGAGCTCCATCGCGACGCCGATGGCGGCGAGCGCATTGAGCACGTTGTGCCGGCCGGGCAGGTTGAGCGAAATCTCGAGCGCCGGGCCTTCGCCGGCGCCGTTCTTCCTGCGTACCTTGAAGCGGCTCTGCGGCCCGAGCTCGACCTCGGTGGCGCGGATCACCGCGTCCTCGCCAAAGCCGTAGCTCACCACCGGCCGCGAGACGAACGGGATGATTTCGCGCACGTGCCGGTCCTCGGCGCACAGCACCGCGCTGCCGTAGAACGGCAGGTTGTGCAGGAACTGGATGAACGCCTGCTGCAGCCGCGGGAAGTCGTGCTGGTAGGTGTCCATGTGGTCGAGGTCGATGTTGGTCACCGCCGCGATCACCGGCTGCAGGTGCAGGAAGCTCGCGTCCGACTCGTCGGCCTCGACGACGATGAATTCGCCGGCGCCGAGCTTGGCGTTCGAGCCCGCGGCGTTGAGCCGGCCGCCGATCACGAAGGTCGGGTCCAGGCCGCCCTCGGCGAGCACGCTCGCCACCAGGCTCGTGGTCGTGGTCTTGCCGTGCGTGCCGGCGATCGCCACGCCCTGCTTGAGGCGCATCAGCTCGGCGAGCATCAGCGCGCGCGGCACGACCGGGATGCGCCGCGCGCGCGCGGCGACGACTTCGGGGTTGTCCGGGCGCACTGCCGTGGACACGACGACGGCGTCTGCGCCCTGAATGTTTTCCTGCCTGTGTTCGCTCGAAACCTGCACGCCCAGGCTGGTCAGCCGCGTGATGGCCGCGTTACGTGTCAGGTCGGAGCCGCTCACCTGATAGCCGAGGTTGACGAGCACCTCGGCGATGCCGCTCATGCCCGCGCCGCCGATGCCGACGAAATGGATGCGCCGGATCTTGTGCTTCACGCCTCGCCTCCCGACGTCTTCGATGCGGCGAGCGCCACGCAGCGGTCGGCCACGATGCGCGTGGCCTCGGGCTTGCCGAGCGCTCGCGCCTTGGCCGCCATGGCGAGCAGCTTTTGCCGATCCAGGGAACGCAGCAGCGCCGAGAGCTTTTGCGGCGAGAGCTCCGGCTGCGGCAGCAGGATCGCCGCGCCCTGCTCCGCGAGAAAGCGCGCGTTCGCCGTCTGGTGGTCGTCCACCGCGTGCGGGAACGGCACCAGCACGCTCGCCATGCCCGCGGCCGAAAGCTCCGCCACCGTCATCGCGCCGGCGCGGCAGATCACGAGGTCGGCCTCGGCATAGGCGCGCGCCATGTCCTCGATGAATGCGACCAGATCGCCTTCGACTTTCGCGTTTGAATAGTTCAGGCGGAGCGATTCGAGATGTTTTTCGCCCGCTTGATGGGTGACCGAAGGCCTTTCCGATTCGGCCATCAGGCCGAGTGCTTTCGGCACGGCTTCGTTGAGCGCCTGCGCGCCGAGGCTGCCGCCCACCACCAGCAAGCGCAGCGGGCCGCTCCTGCCGCCATAGCGCGCGACCGGTTCCGCGATCCCGGCGATGTCGGCGCGCACCGGGTTACCGGTCCACTCGGCGCGCGCGAGCGCCCCGGGGAACGCGACCATCGTCTTGTCGGCGACGCCCGCGAGCACGCGATTGGCTAGGCCAGCGATCGCGTTCTGCTCGTGCACGGCGAGCGGCCGCGCGAGCAGCGAGGCCATCATGCCGCCCGGGAACGCGACGTAGCCCCCCATGCTGAGCACCACGTCCGGGCGGACGCGCAGGAGCGCGCGCGCGCCCTGCCAGAAGCCGATCAGCAGGTTGAGCGGCAGCAGGAGCTTCGCGGCGAGGCCCTTGCCGCGCAGCGCCGCGGCGCGGATCCATTCGACGGGGTAGCCGCGCGCGGGCACCAAGCGCGCCTCCATGCCGCTGCGCGCGCCCATCCAGACCACGTTCCAGCCGCGGCCGCGCAGCTCGTCGGCCACCGCCAGGCCCGGGAACACGTGCCCGCCGGTGCCGCCCGCCATGATGAGGATCGTCGCCGTCACGCGTGCAATCCCCGCGCCAGCTGGCGGTTCTCCCAGTCGATGCGGATCAGCATCGCGATCGCCACGCAGTTCGCGATCAGCCCCGAGCCGCCGAAGCTCATGAGCGGCAGCGTCAGGCCCTTGGTGGGCAGCAGGCCCATGTTCACGCCCATGTTGATGAGCGCCTGGAAGCCGATCCAGATGGCGATGCCCTGCGCGGCGAGCGCATGGAAGTGCCGCTCGCGCATCGCCGCCTGACGCCCGATCGCGAAGGCGCGCAGCACGACCCAGGCGAACAGCGCGATCACCAGCGCCACGCCGGCGAGGCCGAGCTCCTCGGCGATCACCGCGAGCAGGAAGTCGGTGTGCGCCTCGGGCAGGTAGTGCAGCTTCTCCACGCTCGCGCCGAGGCCGACGCCGAGCCATTCGCCGCGGCCGAAGGCGATCAGCGCGTGCGACAGCTGGTAGCCCTTGCCGAACGCATCCGACCAGGGATCCATGAAGCCGAAGATGCGCTGCATACGGTAGGGCGAAGACAGCACCAGCGCGGCGAAGCCGACCGCGAGCATGCCGACCAGCGCGCTGAAATGCCGGCCGTTCATGCCGCCGAGGAACAGCACGCCGAAGGCGGTCACCGTGATCACCACCAGCGCGCCGAAGTCCGGCTCGCGCAGCAACAGCCAGGCCACCGCCAGCATCACGCCAAGCATCGGCAGCAGGCCGCGCTTGAAGTTCTTCAGCACCGCGTGCTTGCGCACCGTGTAGTCGGCGGCGTAGAGCACCACCGCGAGCTTCACGAGCTCCGAGGGCTGCACGGTCGCCACGCCGAGGTTGAGCCAGCGGCGCGCGCCGTTCACCTCGCGGCCGATGCCGGGGATCAGCACCAGCACCAGCAGCAAGAAGCTGGCGAAGAACAGCCACGGCGCGGCCTTCTGCCAGTAGCGGATCGGCGCGAGGAACACCGCCGTCGCCGCGGCGAGCGCGAGCGCGAGGAACACGCCATGGCGCAGCAGGAAGTAGGCCGGGTTGAAGCCGGCGTAGCGGCTCGCCTCGGCGGTGGCGATCGAGGCCGAGTAGACCATCACCAGGCCGAGCGACACCAGCAGCAGCGCCGCCCAGGCGAGCGAGCGGTCGTACTCCGGCGCCGGCGTGCCGGCGGTGCGCACGGCGCTCTGCCCGAACGGGAAGCTGAGATTCGGGCTCGCCATCACAGCGCCTTCACCGCCGCGGCAAAGGCCTCGCCGCGGTGCCGGTAGTCGCGGAACATGTCGAAGCTCGCGCAGGCCGGCGACAGCAGCACCACGTCGCCCGGCGCCGCGACCTGCGCCGCACGCTCGACGGCTTTCTCCATGGTCGCGATGCGCTCTGCAGGCACGTTGCTCGCGGCGATCGCCTTCTCGATCAGCGCAGCATCCCGGCCGATGAGCAATACATGCTTCGCGTGCGCACGGATCGCGGGCGCGAGCGGCGCGAAGTTCTGCCCCTTGCCCTCGCCGCCGAGGATCAGCACGGCGGGCCTGTCGAGCCCTTTGAGCGCGGCAACCGTGGCGCCGACGTTGGTGCCCTTGGAGTCGTCCAGCCATTCGACACGGGCGCGCAGGCGCACGCGCTGCATGCGGTGCGGCAGACCCTGGAACGTGCGCAGGCCCTGCGCGAGCGCGGCGAGCGGCGCGCCGCCCAGATGTGCGAGCGCGCAGGCCGCGAGCGCATTCGAGGCGTTGTGCGCCCCGGCGAGCGGCAGATCGGCGGCGGCGAGGATGCGCTCCCCGCCGCGCACCAGCCAGCCGTCCTGCACGCCGAAGTCTTCGGGCATGTCGGGCGAATCGAGGCCGAAGGTCACCTGCGTGCGCCCGGCGAGCGCCAGCGCCATCGAGGCCGAGTCGCAGCGGTTGAGCACCTGAACGCCGGCGCCCATGTAGATGCGCGCCTTGGCCGCCGCGTACTCGGCGAGGCCCGCGTAGCGGTCGAGGTGGTCCTCCGAAAGGTTGAGCATCGCCGCCGCGTCCGGCGCGAGCGACCAGGTGGTCTCGAGCTGGTAGCTGGAGAGCTCCAGCACCCAAACCGCGGGCGGCGCTGAGTTTGAACTGCGTCGCGCCATGAGCGCATCAAGCGCGGGCGGACTGATGTTGCCGGCGACCTCGCAATCCACGCCCGCCGAGCGCAGCAGATGCCCCGTGAGCGCGGTCACCGTGCTCTTGCCGTTGGTGCCGGTGACCGCGAGCTTTCTGCCCGCTTTTTCCCCGGCGAGCGCCCACGCGAACAGCTCGATGTCACCTACCACCGGAAGATCTCGTTCGACGGCCGCCTGGATCACGGGCTCCTCGAGGGACAAGCCGGGGCTCACGCAGACCAGGTCGACGTCCTTGAGCAGCGAGCGCTTGAATTTGCCGGTGAAGACTTTTCCTTTCGGAAAACTCTTCCCGTGAGGAGGCGCAGCCCGGGTGTCGGCGACGCGGACGCAGCCGCCCTGGCTCTCCACCCAGCGGGCGGCCGACAGCCCCGTGTCGCCCAGGCCGAGCACCAGCACGAGCCTGCCCTTGAGCGCCATCGGCGCAGGCTTCTTCAGCAGCGAGAAGGCCGGTTCGCGCATCATCGGAGCTTGAGCGTCGACAGGCCGAACAGCACCAGCATCATGGTGATGATCCAGAAGCGCACCACGACCTGGGACTCCTTCCAGCCCTCGAGCTCGTAGTGGTGGTGCAGCGGAGCCATGCGGAAGATGCGCTTGCCGCCGCTCCACTTGAAGTACAGCACCTGGATCATCACCGACAGCGTCTCGGCGACGAACACGCCGCCCATGATGAACAGGACGATCTCCTGGCGCACGATCACGGCGATGGTGCCGAGCGCGGCGCCCAGCGCGAGCGCGCCGACGTCGCCCATGAACACTTCCGCGGGGTAGGCGTTGAACCAGAGGAAGCCCAGCCCCGCGCCCACCAGCGCGCCGCAGAACACTGCGAGCTCGCCCGCGCCGGCGATGTAGGGCACGCCCAGGTACTTGGAGAACACCGCGTTGCCGGCGACGTAGGCGAAGATGCCGAGCGCGCCCGCGACCATCACCGTCGGCATGATCGCCAGGCCGTCGAGGCCGTCGGTGAGGTTCACGGCGTTCGAGGTGCCGACGATGACGAAGTAGCTGAGCACAACGAAGCCGAGCGCGCCCAGCGGATAGGCGACGAACTTGAAGAACGGTACGATCAGCTCGTTGAGCGCGGGCGTGTCCTGCGCGAGCAGCGCGAGGTAGCCGGCCGCGGCCAGGCCGAACAGCGACTGCCAGAAGAACTTGGCCTTCGCCGACAGGCCCTTCGGGTTGCGGTGCACCACCTTGCGGTAGTCGTCGATCCAGCCGATCGCGCCGAAGGCGACGGTCACCAGCAGCACCACCCAGACGAAGCGGTTGCCGAGGTCGCCCCAGAGCAGCGTGGTGATGCCGATCGCCAGCAGGATCAGCGCGCCGCCCATGGTCGGCGTGCCGGCCTTGGTGAGGTGCGACTTCGGGCCGTCGTCGCGCACCGCCTGGCCGATCTTGAAGGCGGTCAGCTTGCGGATCACCAGCGGCCCGAGGATCAGCGAGATCGCGAGCGCGGTCAGGCAGGCGAGAACCGCGCGCAGCGTGATGTAGTTGAAGACGTTGAACAGGCGCACGTCCTTGGCGAGCCACTGGGCGAGCTCGAGCAGCATCAGTGCGCCGCCACTTTCTCGCCCGCCAGCGCGGCGACGACGCGTTCCATCTTCATGATGCGCGAGCCCTTGACCAGGACCGTGTTCATGCTTTTCAGGCTTGCGGGAATCTCATTCCAGTCGTCGAAGTGCCTGGCGCCGTTGCCGAACGCGACCGCGCTCTGCTTCGAAGCAGTACCGAATGCAATCAAGACGTTGACCCCTTTTTCTCTCGCGTACCTGCCCACTTCGGCGTGGAATTCGGCTCCCTGCGCGCCGACTTCCCCCATGTCGCCGAGCACCAGCGCGGTCGGGCCGGGACAGCAGACCAGCACGTCGATCGCGGCGCGCACGGAATCGGGGTTGGCGTTGTAGCTGTCGTCGATCAGCGTCGCGCCCGCTGCGGTGCGCTTCACCTGCAGGCGGCCGCTGTAGGGACGGAAAGCCTGCAGCCCGGCGCCGATCGCCGCGGGCGGCACGCCGGCCGCGTGCGCGCAGGCCGCGGCGGCGAGCGCGTTGCGCACGTTGTGCAGGCCGGCAATGGCGAGCGTCGCCTGCGCCTCGCCCGCCGGCGTCGTCACCACGATCTCGCTCTCGAGCGCCTGCAGCGCGTAGCGGCCCCTGACCTCGCCGCGCGCCAGGCCGAACTCGAGCTTGCGCCTTCCCCCGGCGGCGGCGGCGAAGATGGGATGGCAGGCGTCGTCCGCGTTCACGACCGCGATGCCCGAGTCCGGCAGCGCGCGAAACACGCTGGCGTTCTCCTCGGCGGTCGCCTCGACGCTCTTCATGAACTCCATGTGCTCGCGCTGCGCGTTGGTGACCACCGCGATCGTCGGCCGCGCGATATCCGCGAGCATCGCGATCTCGCCCGGATGGTTCATGCCGAGCTCGACCGCGCAGTAGCGATGGCCGGCGCGCAGGTTGAGCAGCGTGAGCGGCACGCCGATGTCGGTGTTCAGATTGCCGCGCGTGGCGAGCGCGCCGGCCTCGCCCGCGTGGCTGCGCAGAATGGCGGCGAGCATCTCCTTGGTGGTGGTCTTGCCGTTGGAGCCGGTGATCGCGATCAGCACCGGCGCGAAGCGCTGGCGCCAGTGGCGGCCCAGGCGCCCGAGGCCCTTGCGCGTGTCGTCCACGACGATGGCCGGCAGCGGCGCCGGCGCCGCGAGCGCGCGGTCGACGAG
>JBASCW010000106.1:0-61168 GCA_049651845.1 Burkholderiales bacterium | reverse complement strand
CCAAATGAACGAAAACGGCCCCGATCGAGGGGCAGGGAGAGCGGTTTCCAGTGTCCGATCACGCCATTTCGGCAATTCGGCATCGCTCAACTCACGAAAAACATTCGAACTTCAACAAACTGCTAGGGCTCGCCGAGCAGCGGGAAGGCGCCGAACACGTCGTGCTCGCCCACGGGCGGCGCCGGCGCGACGTGCTGCGGCGTGAGCTCTCCGAACGAGGTGACGCCGAGCAGGCCGAGGCAGGTCTGCACTTCGTTCTCGAGGATCTCGAGCGCGCGCACCAGGCCCGGCACGCCGGCCGCGGCGAGCGCGAGGCAGGGCAGGCGCCCCAGGCCCACGGCCTTCGCGCCGAGCGCGATCGCCTTGACGATGTCGGTGCCGCGCATGAAACCGCCGTCCACCCAGACTTCGGCGCGCCCGGCAACGGCCTTCACCACCTCGGGCAGCACCGCCGCGCTGCCCAGCCCGTGGTCGAGCTGGCGCCCGCCGTGGTTGGAGCAGTAGACCACCTCCACGCCGTGCCGCACGGCGATCTCGGCATCCTCGGCGGTGGCGATGCCCTTGATGATGAGCGGCACCGGGTGCCGGTCCTTGAACCGCTTCACCTGCGCCCAGGACAGGCCCGACTGGTAGCTGCTGCCCGCGGGCGCGGTCGCGCGCCAGGGCTTGACGAAGCGCCCCACGAGGTCGCGCTCGCGCCGGCTGTACATCGCCACGTCCACCGTGAGGCAGAAGGCGCTGTAGCCGTGGTCGATCGCGCGCTTGACGTGCTCGTCCACCCAGGCGTCGTCGCCGCGCACGTAGAGCTGGAACACGCGCAGCGCGTCGGCCGCGGCCGCGGTCGCCTCGAGGCCCGGCTGGCAGACCGAGGAGAGCATTTGCGGCACGCCGAACGCCGCCGCGCCGCGCGCCGCCGCCGCCGCGCCGCCCTCCACGATGGATTCCAGGCCGCCGATGGGCGCAAGCAAGACCGGCAGCCGAACCTTGCGGGACAGGAATTCCCAAGATGCATCAACTTTGCTCACGTCCCGAAGCACGCGCGGCCGGAAGCCGATCGAGTCGAGCGCCAGGCGGTTGCGCCGCACCGTCGTCTCGGATTCGGCTCCGCCGATCAGATAATTCCAGGGCCCGGGCGCCAGATTGCGCCGCGCCGCCTCGACCAGCTCCTGGAGCGTGAGAAAGCGCGCTTGAGTTTCGACCGTGGACGGCGCGTTCATGTCGGCCTCAAGGCTACCATTCCAGAAAGTGGGGGCCTCACCGGGTGCGCTGGCGCACCGCGCCGTCGCCGGCGAACGGCGAGGTCTGCATGTAGAGCGCGGGCAGCGTGCCGAGCAGCACCCGGTCGGCGGTTTCCTTCTGCTCGGGCGTGAGCGCGGCATACAGCCGGCGCGCCGTATCCGAGACGTCCTCGAACGCCGCCAGCCGGTTGCGCAGCAGGTCCACGCGGCGGTCGATCTGCTTTGGCGCGTTCTCGCCCGCCAGTGGCGGCGGCACGCCGCGGTTCATGTCGTCGAGCAGCGCGACCACGCGCTCCTGGTAGGTGTCGTACAGCTGCCCCTGCGCGGGCGTGACCCGGATTGCCAGGCGCGCCTGGTTGAGCTGCTGGTGCGCCCGGTCGCTCGCGCGCGCCTGCGCCTCGGCGGCCGACGCGGGCGCGCGCTGGCGCGAAGCGGCGTCGTCCTCGCCGCGCTTGGATTGCGCGAACGCGAGGCCGCAGGCGCAGGCGAGGATTGCTATGATCGGAAAAACCAGGAGAGGACGCATGCGATTGCTCACCTATCAGTTGAAAAAGCGCGGCTCGATGCCGAGGGTCGGAGTCATGAGCGGGTCCGGGCAATTCATCGATCTGAAGTTCAAGGACATGCTTTCTCTGATCGAAGGAGGCAGCAAGAGTCTTTCTACTATAAAGAAAGCATTGAAGGGAAAGGCACGACCCATCGGGCTGTCCTCCGTGCGCGTGCTCGCGCCGATTCCGCGGCCGCGCAAGAACGTGTTCTGCGTGGGCTGGAACTACCTGGAGCATTTCGAGGAAGGCGCCAAGGCGCGCGCGCCGGGCGTCGAGCTGCCCGCGCACCCGACCTTCTTCACCAAGCAGCCGCTTGCCGTGAACGGGCCCTACGACCGCATTCCGCTGCATCCCGGGGTGACCGAGAAGGTGGACTGGGAGGTCGAGCTCGGCGTGGTGATCGGCAGGGGCGGCACCAACATCAAGGAAGCCGACGCGATGAAGCACGTGTTCGGCTACACCGTGATCAACGACGTCTCGGCGCGCGAAGTGCAGCGCCGCCACGGCCAGCAGTGGTTCAAGGGCAAGAGCCTGGACGGCCACTGCCCGATGGGCCCCTGGATCGTCACCGCCGACCAGGTCAAGGACTGGTGGGACCTGCGCGTGATCGCGCGCGTGAACGGCGTGGTCAAGCAGGACTCGAACACGCGGCACATGTACTTCAAGATCCCGCGCATCATCGCCGAGCTCTCGGCGGGCCTGACTCTGGAGCCCGGCGACATCATCTCCACCGGCACGCCCGCGGGCGTCGGCCACGCGCGCACGCCGCCGGAGTTCCTCAAGGCGGGCGACCTGCTGGAAACCGAAGTCGTCGGCATCGGGCTGCTCAAGAACCCGATCGGCTGAGTAAAGTAGGAAAAAGGGGGTCAGAGCAACATTTCAAGTTCCTGAAATGTTGCTCTGACCCCCTTTTCACCCTCTTTCATCACATCGTCGCGCCTGGGTGGGCGAGCGCGTATTTCATGAGCTGCGCGGTGACCCACTCGTAGGCTTCGTCCACCGAGTCGGTGCGGTGCATGATCTTGAGGTCCTCGGCGTCGATCGTGCCGTGGCGCACCAGCGCGTCGAAATTCACCACCTCGTTCCAGTACTCGTTGCCGAAGAGCACGATGGGCATCGGCTTCTTCATCTTCCGGGTCTGCACCAGCGTCACCACCTCCATGAGTTCGTCCAGCGTGCCGAAGCCCCCGGGGAAGACGATCACCGCCTTGGCGAGGTAGGCGAACCAGAACTTGCGCATGAAGAAGTAGTGGAAGTGGAAGCCCAGCTCGCGCGTGAGGTAGGCGTTGTCGCTCTGCTCGATCGGGATCGAGATGCCCAGGCCGACCGACAGGCCGCGCGCTTCCGAGGCGCCGCGGCTCGCCGCCTCCATGATGCCGGGGCCGCCGCCCGAGCAGATCACGAAGCGCCGGTGGGTCTCCGGCGCGAGCGCCTTGGACCACTGCGTGAGCCGGAACGCGAGCTGGCGCGCCGCCTCGTACCAGCGGTTGCCCTCGCGGAAGCGCGCCGAGCCGAAGAACACCACCGTGTCTTCGATGCTGTGCTCTTCGAAGCGCGCCTTCGGTTCGAGGTATTCGGCGAGGATGCGCAGCGCCCGCGCATTCTTGCTGTTGATGAACTCTTCGTTCCTATACGCTTTGATTCTCTTTTTCAACCTCTTCGCGCCTTTCACGCGGGCTTTATCCGCGTCCTTCAAACGGCATTTTCGTGGCCTTGATGGTCATGAACAGCACGTTGGTCTCGATCGGAAAGCGCGCCATGTGCAGCACGGCCTGACCCACGTGGTCCACGTCCATCAGCGGCTCGACCTTGATCGAGCCGTCGGCCTGCGGCACGCCCTTGGCCATGCGCTCTGCCATCTCGGTGCGCGCATTGCCGATGTCGATCTGGCCGACCGCGATGTCGTACTTGCGGCCGTCGAGCGCGCCGGTCTTGGTCAGGCCCGTGACCGCGTGCTTGGTGGCGGTGTAGGCCGCCGAGCCCGGGCGCGGCGCGTGCGCCGAGATCGAGCCGTTGTTGATGATGCGGCCGCCGCGCGGGCTCTGGTCCTTCATCACCTTGAAGGCTTCCTGCATGCACAGGAACATGCCCGTGAGGTTGACGTCCACCACGTACTGCCACTTCTCCAGGCTGAGCTCCTCGAACGACGCGCCCGGCGCGTTGACGCCCGCGTTGTTGAACACGCAGTCCACGCGGCCCCACTTCTGCTTCACCGCGGCGAACAGCGCCTTGACCGAATCCTGCTTCGCGACGTCGGTCGGCACGCACAAGGCGCGCTCGCAGGCACCCGACTGCTGCGCGGTCTTTTCGAGCACGTCCTTGCGCCGGCCGGCGAGCGCCACCTGCCAGCCGTCCTGGAGAAACGCGAGCGCGGCGGCCTTGCCCACGCCGCTGCCCGCTCCGGTGATGATCGCGACCTTGCCCATCGGTGTGCTCCAGAGCCCTTGAAAGAGCGCGCATGTTAGCGCATCGGCGAGCAGCGCAAGGCGCGCTCGCCGGCTAGAGATGCGCGTTGGCCGCGGCGGCGCGGTGCCAGAGCGCGCGGCGCCAGCGATAGCCGATCGCCACCGTCGCAGCCAGGCCGAGGACGGCGTAGGCCAGCGTGGACGGCGCGTAACCGTAGCGCGCGATGATCGGCCCGGCCGCCAGCAGCCCGAGCGGCAGCCCCCAGATCGCCAGCATGCGGATGCCCATCACGCGGCCGCGCATCTCCTCGCTCGAAGCGCGCAGCATCACGGCCGCCAGCGGCGTCATGCACAGGCTCTGCACGAAGCCGGCGGCGAACAGCAGCGCGAGGCCGATCGCCGGCGAGCGGGTCTGGCCGAACAGCAGCAGCGCCGCGAACCAGGCCGCGGCGCTCCACAGCATCACGCGCCCGGCGCGCAGGGGCAGGCGACCGGCGCCGAGCAGCAGGGAGCCGGCGAGCGCGCCCGAGGCGAACGCCGCAGCGAGGTAGCCGAGGCCCGACTGGCCGATGTCGTAGACGTCCTTCGCCGCGTAGGGCAGCAGCGAGAGGAAGAAGGGAAACGCGAGCAGGTTGGCGAGGAAGGCCAGGCTGAACGCGCCCAGCAGGTCGGGCTTTTCCCAGACGTAGCGCAGCCCCTGCCACAGGCCGGCGAGCGGCGGCGTGTCCGGCGGCCGCTGCGGTGCGCGCGCCGGTGCGCCCGCGACGCCCAGCGAGCACAGGAACGCGACCGCGTACAGCGCGGTAACCGCCGCGTAGGCTGGCCCCATGCCGAGCAGCGCGACGCCGCCCGTGCCGGTGAGCGCGCCCGCGATCCTTGCGGTATCGGAGGTGGTGCGCGAGATGCCGAGCGCACCCATCAGCAACTCGGGGCGCATGGTTTGCCCGACCAGGA
This sequence comes from Burkholderiales bacterium, assembly GCA_049651845.1. Classification (GTDB taxonomy): domain Bacteria; phylum Pseudomonadota; class Gammaproteobacteria; order Burkholderiales; family SG8-39; genus RBG-16-66-20. The sequence continues at coordinate 56,023 of JBASCW010000106.1, read as the reverse complement.
CGTTGCGCATGCCCATGTCGGAGGGCCGCAGCAGCCCGGCGATCGCCGAGATCGCGAACACATGCCAGGGCGCGAGCGTGTCGGTCAGCGCGAGGATGGTCAGCAGCGCCGCGAGCAGCGCGTAGATTCCCCGCGTGGCGCAGAGCAGCGCGCGCACGCCGATGCGGTCGCTCGCGACGCCGAAGAACGGCGAGAACAGCGATCCGAGCCAGGCCAGTGCGCCGAAGATCACCAGCTGCTGCACCGAACCCGTGGCGGTAAGCACGTACCAGCCGAGGATCAGCGCCTCCATCTCGAACGCCCAGGAGGTGGCGAGGTCCGCCGGCCACTGGAAGCGGAAGCTGCGGACGCGGAAGGGGGCGAGGGCCTCGCCCCGGGCGACCGGCGGCAAACCGGATCTCGCCTACTCGACCCGGGCGCCGGACTCGCGGATCACGCGCTCCCACATCGGCGCTTCGGCGAGGATCTCCGCGGCGAAGGCCTCGGGCGAGGTCGAGGGTGAGGCGTCCATGCCCTGCAAGGCGATGCGCTCGCGGATCTCCGGCTTGGCGAGGCCCTTGGCCGCGGCCGCGTGCAGCCGGCGCACGATTTCCACCGGCGTGCCGGCCGGCGCGTACAGGCCGAACCAGAAGGTGGATTCGAAGCCGGGCACGCCGGCTTCGTCCGAGCCCGGGATGCCGGGAATCGACGGCGAGTTCTTGCGCATGCTGATCATCAGCGGGCGCATGCGCCCGCCCTTGATGAAGCCCATCACGGTGGGCGAGGTGGCGAACATCACCTGCGTGTCGCCGGCGATCAGCGACTGCGAGGCCGGGCCGCCGCCCTTGAACTGGACGGTGCTGAACTTGATGCCGGCGGAGGACTCGAAGCCGACGCCCGCCAGGTGCGGCGCCGAGCCGACGCCGGCCGAGGCCAAGAACAGCTTTCCAGGGTTTGCCTTGGCGTAGTCGATCAGCTCCTTGGCGCTCTTGAACGGCGTGCTGTTGTTCACCACCAGCACGGTCGCGCCGTTCGCCACGCGGCAGATCGGCGCGAAGTCCTTGTTGTCGTAGCGCAGATCCTTGTAAAGGTTCTTGTTGATCGCGTGGTTGCCCTGGTTGAGCAGGGTATAGCCGTCGGGCGCGGAGCGGGCGACGAACTCCGAGGCGATCGAGCCGCCGGCGCCGGGCTTGTTCTCGACCACGACCGTGGTGTTGAGGTCCTTCGACAGCTCGTCGGCGATCAGGCGCGTGGTGAAGTCGCCCGAGCCGCCCGGCGGGTAGCCCACGACAAGCCGAACGGGTTTTACGGGATACGTTTGCGCACTTGCCCACGTAGCAAGGCAAATCAGAACCAAACCCCAAAAAGTCTTCATTTTCCTTTGAACTCCGGTGTGCGTTTTTCCATGAAGGCCTTGCGGCCCTCCTTGTGGTCCTCGCTCGCAAAGCAGGCTTCCACCATCTTCATCGCTCTTGCGAGGTCGCGGTCCTTCTCGTCCTTCAGCCACTGCTGCACCGCGTACTTGGCCGCGGCCACGGTGAGCGGCGCGTTCTCGGCCACCATCCTGCAGTAGTCGGCCATGGTCTTCTCCAGCTGCGCCGCCGGCACCACCTGGCTCACGAAGCCCATGCGCAGCGCCTCTCGCGCGTCGAACTTGCGCGCCGACATGAAGATGTCGGTGGTGTTGGCCGCGCCCAGCACGTTCATGAAGCGGCGCACGCCCGCCGGGCTGTAGCCCAGGCCCAGGCGCGCCGCCGGCATGCGGAACACCGAGTCCTCCGAGCAGATACGCAGGTCGCAGGCCGCGGCGAAGCCCAGGCCGCCGCCGATGCAGATGCCGCGGATGCGCGCGACCACTGGCTTGGTGCTGCTCATCGGCGCCTGGTAGGCCTCCTCGACCGCCCTGTTGTAGACGATCTGCGCCTCGACCGTGCCGCGCAGCTTCTCGAACTGCGAAATGTCGGCGCCCGAGATGAAGGCCTTCTCGCCGTCGCCCGCGCAGACGATCAGGCGCACCGCCGGGTCCGCGTCGAGCTCGGCGAACACTTTCGGCACCGCCTGCCACATGTCGTAGGTCATGGCGTTCATGCGCGGCGGGTTGGAGAACAGGACGGTGGCAACGCCGCCCGAGATCGAGGTCTTGAGCTCGGCCATTACACGATTCCTTCGCTTCTCAGTCTTCTCACGTCTTCGGAACTGAAACCCAGATCCAGGAGAATTTCGTCCGTATGCTCTCCGCGCTCCGGAGACGCCGCGACCAGCTTGGCCGGCGTGCGCGAGAGCTTCACCGGTTGGTTGATGAGGTTCAGCTTGCCGAGCTTCTTGTGCGTCACCGCGGCCGAGGCCTGCACGTGCTTCACCTGCGGGTCGGCGAACACCTCGTCCATGCGGTAGATCGGTCCGCAGGGCACGCCGCCCTGGTTGAGGATCTCGACCCACTCGGCGCTGTTCTTCTTCCTGAAGCCCGCGTTGAGCTCCTTGTTAAGGGCCGCGCGGTTCTGCGCGCGCGCCTCCGCGGTCTTGAAGTCGGGATGCTCGAACAGGTCCATGCGTCCGATCGATTCGCATACGCGCTGCCACATCCTGGTGCCCGTGGCGGCGACGTTCATGTGGCCGTCGGCGGTGGTGTAGGCCGAGGTCGGCATGCTGGTCGGATGGTCGTTGCCGACCTGCTGCGGCACTTCGCCCGACATGGCGTAGCGCGCGGCCTGGAAGTCGAGCAGCTGGATCGCCGCCTGCAGCAGGTTGGACTGCACCCATTGGCCTTCGCCGGACTGCTCGCGCTCGACCAGCGCGGTGAGGATGCCGATCGCCGCGAGCAGGCCCGCGCCCACGTCGGCGACCGCGCAGCCTACGCGCATCGGGCCTTCGCCCGGCTTGCCGGTCACCGACATGATGCCCGACAGGCCCTGCGCGATCTGGTCGAAGCCCGGGCGCGCGCGGTAGGGGCCGTCCTGGCCGAAGCCCGAGATGCTCGCGAGGATGATGCGCTTGTTGACCTTCTTCAGAGATTCGTAGTCGATGCCGAGGCGGTCCTTCACGTCGGGCCGGTAGTTCTCGACCACCACGTCGGCTGTCTTCACGAGCTTCATGAAGATGTCCTTGCCCTGCGGCGACTTGAGGTCGAGCGTGATCGAGCGCTTGTTGCGGTGCAGGTTCTGGAAGTCCGGGCCTTCGCGCGGCCCGCCCATGTCCTCGGGCGCGGTGTTCTCGATCTTGATCACGTCGGCGCCGAAATCGGCGAACTGGCGCACGCAGCTCGGGCCCGCGCGCACGCGCGTGAGGTCGAGGATGCGCAGCTTCGCGAGCGCGGGCGAGGCGGAGATGGCGGGCATGGGGCAATTCTAAACTGCCCCGGGCGTGTTCAATGCGCCGGTAGCGGAATGAACTCGGTCTCGCCCGGGACCGGATCGAACTTCCGTTCGTGCCAGCGCTGCTTGGCGGCCTCGATCTTCTCCTTGGAACTCGCGACGAAGTTCCACCAGATGTGGCGCGGTCCGTCCATCGCATCGCCGCCGAGGAGCATGAGACGCGAAGCGGAAGCCGCTGTGATTTCTACAGACTCCCCGGCGGGCAGAATCGCGAGATGCTTCTCGGAAATTGTCTGATTTGAGACGAAGGCATTTCCCTGCACCAGATAGACGCCGCGTTCTGCGTGTTCGGCGGGCAGCGTGAGCGTTGCGCCGGCTGCCATCTCGGCGGCGAGGTAGAACATCTTCGAATAGGTCGGCGCTGGCGAGCGCTCGCCGAAAGCTTCGCCCGCGATGAGGCGCAGGTCCGCGCCCGGCAGGCGGATTTTCGGCAGCGCGGCGGCGGGATGGTGGCTGAACGAGGGCTCGGCGTCCTCGTGCGCCCGCGGCAGCGCCACCCAGGACTGAATGCCGAACATGGGCCGCGCGCCCTTGCGGCTTCCGGGATCGCCGCGTTCCGAGTGCACGATGCCACGCCCGGAGGTCATCCAGTTGACGTCGCCGGGCGCGATCGGCTGCACCAGGCCGAGGCTATCGCGGTGGACCATCTCGCCCTCGAACAGCCAGGTCACGGTGGCGAGGCCGATGTGCGGGTGCGGGCGCACGTCCACGTTCTGACCCGGCGCCGCGGTCATCGGCCCCATCTGGTCGAAGAAGATGAACGGCCCGACCATCTGGTGCGGCTGCCCGTAGGGCGCGCCGGGCAGCACGCGGCTCACCATCAGGCCGCCGCCCAGGTCGCGCTCGTGGGACTTGAGGATTTCCATCAGCCGGCGGCTTTGGCCGGTTCTCTGCGCTCGCGCAAGGCGTCCACGCTCCAGGCGCCCGCGCCGGAAAACACGAGATACATGAACACGAAGCAGTACAGGACGGAGAGCTCTCCGCGGTTGAGCAGCGGCAGCAGCACGTCGCCCTGGCTGGCGTGCGCCATGAAATAGGCCACGGCCATGAAGCCGCACAGCAGGAACGCAACCGGGCGCGTGAACAGGCCCACCAGCAGCAGCGCGCCGCCGAACACCTCGAGGATTCCCGCGAGCCCGACCAGCGACAGGAGCTGCAGCCCGTCGAACATCGCCAGGTGCGGCACGCCGAAGAGCTTCGCCGTTCCGTGCGCGATGAACAGGTACGCCGTGACGATGCGCAGCACCGCCAGTGCGCGCGGCCGCCAGTTGTCGAGAAATGCATTGTCGAATGCCATGGGATGTCCTTTTGTGGAATGTGGGTGAGCAGCCTTTCGGCCGTGTCGTGCCCGCTTTCTTCAAACGGCCGCTGACGTCAATTCGCCATTCTGGTAGTCGCGGATCGCCTGCTCGATCTCCTCGCGCGTGTTCATCACGAACGGCCCGTACTGCACGATGGGCTCGCGGATCGGCTTGGCGGCAAGCACGAGGAAGCGCGCGCCTTCGGCGCCGGCCCTGACCTCGACCGTGTCGCCCGAGCCCAGCACGCCGCCCTGGTGCGTCTTCAGCACGCGGTCGGCGATTTCGACGCTGCCCTCGAACGGGTAGACGTAGACCGCGTGGGATTGGGGGATCTTTGCCTGAAGTGTCTTTCCCGAATTCAATTGAACGTCCCAATACAGCGGTTCCGTCGTGCCGCCTTGAACCGGTCCGCTGGTGCCCTCGTACGTCCCCGCGACGATCTTCAGCTTCCCGTCCTGCAATGAAACAGTCGGGATCTCGTCGGGCTGGATGTCGCGGTAGCCCGCGGGCTTCATCTTCTCCTTCGCCGGCAGGTTGATCCAGAGCTGGAAGCCGCGCATGCGGCCGTTCTCCTGCTGCGGCATCTCCGAATGGATGATGCCGCGGCCCGCGGTCATCCACTGCACGCCGCCCGACTTCAGGTTGCCGCGGTTGCCGAGGTGGTCCTCGTGCAGCAGGTGGCCGTCGAGCAGATAGGTCACCGTCTCGAAGCCGCGGTGCGGGTGCGAGGGAAAGCCGGCGACGTAGTCGTCCGGATTCTCCGAGGAGAACTCGTCGAGCATCAGGAAAGGATCGGCGCGCAGGTCGGGGGCGCGCCCGAGGCTGCGGCGCAGCCTGACGCCGGCGCCGTCTGAGGTCGGCACCGACTCGATGATGCGTGACAGCGTACGGGCACTCATGGAAGCCTCCCTACGCCTTGCGCGCGCGCCAGGCGTCGAGCGACAGTGCGCCCGCGCCGTGCGCGACCAGGAACAGGAAGCCGCCGGCCATCGCGAAGTTCTTCATGAGCATGATCTGCTGCATCTGGTCGGCGAAATTGGCGTGGAACAGCAGGGCCGAGAGTATCGAAAAGCCGGCCAGCGCGAGCGCGGCGAGCCGCGTCCACAGGCCGAGGATGATCAGCAGCCCGCCGCCGAGCTCGGCCGCGATCACCAGTGGCAGCAGCACGCCGGGCACGCCCTGCGATTGCATGTACGCCTGCGTGCCTGCATAGCCGGCGATCTTGCCGGCGCCAGCCACCACGAAGATGGTGGCGATCAGGATGCGGCCCGCGAGTTCACTGAAGTCGTGCAGCTTGTCGTTCATGACGCCTTCTCCTTGAGAATGGGGTTTGGGTGGTGACATTAAACGATTGCCTGACTCGATGATAAATGGGGAAAATATGACCTATATCATTGAGAAAGTAGATATATGGACGTTACGCTGGAGCAGTGGAAGGCGTTGATTTTAGTCGTGGATTCAGGCGGTTATGAGAAGGCAGCCGAGGCTCTGGACAAGAGCCAGTCCTCCGTGACCTACGCCGTCCAGAAGCTCCAGTCGCAGCTCGGCCTGAAGGCTTTCGAGGTGAAGGGACGCAAGGCGGTGCTCACCCCCACCGGCCAGTTTCTCTATCGGCGCGCGCGCGCGCTGGTGGAAGCGGCCGAAGCCACCGAACGCGCCGCCAGGAAGCTCTCGGCGGGCTGGGAAGCCGAGATCGGCATCGCGGTGGAGGTCGCGTTCCCCGCCTGGCTCCTGCTGCAGTGCCTGGCGCGCTTCGGCGAGGACAGTCCGCACACGCGCATCGAGGTGATCGAATCGGTGCTGGGCGGCACTTCGGAGGCGCTGCTCACCGGGCAGGTGCAGCTCGCGATCGCCGGCACGGTGCCGCAGGGCTTCTCGGGCGAGCTGCTGATGCCGGTCCGCTTCGTGCTCAGCGCGCATCGGCGCCATCCGCTGCACCAGCTCGGCCGTCCGCTCACGATGCACGACCTGCACGCGCACCGGCACCTGGTGGTGCGCGAATCGGGTACGCGCCGCGCCACCAAGCCGCGGCTCGAGGCCGTGCAGCGCTGGACCGTGAGCCACATGTCGACCTCGATCCAGGCCGCGAGCCGGGGCTACGGCTACGGCTGGTACCCGGAATACCGCATCCGCGACGAGACCGACGCCGGCACGCTCAAGCCGCTGCCGCTGCGCGAGGGCGGCGAGCTGCTCGCGCAGCTCTACCTCGTGTTCGCCGACCGCGATGCGGCGGGGCCCGGCGTGCTGCGGCTTGCCGCTATCATCCGCGAAGAGGTCGCTGCGGCCTGCAAGGAGGAGAGGAAGCCGAGATGAAATCCTGGTTCATCCAAAGCGGCGCCGAGACCACGTCGGTCGAGCTGCGCGACGTGCCGGTGCCCGAGCCCAGGCCGGGCGAGCTGATCGCGAAGGTGAAGGCGGCGGGCCTGAACCGCGGCGAGTTCATCGCCGGGCACGGCTTGTCGGGCGGCGGTGCCAAGGCGGCCGGCATCGAGGCCGCGGGCGAAGTGGTGAAGGTGGGCGAGGGCGTGGCCGGGTTCAAGCCGGGCGACCGCGTCATGGGGCGCGCGTTCCACGCCTTCTCCGAGTACGCGATGTTCCGCGCGGGCGACGCGATCGCGGCGCCGGCGAAGCTGTCGTGGGAGGAGGCCGCCGGCGCGGGCATCGCCTACCTCACGGCCTACGACATGCTCTGGCCTGGCGGCGAGCTGAAGGCGGGCGAATGGCTGCTCGTGGCCGGCGCCTCGGCGGGCGTCGGCGTCGCCTCGCTGCAGCTCGGCAAGCTGATCGGCGCGAAGGTGATCGGCACCTCGGGCTCGGCCGAGAAGCTGAAGAAGCTCGCCGCGCTCGGCCTGGACCTCGGCCTGCAGAACCGCAACGGCGGCTTCGAAAGCGCGGTCATGGAGGCGACCGGCGGCAAGGGCGTGAACCTGGCGGTCAACAACGTCGGCGGCAGCGTGTTCGCCGAGTGCATCCGCGCGCTCGCCTACCGCGGCCGCCTCGCCACGGTGGGCTACGTGGACGGCGTGGTGTCGGCGCAGCTCGACATCCTCGCGCTGCATTCCAAGCGCCTCAAGCTGTTCGGCGTCTCGAACAAGCTGCGCAGCGCGGCCGAGGTCGCCGAGGGCGTGCGCGGCTTCACGCGCGACGTGCTGCCCGCGCTCGCGAGCGGCCACCTGAAGCCGGTGATCGACCGCGTGTTCCCTTTCGCCGAGCTGCCGCAGGCCAAGGCCTACATGGAGTCGAACGCGCATCTAGGAAAGATCGTCCTGCGCGCCTAGCGCGCGGCCGGCAAGATCATCCTGCGGGCTTGAGACCCAGCAGGCGCTTGCGCACCATGTGGATCGCGCTGCGCAGCGCGTAGAGCTCGTCGGTGTAGGCGAGCGGCACCGAAATGTGCTCGACCTTGGCGTCGAGCCGGTTGACCCGCTCGAGCAGCTGCTGCGGCTGCGCTTCGGCGCGCCCCAGTTCTTCCTCGATCAGGCGCAGGTCGCGGTACCAGCGGAAGATGCGCGAGCGGATGCGGAAATTGTAGAGCGGCGGCACCACGCGCCCGAGCGGCAGCAGGATCACCGCGATCGAGAACAGCGCCACCCACATGCGCTCGATGAAATTCGCCAGCCAGAACGGCAGGTAGCGCTGCAGCATCGGCGGCCCGGTGCGGTAATAGCGCTCGGCGTCGCGCGCGAGCGGGAACTCGGAGTTCAGCGCGGTGGGAAACTGCCCAGGACGCGAGATCCAGCTGCCGCCGCCGTGAATGCGGCTGGCGGCCTGGACGAACAGCTGCGCGAGCGCCGGATGCAGGTCGTCGCGCGCGACCAGCGAGGAGGTGACGCCGATCAGGTTCACCTCCTGCGGCGGCACGTTGCGCGACAGGTCCACCACGCCGCGCGCCAGCGTGATCGGGCTGACGAACCGGTAGCGGCGCGCGTAGGCCTCGGCCTGCGCGAATTCGTACAGGCGGATGCCGGGCGTCTGCAGCAGCATCTGCACCAGCTGCGACTCGGGCGCCGACACCATCACCAGGGCGTCGAGCTCTGCGCCGAGCAGCGCCGTGACCGCCGGCACCAGGTCGAGCTGGGAGCGCACGATGTCGTCGCGCTCCATGAGATTGGCGCGCAACAGCCGGTTCACCATGCCCGGGATGCCGCTGCCGCGCGGGCCGACGTTGACCTTGAGGCCGCGGAAGTCCGCGATCTCGCGCAGCACGCCGTCGCGCGACTTCTTCTTGGCCGACTCGGCGCGATAGAAGATCCAGACCGGCTCGTAGAACATGCTGCCCAGCGACATCAGCCCCAGGTCCGCGTCTTCCTCGACCTGCGTGCGCACCGACTCGCTCGAGCCGCCCTGCACGAAGGCGATGTCGACGCCGCTGTTCGCGTCCCGCAGCAGGCGCAGGTTCTCGCGCGAACCGGCCGTGGCGCGCAATTCCACCTGGATGCCGCGGCGCTTGAGCTCCTCGGCGTAGCGCTTGCCGAAAGCCGCGTAGGCGCCCTGCTCCGAGCCGGTGGCCATCACCACGCGCTTGGGCGGCGTAGGCTTGAGCAGGTAATACGCACCCGCGAGCAGCGCCAGCGTGAGGACGATGAACGGACCGGAGGCGACGAGCAGGTCGCGGACGGAAAGCAGGGTCTCGCGGATGGTGCGGCGCATGGCGTCAGTGTAGCCTTGCCTCCGCGACGATGAAATTCAGCATTCCCGACCACGAGATCGAGATGACGGCCGTGCGCTCCGCGGGGGCGGGCGGGCAGAACGTCAACAAGGTGTCGAGCGCGGTGCATTTGCGCTTCGACGTGAAGCGCTCATCGCTCCCGGCCTGGCTGAAAGCGCGGCTGCTCGCGCTGAAGGATCAGCGCCTCACGCGCGAGGGCGTGCTCGTGCTCAAGGCGCAGCAGCACCGCAGCCAGGACATGAACCGCGCCGAGGCGCTCGCGCGCCTGCACCTGCTCGTGGAGGCTGCGTCGCGCGTGCCGAAGGCCAGAAAAGCGACGAGGCCCACGCGGGCCTCGAAGCTGCGGCGCCTCGAGAGCAAGACCCGGCGCGGCCGGGTCAAGCAGCTGCGAGGGAAAGTCGCGCCGGACTAGTCGTCGCTGCGGCTCGCCGCCGGGATCGAGATGCCGGCCGGAATGTCGTCGCGCGGCACGCCATGATGCACGTCGGTGACCGGTTGCGGCGGCGTCGCGCCCTTTTTCGGGCGGCCGGGGCGGTAGAACACCTGGAATGGCTTCAGCGGCGGCACCACCGGCGGGCGCTCGAGGTAGCGGCAGTCCGACTCGGTGGGCATGCTGGCGGTGGCGCCGATGCGGCGGCCGCTGACGAACACGGTGTACCGCAGCATATGGGCCGAGCCGGCGATCGGCTGGGCGATGATTTCGTATTTCCCGATCATGAAACGCTTGCGCGCCTGACGGCCGGGGTGCTCACGCACTGCGTCGCGTACTTCCTCAGTCACCTTGGGATTCCTTCCTGGGTTTGGCTGCTTTGACCGCGCGGGCCGCAGCGGTAGCGGTGGTCGCTGACTTGGTCCCGAGCACTTTGTCACAAAGCGCGACTACCCCGGGTTCCTGAAGACGCTCCGCGTTGGCGCGCAGGTTCTTCACCTCCGGTTTGCTCAACGTTTGGATTCGGTCCAGCGTCCAGTCCATCGCTTCTTCCCGCACTCGCCTTTATACCATGCCAATAGGGTGCAGGTCTATGTTTTTTCTGAATTATTTCTCTTATGGTCCAGTTCCGGATAGGCTCGGAAAATGCCCTGCCGGTTGAAGGCGATCCGCCTTTCGGACCGCAGGTAGCGCGCAAGGCGCGGGTGCGCCGCGACCCGCGCCTGCAGGCCCACGACCCTGGGGTAGCGCCCCTCGATCCGCGCCATGGCCTTCGGGAACGCGTAGCGAAGCCCCGTAACCATCTGAAATAGAGACAAATCGGGGTAGGTGAGGGACCGGCCGAGCAGGTAAGGGCCCCCGGAGCCCGCCAATACCCGCTCAAAATAGTCAAGAAATTTGGGCAGGCGCCTGGCGAGGAAGTCCGCCGCGCGACGCCTGGCCTCCGGCTTCTGCTCCTCGTAATACAGGCCCGCGCCGATGGGGTGATGGGTGTCGTGCACCTCGGTCAGCCAGTCGGCGATGGTGAGCTGCAGCTGGTGCGCCCAGAGCCGCCCGGTCTCGTGGCGCGGCGCCAAGCGCAGTCGCGGCCCGAGGTAGAGCAGGATGTTCGCTGTCTGCGCGACGACGCGCTTGCCGGCGACCAGATAGGGGAGCGCGAAGGGAGTCTGCTTACGCGGGAACGAAAAATCGCGTCTCTGCCGCAGCACATCCACATAGGCCGCGCCGGCATATTCCAGCGCGAGGCGCACGAACTCGCCGCGTCCCTGGATCTCCGGCCAGTAATAGAGGCGGTATCTCAGAACGGGTTGTAGGTCTTCTTGGGCGTGTAATGCATGTAGCCGACGCTCGCGCCCGCGCGCAGGCCGACGCCGAGCCGGATCGGCGCGAGCACGATCTGGTCGCGCTGCTGGTAGTTCATGCCGACGCCGCCCACGAAATAGAAGCTGCCGTCCACGCCCGGAAAGCGCTGGAAGATCGCGCTCGGCCGCGGCAGGTGGTAGACGAGCACGAACACCTTGGCGGCGTTGGCGCCGACGTCGAAGCCGATCGATGGGCCGGTCCACCAGACCGGGCGGCTCCTCACGTTCTTCAAGACCAGGCTGCCGTCGCCGTAGCGCAGGCCGACGGCGATCGCGCCGGCCAGCTCGCGTCCCTTGATGTAGCCGTTGGGCCGGCCGTGGTCGCGGAACGCCTTCTCGACCACCCTGGCGAGACTCTCGGCGCCCTTGCCGAAGAACTCCTCGGCGTCGCGCAGCACCGAATCCTGGTCGAAGGTGTCGTCGGGCGGCGGCGACTTCGCCTCGGCCTTCTTCTCGGCCGCCTTCTTCTCGTCCGCGGCGAAGGCGGGCGCTGCGGCGGCAAGGGCCGTGGCGAGCAGGCGGGCGGCGAACTGGCGGCGCTTCACGGGGCAAATTTACTCCTCTCGGGCGAGGAATCGTATAGTCGGGACTGGAGCCGGCCATGCCAACTTCGACACATTCGCCGCGCGAATTCTCGCTGCACGTCGCCGACGAGGCGCTCGAGGATCTGCGCGCGCGCCTCGAGCGCACGCGCTGGCCCGACGAGCCGCCGCTCTCGCCCTGGGCCACGGGCACCAGCCTCGCCTACATGAAGGGGCTCGTCGCCTACTGGCGGCAGGGCTTCGACTGGCGCGCGGCCGAGGCGCGCCTCAACGCGTTCGCGCAGTACAAGGTGAACTTGCGCGGCATCGACCTGCACTTCCTGCACGTACCCGGCCGGCGCAAGGACGCGATGCCGCTGCTGCTCTCGCACGGCTGGCCGGGATCGGTGTTCGAGTTCCTGCGGCTGATCCCGCTGCTGCAGGAGCATTTCACGGTGGTGGCGCCCTCGCTGCCGGGCTACGGCCTGTCGTTCGCGCCGGGTCAGCCGCGCTTCGGCACCGAAGAGATCGCGGAGGCTTTCCACGAGCTCATGAGCGGCGTGCTCGGCTACCGTCGCTACGGCTGCCAGGGCGGCGACTGGGGCGCGTCGATCGGCACGGTGCTGGGCTACCGGTACCCCGAGTCCGTCATCGGCGTTCACCTGAACCTGCTGGTCGTGCGCAGGGATCCGAAGCTCTCGAGCGATCCTGCCTATTCACGGCAGCTGAAGCATTTCCTCGCCGAGGAGGCCGGCTACCAGGCGATCCAGGGCACGAAGCCGCAGACGCTGGCGTTCGGACTGTCCGACTCGCCGGCCGGTCTCGCCGCCTGGATCGTCGAGAAGTTCAGGACCTGGAGCGACTGCGGCGGCGTGCCGGAGAACGCGATTGCGCGCGACGACATGCTCGCCAACATCGCGCTCTACTGGTTTACGGGCGCGATCGGCTCGTCGTTCTGGCCGTACTACGCGCGCCTGCATGCGGGCTGGCCGATTCCCGAGGGCGGTACCATCGGCGTGCCGATGGGCTATGCGCAGTTCCCCAAGGAGATCCTGATCCCGCCGCGCGCGCTCGCCGAGCGGACCTACACCGACATCCGGCGCTGGACGGTGATGCCACGCGGCGGGCATTTCGCCGCGCTCGAGCAGCCCGAGGCGCTCGCGCGCGACGTCACGGAGTTCTTCGCAACCGTGCGCTAGGAGGATTGCCTCATGGGCTACGACTGTTTCGAGCTGGAAACCGCGGGCGGCGTCGCGCACCTGAAGCTGTCGCGCCCGGAGCGGCGCAACGCGATGACCGCGGCGTTCTGGCGCGAGTTGCCAGCAATCGTCAGCGGACTGGATGCCGAAGGCCGCACGCGTGCATTGGTCGTTTCGTCCAGCGGGCCGCACTTCTGCGGCGGCCTGGATATCTCGCTGTTCCAGGAGAGTTCTTCATTCGAAACCCATTCGAATGAAGGCCGACTTAGGTTCAGGAAGAAGCTCGAAGAGCTGCAGGCCAGCCTGAACGTACTCGCCGAGGCGCGCTTCCCGGTGATCGCGGCGGTGCAGGGCGGCTGCATCGGCGGCGGCGTGGACATGGTCACCGCCTGCTGCCTGCGCTACGCCACGCGCGACGCGTTCTTCGTGATCCAGGAGATCAACCTCGGCATGATGGCCGACGTCGGCACCTTCAACCGCATGCCCAAGCAGCTGCCCGAGGCGGTGGTGCGCGAGCTGGGCTACACGGGCGATCGCCTGACGGCCGAGCGCGCCGAGCGCTTGGGCTTCGTCAACGGCCTGTTCGAAACGCACGAGCAGCTGGTCGCGGGCGCGCTCGAGGTCGCGAAGCGCATCGCGGCCAAGGCGCCGGTGGCGGTCGCCGCCACCAAGCAGATGATCTCCTACACGCGCGACCACTCGGTCGCCGAGAGCTTCGCCTACCTGAACGTGCTCCAGCCCGCGATCTTCGACATCGAGGAGATCCGGCGCACGCTTACGAAGAAGGGCTAGAACTTCAGCGCGCGCTGCACCGCCGGGCGCGCGGCCAGCTCTTCGCCCCAGCGATTGAGGTTCTGCAGGCCTTCGAGCAGCTCGGGGCGCGCGCCCCTGGTGCGCAGCCAGCCGGCGAGCAGCGACAGGTCGGCGACGGTGAGCTCGTCGCCGGCCGCGTACTTCGTCTTCGCCAGCTTGTCGTCCCAGACCTTGAACAGGGCGCGCAGCCGGTCCTTGAACATCTGCACGGTCGGCGCGTGCGGCTCCTTCGCGCCCGCGGCGGCGGTGAGCGCGCCGAAGACCGGCGTGACGTCGGTGGAGGCGCTCATCAGCGCCTGCAGCATCGCCGCGCGCGCGGCCGGGTCCTTCGGCAGGAACTTGCCGGACTTCTCGGCCGCGTAGAGCAGGATCGCGCTGGACTGCGACAGCGTGAGCGGCTTGCCGCCGGGACCCTCGTGGTCCACGATCACCGGGATCTGCCCGTTCGGGTTCATCGCCAGGAACTGCGGCGTCTTGTGCTCGCCCTTGGCGAGATCCACGAAGTGCAGCTGGTAGGGCAGGCCGCATTCCTCCAGCGCGATACGCGCGCGCATGCCGTTAGAAGTGCCGGCGGCGTAAAGGTCGATCATGGCGTTCTCCGGTGGATTCGCTTGCGTTGCGGGGCTCGCGCGCCTAGCCGGCGCGCTTGCAGTTGACAAACACGCTGGGCGGGTCGTTCAGCGTCGCCTCGCCGGCGCCCAACTCGAGCGACACGCGGCCGACGCCGTAGCGCCCGTCGGCCAGCTTCTCCAGGCGCACGTCGCGGTCGGGCGCCATCAGCCAGACCGCGCCGCCCTCGAGGTTGCGCACGTAGAAGGTCTTGCCGTCGCTGCAGCGGTACTCGGTGGCGTTGGCCGGGCGGCGGTCGCGCTCCTGACTCTCCGAGGTGCCGAACGGCCACAGGCTGTCCACGCTCATGCTGCCGCAGCCGGCGAGCAGGAGCAGCAGCGGGAAGAGCAAGCGGCGGCGCGTCACGGCGCCATCATACAAGGAGATTCGAAGTGCCTGTAGGATTGTCCGCGGGAAGGGGTGCCGGCATGGCGGAAGCGAAGAAACGCAAATCGGGGCTCAAGCGCGCGGCGCCGAAAAAGCGCGCGCGCAAGGCGGCCGCAGGTTCCCGCGGGTTGCTGCCGCAGGACTGTCTCGTGCAAGACGGGGATTTCGAGAGTGAAACCAGGCAAAGGATCGAGGACGCAGGCGGGGCGGTGCTCGCCGCGTACCGCGACCCGCTTGGCAAGCACGCGCTGATCGCGGCGGTGCTGCCGCTCGCCAGCGTGGAGCCGACGCCGTTCCAGCGCGACGTCTCCGACATGCACCACAAGCGCCTCGCCGACGTGATCGACAAGACCGGCTACTTCCTCGATCCGATCATCGCCATCACCGCTCCTGGGAAAGGTTTCTGGACGCCGAACGGCGGCCACCGCCTCGCGGCGATGCGCCGGCTCGGCGCAAGATCGCTCACCGCGCTGGTGGTGCCGCAGCGCGAGCTCGCCTGGCAGATCCTCGCGCTCAACACCGAGAAGGCGCACAACCTCAAGGAGAAATCGCTCGAGGTGATCCGGATCTACCGCGGCCTGCTGGAAGAGGATTCCTCCAGAAGCGAAAAGAGCTTTGCCTTTTACCTGGAAGAGGCTTCATTCGTCACATTGGGGCTCTGCTACGAGAAAGTGCTGCGCTTCAGTGGCGGCGCCTACAACTCGATCGTCAGGAGGTTGAGCGAATTCTCTTCGTCTTCACTTTCCGTTGCATTCAAAACCCATCAAAAGCATTCCGAACAACTTCTCGATCTCGACTCGAAGGTCGTGGAAGCCGTCGCGAAGCTGAAGGCGAAAGGCTTCGTGAGCCCCTACCTCAAGGCATTCGTGGTGGCGCGCATCAATCCCCTGCGCTGGATCCAGGGCGAGCCGCCGCCGCTCGAGGAGGTGCTCAGGACCATGCGCGACCGCGCGGCCAAGTTCAACGTGGACCGGATCAAGCAGGAGGATCTCGCGTCGGCCGGCGGACCGCCGGATGACGCAGACTAGGCGGGCAGGGCGCCGTTCACGCCCGCAGGGCGTCGTTCACGAACTCCAGGCGGTCCTGGCCGAAGAACATCTGGTCGCCCACGAACATCGTCGGCGCGCCGAACACGCCTCGGCGCACGGCCTCGTCGGTGTTGTCGATGAGCTTCTGCTTCACTGCGGGGCCGGCGACCAGCGCGGCGAAGGCCTCCGGGTCGAAGCCCGCGGCCTTGAGCGTCGCCGCGACCACGGCCGGGTCGCCGAGGTTGACGGGGTTCTCCCACATGGCGCGGTACATCACGTCCACGTACTTGAGGAAGCGCTCGGGCTCGCGCATCTGCATCCCGACCGCGCCGCGCATGAGGGTCAGCGTATTGATGATGAACCAGGGGTTCATCTCCAGCTTCACGCCGTAGCGCCGCGCCCAGCGCGCCATGTCGTCGAACATCCACTTGCCCTTGGGTTCGATCAGCACCGGGCTCTGGTTGCCGGTGGCCTTGAACACGCCGCCCAGCAGCATCGGCCGCCAGACGATCTCGGCGCGCGCCTCCACCGCGATGCGCGGCAGCTGGGTCCAGGCGAGGTAGGCCGTCGGACTGCCGAAATCGAAGAAGAACTCGACCTGTTTGCTCATGGCAGCATGGTACGCCCGCAGGCGTAGACTGGCCCCCGGACCAACGAGGGAGTCCCGCCATGACGCTCTGCCCGATCGCCATCGCAGCAGGCTGCAAGAAGTGCCCCGCGTTCTCGGCGTGCCCGCTGAAGGGCGTCATCGGCGACTACAAGAAGCCGGACGACACCGCAGCCAAGCCGTCCTCCGCGCAACCGCCGAAGCAGCAGTAAATCGCGGCGCCAGGGCCTCAGGCGGTGGCGACGGCCTTGGGCTTTGCCGCGGGCTTCTTGGCGCCCGGCTTTTTCACGGCCACGGTGCGCGGGCGGACCTTGATGGCCTGGCGGCACAGATCGGCGATCTCGTCTTCCTGCAGGCGCTCGGCGTTGGCGAGCAGCTGCTTGATCTCGGGCAGCTGCAGCGCCACGATGCGCTCGAGCGACCAGGTCGTCGCGCGCGACAGGATGGGCAGGGGGAACTTGCTGCGGTTGGTGCTCATGGGCAATAAAAAAGCCCGCTCGCGCGGGCTTTCCTCAAGTCAGAGGGCGTGACGATCACGCCGGTTTGACGTTGTTGGCGCTCGGACCCTTGGGGCCCTGGCCGACGTCGAACGTGACTTTGTCGCCTTCCTTGAGCGACTTGAAGCCGCCGCCCTGGATGGCCGAGAAATGCACGAAAAGGTCCTTGCCGCCGTCTTCGGGGGTGATGAAGCCGAAGCCCTTGGCGTCGTTGAACCACTTGACGGTACCTGTACTCATGGTGTTTCCTTGAACTAGAACGGAAGAACGGTCTTCCAACCTGCGGGCACTTCGAAGAAGGGAACTACCTGATGAGCACAGCGCGTACGCCGGGACGGACCAGCTACTTCACTACCTGAGAACCTGCGGAACGAATTATACACGATTCAAGGAGTTGCAGCGCGCGGCGCGTGAACTCGCGCATGTTCGCCCCTCGGTCGGCGCGGCCCGTCGCCACCGCGATCACCTCACTCTGCGGGCCGCTCACCGCGATGCAGGCGTGCCCCGGCGCGTCGCCGTAGCTGTTGCCCGTGGGGCCGCTCGCCCCAGTTTCCGCGAGTCCCCAGGTCGCGCCGAGCTTTTCGCGCACGCGGTGCGCCATCAGCTTCGCGTAGGGCCCGCTCGCCGAGCGCAGGCCCTTCATGTCGGGCGCGCCCAGCCCGAGCAGCGACGAGCGGCCCGCCTTCGTATAAATGATGGCGCCGCCGAGATAGAACGCCGAGGCGCCGGGCACTGCCACCAGCGCCGCGTTGATCAGCCCGCCCGCGGACGACTCCGCCACCGCGACCGTCTGCCCACGCTCCTTGAGCAGCGCAGCAATCGCCGCGGCGATCTGACCGGCCTCGTTCATGGAGGGATAATGATGCCAGACACCATGGCGGCCACCGCTACCGAGGCGCTCGTCTTCCGTCCCCTGCATCCGTGCTTCGCCGCGGAGGCGGGTCCGATCGACCTGCGCCAGGTCGAGGACCGCGAAGCGCTCGATCGCATCCGCGCCGGCATGGACGAATTCGCGGTTCTCGTGTTCCGCGACCAGGCGTTCGAAGACGCCGACCAGCTCGCCTTCGCGCAGCGCTTCGACGGCGAGCTGCACCGCAAGACCGGCGCCGCGGTGATCGGCAGGAACCGCTTCGGCGACGAGGCGCTCACCGACATCTCGAACGTGGCCGAGGACGGCAAGCTGCAGGCGCGGGACGACCGGCGCCGCGCATATGCGCTCGGCAACCGGCTCTGGCACACCGACGCCTCGTTCCAGGATCCGCCCGGGCGCTACTCGATGCTGCACGCCCGCGTCGTGCCGGCGGTGCCCGCCGACACCGAGTTCGCCGACATGCGCGCGGCCTACGACGCGCTCGATGGCGACATGAAGGCCCAGCTCGAGGGCCTGCGCGCGCACCACTCGATCGCCTTTTCGCGCGAGACGCTCGGCTTCGAGTTCGACGAGGCCGAGCGCGAGCGCCTCAAGGGCGCGGTGCATCCGCTCGTGCGCACCAATCGGCGCACCGGCAGGCGCTCGCTCTACCTCGCCTCGCACGCCTCGCGCATCGTGGACTGGCCGGTGCCCGAGGGCAGGCTGCTCCTGCGCGACCTCATCGAGCACGCCACCCAGCCGCGCTTCGTCTACCGCCACGCCTGGCGGCCGGGCGACCTGGTGATCTGGGACAACCTCGCCACCATGCACCGCGGCCGGCCCTTCGACGACCTCCAGCACCGCCGCGAGCTGCGGCGCGTGACGACGCTCGACGCCTGATTGGAGAACGAGGCCGCGCCCTGACCGGCGTCGCGCGCTCAGGCCTCCACGCGCGGCTCGCGCTCGCCCGGGCAGCCGCAGCGGCCGCGCACGGTGAACAGGCAGTAGGTCGTCTTCTCGACCAGGCTGTAGCCATGGCCGCGGCTGCGCGTAAAGATCTTCTGGCAGGGGTGACCGCCGCGGCAGGTGCCCTCGCAGCGGAACTGGCGGCCGAGCGCGGCCTCGAGGTCGGCGAAGATGCGCGCGTGGCCTACGCGCGCCGCCTGCTGGCAGGCAACGTTGGTGATGTTGGGAACTGCCGGTGGCGGCCCCGGGCGCGTCGGCCGTGGTCCGACCATATACGGCGCGCCGCCGCTCCAGAACGCGCGCCAGCGCCAAAGATTGCGGTCCCATTCGCGGAAGCGCTGCATGTACTGGTCGGCGCGCTGGCGGTCGGCCGGCGTCATCGGGGCGCTGAACAGGCGCGTGTTCTCGTGCGGACCTCTCGGGACTTCCCTGCAGGGCATGACGTTCTCTCCTCCGTGGTGAGGTGGCGGACGGGCCGGTCAGCGCACCGAAACGCTGCCCGGCCGGATGACGGCCTGGAAAGCCTTCAGGTCGACCTGGTAGCGCCGGTTCGGCTGCTGCTTCAGCGTGCCCACCAAGTTGGGCGAAGGCCAGTAGTAGTGCTGGTTTGGCGCGCGCAGGCTGGGCGGACAGGCGGCGTTGGAGTCGAGGATCTCGATATGGATGCGCAACGGCGAGTCGTAGTTCACGTTGCCGTCGCGGAAATCGGTGCCGAGCTCGTTCCGGAACGTCGCCGAGGCGACGACGCTGCCGTTCTGGATGATCTCGAAGCGCAGCCGGAACACGCAGCTGCCGCTGACTTCGAAGGAGCCCACCATGTCCATGCGGCCGACCGCGCAGCCGCCGAGCATCAGGGCGGCGAGGGCCGCCAGCAGTGATTTCCGCATGCGCACCTCCTGAAACGTCGGGGCAGCCTAGCGGATTCGCGCGGCGGGCGATTATCCGGCTGTCCGGACTTGCGCTTCGCGCCGTCCCTGAGACCGGCCATCACGGGCACAAATTGCGATCTCGAAATGTGATGCGACTCCCGGATCATGATGTTCTCGGCGTGAGATCGGCGTAGGCTGGCCACCCATGGCCTTCGACGCGTACGACTTCTGGGAAAACCAATACAGGTACGGTACGGGCACCATACGAGTAAGATGGATCGGCCAAGGGGCACGATGGACAGAACGGAGCGGTTCTACAAGATCGACCAGCTCCTGAAGGAGCGCAAGGTCGTGTCGTTCGCGGCGCTGCGCGAGGCGCTTGACGTGTCGCCCGCCACGCTCAGGCGCGATCTCGACTACATGCGCGATCGGCTCCACGCTCCGATCGATTGCGACCCCGAGGTCAACGGCTATCGCTTCGGCAAGCCGCGCTCGGGTCTGCGCTACGAGCTGCCCGGCCTGTGGTTCAGCGCGGCGGAGATCCACGCGCTGCTCAGCACCCTGCAGCTCCTCGGTAGCTTGCAGCCCGGCCCGCTGGACGGTCAGGTGACGCCGCTGGTCGAGCGGCCGCGCGCAATCCTGGGTCGGGGCGATCACTCCTGGGAGGAAGTCGAGAAGCGAATCCGCATCTTTCAATCCGGAAGGCGGGAGTCGAAGGCATCGCATTTCAGCGTGATCGCGGCGGCGGTGCTGAAACGCAGCCGCCTGTGGATTCGGCACTACAGCCGCACTGACGATCGCGAAACCGAGCGGGAGATATCGCCGCAGCGGCTGATCCACTACCGCGAGAATTGGTACGTCGATGCGTACTGCCACATGCGCGAGGGATTGCGCAGCTTCGCGGTCGACGCGATCCGCGATGCAGCGCTTCGGGACGCGCGGGCAAAGGAGATATCGAAGGCCGAGCTCGATGAGCACCTGGCGAGCGGCTACGACATCTTCGCGGGCCGCAATGTGGAGTGGGCAACGCTGAAGTTCAACCCGCAGTCGGCGCGATGGGTGTCAGCGCAGATATGGCACCCCAAGCAGCGCGCGCGCGAGAAGGATGGCACCTACATGCTGGAGATCCCATATTCCTATCGGCCCATGGCGACTGGCCGCAGCGCGAAATGCTTGGTCAGCTCGCGCGAATCTTCGCGGCGCTCCTCTTCTCGCGCGTCTGGGTGCCGGTGGGCACCACCGGAGGCGCGAACGTGAGCGCCTTCGCACCGATGCCGGTTCCGGAGGATTTGCGCAGACTGATGGACGATCGGTCTCGATGAGAGGGGGGCCGGGAAGGGAAGCCGCTAATGTGCGTGGCTGCGCGCGCCCAGTTTTCCGACGCGAAGCTCGGTTTTCACATCGCCCGCGCGTTCGAAGCGCAACGTGAGCGGCACGATGTCGCCCTGCTTCAGGGGCAGCTTGAGCCCGATGAGCATCAGGTGGGCGCCTCCAGGTGTCAGCTCGAGCCGCCCATTCGCGGGAACCGCGAGGCTTTCGTGCTGCCGCATTCTCATGACGCCGCCCTCGGAGCTAGAGACGTGCATTTCGACCCGCTCGGCGAAAGGAGAGCTTGCGCCGATCAGGCGATCGGGAACGGCATCGGTGTTGCGGACCACGAAATAGCCCCCGCCGACGCTTGCGCCCGGTGGTGTGGCGGCCGCCCACGGGTCGTCGATGACCACTCCCGCAATCGCGGCCGGGGCCGCGAGCAGTAGCAAATAGAGCAGGCGTTTCATAAGGTCTTCCTTGGATGGGGTCCGAACTTCGACGGCGAGCGGGGGTCTTATCGCAAACTGGAGCCGACTGCATGATATCCTGTACGCAAGACAAATGACCCTCAGAAGATCTCTCGCCTCGCTGATCGTACTGGCGGTGATTACCGCTGCGCCCGGCCTCGTGGCCGCGCCCGTTTGCGACAGCGTGACGGTGAGCAGTCCGACAGCGGACGATGGCTGCGGCGGCGGAGCGAACATGTCGAGTTGCCTGTTGCCGTGCGCCTTGGGGCAGGCGGCTGTCGGGAGCTCAGCCGGGAATCTCACGCCTCTGTTGGACGGGTTGCCGCCGAAGGGCTATTCTGCTGGCGCGCTGTCCGTCAGCCGTCCGCCGGATACGGCACCCCCGAAATCCCTCTCCGCGTAACAGTGCCGGTCTTCTGACCGGCGGGTGCGGCTTCGGCCGCGGCGAATTGCCCGCGTGAGCGAGCGGGCTTTTGCGGAGACCATCCTTTGAACGATCAGTTGGGCGGCCGCCCCATGCGGGCGAGGCGCCGTTTTCTGAAAGGACTCGCGGGCCTCGCGTCCGCGCCGCTTCTTCCCCTGCCGGGAAGCTCGGCGCGCGGCGCGGAAACGCGGCTTGTTGAGGCGCGGCTCGAGCCCGCCCCTGCGCGCGCACAGCTCGTGCCGAGCGAGTATCCGGCGAGCGCCGTCTGGGCCTACAACGGCCAGGTTCCCGGACCGACGCTGCGGCTGCGCCAGGGCGACCGGCTCAGAGTGCAGGTTCACAACGCGCTCGCCGAGGGCACCACAGTGCACTGGCACGGCGTGCGCGTGCCGAACGCGATGGACGGGGTGCCGGTGATCACGCAGCCGTCTATCGAGCCTGGCGGCGGCTTTACCTACGAGTTCACCGTGCCCGACGCCGGAACGTTCTTCTATCACCCGCACCAGAGAAGCTACGAGCAGATGGGGCGCGGCCTCGCGGGCGCGCTCATCGTCGAGGAGCGCGAGCCGCCGAAGGTGGACCGCGACGTCGTCTGGGTGCTCGGCGACTGGCGCCTCGACCGCGATGCGTCGATCCGCGGCGGCTTCGGCAGCTTCATGGATGTCAGCCACAACGGCCGCGTCGGCAACACCGTGACGATCAACGGCCGCGTGCCGGAAGAGTTTCGCGTGCGCGCGGGCGAGCGCGTCCGGTTGCGCCTCATCAACGCGGCGGCGGCGCGGGTGTTCGCGCTGGAGTTCCGCGCTCATCGTCCCTGGGTCATCGCGCTCGATGGCCAGCCGGTCGAGCCGCACGAGCCCGAGGGCGGCGCGGTCGTGCTCGGCCCGGCGATGCGCGCCGACCTGATTCTGGACATGACGGCCGCTCCGGGAACGCGGCATGCGGTGCACGATCGCTTCTACCGGCAGCTTGAGTACAGGCTCGTCGAGGTCGCCTACTCCGGAGAGCCGCCGCTGCGCGCGCGCCCGGAGGAGCCGGCGGGGTTGCCGGCGAACCCGCTCTCCGAGCCGGAGCTCGCAAAGGCGGAGCGACACCAGGTCGTCTTCACCGGCGGCATGATGGGCAGCATGCGCGCCATGAAGCGCGGCATGGCGTGGGCAGTGAACGGCGTGGCGAACGGTTGCGGAGAGAACGCCGCGCCGTTCGACCCGCTGTTCGTGCTGCGCAAGGGACGAAGCTACGTCCTCGATCTCGCCAACGACACCGCCTGGCATCACCCCATCCATCTGCACGGGCTGGTATTCCGCGTCCTGAGCCGCAACGGCCGTCCCACGCCGCATCGCGAATGGCTCGACACCGTCATGCTGGCGCCGCGCGAGCGCGCGGAGATCGCGTTCGTCGCGGACAACCCCGGCGACTGGATGTTCCACTGCCACGTTCTCGAGCACCAGGCCGGCGGGATGATGGCCTGCATACGAATCACATAGGGACGACGACATGCACAGACGACGTTTTCTCGGCATCCTCGCGGCGCTCGGCGCGCCTTCCTTCGCGCTGGCCCAGGACAAACCCGACGCCACGCTTTACAAAAACCCACAGTGTGGCTGCTGCCACGACCATGCGGCGTACCTGCGCCGCCATGGATACCGGGTAACCGAAATCGCCACGCACGACCTGGAGGACATCCGGCGCCGGCACGGTGTGCCCGAGCAGTTGTACGGCTGCCACACCATCCTGGTCGGCGGCTACGTGGTCGAGGGCCATGTGTCCGCCGGCCTCATTGACCGGCTGCTGCGCGAGCGGCCGAAGATCCGAGGCATCTCTCTCCCCGGCATGCCACAGGGTTCGCCCGGCATGACCGGGACGAAAACCGAGCCGTTCCGCATCTATGAGATCGGGAAGCGCTCTTCGGAAGAACCGCGCCTTTACGCAGTGGAATGAAAGGAGACTTATCATGAACAAGGGCATTTTCGCAGTGGCCGTTGCGGCGGCGCTCGCCGCGAGCGTCGCAATCGCGCAGAACGTGGCCGAGTCCTCGCCTGGGGCGCTTGAGCGGCGGCTGGAGCGCATCGAGAAGGCCATCGAGCGTCTGGAATCGAGGTTGTCCGGCCGCCAGAGCCAGAGCGGCGGCGGAATGATGGAAGGCTGCCGCGACATGATGGGCGGTGGCATGATGGGTGGCGGAATGATGGGCGGGGGCCAGCCGAACGACCAGTGGCGCTCGCCCGACAGGAAGCGGTGATCGCTGTGGGCCTTCTTGTTACCGCCGGCTGGCAAGCATTGCGGCGAAGGCTGGCGCCCCGGCCGAGCAGCGCCAGCGTGCGTGAAGCGCTGCGCGGGAAGGCAGGCGTCGGGACGCTCGAGGCGGTCGAGGCATCGGCAGCGGAGACCGGAGGCTCACTCGTCACCGTTCGCTTGCGCGTCGACGACGGAAGCGACGCCCGGGAGGTTGCGTGCCGCGTCGCCGATGTCCCTCACGAGCGGCTCCCGGCCGCCGAGATCCGCGTATTGGTTGCAGGGATGAGCGCCGAATGAAACCGAAACGAGCGCTCCTGCTTGCGTCAGCCGCGCTGGCGCTCGTGCTGGGCGTGTTCGCTGCGGTGGCGATGCTCAAGCCCGATGCGCCGCCGAAGTTCGAAGCCGTCGACATCACGGGCGTTGACTGGGGGAAGGACTTCAAGCTCACCGACCATGCCGGTCGCGCTCGCACGCTTGCGGATTTTCGCGGCAAGGCGGTGGCGATGTTCTTCGGCTTCACGCACTGCCCCGACATGTGTCCGACAGCGATGGCGGAGCTCGCCGAGGTGGTGAAACTCCTCGGCGACGAGGCGCGCCGCGTCCAGGTGCTGTTCGTGACCGTCGACCCAAAGCGCGACACGCCGGCGGTGCTATCGCAGTACGTCCCGGCCTTTCACGCGAGCTTCCTCGGCTTGTACGGCGATGCGGCGGCGACCGAGCGCACGGCGAAGGAGTTCAAGGTGTACTACCACGCGAATCCGGCGAACCAGCACGGCGCGTACTCGGTGGACCATTCCGGCCAGATCCTGGTGTTCGACCCCCAGGGGCGCTTGCGGCTGATGATGAAACCCGATCTCTCTCCGGAGGCGATGGCGCGCGACCTGCATCTTCTGCTCAAGGCATCTCGAAGATGAGCGCAAGGCCCCCCATGGCGCTTCCGCTCATGCTTGCCGCAGGGGTCGCATTGGCCGCGGGCAACGCGCAGCGCGGCGCGCGTACATTTCGGGCGTGCGCGGCATGCCACACGCTCGAGCCGGGACGGCACATGACCGGGCCGAGCCTCGCCGGCGTCTGGGGCCGGAAAGCGGCAGGCGGGACCGGTTTTCAGCGCTACTCCGAGCCGCTGAAGCGCTCGGGCATCTCCGGCTTCATCCGCGAAGAATGCTGAGAAACCTCGTCCTGACATGCATCGTCGCGCTCGCGGCGGGGCCGGCAGCGGCGCAGCTCTTCGGCTCGCCCGAGCTGCTCGAACCCGGGAAGGCGTTCCGCATCTGGGCACGCGCGCTCGACGAGCGCAACGTCGAGGTGGCGTTCAAGATCGCGCAGGGCTACTACATGTACCGCAACCGCTTCAGCTTCGCCACGGAGGCGGGTAAGCCGCTCGCCGACGTGGAAATTCCTCGCGGCAAGATCAGGGAGGATCAATTCTTCGGCAAGCAGGAGACCTTCCGCGACCTGGTGCGCATCCGCGTGCAGGTGTCGGCCGAGGCCGCGGCGAAAGGCGCGTTGAGCCTCAAGGTGATCTCCCAGGGCTGCTCCGACAAGGGAGTGTGCTACGTGCCGCTAGAGCAGACGGTCCGGGTGAGCCTGCCGGCGGGGAGGACGCGAAAATGACCGTGCGCAAGACGGTCGTGTCGTTGCTGCTCACGGGTCTCGCCGCGCCCGCGTTCGCCGACGAGGCGGCGGTGCGCCGCATCGCTGATTTCATGGAGGCGAAGATGCGTTTGTTCGTATTGGCTGTTATCGCATTGCTCGTCGCTACAGGCGCCAATGCCGGGGTGGCGCTCACACACGTGCATGGGCTTTCTTACAGCGGCGACGGCAAGAAGCTGATGATCCCGAATCATCACGGACTCGCCGTGTACGAAGGTGGCAAGTGGTCGAAGGCGCCCGGGCCGCAGCACGATTACATGGGGTACGCGGCGACCGCGAAGCACCTGTACAGCAGCGGCCATCCGGCGCCGGGCTCGGGGCTGGTCAATCCGTTCGGGTTGATCCGCAGCAAGGACGGCGGCAAGACCTGGGAGAAGCTCGGTCTCGAAGGCGAGACGGACTTCCATCTCCTCGCGACGGGCTGGAACACGAACGCGATCTACGTCTGGAATCCCGCGCCCAGCTCGCGCATGAAGCGCGCCGGCCTGCACTACACGCTGAACGAGGGCTTCGCCTGGAAGCCCGCGGGCGCGAAGGGCCTGGAAGGCGATCCGCACGCGCTCGGCGTGCATCCCGACGACGCCGGCAACGTGGCGGTGGCAACCTCGAAAGGGATATTCGAGTCGACCGATTCGGGCGAGAGCTTCCAGAAAATTGCGGGAGGCGAGGGTGCGTCCGTGTTCTACGATCTTGACGGCAAGCATCTCTGGTACGGCAGCTTCGACGGCCGGCCGCGCCTCGCGCGCGCACGCCAGCGCGGCGGGCCGGTCACTCAGATCGAGCTACCGGCGCTCAGGGACGATGCAGTCGCCTATATCGCGCAGAATCCGGCGAAGCGCGCCGAGTACTCGATCGCCACCTTCGGGCGCAGCGTGTTTCTGAGCCGGGATGCGGGCCGCACATGGACGCCGATAGCCGAGGGCGGCCAAGGCAAATGAGGTTCGGCATGGCAGCCGTGCTCGTCGCCGCCGTCGCGGTCGCGGCAGGCATCGGTATCTACGTCGCGCTGCCGCAAGAGGAGACGGGGACGAAGGCGGAGCCGCTTCCCGAGCTGCAGTTTCAGGACGGCGCGGGACGCTCGCGCTCGCTCGCCGATTTTCGCGGCAAGATCGTCGTCTTGAACCTGTGGGCCACCTGGTGCGCGCCCTGCCGCGAGGAGATGCCCGCGCTTGATCGCCTGCAGATGATGCTCGGCGGACCGGACTTCGAGGTCGTCGCGCTCTCCATCGACCAGCAAGGGCCGCAGGTGGTGCGCAAGTTTTTTGACGAGATGGGCATCAAAGCGCTCCAGCCCTATATCGATCCGACGGCGCAGGCAGGTTTCAAGGTCGCAACCCGCGGCCTTCCGACCACCGTGATCGTCGACCGGCAGGGACGGGAGGTCCGACGCAGGGTCGGCCCTGCGGAGTGGGATGCGCCCAAGCTCGTGGACGAGCTGCGCGGCATGATCGAAACCCGCTGATGGAATCGTCGACCATAGGCGCCGTCACGTCTTTCGCCGCGGGCGCCATATCGTTTCTTTCGCCGTGCGTTTTGCCGCTGGTGCCGGCGTACATGTCCTATGTCACCGGACAGTCGCTGGCTCCCGCGGGCGGCGGACGAGTACAAAGCTCGCGCGCGAATGCCGCTCTTCTCAGCCTGTGCTTCGTGCTCGGGTTCTCCGCGGTCTTCATCGCGCTCGGCGCGAGCGCGACCGCGCTGGGTCGGCTGCTGCTCCAGCACCGCTACGAGGCCGGCATCGCTGGCGGAGTGCTGGTGACGCTTTTCGGGCTCGCGATGCTGGTAGGCGTGGAGCGCATTCCATTCCTGCGCCGCAACTTACATTTCGAGACGCGCGTCGCGACCGGAAATCCCGCCTCCGCCTTCGTCATCGGGCTCGCCTTCGGATTCGGCTGGACGCCGTGCATCGGGCCGATCCTCGGCGTCATCCTCACCGCCGCGGCGGTGAGCGAATCCGCCTCTGCGGGCATTCGACTTCTTGGCGCGTATTCCGTGGGATTGGGGGTTCCCTTCCTTCTCACGGCGGTCTTCCTGCATGAGCTGGCAGGCCGCTGGCGGCGCATGCGCAGGCTGGGCCGGCCGCTGACGATCGCAGCGGGCGCCATCATGGTGGCAATGGGAATCGCGATGATGACGGGCACGCTCACCGCCTTCAGCTACTGGCTGCTCGAGCGATTTCCTGCGCTTGGTCGCATTGGCTGACAAGGTCCCGTGCGCATCTCGACGGTCGTAGTGTCATTCGCGGCGCTCGTCGTATTGAGCGCCTGCGGCGAGCCGCTTTCGGAGAGGTTTGCCACGGGCGCGCGGGCCTACACGGAGTACTACGCCTCCTGCCGCGGCGCAAAGCGCGAAGGACAGTCGAACTGGAGGCAGAAGCAGCCCAACGGCGGGTGGCCGGCCCCGCCGCACGACGATTCGGGACACACCTGGCATCACTCCGACCAGTGGTTGTTTCACGTGATCGAAAACGGCACGGCGGTGATGCTCAAGCGGCCCGATTACGAAAGTGACATGCCCGCGTTCGAGGGAAAGCGCTCCGACAGTGAGATTCGCGCGGTCCGCGCATACATCAAGTCGCACTGGTCGGAGGAAACGCTCCGCAAGCGCGACGAGATGCTGTCCAAGCGGCGAGCGCAATCGGCGACTCCGGCGCTCTTTTTTCTGGATCCGCATTCATGACTTACGCGTTCGCAGTTCGTCGCTCGATTGTAAGGTCCCGTCTCCTCGGCGCGACTGACGTTGCGCAGCCAGAAGTTCCGATAGAATAACCGCCCGCATGATCAATACGCGCATCCGCCGTTGGGCCGCGATCTTCGTGCTCGCCGCGCTGGCATTCGTCCAGGCGAGCCTGGCCCTTAGCGCGTGCTCCATGGACCGGGGGATGCTCGCCGGTGCCATGGCCATGTCTCCCGGCGAGCCCTGCGGTACGTGCAATGCTCCGAAGCAGGTCGCGATGGACAACGCCAACGTATGCGTAGCGCATTACACCGCTGATTTGCAGCAGGTCCCGTACGCCGTCGTCATTGCGCCTGCCCTGGTGCCGATGCGCGTGCTTTGGGTATCGCAACCCCCCGGACCACCCAGTCCGTCCAAAGGCCTCACGGCCCGTCCTCCCGGTGCGCCGCCGCACCGCGTCCTGCTTCATTCCTTTCTGATCTGATCTCCCGGCCGCCCGGCCGGGCGGCCCCGATAGCGTCGTTTTATTGCGCGGCGAACAATGCCGCGACCGAGTCAGCGCTGTTTGGAGATCGAAAATGCATGTTGTTCTGAAATTGTGTTTGTCCGCCGCGCCCGCGCTTGCGGCGCTTTCCGCGCACGCGCAAGTGTTGTCCCTCGAAGAGGCGCAGCGCAGGGCGGTCGACCGGTCACGCCAGCTCGCCGCGCAGGATTCAGCCGTGCGCTCTTCGCGCGAGATGGCGGTCGCTGCAGGCCAGCTCCCCGACCCGGTGCTCAAGGCCGGCATCGACAATCTTCCGGTGAACGGCGGGGACGCGTTCAGCGTCACGCGCGACTTCATGACCATGCGCCGCGTCGGGATCATGCAGGAGCTGACGCGCAGCGAGAAGCGCGAGCTGCGCGCGCAGAGCTTCGAGCGCGAAGCGGAGAAGTCGGTGGCGGAGAAGGCCGCGGCGACCGCTTCGGTCGAGCGCGGCACGGCGCTCGCTTGGCTCGAGCGCTACTACGCGGAAGCGATGGTGAAGGTGGTGGAGGAGCAGATCGAACAGGTCAAGGGCGAGATCGGCGCGGCAGAGGCGGTGTATCGCGGCGGGCGCGGCAGCCAGGCGGACGTGATCGGTGCGCACAGCACGCTCGCCGCGCTCGAGGACAAGGCGAGCGAGCTGCGGCGGCGCGTCCTTGTCGGGAAGACCAATCTCGCCCGCTGGATCGGCGAGGGCGCCGATGCGCCCCTTGCGGCTCGACCGGGCATGGACACGGTGCGCCTGAACGAGGCGACGCTCGAGCAGGACCTTGTGCATCATCCGGATGTCGCGGTGATGGCGAAGCAGGAAGAGATCGCGAAGGCGGAAGTCAAGGTCGCGCAGGCGAGCCGCACCCCGGACTGGACCGTCGAGGCCGCCTACCAGCAGCGCGGGCCGATGTTTTCGAACATGGTGTCGATCGGCGTATCGGTCCCGCTGCCGTGGGACCGGGCGAATCGCCAGGACCGCGAGATCGCGTCGAAGCTCGCCATGGCGGAGAAGATGCGGGCGGAACGCGAGGAGATGATAAGGGCGCGCGAGGGAGAGCTTCGAGGGATGCTCGCCGAATGGCGAAACGGTCGCGAGCGCCTCACGCGTTATCAGAAGGATCTCCTTCCCCTCGCCGCGGAGCGCAGCAGGGCGGCGCTTGCGGGTTACCAGGGCGGCAGGACGGGCATCACCGATCTCCTGTTCGCGCGGCGCAACGAAACCGACATGCGCATGCAGGCGGTACAGCTCGAGATGGACACCGCGCGTCTCTGGGCGCAACTCAATTTCCTGATTCCGGCAGAGCATTTGAGAGGTCAACGATGAAGCGAAGAACGATTGCTGTTGCACTCGCCATTGCAGGCGTTGCCGCGGCGGGATACGGCTCGTACTGGTTTGGCATGAGCCGCGGCATGCAGATGGCGGGCGGAGCTTCGGCCACCGGAGCAGGCGCGTCGGCGGGCGCGGCGCAGAAGCCGGGCGACGCCGATCCGTCCAGCGGCAAGAAGGTCCTGTATTGGCACGATCCCATGGTGCCGGGGCAGAAGTTCGACAAGCCCGGCAAGTCGCCCTTCATGGACATGCAGCTCGTGCCCGTGTACGAGGACGCCGGCGGAAGCACGGGGGGCGTGTCGGTCGATTCGCGCATGCAGCAGAGCCTCGGCATGAGGACCGCGGAGGTCACCAAGGGAGCGGTCTCGCCCGTGGTCGAAGCCGTGGGAAGCGTCGCCTATAACGAGCGCGACGTCGCGGTGGTGCAGGCGCGGGCGAACGGCTTCGTCGAAAAGCTCCATGTGCGCGCGCCGCTCGACGCGGTCCGCAAGGGCCAGCCGCTCGCCGAGCTGTACGTGCCGGATTGGGTGGCGGCCCAGGAGGAGTATCTGTCCGCCCGGCGCCTGGCCGGTACGCGGATGGAAGGCCTGATCGAAGGCGCGCGCCAGCGCATGCGCCTCGTCGGCATGACGGAACAGCAGATCGGTCAGGTGGAATCCACCGGCAAGCTGCAGCCGCGGCTCGTGGTGTATGCGCCCATCGACGGCGTGGTCGCCGAGCTTGGCGTGCGCGAGGGAATGACGGTGATGTCGGGCGCGCCGCTCTACCGCATCAACGGCCTGCGCACCGTGTGGGTCAACGCCGAGGTGCGTGAAAACGAGGCGGGGCAGGTGAGGGTCGGCAATGCCGTCGAAGCCCGCGCACCGGCTGTTCCCGGCAAGGTTTTCAAGGGGAAGGTCAGCGCGATCCTGCCGGAAGTGAATGCCGCGACACGCACGCTGAAGGCGCGGGTCGAGCTGGCCAATCCGGGCGGCGAGTTGAGCCCGGGTATGTTCGCGACCGTCAATTTCACGCCCGCGGCGCGCAAGGAAATCCTCGTAGTCCCCTCGGAGGCGGTCATCCAGACCGGCAGGCGGAGCGTCGTGATCGTCGCCCAGGCGGACGGCAGGTTCGCGCCGGCCGAGGTGCAGACCGGCATGGAGACGGGCGGCCGGACCGAGATCCGCAAAGGGCTCGAGGCCGGCCAGAAGGTGGTCGTTTCCGGCCAGTTCCTCATCGATTCGGAGGCGAGTTTGCGGGCGAGCGAGGCGCGCATGGGGGATACGGCGATGTCTGAACCGACCGCCGGCAAGGACGCCGTGCACAAAGGGACCGCGAAAGTCTTGTCCCTCGATCCGTCGTCCGGCCGTGTGGAGCTGGACCACGATCCCATCCCGGCGCTCAAGTGGCCGCGCATGACCATGGGGTTCCAGGCCGAGGACAGAAATCAGCTTGCCTCCATCAAGCCGGGTGATCGCGTGGAATTCGAGCTCTACGCCGAGGCGAAAAAGCAAGGCGAATTCACGTTGCGCAGCATCCGCCGCGGAGGCGCCAAATGATCGCGAATGTCATCCGCTGGTCGATTCACAACCGGGTGCTGGTTGTGCTCGCCGCCCTCATGGTATCCGCATGGGGCACGTGGGCAATGCTGCGTACGCCGCTCGACGCGATTCCGGACCTCTCGGATGTGCAGGTCATCATCCGCACCACGTATCCGGGCCAGGCGCCGCAGATCGTCGAGAACCAAATCACCTACCCGCTGGCGACGACGATGCTGTCCGTGCCGGCGGCGCGCGTCGTGCGCGGCTACTCGATGTTCGGGGATTCCTTTGTTTACATCCTGTTCGAGGATGGAACCGATCCCTATTGGGCGCGCTCGCGCGTGCTGGAATACCTTAACCAGGTGCAGTCGAGGCTGCCCGCCCAGGCGAAGACCTCGCTCGGGCCGGACGCGACGGGTGTGGGCTGGGTCTACGAGTACGCGCTCGTGGACCGCAGCGGCAAGCTCGATCTCTCCCAGCTGCGAGCGATGCAGGACTGGTTCCTCAAGTACGAGCTGAAGGCCGTACCGAACGTCTCGGAAGTGGCGAGTGTCGGCGGAATGGTGCGGCAATACCAGATCGTGCTCGACCCCGACCGGCTGCGCGCCTTCAACATTCCCCACATGAAGGTCATGGATGCGGTCGGCCGTGCGAACCAGGAAACCGGCGGCTCGGTGCTCGAGCTGGGCGAGGCGGAGTACATGGTTCGCGCCTCCGGCTACCTGCAGTCGCTCGACGACTTCCGCAAGATCCCGCTCATGACCACCGACGCCGGCGTCTCTGTCAGGCTCGGCGATGTGGCGCGCATCCAGGTCGGTCCGGAAATGCGCCGTGGCATCGCCGAGCTGGACGGGCAGGGTGAGGTGGCGGGCGGCATTATCGTCATGCGCTCGGGGAAGAACGCGCTCGAGACGATCGACGCGGTGAAGAAGAAGATCGAGACGCTGAAAACGAGCCTGCCGGCGGGCGTGGAAATTGTGCCGGTTTACGACCGCTCCGGGCTCATCAAACGCGCGGTGTCGAACCTGCAGCAGAAGCTCATAGAGGAATTCATCGTCGTCGCGCTGGTGTGCCTCGCATTCCTTTTCCACTTGCGCTCGGCATTCGTCGCCATCGTCTCGCTGCCGCTCGGCATCCTGATCGCCTTCATCGTCATGTATTACCAGGGCGTGAACGCGAACATCATGTCGCTCGGCGGTATCGCCATCGCCATCGGCGCGATGGTCGACGCGGCGGTGGTGATGATCGAGAACGCGCACAAGCACATCGAGGCCTGGCATCATGCGCACCCGGACGGCAAGCTCGAAGGCGCCGAGCAGTGGCATGTGATCGGCGAGGCCGCCGCCCAGGTCGGGCCGGCGCTCTTCTCGTCGCTCCTCATCATCACGCTATCCTTCGTGCCGGTATTCACGCTGGAGGCGCAGGAGGGACGCCTGTTCTCGCCTCTCGCGTACACGAAGACTTACGCGATGGCCGCAGCGGCGGGCCTGGCAGTCACGCTCATCCCGGTGCTGATGGGCTATCTCATCCGCGGCCAGATTCCCGACGAAAGGAAAAATCCGCTCAACCGCGGCCTGATCGCGCTCTACCAACCGCTGCTGAGAGGCGTGCTGGCATTCCCGAAGACGACGCTGCTCGCGGCGCTGGTAGTTATCGGGGTGAGCGTCTACCCGGCGACCCGCCTCGGCGGCGAATTCATGCCGCCGCTGGACGAAGGCGATCTGCTCTACATGCCTTCCGCGCTGCCGGGTATTTCGGCCGGCAAGGCTTCCGAGCTTCTTCAGCAGACAAACCGCCTGATCAAGACCGTGCCCGAGGTTTTGAGCGTATTCGGCAAGGCTGGACGCGCCGAAACCGCGACCGACCCGGCGCCGCTCGAGATGTTCGAGACCACGATCCAGTTCAAGCCGCGCAGCGAGTGGCGGGCCGGGATGACGCCCGAGAAGCTGGTCGAGGAGCTCGACCGAACGGTGAAGGTGCCCGGCCTGTCGAACATCTGGGTGCCGCCGATCCGGAACCGCATCGACATGCTGGCCACCGGCATCAAGAGCCCGGTGGGCGTCAAGGTCGCGGGCACCAACCTGCAGGAAGTCGATCGCGTCGCAGCGGACGTGCAGCGAGTGGTGAAGCAGGTTCCGGGTGTCAGCTCGGCGTTCGCCGAGAGGCTGAGCGGCGGGCGCTACATCGACGTGAAGATCGACCGCGACCGCGCTGCGCGCTATGGGCTGAACATTGCCGATGTCCAGAGCATCGTCTCCGCGGCCATCGGCGGGGACAACATCGGCGAAACGGTCGAGGGGCTGCAGCGCTTTCCGATCAACCTGCGCTATCCGCGCGAGATCCGCGACTCCGTCGAAAAGATCCGCGCGCTGCCGGTGCTGACGGAGAAGGGCGCCCAGATCCGGCTCGGCGACGTGGCCGCGATCGGCATCAGCGACGGTCCGCCGATGCTGAAGAGCGAGAACGCGCGGCTTTCGAGCTGGGTGTACATCGATCTCGCCGGGCGCGACCTGAGCTCCGCGGTCAAAGAAATGCAGCAGGCGGTGGCGAAGGAGGTCAAGCTTCCGCCGGGCCACTCGATCTCCTGGTCGGGTCAGTTCGAGTTCCTCGAGCGCGCCACGGAGAAGCTGAAGATCGTCGTGCCGGCCACGCTACTGATCATCCTCGTGCTCCTGTACTTGACGTTCCGGCGTTTCGACGATGCGTTCCTCATCATGGCCACGCTGCCCTTTGCGCTGGTCGGCGGTTTCTGGCTGCTGTTCCTCCTCGGCTATCACATGTCGATCGCCGCGGCGGTCGGATTCATTGCCCTGGGCGGGGTCGCGGCAGAGATCGGCGTCGTCATGCTGCTTTACATCAACCAGGCGGTGGCGGCGCGCGAGGATGGAAGGCGCCTGAACAACGACGACGATCTTCGCGAGGCGATCGTCGAAGGCGCCGCGCTGCGGGTGCGGCCGATCGCGATGACCGTCGCGGTGATCATCGCCGGCCTCCTGCCGATCATGTACGGAAGCGGCACCGGCTCGGAGGTGATGCAGCGGATTGCCGCGCCGATGGTGGGCGGCATGGTGACCGCTCCACTGCTGTCGATGTTCGTGATACCCGCCGTTTACCTCCTGCTACGCCGGCGCGAACTCCGCGCGCGGCCGGCGGCGCCATTGCAGCACTCTCTTCAGCCCTGAAAGGAAACCTCAATGAAACGCATCGTTGCTTGCTCGTTCCTCGCGGCCCTGTCGGTTCTCGCAGTGCCGCTTGCCCACCCGCAGTCCTCGGGCATGGGCGGCATGGAGATGAAAGGCGATATGCAAGGCATGGACATGAAGTCGGAGAAGAAAGGCAAGTCCCAGCCTCACAAGGGCTCGGGCACCGTATCGAAGGTCGATTCGGACAAGGGCACCATCACCATCGCCCACGACCCGGTCGAAAGCATGAAGTGGCCGGCGATGACCATGACCTTCAAGGTCAGGGACAAGGCGATGCTCAATGAGGTGAAGCAGGGCGAGAAGGTGGAGTTCGACTTTGTCCAGTCCGGGAAGGACTACACCATTACGCAGATGAAGTGAGGCCACTTACGCGCCTGCGCCACTCCGTGCGCGCGAAGGCGAAGCCGTGCCACTGAGGGCATGGCTCGGAGCGGCAGTGCTCGCTGTGGCGAGCGGCTCAAGGCGGTTGAGGTGAGCGCGGGAATCGCGATGCACGCCTCGATGCGCGGCGCCGATGATCGGCGGCACGATCGCTAAGCCTGTGCTTTCGATGATCGTGATTCCGGCGGCGTGCTTCCTCATGAAGCTCCGCGCATTGGTTCAAACAGGGAGCAAACGTTGATGGAAAGGAGATCGTCATGAAAAAACTGCTTATCGCTTCGGTAGCGTTCGGTGCGTTCTCGACCTGGTCTTATCTCGCGTTCGCCGGGCAGGATCCATCGTTCGCCGAAAAAATGGACGCGTGTTTCCGGGCCCATGCCGGCCTGATGGACAAGCCGGCGCTGAAGAACATCCGGGCGTGCTGGCGTGCGCACGGGTATCGGATGGAACGTGACCGCGCGGCTGGCTGAATTCCGCCGCCTGTAGCAACTGATGACAGAAAGGAGAGTTCGATGAAAAGATTCGTGATCGCCTCATTGACGGGCGCCGCCCTGGCTGCCGGCGCAGGCGTTTTCGGTGCCCCGCCGGCCAGCGTGTCGAACTTCGCGCTCGGGGTGGTACAGAACGTGGATCGCAGCGCGAGCGCCGTCTCGGTGGCGCATGAGCCGGTCGTGGCCCTCAACTGGCCGGCGATGACGATGCAATTCAAGGTCGGCGATGCGGCGCTGTTCGACCGCTTGCAGCCGGGCGGAAGGATCGCGTTTGAGTTCGTCGGCGAGGATGGCGGCTACCGCGTCGTCAGCGCCATTCCGCTCGCGCAGGCCGTTGCGCCCTCCGCACGCGGCAGCCACGAGGGCATGCACGGCGGCGTGATGGGGGGCGACATGTCCGGCATGCAGGAGATGTGCATGGGCATGATGGGGCAGATGGGCGGCGGCAAGCCATCGCGGCAGTTCTGGCGATGACCCCGCTGCGACAGGCCTTGGCCTGCTTGGCCATGGCGTTGGCAGCGGGCTGCGTGGGCGTCCCTGCAGGCGCGGAGGCGCCGAGCGCTTCCGCGCCAGCCCCAGTCAAAACTGCGGCGCCGCCCACGCTTGCACGCTGTGCTGCGCCGCTCGCCACGGTGATCGTAGTCGAGGCCCAGCCGGAAAGTGTCGGCATGGGTGGCATGAGCGGCATGAGCGGGATGGGCGGGATGGGCGGAATGCAGATGGATCCCTATGCGCGGCTGCGCATTCCGCCCATGGCGCGGATCGCGCGCACGCTCGCCGAGAAGAGCGGCTGCTTGCGCGCACTGGAAGCGGACCCGGCGCTGCTCGCGATACCCGGCGGCGTGGAGCCGGACCTCGCGCTGCGCGTGCGCGCCGCCTCGATCCGCCTGGTGGAGCGTTCACTCATCGAGAAGGCGGGCAGTGCCGCGAAACGTTACATCGGACGCCATACCGGTGGCGGAGAGTCCGATCCGGATACGTTGCAATCGGTGGAGGTGTCGCTCGAAATCCTGTGCCCGAGGCAGAAGGCTTCATCGAGACGTTCAAGGGCGTGGCCGGTAGCCCGCTCGGAGAACCCGGCCTGAGCGGCGAAGCTCTCGACAAGGTCCCTGGTGCAAACTACGAGTGCGTGGCGGTGGCCCCCGCCGGGGCGCAGGACGCCGCACTGTTTTTCCTTCGCGCCAAGCTGCGGCCATGCGATTGATTCCCAGCCGGCGCGGCGCGCCGGATCGGGCCGCGGCGATCGGATCGTGCCGGCCGCTCGCCGAATCCTATGACGCGAGCTGCAAATGGCTCGAACGGCCCAGGCGCCCAGCGATCGAGCTCCTGGGCTCGCGGGAGGGTGAAACCGTGATTGACGTCGCCTGCGGCACGGGACCGATGCTGCCAGAGTTGGCGCGCCGCGTTGGGCTGAACGGACGCGTCATCGGTCTCGAGCAGAGCGCGGAGATGCTCGCGCTCGCGCGCCAGCGCGTGCGGAACGAAAGCATCGGGCACACCGTCATCCTCGCCGAGGCGCCGGCGGAGGAGTTCTCCTGCGAGGAACGCGCCGACGCGCCGCTTTTCTTCTATGCCCACGACGTGCTGCAGTCGGCTGCGGCGCTCAGTCGGCTGTTTGCGCATGCGCGTCCCGGAGCGCGTGTCGTCGTGGCCGGCGCACGATTTTTGCCCTGGTGGGCGGCGCCTTTGAATCTCTGGACGGCCCTGCGCGCGCGTCGTTACTTGACGACCTGTCGGGGCCTGACTCGACCCTGGCGCAGGCTCGAGCGCGAGTGCCCCGACTTTTCTCCGTTGGCCAGCAATTTCCTCGGCACCGGCTATCTGGGCGCCGGAACGTATCGCGGTCCGCGGTGAAAACCTGCCGGTGCAAGGCGGATTAGATGAGTGCGGACTTCGCGATCCAAGCCTCGATTCACGGCGCGTCCCGGCGCCTTGCCTGGCGTTACTACGCCCGCATGGCGAGTCTTGGCCTGGTCGCGCTGGTGTTCGGCTGGATACAGAATCTGGTCAGCGCCGATCCGGGGCATATGGCCGCGACGGGATCCGGCGTTGCGCTCGGAATCGGTTTCGCGAACGCGGTCGCGGCGTGGATTCTCTTCAGGCCGGTGCGGCGTTGCATCGCGGAGCAGGGGAATCGGCAAACCGCCGTGGGGCGCGTCGCGCGCCTCGCGCGCCTCTCGGCGCTCTGGACGTTTGCACTCTCGGTGGTCGTGATGGCGGCGCCCTTCGTCACCGAGTATCTCGGGTGCCCGACCTGTGCTCCGGGCGATCCGCACCTCGCGCTGGCGTACCAAGTGTTCCTCATGTCAATCCACGCGGTGCTGATGGCGCTCTTCATGTATTTCCTCGTGGACGATTTCGTTTCCGCGCTCAAGCTCGAGCTCTACCGCCTCTGCGGCTGGGAGGTCGCGCCCGGCCGCGGCGGCGTGGTGACGAAGCTCCTGGTCGCGTACCTCGCGACGGCCGCCGTGCCGTTCGTCCTCGTATTCTTTGACGTCTTCTTCGCGGATCAGCTCGAGGAGCTGCAGAGGCTCGACCTGCGGCGGGCGTTCCTGCTCGACATGATCGGCGCGGTCGCGATGACCTCCGTGGCGGTTTTCTTCATCCGCCGGGGGCTGCTGCGGCCGCTGGGCGAGCTGCTCGCCGGAGTGCAGCGCGTGGACGCGGGCGATCTCTCGGCCCGCGCGCCGGTCGTGTCGGATGACGAATTGGGGCTTCTGACCGACCGCTTCAACCGGATGGTCGGGCGATTGCGGGAAACAGAGTTCCTGCGCGAGACCTTCGGCCGCTACGTGCCGCAGCATATCGCCGAGGCGATCCTCGAGAAGCGGGGTGCTCTCGAACCTCAGCAGCGGATCGCGACCATTCTGTTCACCGACATAGAGGCATTCACGCGAATCGCCGAGCAGCTTCCGCCAGCCAAGGTGGTCGAATTGCTGAACGAATATTTTTCATGCATCGTCAAAATTTTTGAGCGCCATGGCGGCGTCGTCACCCAGATACAGGGCGACGCGCTGCTGGTCTCTTTCAACGTGCCGCTCGAAGATCCGGCACACGCCGCCAACGCGGTACGCGCCGCGCTCGACATCGAGCGCGAGGTCAATCATCGTACGTTCGGCGATGTCGTCCGGTTCGTCACGCGGGTCGGCATCAACACCGGGCGGGTGATCGCTGGACCCGTCGGCGCGGAGCACCGCCTCGTTTACACGGTCCACGGCGACGCGGTGAACCTGGCGGCGCGGCTCGAGGCGCTCAACAAGGAGCACGGTACGCACATCCTCGTAGCGGAGAGCACGCGGCGGCTCGCCAGGGACGGATTTGCGTTCGTCGCGCTCGGCGAGGTCACGGTGAGGGGAAAATCGGAGCCCGTGCACGTGTACACCGTCGCCGCATGATTCCCAG
This sequence comes from Burkholderiales bacterium, assembly GCA_049651845.1. Classification (GTDB taxonomy): domain Bacteria; phylum Pseudomonadota; class Gammaproteobacteria; order Burkholderiales; family SG8-39; genus RBG-16-66-20. Next base: position 16,956 of record JBASCW010000106.1, on the reverse strand, counting down.
CCTGTGCGGCCCGCCGGACCAGGCCTGCATCGCGCGCGAACGCTGGTGATGAAGTGCAACTTCCAGGTGATGCCCGGCGCCGGCGCCCCGGCGTCCGCGCGTTATCTCGCAGCGCAACAGGGATTCCGGCCTGCCACCTGTTGAGTGAAGAACTTGAACCCCGGCGTTGAAGACATGCCTAATAGGGCAAGCGCATGCCAATAGCCATGCTTTGGCCAAAACCTCTTCGGGTCGCAATTCTGCTGCTGGGCTTGTGGCTGCCGCTTCATGCCGTTGCTACGAGCGGCATGCCGTGCCGCGAGGCGGTTCCGATGGGATGCTGCCTGAACTGCCCTTCTGGCAGCCGTACTACGAGTGGATCCGGCCACTGCTCTGTGTGCGCCGCTCCGTTGCTCCTGCGGCACTGGTCGCTTTCCTCCGGCGAGCGCTCGTTTTCTAGTGTGCCCGCTTTGCATCTGCCGGCGCTGTTCGTTCTTGCACCGCCGGTCCCTCCGCCCAACTCCTTCGCGTAGCTCGCCACTGAGGCTCTCCGGTTCGGAGAGGAAAAGCAGGCCGCAGTGATGCGGTCTGCGTCGATATTTCGCGGAGGCAAGGATGACAACGATGTTCACGCTGAAGGGGTTGATCGCAATCGCAGCCACAGCGCTTCTGAAACCGCTCGCCGCGCTGTCGAGCGCCGTTGCAATGGCCATTGTGAGCACCTCGCCGAGCATTGCCCAGCACGGCACAAAGGGCACGGACATGGGTGCGACGAAGTCCGAGAGAAAAGCGCAAGAGCGCGTCCACCGAGCCGTCGGATACGTGACCAGCGTCGCACCCGAGATCGCCGGGGTGGTGATCAAACATGAGCCGGTGGCGAGTCTGGACTGGCCTGCGATGACCATGACATTCACGGTCAGGGACCAAGCGCTCTTCGACAGGATGGATCGTGGCGATACGATCTCTTTCGAATTCGTAAAGTCCGGCGAGAGCTACATCATCATCAGGATCGATTGAGAATGGAGCGCCGGCGGCGTCAGTGCGATGAAGATGCGCGTGCCGCGCCAATGAGCAGGCCTGAGCGTCTTGATCAGAATATCTACATCTGCTCGAGTGTAAGGATTGGCGTGGCCACGGCGACCAAGGGCGAATTGATCGACCCGGGACGCCCAATGAAACGAACGGGAGACATTGCTTCGTCGGAGATCACGCCACGCGCGGTCTACGAGCGACGGCGCGATTTCCTCAGGCTCGCGGCGGCGGCGCCGCTGCTTGGCGCGACCGGCTTGCTTGCGCCGCGGGCGCGTGCGCAGGAAAAGACGCTCGGCCTGCAGAAGCTGGCGGGCGTGGCGAATAGTCCGCTCAGCACGCGCGAACCGCTCACCTCGTACCAGCACGTGACGGCGTACAACAACTTCTACGAATTCGGGGTCGATAAGTCCGATCCGGCGGTACATGCCGGGAGGCTGAGAACCCGCCCCTGGACTGTCGCGGTGGAGGGCGAGGTCGCGAAGCCGCGCGTGTTCGGCATCGAGGAGCTGCTCAAGTTTCCGCTCGAGGAGCGCGTTTACCGGCTGCGCTGCGTCGAGGCCTGGTCGATGGTCATTCCGTGGATCGGGTTCGAATTCAACCGCCTGGCGAAGCTCGTCGAGCCGACCTCGAAAGCGAAGTTCGTCGAGTTCTCTAGCGCCGTGCAGCCCGACACCATGCCCGGCGTGCGGCGCGGGGCGCTCGACTGGCCCTACGTCGAGGGGCTGAGGATCGACGAAGCCACGCATCCCCTCACGATTCTCGCGGTCGGACTGTATGGCGAGGTGCTGCCGAACCAGAACGGCGCGCCGGTACGGCTCGTGGTGCCGTGGAAGTACGGGTTCAAGTCGGCGAAATCCATCGTGCGCATCCGCTTCACCGAGCAGCAGCCGCGCATCGCATGGGAGAAGGCCAATGCGCGCGAGTACGGCTTCTATTCGAACGTCAATCCCGCGGTCGACCATCCGCGCTGGACGCAGAAGCGCGAGCGGCGCATCCCCGATCTCTTCGCGAAGCGCGAGACGCTTCTGTTCAACGGCTACGGCGAGCAGGTGGCGAGCCTCTACGCCGGCATGGATCTGAAGAAGTTCTACTGATGCCCGTGCTGCCGTCGCAGAAGGTCGTGAGCGCGGTGAAGGCGCTTGTTTTCATCGCCGCGCTGCTGCCGCTCGCGCGGCTGGCGGCCGGCGTCGCCTACTTTCCCGAGTGGCTCGGCGCCAACCCGGCCGAGTACATCACGCGCGCGACCGGCGACTGGACGCTGCGTTTTCTCCTGGTCACGCTCGCGGTGACGCCGGCGCGCGAGCTGCTCGGCTGGAACTGGCTGCTGCGCCTGAGGCGCATGCTCGGGCTGTACGCGTTTTTCTACGGCGTGGTGCACCTGTCGAGCTACGTTTCCTTCGATCACGTGTTCCAGGTCGGCGAGATCCTGGCCGACATCGTCAAGCGGCCTTTCATCACCGTCGGCTTTTCCGCGCTCTTGCTCATGGTCCCGCTCGCCGTCACGTCGACGAACGCGATGCTGCGGCGGCTGGGCGCGAAGCGCTGGCTCGCGCTGCACCGCCTGGTGTACGTGATCGCGCCGCTCGGCGTGCTGCACTTCTGGTGGATGGTGAAGCGCGACGTCACCGAGCCGGCGATCTATGCCGTGATTCTCGCGCTCCTGCTCGGCTATCGCGCGCTCAGACACACAGTGGAGCGGCGCGCGGCGGTGCCGGCCACTCGCTGATAGCATCCCAAGTCGGTCATCGGACCTCAGGACGTGGCAAATGGTGACGCGCGAAGCCGCCATTCTGTTACGCCGGCTTTTTCTGATTTTCGCGCTGGCGGCGATCTCCAACTATGTTTGGGAGCTGGCTCAAACGCCGCTCTATGAAGGCGTCGAGTTGCCAGCCGCCTTCTGGCATTGCTTCGTGGCGGCGCTCGGCGACGGGCTGCTCGTCCTTATCCTCTTCGTGGTCGTGGCGGCGGTCATGCGGTCACATGACTGGTATCTGCGGCCCGGGGCCGCAAGCTATGTCGCGATGGCGATCGCGGGACTTGCGGTGGGCTTCGCGGTGGAATGGTGGGGCTTGCACATCGCGAGGCGCTGGCAATACTCGGATCTCATGCCGATGGTTCCGTGGGCCGATGTCGGCGCCGCGCCGGTGCTGCAGATGCTGCTGCTTCCGCCGGCGATCTTCGCCGTCGCGCGCAAGCTCCGGGATCGAGCGGCAGCGAGCCGTTAGTGGTTCATGCCTTCCATGCCGCCGCGCATGCCCATCATGCCGCGATCCTGGGAGGCGATCTGGTCGAGCTTTGCGCGCTGCTCCGCGTCGAGCGTCGCGCGGCCCTCGGCAATCGTCCGGATACGCTCCAGGCGCAGGTCGACGCGCAGCTTTTCGATCGCGCGTACTTTGGCCTCGACCTGCGCTCCTGCCGAAGCGTCCTGCTTGAGAAGCGCCGCGAGCTGCGTTTCCGCGACTTCCAGCTCGCGCACGCGCTTCTCTGCCGTGCCGCGAAACTGCTTCACCAGGTCCTCCAGCATTTTGCCCTGCGCCTCGGTGAGGCCGAGTTGCGCGCGATGTTGCAGCGCGAGGGTCAATTGCGGCCGCTCGCGTCCCGCGGCATCGCCGCCCCCGCCCATCATTCTCATCATGCCGCCGCCTTCCATCATTCCCTGCATCGGGTGACCGGGGGGCTGGCGCGGCAGCTCGCGCTGTTGCGCCGCCGTAGGTAGGGCGAGAGCGCTTGAAACGACGAGCGCCAGGGCGAATTGATTCATGATTTTCATTGGGGTCTCCTTTCGGATCAGATACGCACGCCACGCAACCGGAGCGCGTTGCCCACCACCGACAGGGAACTATGTCCCAGAAAGAGCCCATAGAGAAGTCCGGCGATGACGCGCCGGAACAGGTCGAGATCTACACACCTGATCCCGATGAGGAGTCCTCGTTGCCGGAACCCCCGCCGGATCGCGACACCTTCGAGGTCGAAATCGTCAAGTCGCCGGTTTTGCCGGGCGAGTTTCCGACCCTGAAGTGACGGCGCCCGCGGCGTGTAGCATCCGCGGGTGGCCACCACCTATCCGGTCCTGCACTGGCAGATCGGTGACGTGCGCATCTCGCGCATCGTAGAGTCCGAAGGCCCCACGCCGCCGAGCTTCCTCTTCGCCGACTGCACGCCCGAGAAACTGCTCCAGCACGCCTGGCTGAAGCCGCACTTCCTGACCGACGACGGCCTGCTGATCTCCTCGATCCACGCCTTCGTCGTCGAGTCGCAGGGCAGGGTGATCGTGGTGGACACCTGCATCGGCAACGACAAGCCGCGCGAAGTGAAGAACTGGAACATGCGCAAGGGCCGCTTCCTCGAAGACATGGCCGAGGTCGGCTTCCCGCGCGAGCGCGTGACCACCGTCCTCTGCACCCACCTGCACGTGGACCACGTCGGCTGGAACACCATGCTGAAAGACGGCAAATGGGTGCCGACCTTCCCCAGCGCCCGCTACCTCATCGGCCGCAAGGAATGGGACTACTGGAAGAACGAAGCCGCCGGCCCCGACCGCGAAGTGCGCAACGACTCCGTCCGCCCAATACTGGAGGCTGGCCTCGCCGACCTCGTCGAGACCGACCACAAGCTCACCTCAGAGGTCTACCTCGAACCCACGCCCGGCCATACGCCCGGGCACGTGAGCGTGCGAATCAGCTCAAAGGGCGAGGAGGCGGTGATTACCGGGGACATCATGCATCACCCAGTGCAGTGCGCGATGCCGGAGATGGGGAGTCGCTTTGACGTTGATCCGAAAGCGGCGCAGAAGACGCGGCATGATTTTCGGAACAAATACGCAAGCAAAAGGATACTCGTCTTAGGCACTCACTTCGCGTATCCGACTGCTGGGCATATCGCCATCGATGTCGACGAAATCCGATTCGTTCCCACTATTTCGTCTCAACTAGAACGTGCAGGATTCGCGCCTATTGCGCAGTCAAATTCAAAGAAGATGTGACAACAGTGAGTCACGTTGACGACGGACAGCTTTTTGCCAAACCAACGATCAAATCCAGTTACTTTTGCCGTACGGCAACATTGCGGCTGCTCTGCTAAGATGCGATGTTAACGTATTGAATTGAAGGGCGGTTTCCATGACGTCAACTGGGAAGAAGCGGTTGGATGGGCGCCGAGTAAGGCCTGCTGTTCACCGAGACCAGATTCACGGCGACGTCAAGTTTGACCCTCTGTCCGTCGCGCTGCTTGGGACCGATGCGCTCCAACGTCTCGGGAGAATCTATCAGTTGGGCTATGCGCACCTCGTGTACCGCGGCGGAACGCATACGCGCCTTAGCCATGTGATGGGAGCGACCCACACGGCAGGAAAGCTTGTCGACAGCCTACGTCAGAACTATGCGCAGAAGGAAGACTACTGGCCGTTCGGTGCGGTCAATCCGAGCGATTTTTTGCCATTTCCTGGAAAGGAACTTGACTACCGCTGGGAGTATGTTCGCCACATTTGTAGCTGGGCGGCGCTCTTGCATGATGCAGCGCATATCCCGCTCGGACATACCCTCGAGGATGAGTTTGACAGACTCTATCCAAAGCATGATGACTTCCGCTCGGAGCGGCTCGCCTATCTTTGGATAGGAGATTCGTCGGACACTGCGTCGGAAATTCGCGATGTCCTTACGAACGAGCGCCTATATCCAGAAGCCTTCAAGCATCTAGGGGTTTCGCCTGACGAGGTCTACGGGGCAGTTTTGTTCAGCTGCCTTCATAAAGAGGAATCAGCAGCAGATCAGGAACAAAAGATTCCATTCGTTAAGGTTATCGAGAAACTCGATTCCTCATCGCCGATCCATAAGGCACTCAAGAAGGGCCTAGCCGACACTCAAAAGCGTCGCGCGTTCTATCCGTATTTTGCCGACATCGTAGGCGACACCATTTGCGCGGACTACTTGGACTATTTGCGCCGAGATCCCACCAACGTGGGGTTAGATGTCCTGCGAGACGACCGCGTAATTAGCTGCTTTTATATCGGCAAGGAAGAGGCAGATGAGCCTTATCTGTATCGAATGGCTCTGTCGCTCGTCGATCGCAATGGACACCCGCGGCTTGATACTTGCGCTGGCGTAATTGATCTTGTTCGACAGCGTTTTCGGTTCGCGGAAATTATTTACTATCACAAAACGAAGGTGGCGGCATCAGCGATGTTCGCTAAGGCGATAAAACTGATAGGAAAGCCCAATGAAGTCGGACGTCGAAAGGATTTGATTGACATATCCGACGTAAAGAAGCTCTCACTAAGGATCGTCAACAAGACCGAAGACATTTCTGAGCTGCGAAAACGAATCTTGCCTGCTGATCTTTTGGATCCAGAGGTCGGAGACGAGAGTCTGCATCTGTTGCTCGAATATCGCGGCTGGGACCGAATATCGAACGCTGCTGCGGAAGGCGACCAGATGGCTATTCAGAGCGCACTGCGAGGAATCTCGTTGCTGCAAGCTATCGCGAGGCGGAAACTGTATAAGACATGTTTTGTCCTCGATCAAGAAGCAGTTGCGAATTTGATGCCAGGTGTAGCTGCTCATGTTGTCGAAGAAAGAATGACGAGAATGATCAAAGTACTTCGACACGAAGGAAGCGGGGATGGCGATGATCTCAGAACAAGACTCGAGTCCGAGCTTACTCAGGAGGCTGGATGGCCAGACGATGCTCTAATTCTTTATGTGCCAGGGCGTAAGGTTCAGGCCAAGGGTATCGCTACATATGCGCTGCAGGCGAGCACGGTGGTTACGCTTGAAAAGCATCCTGCCGTGCAAAACAAAGTGGACGAATTAAACAGCGACTACAAGAAGCTATGGCGTCTCATTCTGCTCGTCAATCCCGCGATTGAATATGTTCGAGATGGGGTCGGGCTATCAAAGGCCATTGACCTGCTGGTACGGCGAATAGTTGCGATTGCCGAGAACAATCCAGGTGAGATCGACTTTCGGCCAGAATGGCGAAGCGTGCTGTCGCTTTCATGTTGGCTGCAATATCTACCGCCGGAGTCTCGCATCGCCGCACAGCTGTATTCTAGGTTGTCGCACTTCTCACCGCCTAGATGGTCCGTGTTTAGCCGAGTAAGCCATGAATGCGCGGATTGTGAATACAGTATTGAAAGTCATATGCACGCCGCGCTTGCCTTCATGTGTGAAGAGAATGAAGAGCTCGACGTGAAACATGTGGTTAGAGATCTCGTGCGAGGCGGACCAATTGGCAAGCGCATTGACGCTGTGATCAGAGCTGGGAAAACGTTGTCGGACTCCGCCGAGGTTGAGAAGTGTCGGCTAGACCTTGCGGCGATTGTTGCTGATATCGAATCAATGATCGTAGACGCGAGTGACGATAACGTAGTTCAGTTTCCTCAGGACGTATCCGCTGCGCAGACATCATTGGGTCTTGAACAGTCTGAGGCGCCATTGCCTTTGGCCGCTAGATCGGCGGAAGGGGAGAGCGAAAAAAGACCTCGGGTGATGTCTGTTAGCGACGCGGAGCTGCAGTCAGATGAGGAAGTATTCGATGCGGCTTCACCACTTTCCAAGGATTCAAAGATTTGGCGAGGCCGCCTGAACGTTTTCCAAGAATTCGTCGCGAAAGATCGTTTGGGATCATTGTCGAAAAATCGAGCGTTTGTTGTTGCGGTGGAAAAGGATTTCCGGCGAAAACCTCGGCACATTTATTCGATTGATGAACTCCGCAACAAATTTCAGGAATTCAATAGCTGAACCCGATCGATGTTGACAACAAGTCATCGGATTGCGAAATTCTGTGAATATTGGGGATCGCGATCCAAGCGCCGTGATGAACCGCCGTTTCTTCCCGCGCGACTACGGGCGGCGCAGTGCGCTATCGAGCGCGCATTCCCGGATCTAGATGCACTCTCGACGCCGATAGATGTAGAGGCGCTAGCGCGAAGGCGCGATATTCGTGGAATTGAGTATCGAGAAGTCGGAGGCGACGGGCAAATAAGTCGGCTGCCAGGCGGCGGTTACGTTGTTACGGTGAATCGCGCGCATTCAGAGCAGCGTCGACGATTCACGATTGCACATGAGATTGCCCATACATTATTTTTCGAGGCTTTAGGTGAGGAATCAGAGCAACTGGGCATGGAATATGAGGAGGGGCGCGATCCCGATGAGGAGCGGATTTGCGATTTTGTCGCGGCTCGCCTCCTCTTACCACCGAAGCAGGTGGAGCGGTTCCTAAAGCAACATTCAATCGACGTATCAACAGTCGTTTCGCTTGCGCACGAATTTGACTGTTCTTTGAGGGCCGCTGCAAGGTGCTTCTTGCAGCATTTTCCGCTCAAGGCGCGCGTAATTTTTTGGGAGTATCTCGAGAAGCGAGGGATGTTTGTTGCTCGATGGCTTGAGGCCACTGAGGAGAGCGGCAGGGCTGGACGATTGCGCTTTGATCTTCGAGCGAACGAGCCAGCATATACGGACTTCCTCGAAAGACGGCAATTGTGGGGTCGATATTGGATTCGACTTGACGGTCCCCTTGATAGGTATTTCGTGGATGGGATCGCGTTCCGGTCGACTCCGCGTCGACTTCTTACGTTAATCGTGTTGGATGAAGCGGCCGAAATGATTGTGCGCTCGCGCCTTCCGACTAACTCCGGCGATGCGTTGCAAGCAAGCCTATTCTAAGAGGCACTTTATTAGTTAGTTTGGCTTGGTCCAGGAGTCACGCAAAGTCACGGTTCTATTGAAACGTCCTTCATCTGTTGCGAAGTATCCGTGTCGTTCAAACTGCACTGCTTCTTTCTTCGGATTCTTGAGGCTTGACTCGAGTTGCGCTCGAATTGGTCTCAGCGACTCTAAATTCAAGTCCTCGACGCCTTGGGGCCTACCGGTCTTAAAAAGTCGATCGTAGATCCGCACTTCCGCCTCGAGCGCGTGCTTCACACTCACCCAATGGATATTCCCCTTCACCTTAACCGAGTCCGCGCCTGGCGTGCCGGAGCGGGTTTCGGGAAGGTATTTGCAGCGCACGGTGTCGGTGGCTTTGTCGTAGCCGGTGCATTCCACCACGTAGGCGTAGCGAAGTCTTACCTTGTTGCCCGGAAATAGGCGGAAGTAGCCCTTGGACGGGGTTTCCATGTAGTCGTCGCGCTCGATCCAGAGTTCGCGGGAGAAGGGGACCTGGCGCTTGCCCATTTCGGTGTTCTTCGGGTGGTTGGGCACTTCCATCTGTTCTTCCTGGCCCTCGGGGTAGTTCTCGATGACCAGCTTGACCGGGTCGAGGACGGCCATGCGGCGGGGGGCGACTTCGTTCAGGTGCTCGCGCATGCAGTCTTCGAGCACCGAGTAGTCGATCCAGGAGTTCTCTTTGGATACGCCTACGCGCTCGGCGAGGCGGCGGAAGCCTTCGGGGGTGTAGCCGCGGCGGCGGGCGCCGGCGAGGGTGGGCATGCGCGGGTCGTCCCAGCCGTCCACGTGGCCTTCTTCCACGAGCTTGATCAAAAGGCGTTTGGACAAAAGAACATGAGTTAGTTGCAGGCGCGCGAACTCGATCTGCTGCGGCAGCGGGCGCTCGAGCAGGCCGCCGTCGGCGAGCTTATTGAGCAGCCAGTCGTAGAACGGCCGCTGGTCCTCGAATTCGAGGGTGCAGAGGGAGTGGGTGATTTTCTCCACCGCGTCCTCGATCGGGTGCGCGTAGGTGTACATCGGGTAGATGCACCACTTGTCGCCCGTGCGGTGGTGGGTGGCGATCTTGATGCGGTAGATCGCCGGGTCGCGCATGTTGATGTTGGGCGACTTCATGTCGATCTTGGCGCGCAGCACGTGCCGGCCTTCGATGTGCTTGCCGTCGCGCATCTCGCGCAGCAGCTTGAGGTTCTCTTCGGGTGAACGATTCCGGAACGGCGAATCCTTGCCGGGCTCGGTGAAGGAGCCGCGGTTGTGGCGCATCTCGTCGGCGCTCTGGGAGTCCACGTACGCGTTGCCCGAGGTGACGAGGTACTCGGCGCACCGGTACATGAAGTCGAAGTAGTCCGAGGCGTAGAGCGGCTTGCCGCCGAAGTCGGCACCGAGCCACTTCACCGAGTCGACGATGGAATCGACGTACTCCTGTTCTTCCTTCTCCGGGTTGGTGTCGTCAAAGCGCAGGTTGCAGCTGCCGCCGTACTCCTTCGCCAGGCCGAAGTTGAGCAGGATGGACTTGGCGTGCCCCAGGTGCAGGTAGCCGTTGGGCTCGGGGGGGAAGCGCGTGCGTATCCTTATATGTTTGCCGGAGGCGAGGTCGGCCTCGATGACTTGCCTGATGAAGTTGCTGGACATGGGGGAAGAGCCTGATTTTGCATGGATTTTAACCCGTGTCATCCGAATCGCGCGGCGCGCGTTGATCCTACGTTGGCGAGTCCCCCAAAACAGCCCGACCAGGAGAGGTAAATGAAGAAGATTCTCGTATTGATCGCCGCGCTCGCGCTCGGCACCACCGCCATCGCGCAGGACAAGAAGGCCGAGCCCGCGAAGGCCACGCCCGCGACCCCGGCCACGCCGGCCAAGAAGGCGGCGCCGATGACCAAGGAAGAGAAGAAGGCCGACGCGGACGCCCGCGCCAAGGCGCAGAAGGAAGCCCGCGACAAGCGCGCCGCCGAGCGCAAAGCGAAGAAGGAAAAAGAAGCTGCCGAGCGCAAGGCGAAGAAGGAAGCCGCCGCCAAGGCCAAGGCCGAGAAGAAGTAAGCCTGCCGTAAGGCAGACCAGGAAAAGCCCGGCGCGGGCCGGGCTTTTTTTGTATCGCAACTGTCATCCGGAGAGCGGATTGCGCGTTAGAGGACGGAGGGGACCTATATCCTCACCAAACAGGAGACGTGCATGAAGAAGATCATCGCAACCGCAGTCGCCCTCGCTTTCACCAGCCTCGCGTTCGCGCAGGCGCCGGCACCGACCAAGGCGGCCGAGCCCGCGAAGGCCACGCCCGCGACCCCGGCGACCCCGGCCGCGCCGGCGAAGGCCGAGCCCAAGAAAGAGCCCACCAAGACCATGACCAAGGGCGAAGGCAAGAAGACCGAAGGCAAGGCGAAGGGCAAGGAGCCGAAGCCGAAGAAGGAAAAAAAGCAGAAGGAAGCCAAGAAGTAGGCCTGCCGCAAGGCAGTCGAGGAAGAGCCCGGCGCGAGCCGGGCTTTTTCGTTTTGGGCGCCGCTTGGGGGACAATGCCAGGCATGAAAGCCGTAGGCCTGTACAAGTACCTGCCCATCGACCACCCGGAGTCGCTGCTCGACCTCGAGGTGGAGGAGCCCAGGCCCGCCGGGCGCGACCTGCTCGTGGAAGTGAAGGCGGTGTCGGTGAACCCGGTGGACACCAAGCGCCGGGCGCCCAAGCCGCAGGTCGAGAGCACGCCGAAGATCCTCGGCTGGGATGCCGCGGGCGTGGTGAAGGCCGCGGGCAAGGACTGCGTGCTGTTCAAGCCGGGCGACGAGGTGTACTACGCGGGCAGCGTGATCCGGCAGGGCTCGAACAGCGAGTTCCAGCTCGTGGACGAGCGCATCGTGGGCAGGAAGCCCGCGAGCATGAGCTTCGCCGAGGCCGCGGCGATGCCGCTCACCACGCTCACCGCCTGGGAGCTGATGTTCGAGCGCATGGGTATCTCGATCGCGGGCGCCGATGGGAAAAATGCGGCCGGCCGCAGCATACTGATCATCGGCGGCGCGGGCGGCGTGGGCTCGATCGCGATCCAGCTCGCCAAGAAGCTCGCCAGGCTCAAGGTCACGGCGAGCGCATCGCGCGCGGAGTCCATCGACTGGTGCAGGCGGCTCGGCGCCGACGAGGTGGTGAATCATTCAGAGGTGGGGTCGCAGGAGTTTGATTTCGTCCTTTGTTTCAGTTCTTCCGACCATTATTGGCAGAGCTTCCCCAGGATCACCAAGCCGCAGGGCAGGATCGGGCTCATCGTGCGCACGACCAGGCCCGTGGACCTGCAGATCCTGCACGACAAGAGCATCGCGGTGCACCTGGAGGGGATGTTCACGCGCTCGACGTTTCAGACGCCCGACATGGAGGCGCAGCACGCGCTGCTAGACGAGACCGCGGGCCTGATCGAAGCCGGCGTGCTGATCGGCACGCTCAGGCAGAACCTTGGCACAATAAACGCCGCCAACCTGCGTCGCGCCCACGGGCTGCTGGAAGAGGGGCACGTCACGGGCAAACTCGTCCTCGAAGGATGGACCTAGTGCACCACCGCAGGCTGCTGCTCGGGTTGCTCGCCGCAGGCACCGGCTGGAGCGCGCTGGGCGCGCTGTTCCCGCGGCTCGCGCTCGCGCAGCCCGCGCGCATGACCAGCGTCGCGGTGCTGTTCATCGGCGAGTCGGAAGACGAGGAGACCAACGCGCGGCCGTTCTTCGAGACCATGGCCAGGCTCGGCTGGGTGGAAGGCAAGAACGTCGCCTACGACCGGCACGGCGGCAAGGGCACGCGCCCCTATCTCGGCACCATGGTGAGCAACGCCACGGGCAACGAGCCGCAGCTGATCGTCGCCACGACCGCGAGCCTCGCGCTGGCGGTGGCGAAGGAGAACACCGGCGTGCCGATGGTGTTCATCACCATGAACGACCCGGTGGCGGCCGGCCTGGTCGCCTCGCTCAAGAAGCCCGGCCGCAACGCGACCGGCTCCTACCAGGTGCAGGGCGACGCGGCGGTGGCGAAGCGCTTCCAGCTCGTGCACCAGGCGCTGCCGGGCATCAAGCGCCTGGGCGCGGTGTTCGACCGCAACGCGGCCGACTACCAGCAGCGCCGCGCCCTGCACGAGAAGACCGCGCGCGCGCACAGCCTGGAGCTGGTGAGCATGGAGTTCACCAACTTCGAGGCGATCGCCAAGATCTTCGCGCAGCTCAAGCGCGACGGCATCCCGGTCTGCGAGGTGACGCCCTCGTTCGCGCTCACCGGGCGCCGGCGCGAGGCGGTGCAGCTCGCCGAGCGCAACGGCCTCGCCATCGTCGCGCACCGCGCCGAGTGGGCCGACGCCGGCGCGATCTTCTCCTACGGCGTGGACATCGGCGAGAACTACCGGCGCGCGGCGGTGCTCGCCGACCGCATTCTCAAGGGCGCGAAGCCCGCCGACCTGCCGGTCGAGCGGCCCAACCGGCTCGAGCTCGTCGCCAACCAGAAAGCCGCGCTGGCGCTGGGAATCTCGCTGCCCAAGAGCATCCTCGCGCAGGCGAGCCGGGTCGTGTCCTGACATGAGAGCGATCCTCGCGCTGCTGCTCGCGTGCGCTGCGGCGGCGGCGTCGGCGCAGACACCCGAGGGCATGCGCCGCATCGGCGTGCTCTCGCCGGTGTCGCAGGACGAGGCGCGCGCGCATTACCCGGCGTTCACCGAGCGGCTGCGCGAGCTGGGCCACGTCGAGGGCAGCAGGCTGGCGATCGACTGGCGCTTCGCGCAGGGCGATTACGCGCGCCTGCCGCTGCTCGCGGGCGAGCTCGTGAAGGCCGGTGCCGAGGTGATCGTTACCTACGGCACGCCCGCAGTCGCGGCGGCCCGGCGCGCCACGGCCAGCGTGCCGATCGTCGCGATCTCGGTCGCCGACCCGGTCGGCAGCGGCTTCGCGCGCAGCCTGGAGCGGCCCGGCGGCAACGTGACCGGCCTGACGACGATGGACAGCGCGGTGCACGAGAAGCGCCTGGAGCTGCTGCTCGAGGCGCTGCCGGGCGCTCGGCGCATCGGCCTGGTGGTGATGCCTGACAACACGTTCTTCACGCGCGTGCTGCCGGGGCTCGAGGCCGCGGCGAAGAGGCGCGGCTGCGTCATCCTGCTGGTGAACGCGCGCACACTGCGCGACCTGCGCGAGGGCTTCAGCATGCTCGCGACGCGGCGCGCCGACGGGCTGCTGATCGGCGACGACCCCGCGTTGAACACGGTCAGCGCCGCGCTCGCCGGCCATGCGCTGCATTACAAGCTGCCGGCCGTGTTCCCGACCCTGCGCGGCGCGGAGGACGGCGGCCTGTTCGGCTACCCGAACGATCCCAGGCACCGCTACCGCAGCGCGGCGAACTACGTGGACAAGCTGCTCAGGGGCGCGAAAGCAGCCGAGCTGCCGTTCGAGCTACCTCTCAAGTTCGACCTGGCGGTCAACAAGAAGACCGCGGCAGCGATCGGCGTCACGCTGCCGCCTGCCGTGCTCGCGCGCGCGAACCGCGTCATCGAGTAGGGCGGGAGTAAGATGAAAAAATAAGCCGGGAGGGGGAGGGAGCCATGCCGCTGATCGCGATGAACCGAGAAATGGGATCGCTGGGCAAGGACGTCGCCGCGGGGCTGGAGCAGGCGCTCGGCATGAAGGTGCGCCACCACGAGATGATCGACCACCTCTCGAACCGCGCGCGCATCCGCAGGAGCCACGTGATCAGCTTCCTCGAGGGGCGCCAGGGGCTGCTCGAGCGCCTCACCACCGACCAGCTGCGCCTGCGCGTGCTCACCGCCGACGAGATCCTGACGATGGCCGAGACGGACAACGCGATTGTCCTGCGCGGCTGGGGCGCGACCGCGCTGCTCAAGGAGGTGCCGCATGCGGTGCGCGTGTGCGTGTCGGCCTCGCGCCGCACGCGCGTGCGGCGCATGATGGAGCGGCTCAACAGCGAGGACGAGGCGCAGGTCGAGCGCGTGGTGGCGCAGAACGACGACGCGGCGCGCGCGGTGATGCGCCGGCACTTTCACATCGACCCGCGCGACATCAACGAGTATGACATGGGTTTCAACACCGACCGCGTCAGCGTCGATCAGTGCGTGGACGAGATCGTGAAGATGGTCAAGGCGCCGCAGTTCGCCGAGACCGACGCCTCGCGCGCGATCCTGCGCGACGTGGCGCTCGCGCAGCACGTGCGCGCCGCGCTGCGCACGCACAGCTCGACCGAGCACTGCGCGGTGCGCGTGACCGTGGCCAAGGGCCATGTAGAGCTGCACGGCACGGTGGACTTCATCGAGCAGAGCGAGGCCTGCAGCTTCATCGCCGCGCGTATCAAGGGCGTGCGCGAGCTCGAGAACCACCTGCACATCGCCGAAACCGGAGACACCGGGGCGAAATGATCCGGGCGCGCAGGATCGCGGGCGCGCTGGGTGCGGAGCTGAGCGGCGTCGACCTGTCGAGGCCGCTCGCGCCGGAGACCGCCGCCGAGCTGCGGCGCCTGTGGCTCGAGCACCTGGTCGTGTTCTTCAGGGACCAGGCGCTGACGCCGGCGCAGTTCATGGCCTTCGCGCAGCAGTTCGGCGAGCCGATCGAGTACCCACTGGTGAAGGGCCTGCCGGACTTCCCGAAGATCATCGAGGTGAAGAAGCTAGAGCACGAGCGCGTCGCCTTCGGCGGCATCTGGCATACCGATACCGCCTACCTCGAGCGCCCGCCGATGGCCTCGATGCTGCTCGCGCGCGAGCTGCCGCCGGCGGGCGGCGATACGCTGTTCGCGAACATGCATGCGGCTTTTGATGCCCTGTCCGCAGGAATGAAAGCCTTGCTGCTCACTTTGAAGGCAATAAATTCCTCTGCAAAAGCGGATGCATCGAAGACTCGGGAGGATCGGATCCGGACCGACGGCAAGGAACCATCCGAGTTCGTCGCCGAGCACCCGGTGGTGCGCACCCACCCGGAGACCGGGCGCAAGGCGCTGTACGTGAACTCTGGGCACACCGTGCGCTTTGCCGGCTGGACCGAAGAAGAGAGCGCGCCTCTGCTCGGGTTCCTGTTCGATTTCCAGGTCAAGCCCGAATTCACCTGCCGCTTCGCCTGGCAGCCGGGCTCGATCGCGCTGTGGGACAACCGCTGCGCGCAGCACAACCCGGTGAACGACTACCACGGCCACCGGCGCCTGATGCACCGGATCACGCTGGCGGGGGACGTTCCCCGTTAGGCGAATGTTGCGCGTTTTGGTCTTACTCAGTTCAAGAATCTTCTTTCAGAAGGCCAGAGTCCTTGTCTCGGTCGTCGCCATCGCGCTCGGCGTGGCGCTCGGCTACGGCGTGCACCTGGTCAACCGCGCGGCGGTGAACGAGCTCGCTGCGGGCGTGCGTTCGCTCGCGGGCGAGGCGGACCTCGAGGTGCGCGGCGGCCGCGGCGGCTTTCCCGAGGCGCTCTACGCCACGCTCGCGCGGCTGCCGGGCGTAGCGGTCGCGAGCCCCGTGCTCGAAGCCGAGGCCGGTGTCGCGGGCGAGCGGCGGCCCATCCGCCTCATCGGCATCGATCCGCTGCGCGCGGCGCTGATCCAGCCGGCGCTGTTCGCCGACGATCCGGCTGCACGACTGGAGTTGTTGAGGCCGGATGTGGTTTTCATCTCGAATGCGTTGAAAGCTCAGATCGGCGGACGGGAGAACCTCGAAATCGTCGCTGGCCTTTCCCAAGTCCCTCTGAAGATCGCGGGCGTCCTGCCTGCGCTGCGCGGTTCCACGGTCCTCACCGACATCGCCACCGCCCAGTGGCGGCTCGGGCGCCTGGGGGAGCTCAACCGCATCGACCTGCGCCTCGCGCCTGGCGCCGACCGCGAGGCGATGCGCGCGCGCATCGCCGCGCTGCTGCCGCCGGGGGTCCATGTCTCCACGCTCGACGCGGTGGAGGAGTCCGGTGCGAACCTGTCGCGCGCTTACCGCGTGAACCTGAACGTGCTCGCGCTGGTGGCGCTGTTCACCGGGGGCTTCCTCGTGTTCTCGGCGCAGGCGCTGGAAACCGCGCGCCGGCGCCGCGAGCACGCGCTGCTGCGCGTGCTGGGGCTCGAAGCGCGCGGCGTGCTGCGGCTGGTGCTCGCCGAGGCGGCGCTGCTCGGCGCGCTGGGCGGCGTGCTCGGCATCGTGCTCGGCTACGCGTTCGCGGTCGCGGCGGTGCGCATCGCGGGCGCCGATCTCGGCGCGGGCATGTTCCGCGGCATGACGCCCGAGCTCTCGGTCTCGGCGGCGGGCGCGATCGGCTACGCGCTCGCGGGCGTCGCGGTGGCGCTCGCCGGCGCGCTGCTGCCC
>JBASCW010000105.1:0-16699 GCA_049651845.1 Burkholderiales bacterium | reverse complement strand
GGCGGCGCGGCGGCCGCGGACCTGCCCGCGTTCACCAGCACGCCCGCCCCGGGCGGCGGGCAGGTCTATTCGCTGCCGGTGCAGACCCTGCTCGCGCTCTCGGCGCTCGCCTTCCTGCCCGCGCTGCTGCTGCTGATGACCGGATTTACGCGCATCGTGATCGTGCTGTCGCTGCTGCGCCACGCCCTCGGTACGCAGAGCTCGCCTCCCAACCAGGTGCTGGTGGGACTCGCGCTGTTCCTCACGCTGGTGGTGATGAGCCCGGTCATCGACCGCATCTACGCCGACGCCTATCAGCCCTACACGGAGAACCGCATCAGCTTCAACGAGGCGCTCGGGCGCGCCGAAAAGCCGCTGCGCGCGTTCATGCTGCGCCAGACCCGCGACGCGGACCTGGCCCTGTTCTCGCGGCTGGCGCGCAGCGAGGCGCCGCTCAAGCCGGAAGCCGCGCCGCTGCGCGTGCTGGTGCCGGCGTTCGTCACCAGCGAGCTGAAAACCGCGTTCCAGATCGGCTTCCTGATCTTCGTGCCGTTCCTCGTGATCGACATGATCGTGGCGAGCGTGCTCACCTCGATGGGCATGATGATGATGTCGCCGATGCTGATCTCGCTGCCGTTCAAGCTGATGCTGTTCGTGCTGGTGGACGGCTGGAACCTGCTGCTCGGCTCGCTGGTCGCGAGCTTCGGAACGTGATCGCCTGATTCCATGACCAGCGCCGAGGGCGTGCTCGCGATCGCGGTGCAGGCGCTGCAGATCATGCTGCTCGCCTCGGCGCCCGCGCTGGGAGCCGCGCTGGTCACCGGCCTGGTGGTCAGCGTGCTGCAGGCGGCCACCCAGATCAACGAGATGACGCTCGCCTTCATCCCCAAACTGATCGCGGTGTTCGCCGCGCTCGCCCTGAGCGGCCCCTGGGCGCTCGCGCTGCTCGTCGATTACGTGCGGCGGTTGTTCGGCGACATCCCCGCCCTGATCGGGTGACGCGGCACGCATGGCCGGCATCGCGTGATCGAAGTCACCTCGGGGCAGCTGCAGGCCTGGGCCGGCGCGCTGCTGTTCCCGTTCATCCGCATCATGGCCACGATCTTCTCGGCGCCCGTCCTGGGCCATGCCTCGATCCCGGTCCGCATGCGCGTCGCGCTGGCGCTGATCCTCGCCTTCGTCGCCGCGAGCTTCGCGCCGGCGCCGGTGCCGCTCGATTCGCCCCATGCGCTCGCCTATGCGCTGCGCGAGATGCTGATCGGCGTCTCGCTCGGCCTGCTGTTGCAGCTGGTGTTCGCCGCCGCGCAGCTCGCCGGCGACGCGATCGGCCTACAGATGGGCCTCGGCTTCGCCTTCTTCGTCGACCCGCAGAACGCCACGCAGAGCCCGCTGGTCGGCAGCCTGCTCGCGACCGTCACGGGGCTGCTGTTCCTCGCGCTCGACATCCACCTGCTCTTGATCGGCGGCCTGATGGAATCCTTCCGCGCGCTGCCCGTGGACGCCCCGCTCGATACCGGCCTCGGGTTGAAGGCGGTGGCCGCGGCCGGCGCCGAGATGTTCCGGCTCGCGCTGTCGATCGCGCTGCCGGCGCTGGCCGCGCTGCTCCTGGCCAACCTCGCGCTCGGCGTGCTCTCGCGCGCCGCGCCGCAGCTGAACCTGTTCGCGGTCGGGTTTCCTGCCACCCTGATCCTCGGCGCGCTCGCGCTCGGGCCGATGCTGCCCGGCGCCGTGGAGGCGATTTCACGGGCCCTGAGCGCCTGGCCGAGCCTGCGCTAGGCCGGCCCGGCCGCCCTATTCCGTCTTCTCAACCCGACGTTGATTCCGAGCGAAATCGAACCAGTGCGTGACGCAAGTGCTCGACGCAAAGGGGTGCGGTTTGCCGCGATGCTTGTAGTGGAGACCTTGGTCCTTGGCGAGGTGGTTTTTGTTTCATGGACTTCGCGCACGTTCCTGCGCTGCAACCGACGTGTGAAGGACGGCAAGGTCCACGAGTATTGGAACGTTGTCGAGAACCGGCGCCTGAGCGACGGGCGCATCGTGCAGCGCCAAGTGCCGTACCTGGGCGAGATCAACTCCAGCCAGCGCGAGGCTTGGCGCAAGATGATCGAGGTGCACGGCGAAGGTACGCGTGGCCAGATCGCGCTGTTTCCGGCGGGCTCGATGCCAGCGCGATGGCGAACCCGCTCAACGGAGCGACGTTGAGCGCAGCCCCGAGGATCTGCGCCAGTACGGCTACAGCCGCGACAAGCGCGCCAAGTGCGCCCACGCGAAGGCCATTACCTGCCGCGCACCAACCTCGCCGGGCAAGGAGCCCGAGCGGCTGTGGAGTTTCTACATCCAAGTCACCGAGGTCGAGCAGGCGTTCAAGGAACTCAAGCATGACCTCGCGGTGAGACCGATCTATCACCGCAAAGAATCGCGCATTGAAGCGCACATCTTCGTCGCGTTCCCCGCCTACTGCCTGCAGGTCACGCTCAAGGCGAAGCTGCACCTTCTAACAGGGGGCATCACGCCACATGAGGTGCTCGCCAAGTTCAAGACGATACAGCTGGTCGATGTGCGTATCCCGACCACCGACGGGCGCGAACTGCTGTTCTCGCGCTACCCCCAGCCGGAGGTCGGGCGCCGCATGCTGCTGGCGCAACGGCGACTGACGCTGCCCCAACGGGGGCCGCCGAAAATCTCCGCCAAGCAAGTTCGAGAAACGACCGCGGAACCCGCCACCGCGTAGTGGAAACCTTGAGAACCGTGCCACGCAGAATCAATCACTTAGCAGTCGTGTCGATACTCAGTTGAGAAAGGCGGGCTATCCCGGATCGCGCCGCGGCAGGCGACGAAAAGATAAAATAACCCCTCTATTCCACCGTTTGGCCGGGCTCGGTCAGGGGTGCAATGGGAACCAGTCCTTTGGTTTCTTTGCGGAAGGATTTCCCTTTTCTGGGGCGATAGCGCGCCGGAACCAAGGGGCGGTCTTTTCGAATTTCGCGGGACGAGGCCCGCCACCGGAAATGCGCGAGTCGTCCGACAAGAGCATTCCCGCCCCACGATCCAGGCTGCGCGAACTCTACGCGCGCCATGCCGTTGCCGCGAGCGTCATCCTCCTGTGCGTGATTCTGTGCACGGCAATGTGGGGCGGCCTGTTCGTGCTGGCGGGTCACGATCGTGACCGGATCATCGAGAGCAAGCGCCAGGAGAACGACGATCTCGCCCGGGTGTTCGCCGAACACGTCGCGAGGACGGTCCGCGCGGCCGAGGGTGTGCTGCGGGAAATCACCTCGGAGTACCGGCGCTCCGGCATGAAATTCGACCTGGTCGGTTACGCCAGGGAGCGCCGGACCGCGCTCGATCCTTACAACGTCCTGAGCGTTGCCGACAAGAAGGGCGATCTGATCCTAGCCGATCCGCCGCCGCCGGCGAAGACCGTGAATCTGAGCAGGAACCCGAACCATCAGCATCACCTGCGGAACGATTCCCCCGCGGTGTTCGTCAGCGAGCCGCGATTGGGGCTCACCAGCGGCCGATGGACCACGTATCTGTCGACGCGCATCGACGAAGCGGACGGATCCTTTGCCGGTCAGGCGGTCGTCGGGATGGATCCCTTCTATTTCGCGAAGCTCTACTCCGATCTCCAGCTCGGCGAGAACGCGGTCGTCACGCTGCTCCGGCGCGACGGCGTCGTCCTCGCGCGCCTGAACCCCTCAGGCGCGAATGCGACCGCCGGACAAAGCGCGATCGACACGCCGCTGTTCAAGACGTTTCTGCCGGCTGCGAGCCATGGCAGTTTCCTCGGCACCAGCCCGCTGGACGGGATCCCCCGGATCTACAGTTACCGCGCCCTCGAGGACTCCCCCCTGGTCGTCCAGATCGGCACCTCGCAGGCCGCCGCCCTGGCGGCCCACGACAATCGGATGCACGTCTTCCGGCAGGCTGCCGGCGCGGTGACCGCGGCGATCCTCGGCCTCGGCCTGCTCGCCCTGCTGCAGATCCGGCGCAGGAACAAGGCGGACGCGGCGCTGCAGCCGGACCTGGTACTGCTGGACGTCAACCTGGCCGGCGCGATGGACGGCGTTGAGAGGGCGCTGCGGCTGCGCGCGCGCAGACTGGCCGCCGACGAGATGCGCAGGCTCAACGCGGAGCCGGAGCAGCGCGTGCGCGAGCGTACCGGGAAGCTCGAGACCGCCAACCGCGAGCTGGAGACCTTCAGCTACTCGGTGGCGCACGACCTGAAGACCCCCTTGCGCGGCATCGACGGCTACGCCCGGCTGCTGCGGGAGGACTACGCCGACGGGCCTCGCGATGGCGCTGCGCAACCTGATGGAGAACGCGCTCAAGTTCACGCGCGACGCGGCGGCGCCCGCGATCGAGATCGGCGGGCGCCTCGAGGGCGGCACGCGCCTGCTGTGGGTGCGCGACAACGGGACGGGCTTCGACATGCAGTATCGCGACCGGATCTTCGCCGTCTTCCAGCGCCTGCACCGCGCCGAGGACTACCCGGGCACCGGCGTCGGCCTGGCGATGGTGAAAAAGGCGATGGAGCGCATGGGCGGGCGCGCCTGGGCCGAGAGCGAGCCCGGCAAGGGCGCGACCTTTTTCCTCGAGATACCCGAATGAACGACGGCACCCGACCGATCCTGCTGGTGGACGACAACCCGATGGACGTGGACCTCACGCTGCGCGCCTTCATGCGGGGAAAGCTCGCCAACCCCATGCAGGTGGCGCGCGACGGCGAGGAAGCCCTGGGGTGGATTCCGCGCTGGGAGGCGGGCGAGCCGCGGCCGGCGGCGATCCTGCTCGACATCAACATGCCGAAAGTGAACGGCCTGGAAGTCGTGCGCCGGCTCAAGGCGCATCCCGTGCTGCGCGTGATTCCGGTGGTGATGCTCACCACCTCGAGCGTGAACGCGGACGTGGAAACGGCCTACCTGAACGGCGCCAACTCCTACATCGTCAAGCCGGTGGATTTCGAGGAGTTCGTCGAGGTCGCGCTGCAGATCCAGACGTACTGGGTCGCGCTGAACCAGTCGCCGGAGTGACGGCGATCCGATGACGATTCCGGGCGGAGAAGGCGATGCGCGCGAGGACATGACTGTGCGCGAGCCGACCGCAGAAAACCTGCAGCGCAGCGAGCAGGATTGCCGCGACCTGGTGAACGCGCTGCCGGGGGCCGTGTACACGTTCCGCATCGACGCCCGGGGCCGGCGCTCCTTCACGTTCATCAGCGAGGGGATCCGCGAGCTGGCCGGCCTGTCGGCGGGCGACGTCATGGCCGATGCGGAGGTCGCCTTCCAGCGCGTCCCCGCCGAGGCCATGCCCGCCCTGGAGCAGTCCATCGGCGCCTCGATGCGGGCGCTGTCGCCCTGGATCCACGAATTTCCCATCCGTACCTTCAGCGGGGAGCAGCGATGGCTGCGCGGCCAGTCGATGCCGCGCAGCGAAGCCGACGGCGCCACCGTCTGGCACGGCGCGTTCATCGACATCACCGCGCGCATGCGCGCCGAGCTGTCGCTGCACGACAGCGAGGCGCGGTTCCGGGCGGCGTTCGACCAGGCCGCGGTCGGCATGGCGCGGCGCGACATCGACGGTCTCCACCTCGACGTGAATCAGAAGCTCTGCGACATCCTGGGCTATACGCGCGATGAGCTCCTGGGACTGACCTCGATCGACATCACTCTTCCGGCAGAGCGCCCCCAGGCCATTGAGTTCAACCAGCGCCTGCGCCAAGGGGAGCTGTCCACCGATGCCCGCGAGCAGCAATACCTGCGCAAGGACGGCACCCCGGTGTGGGTGAACCTTTCGATAAACGTCATCCATGGTCCGGACGGCAGGCCCGATCACGTCATCGCGGCGATGGAGGACGTCAGCCAGCGCAAACAGGCCGAGGAGGCGCTGCGGCGCGTCCGTGCCGCGATGGACATGTCCGGCGATTCGATCTACCTGGTCGATCGCGGCTCCATGCGCTTCGTCGATGTCAACCAGACCGCCTGCGTGCGCATGGGTTACAGCCGTGAAGAGCTGCTGCGATTGGGGCCGCAGGACCTACTGGCTGCCAGCCGCGAGGAGATCGCGCGGGAATACGACAAAGTGATCGCCGCCGGCGCCGATGGCATTACCGCGGAATTGTCGGCACGGACCAAGGACGGCCGCGCATCGGTCGCCGAGTTGCACCGGTGCGCGCTGCGCCTGGACGAGAGCTGGCTGATCGTCTGCGTCGCGCGCGACGTGACCCGGCGCAAGCTAGCGGAGGAGGCACTGCGTGACGGCGAGGCGCAATTGCGCCTGCTCACCGAGAACATCCCGGCGGCCATCGCCTACTTCGATCGGGACCAGGTGATCAAGGGGGCGAACCAACGCTACGCGAGACTCTATTCCGCCGCCGCCGCCCAGGTGATCGGCCGGAACGTGCGCGAATTGGTGGGCGAGACCGCCTGGCCGGAGGTCGCAAGGCAGAACGCGAGAGCGTTGGCGGGCGAATCGGTGGTCTATGAACGCACCAACGAGCGTTCTGGGCAGGGGCCGCGCGAGATCGAGGTGCATCTCGAGCCGGACCGCTCGCCCGACGGCAAAGTGCGCGGCGTTTACGCCATCCTCATCGACATCACCAAGCGCAGGCGCGCGGAGCGGTCGCTGCGCGACAGCGAGGAGCGCTTCCGGAGCCTCACCGAGCTGTCGTCGGACTTCTTTTGGGAACAGGACGAGCGGTTCCGCTACGTCGAGCGCGTCGGCGCCACGCACGACCGGCACGGGCCTTACTTCCTGGAAGCCGAGATCGGCAGGACGCGCTGGGAGTTGCCGAGCCTCAACATGACCGAGGCGGACTGGGCCAGGCACCGCGCCGATCTCGAGGCGCATCGCGAATTCCGCGACCTGGTGATCGAGCGGCCGGGCGACGGCGGGAATTCGCGCTTCATCAGCATCAGCGGGCGGCCTGTCTTCGACAAGGACGGGCGCTTCAGGGGCTACCGCGGCACCGGCAAGGACATCACCGAGAGCAGGCTGGCGGAGGACAACCTGCGCCGGTTCCGCGCCGCAATCGACGTCTCGGCGGATCTGGTCCTGCTCACCGATCCCGCAAGGATGCGGTATATTGATGTCAACGACACGGCCTGCAAGACGCTGGGCTACGGCCGCGAGGAAATGCTGGCGATGGGGCCGCAGGACATCTTCTCCGCGGCGCGCGAAGAGCTGGCCGCGATCTACGGCCGCCTGATCGCCGGCGACCTGCGCGAAGCGACCACCGAGGGCACCTACCGCCGCAAGGACGGATCGCTGCTGCCGGTCGAATCGTTCCGCCGCGCGGTACCGTACGCAAGGAGGCACGCCATCGTCACCGTCGCGCGCGATATCACCGAACGCAAGAGGACGGAGAGCGCGCTGCGGCTGCTCTCCGCCGAGATGGCGCATCTGAGCGGCGAAGCGTTCTTCAACGAGGTGGCGAGGCGGGTGGCCGGGTACCTCGACGCGGAGATCGGCTTTGTCAGCAAGCTGCGGGCGCCGGCCAACGAACGCGTGCGCACGCTCGGCCTGTGCGTCGATGGGCAGCTGATGCCGCCGGTGGAGTACGACCTTGCCGGAGCGCCGTGCGAATCCGTGATCGGCAGGGAACCGGTGGTGCTGCCGGACCATGCGCAGCAACGGTTTCCGGCCTGCCAGATGCTGGTCGATCTGGGGGTGTCGGGCTACGCCGCGGTGCCGCTTTTCGACGCGCATGGCAAGCGGTTCGGCGCGCTGGGCGTGATGAGCCGCAAGCCGCTGCGCCAGAACGCAGACCGGATCGAAGCGCTGCTTCGGTTGTTCGCGGTGCGCACCGCCGCGGAGATCGAGCGCCTGGGTGCGGAGGCCCGCTTCAAGGATCTGTTCGAGTTCTCGGCTGACGCCTGCCTGATCGTGAACCAGGCGGGCATCGTCACCGCGGTGAACCGGGGCGCGGAATCGCTGCTCGGCTACTCCCGCGAAGAGCTCATCGGCCTGCCGGTCGATGTCCTAGTCCCGGACCACGCGCGCGCGCGGCATGCCGGCATGCGCCGAAATTTCCGTGCGAGCGCGACGCCAAGGCCGGTGCGCTCAGGCCGGGCCGACCTGCATGCACGCCGCAAGGACGGCACCACGCTTCCTGTCGACATCGACCTGCTCCCGTTGCAGACCGACGATGGCCCCGTGGTGGTGGCAACGGTGCACGACACGAGCGAGCGGAAGAGGGCCGAGGCGAAGCGCGCGCTGCTGGAGGCGCAGCTGCGCCAGTCGCAGAAGATGGAGGCGGTGGGCACACTGGCGGGCGGCATCGCGCACGACTTCAACAACATCATCGGCTCGATCCTCGGCAACGCCGAGCTCGCGCGCCAGGACATCGCTCCCGAGCACCCCGCCGGGCACAGCATCGCGGAAATCGACAAGGCCGGCCGCCGCGCGCGCGCCCTGGTGCAGCAGATCCTCGCCTTCAGCCGCAAGCAGGAGTTCGTGAGGGAAGTCGTCGCGCTCGGCGCGGTGGTGGACGAAGCGGTCAGGCTGCTGCAGGCGACGCTGCCCGCCGGCGTGCGGCTCGCGGCCGAATGCGCGGCCGGTCTGCCCAACGTATCGGCCGATCCCACCCAGGTCCACCAGGTCCTCGTGAACCTGTGCACGAATGCCTGGCACGCGATGGAGGGTCGGCCGGGAAGCATCGACATCCACCTCGCGGAGGTTGCGGTGGAGAGCGCGCTGGCGCGCGAAATCGCCGGCCTCCGGCCCGGCAGGTACGTGCGCCTGTCGGTCGCGGACACCGGCAAAGGCATGGACGCGGCCACCAAGGAACGGATCTTCGAGCCGTTCTTCACCACCAAGGCGATCGACCAGGGCACCGGCCTCGGCCTGTCGGTGGTGCACGGCATCATGCAAGGGCACGAGGGCGCGATCGCCGTGGACAGCACGCCGGGCGCCGGGACGACCTTCCAGCTCTACTTCCCGGCGGTCGACGCACCCGCCGCCCAGCGTGCCGCGCCCGCGGCTGCAGCGGCGCCGAAAGGCCGGCAACAGCACGTGCTCTATCTGGACGACGACGAAGCGCTGGTGTCGCTGGTCAGGCGCATGCTCGGGCGGCAAGGCTACCGCGTCAGCGGCTACACGCTCGCGCCGCAGGCGCTCGAGGCGGTGCGCGCCGATCCGGAAGCATTCGACCTGGTGGTCACCGACTACAACATGCCGGGCATGTCGGGCCTGGACGTGGCGCATGAACTGTCCCTCATCCGGCCCGGCCTGCCGGTGGCGGTGACCTCCGGTTACATCACGGATGAACTACGCGAGCGCGCGCCGCACTCCGGCGTGCGCCACCTGATCTACAAGCCCGATACGGTCGACGAGCTGTGCGACGTAGTGCGGCGCCTGACCGAGCAGGCGGGTTGAAGGATCCGGCGCTGGGCATGGACCGCGCCCAGTTCCTCGCCGCCGTTGGCCGCGATCGCGGCCGGTTCGCCGCGCTGCTCGTCACTGCCATCCTAGCCGCGCTGGCGCTGCTGGGCTACCTGGTCTGGTCCGGCCACGACGAGGCAATGCGCGCCGCCGGGATCACGACGCGCAACTACGCCGCGATCCTCGAGACCCGTCTGGATGCGACACTGCGCCGCACCGACGCCAACTTGCAAGAGCTGCGGCACCGCCTGCCGATCTCGGCCCTGAACAAGCAGGCGGTGCCCAGCCATGCGTCCCAGATCGATGCCGATCTGGATTCGCACCTGGTGAATTTTCCCGAGCTGGCGGGCCTACGGGTCATCGATGCGGGCGGCGACCCGATCTACAGCTCGGACAGCAAGTCCACGCCGCGCACGAACATCGCCGACCGCCGGTTCTTCCGCCGGCTGAGGGACGACCCGCAGGCCGGGCTGGTGATTTCCGAGGTGCTCATGGCGCGGGCCGTGGGCCGGCCGACCGTCGCGGTCGCCCGGGCGCTGCGGGACGGGCAAGGCAGGTTCCACGGCATCGTCACGGCCGCACTTGACGTCGAATACTTCCAGCGGCTGTTCCGGTCGCTGGACCTCGGCAAGCACGGCATCGGCGGCATCCGCCGCAGCGACGACTTCACCCAGGTCGTGCGCTGGCCGCCGCGCGACGACGACACCAACAAGCCGCTGCCCCCGGGCAATCCCCTGCGCGACGCGATCGGCGCCGGCAAGATGCAGGAAACCGCGCGATACGCGTCGAGCGGCGACGGCGTCGTGCGCATCTTCAGCGTGCGCAAGCTGGAGCGATATCCTTTCTACGTCGTCGTCGCGCTGGCGAGCGAGGACGTCCTCGCCGGCTGGAAATCCAGGTCGCTTGCGGTGGGCGGCGCCGCCTTGCTGCTGTTCGGCTTGCTGGCAGCCCTGCTCCACCGCCTGCGGCGCAGCGAAGCACGCCAGATGCGGACCATGACCGACCTGGCCGGCAGCGAAGCCAACCTGCGGGCGATGTCGGACAACGCCAGCGTCGGCATCCTGGTCCTGCAAGACGGCCGCTACGTGTTGGCGAACCGGCATGCAGCGCGCTTGCTCGGATATGGCGTCGAGGAACTCATGAACACCCCCATTGCCGACACCATCCACCCCGACGACCGGGCCTTCCTCCTCGACCGGCATCGCCGGCAGCTCGCAGGCGAGGAAGTCCCGAGCCATTGCGAAGCCCTCGCGCTCGCCCGCAACGGCAGCGCGATCCCCATCGAACTCGACGCCGCCGTCACCGAATGGAACGGGCGGACCGCGGACATCGTGTTCGTCAGCGACATCACCGCGCGCAAGGAGGCGGAAGCGGCGCTGCGCGCGAGCGAGGAGAACTACCGCAGCATCTACGAGAACATCCAGGACGTGTACGTCGAGATCTCCATCGAAGGTACGATCCTCGCGATGAGCCCTCAGATCGAGACGCTTTCAAGAGGCCAGTACACGAAGGAGGACTTCATCGGCAAACCGTCGATTGCGTTCTATGCCGACCCGAAGCGCGGGACGGCTTTCATCGACGCGCTGATGGCACACGGTACCGTCAGGGACTTCGAAGTCGAATTCCGGAACCGCGACGGCTCGCCGATCCACTGCTCGGTCTCGGCGCGGCTCATCGCCGATGCCGAGGGGCGGCCGCAGCGCATCGTCTCCACCCTGCGCGACATCTCCGAGCGTCGGCTGGCGCTGGCGGCGCGCGAGGAAGGCGAGAAGCGCTACCGCACGCTGGTCGAAAGGTCGCCCGAGCCGATCGCGGTGTATCGGGACGGAAAACTCATCTACGTCAACCCCGCCACCATCCGCGCGCTCGGCGCGGCCCGCGCGGAGGACCTGCTCGGCAAACCGGTCCTCGAGATCATTCACCCAGACTCTCATGCGATCGTCCGCGAGCGGATGAAGGCGCTCGATGCGGGCAGCGCCGGCGCGCTTCCGGCCGAGGTGCGGTTCCTCGCGCTCGACGGCAGGGAGCTGGTGGTGGAAATCCAGACCACGCTCATCGAGTTCGGCGGGAAGGCAGCCTATCATCTCGCGGGCCGCGACGTCACCGAACAATTGAAGGCGGAGAAGGAGCGCACGCTGCTGGAGGCGCAGCTGCGCCAGTCGCAGAAGATGGAGGCGGTGGGCACGCTCGCCGGCGGCATCGCGCACGACTTCAACAACATCATCGGCTCGATTCTCGGCAACGCCGAGCTCGCGCGCCAGGACGTCGGGGCGGATCATCCGGCGTTCGAGAGCATCGCCGAGATCGGCAAGGCCGGCCGCCGCGCGCGCGCCCTGGTGCAGCAGATCCTCGCCTTCAGCCGCAAGCAGGCCTTGGCGAAGAGCGTCACGGAACTGGGCCCGGTGCTGGAGGAAGCAGCCAGGCTGCTGCGCGCGACCCTGCCCGCCGGCGTGCGGTTCGCGGTCGCCTGCGCGCCGGACGCGCCCGCGGTCCTGGCCGACGCGACGCAGATCCACCAGTTGCTGGTGAACCTGTGCACGAACAGCTGGCACGCGATGGAGGGCCGCCCCGGCGAGATCGACGTGCGTCTGGAAGCGGTATCGGTGGACGAGGCCCTCGCGCACGAGCGCCCGGATCTGCGGCCCGGCCGGTACGTCCGCCTGTCGGTGCGGGACACCGGCAAGGGCATGGATGCCGCGACGATGGAGCGGATCTTCGAGCCGTTCTTCACCACCAAGCCGGTGGGCGAGGGCACGGGCCTGGGCCTGTCGGTGGTGCACGGCATCGTGCAGGGACACGGAGGCGCCATCGTCGTCGAAAGCGCGCCGGGAAAGGGCAGCGCGTTCCATCTCTACTTCCCCGCGGCGCCGGCCCGCGCCACGGCCTGATCTCGCGCCGCGCTAGAAGCGCAGCGCTTTGGCCAGGGATTCCACTTCCTCGGCCGCGTCCTCGAGCGTCCCGCCGAGGGTTTCTTCCTGGAGCACCATGTCGATGGCGCCGGCCGGCGCCCGGCTCTGTGTGCCGTGGGCGCGCAGCATGGGCGATTTCACCGTCGCGAGCTGGTCGGCCAGCAGCAGCGTGTCGCCGAGCGAGGCGGGCGGAAACGCGAGGTAACCCTTCCAGAGAACTTCGACCGCCGCCGCCACCGGCTCGGGCACCGCGAGCGCCTTCAGCACCGCGCGGCCGATGTCGCTCTCGGGCGTGCGCCTTCGGTCGGCCGGGCCGCCCTCCTCCTGGTCCTCGCCGAGCCACTCACCCGGATCGCCATCGAGCAGGCCGGGAAAATCCTCGGCGCGCGAGATCAGGTAGAAGCCGCCGATCTCGTGGACCACGCCGGCGAACAGGGCAGTCTCCGGATCCTGATGGGTGATCATGCGGGCGACCACCTGCGCCATCGCCGCGACGGCGGCACTGTGTTCCCAGAGCTGCAGGGCCAGTTCCCGATGGGCGGGCGCCTTCGGCGTGCCCGCCATCTGGCGCACCATCAGCGCCGTCGCCAGGCTGCGGACCGTGCGAAAGCCCAGCAGCGTCACGGCGCCGCGCACGTCGGTCACCACCCGCCTGGAGCGGTTGTAGGCCGCGGAATTGGCGACCGCCACCACCCGCGCCGACAGCAGCGGCTCGGTCTGGATCAGGCGCGCCGCCTCCGCCACTTCGCAATCCGGATCGTCCAGCGCATCGCGCACCCGCCGGGCGGCGGCCGCGGAGGTCGGGAACGCGAGCTCGCCGCTTGCCGCCTCCGCGACGAGGATTCTCAAGCTGTCGAGCCTGTCCATGCCCGGGGCAGTCCTTTTGGGTGACGCCGGGGGGGGCGCCGATCGATGGTCCAGGATTTCATCGGCACGCGGCCGGAAAACCTGAGCGGCCTCAAGCTCGCTCGCCCGGCGCCGATACGAGGATGTTGGCGAGCGATCGCCGGACGGGTTCAGGTCATGCGGGTTCCCTTTGCGACGTCCCTGCGCGCACGCCTGTGTGCGCTGTTCCTGGCCCTGTTCGGCATCGGCCTGATCGCGCGCCTCATGGTCCTCGAACAGGAACGCAAGCACGCGGCCGAGCGGGCCATCGAGCTGGCGCGCTACCTGGCCGCCGATTTCGAACAAAGCCTCGGCAATGCCCAGGGATTGCTGGCCGGATCGGCCGCGTCGCGCCTGCACGAACTCGGTCCCGCGGAATGCGGCGCCAGGCTTGCGGAAATCCGGGCTTCCTACCCCTATGTGCTGGACCTGATCGTCCAGGGCGACGAAAACCACACGCATTGCGCCGTCGGCACGCGGGATCGATTGCTGGAGCGCGGCGCCGAGGACGTACTGAGAGAGGTCCGCAAGAGCGGCCGCTTCGCCGTATCGTCCTACCGGGTCGACGACGAGGGCAGGCCGTCGCTGATCGCCGCGATGCCGGTCGCCGGCGCCGCGGCCGAGGGCGCCCACTTCCTGCTCGCCGCGCTGGACCTGGGCTGGCTCAATCGGCGGGCCGCCGACCGGGCGCCGGCCGGGGTCGTGGTGCGGGCGCTGGACCGCGCGGGAGCGTTCATCGTGCGCCATCCGGACCCCGAGGCCTTTCTCGGCCGCTCCGGCCTGGACCTGCCGGGCATCCGGCAGGTGCTGGCGAGCGGCAAGCCGCAGGTGCTGAAGAACGAAACCTGGCTCGACGGCGTGCGTCGCCTGCAGGCCGACGTGCCCCTGGCGCATCCCGCCGGCGGCGTACTGTCGGTGGGCATCCCCGTGGAAATGCTCGCGCGCGCGGCCGATCCCATGCTCGCGGCGGGCGTGACGCTGCTGCTGATTCTGGTCGCCGCCGCCGGCGCCTACGCGTGGTACGGCGCCGAAGCGACGCTGCTGCACCCGATTCGCCGGCTGGGCGAAGCCGCGCGGCGCATCCGCACCGGCGACCTGAGCGCGAGCGTCGCCGCGGGCAGGGGCTCGGCCGAACTGGCCGAACTGGCGGGCGAATTCAACGCCATGGCCGCCGCGCTCGCCAGCCGGGAGCAGGAACTGCGCATGCTGGCGACGGCGTTCGAGACCGAGGAGGGCATCATCATCACCGACGCCCGCGGCCGCATCGTGCGCGTGAACCGCGCGTTCACCCGGCTCACCGGCTACGAGGCGGAGGAGGTATTGGGAAAATCCCCGGCGATCCTCAAGTCCGGACGGCAGGATGCCGAGTTCTACCGGGACATGTGGCAGGCGGTGGCGCGCGACGGGTACTGGAGCGGAGAACTCTGGAACCAGCGCAAGAGCGGAGAGCAGTATCCGGAGCGCCTGACGGTCACGGCGGTGCGCGCGCCCGATGGGGCGATCACCCACTATGTCGGCGTGTTCTCCGACATCACCGAGCGCAAGCAGGCCGAGGAGCAGATCCACAACCTCGCCTTCTACGACCCGCTGACGCGCCTGCCCAACCGGCGCCTGCTGCACGACCGGCTGCAGCAGGCGTTCGCCGCCGGCGCGCGGCACGGCAGCCATGGCGCCGTGTTCTTCATCGACCTGGACCGCTTCAAGACGCTGAACGATACGATGGGCCACGATCTGGGCGACCGGCTGCTGGTCGAAGTGGCCCGGCGCCTGGCCGCCTGCGTGCGCGAGGAGGACACGGTGGCCCGCATCGGCGGCGACGAATTCGTCGTGATGCTCGTCGGTCTGGCCGGCTCCGCGGAACAGGCCGCGCAGCAGGCCGCCGCGGTGGGCGAGAAAATCGTCGCGGCGGTCAGCCGGCCGTACCTGCTGAAGGGCCACCGGCACCACACCACGCCCAGCGTCGGGGTCGCGCTGTTCCGCGGCCATGAGCAGTCCATCGACGAACTGCTCGAGCGCGCAGACGTGGCCATGTACCAGGCCAAGGCGGCGGGCCGCGCCACCGTGCGCTTCTTCGACCCAGCCATGCAGGCGGCGCTCGACCAGCCGGAAACCGTGGCCTAGGTATCCAGGAACTCCACCAGCCGGCCGCTGGTCGCGCGCAGGCGGCGGCTCATCAGGCGCGCGATGCGCAGCGTGACTCGCAGCGCGAGCGCCGGGTGCCGTTCGGCGAGCCGCTGGAAGTTGTCGCGCGTCAACGCGAGAAGCAGCGACGCTTCGGCCACCACGCAACTCGCGGAGCGCGGCTCGCCGTCGATCAGGGCCATCTCGCCGATCGACCGGCCGGCGCTCTCGGTCGCGATCACCGCCGCGTGCTGCGTGCCGTCGTCCTTGCGCGTCTCGACCAGCCCGCGGATCAGCACGTACAGCGCGTCGCCCGGCATGCCCTCCCGGAACAGCACGTGACCGGGGTCCGCTTCGTGCGCGGTGACGTAGGCCGACAGCGTCTCGATCTCCGGCCACGGCAGGCCGCTGAACAGCTCGACGCCGTCGAGCATCTCGCACAGTGCATCCCGGTACGCGGGACCGGATCCCGCGAGGCGCAGGCCGGTGGCGCGCGAAGCTGGGGTTGCGTTCCGCATGACTGGCCTCTTCCGGCACGGAGCGCTAGCGGCGCGCTTCGAATTGGATCCGGCGGCACTCGATTGCCAGTCCGGTGGCGAGTTCGCGCGCCGCATCCGCCTCGTCCCTGCGCGTCTCGCTGCACTGCACCGCATGCGCGGCGGCGCGCACGCGCGTCAGCAGCATCTCGGGCGTCGCCGATTTCGCGACGAAGTCGTTGGCGCCGGCATGGATGCACTCCACGAGATCCTCGTGCTGCTCTCGGCCGGTCAGCGCGATGACGTACTGGCAGGCGCCGAACCGGCTCCCGCGAAGCGTCCTGCAGAGGTCCAGGCCATTCATGTGCGGCATGTCCACATCGGTGATCACCAGCTGCGACGGCGCCGCGCTGAGCGATGCGAGCGCATCGCGCCCGTCCACCGCGAGGCACACCGCGTGTCCCGCCCTCTCCAGCGCGCGCCGGATCAGCAGGCGGTCGGACTCGTCGTCGTCCACCACCAGGATGCGCAGCGCCGCCGCGTCCGCCGGTCCCGCGGGCGCGGCGTGCGCGTAGCCCGGAAAGTCCGGCGTGCCGAGCGCGGGCACGGGCAACGACAGCAGCGGCGCCCATGAACGCGCCTCGAGGGCAACTTCGCCGGCGACCTCCTCCAGCATGGCGGCATCCGAGCCGAGGCGCGCCGCGCCCTCCAGCGCGAGGTGCGTCCAGGCCTCGCGCGCGCCGTCCGCGGCGGCGGCCCGGGCGACGGTCTCCGCGAGCACCAGCGTCCAGGCGAGCCGGCGCGCCGGCCGGTCCACGCCCTCCGCGGTGAGCGGCGGCGCGAAATACCCGGTGACCGCGGCGACCAGCCCCGGCGGCAGCGTCCAGCGCGCCAGCAGCGCACTGCCGAGCGCGCTGTGGTCGATGGCGAAGCGCGCGCGCTCGGCCG
>JBASCW010000104.1:0-1581 GCA_049651845.1 Burkholderiales bacterium | reverse complement strand
CGCCGGCGCCCGCAGCGGGCCCCGCGGCCGAGCGCGCTGCCGACGCCATCGACTTCGTCTGGCCGGCCAAGGGTCGCGTGGTGGCGGGCTTTTCCGAGCCGCGCAACAAGGGCGTGGACATCGCCGGCAATCCGGGCGACCCGGTGGTCGCGGCGGCCGCCGGGCGCGTGATCTACGTCGGCCAGGGCATCCCGGGGCTGGGCAAGTTCATCGTGGTGCGGCACGAGAACGGCTTCAACACCGTGTACGCGCACAACCGCGAGAACCTGGTGAAGATGGACCAGAACCTCGCGCGCGGCCAGAAGATCGCCGAAATCGGCAGCACCGACGCCGATTCGCCGAAGCTGCACTTCCAGATCCGCAAGTTCGGCACTCCGCTGGACCCGCTGAAATATTTGCCGCCCTCCTAGCGCCTTGACTTGAACTCCTGCGCGAGGTCGTGCACGGCAGAGGCGTACAGCGCGCTGCGGTTGTAGCGCGTCAGCACGTAGAAGTTGCGCAGGCCCAGGCGGTACTCGGTGGGCGCGCCGGGCGACTCCAGCTCGATCAGCGCCACCGGCGTGTCGAGCGCGAGGTCGGTGCGCGCTTCGACGCCGTAGCGCTTGAGTTCCTCCAGGCGGGTCGAAGGCTCCAGTCCCGCGTCGAGCAGCGCCTTGTGGGTATCGCCCGAGACGCGCGCCGGCAGCGAGACGCGCTCGCCGCGCCGCCAGCCGTGCTTGACGAGGAAATTGGCGACGCTGCCGATCGCATCGGATTCGCTCACGCGCAGGTTGGCCGCGCCGTCGCCGTCGAAGTCCACCGCGAAGCGGCGGTAGCTGCCCGGCATGAACTGCGGGATGCCGATCGCGCCGGCGTAGGAGCCCTTGACGCTGAACACGTCGAGGCCCTGCTCGCGCGCGAACAGCAGGTACTGCTCGAGCTCGCCGCGGAAGAATTCGGCGCGCGGCGGGTAATCGAAGGCGAGCGTGCTGAGTGCATCGATCACGCGCCAGGTGCCCATGTGGCGCCCGTACACCGTCTCCACGCCGATGATGGCCACGATGATCTCTTCCGGCACGCCGTGCTCCCTGGCGGCGCGCTCGAGCGCCGCGGCGTTGCGGCGCCGGAACTCGGCGCCCTCGGCGATACGCGACTCGGTGACGAAGCGCGCGCGGTAGGCCAGCCAGGAGCGCGCCTTGGCGTCCTTAGGCGGCAGGATCGCGGCGAGCACCGCGGCTTCGCGGCGCGTGCGCGCGAACAGGAACTTGAGCTCGCTCTCGACGAAGCTGTGCCGCGCCACCATCTCGCCGATGAAGGCATGCACGTCGTCGCGCTTGCCGTAGGGCTTGGTAGACGGCGGCGCGGATTGAATTCCAGGACTTGCGAACAAGGCCGAAATCAGGATGAAGAGGAAGCGCTTCATCCGAAACTCAGTTCCCTGACCATGCGGCGCAATTCCACCACGCTTGCGGCCGGCTTGCCCGGCGCTGCCGGCCCGTACCGCAGCGTGATGTAGAGCGCCGCGACGCGGCGGATCGGCTCCTCGGCCGAGGGCAGCATGCGCGCGGCGCGCTCGGCGTAGTCGCGCGGCCCCTCGTGGGG
>JBASCW010000103.1:0-4555 GCA_049651845.1 Burkholderiales bacterium | reverse complement strand
GCCGAGCTGAAACACACCGCGCGCGGCCGGCTCAAATCCGCACAACGGCGCTCCGCGATCATCGCCGCTTGCTGGACCCAGGCTGAGCTGATCTAGTGTCACACGGTTAGGTAATTCTCAGTAATTGCGGCGACCCCGTGCTTTTTCCGGCTTTCAGGAGGTACTGCCCGGCAGCGTCGATGTTCCCGTTCTTTATGCTCATAAGACCGAGGTACCTGTTCGCATCATGAGTTGCATTACCGTAATTCCAGTTGCATCGGTAAACGGCCGCGAGCTCCAGGTACTCGGCCGCCAACTTGGTCGCGGTCGGTAAATCATTCGCCGCGTAAGCTTTGCTAATGAGATCGTCCAACGAATAGAACCGCTTCAACCGGTCAGAAACAACGCTGTTCTCTGGATTCCATGACATCTCGGATTCGCTACATTTGTCGCACGTGACGGTAGCGTCACACGCAAACAGGGGCATATGGCCCGCCAGCGTGATGGCGAGTGGAATCCACAGGAAGAGTCGGAGCATGGGCATGCAAGCTAACGTTGCGCTCAGCCGCGCGCTTCTGCGCGTCGGCTGCAGCGGCTTGTTGGGCCGCAAATGACCTTCATAACTCGCCCAAGTGTTGACGGTAGTAATCAACCGTTTCGGCAATAGCGCGCTCAATTTGGAAACGGGGAGCGAAGCCAACCTTAGCGTATAGCAGCGTGATGTCGGCACGGACTACGGATCGCTCGTCTT
Source organism: Burkholderiales bacterium (assembly GCA_049651845.1). Classification (GTDB taxonomy): domain Bacteria; phylum Pseudomonadota; class Gammaproteobacteria; order Burkholderiales; family SG8-39; genus RBG-16-66-20. The sequence goes on along the minus strand of JBASCW010000103.1, from coordinate 3,825 downwards.
CGCCGTGCCGAATTGGAAGAAACTTGATCGTGGATTTACTTTTTTTTGTGTGCTTGAGAACCAAGTCGATAAACTCCTTGACGGACATATCATCGCCGCTTCCGACCTCGACAGGTATTTCCATCACTCGGTCGCATTCAAAGATGTCTACCGTCGCTCTTACAGCGTCCTTCACATAAATGTGATCCACCGTCTGAGTTCCATCGCCGAAGATTTGAACGGGGAGTCTCTTTAGCGCCCGAACAATAGCGGTAGGAGCCAGCTTTTGCGGTACGCCGTAATGCTGACCAGGGCCGAAAACATTGAACCACCGCACAATCCACGCTTGGACGCCATGTTCCTTACAGTAAAGCTTCGTGAGGTCCTCGGACGCCCGCTTCGTAATGGAATATGTGTTCAGCCAAAGATTCGGCTTCGCGATTTGTAGAAGTTTGATCTTTAGCGTTCGGGCCGCCTCAAGGCAGTTAAGCGCGCCCAGCACATTCACCTGGACGGCCTTTGAAATCTGGTCGCCCTCATTAAGTTCATGTGTGCCCAGCACCCCTGCTAGGTTGAATATGGCACCGCAATCGCTTGCGGCGTTGAGAACATCATTGGGATTGGTTACGTCAGATCCGTTCTTCCTGTCGAAGACCTTGACGTCGTACCCGCGCGACTGCAGTTCCTGAGCAAGGTGCGACCCGATAAAGCCAGAGCCGCCAGTTAGAAGAATCTTCGTACCCATGAGACCTGTCCCCCTCGTGCGGCCCAACGTTTGAGCTCAGGCGCGTGCGGAGGCCGCAGGCCGTAGCACGTCGGTTGGAGCGAAGGGTTGGGCCGCACGTTCGCCGAACGGAACTGACGCCGCACTCGCTGAATCGCGTGCGATGCCATTCATTCGAACACCGGCGGGCGTTTTGAGCTGAATGCTGCGATCCCTTCGTGGCCGTCCGCCGCGTCGGCCATGCGTGCAATAGCGCGCGTCTCGCTTTCCATCTGGGTCTCAAGGCTCTCGTTCACACCGGCAAGCATGAGGCGCTTCGCCTCTCCCTGCGCGGAGCGCGGGCCGACTGTCAGCTCTTTGGCTAGTCCCATCGCGGTGCTAAGCACATCTTCATTGGACACGACGCGATTGACCAACCCCCATTCCATGGCCTGCCGCGCGTTCAGCACTGGATTTAGCAGCGCCATCTCCTTTGCGCGCCGCAAGCCTACGTGCCGGGCAAGAAAGTAGGTTGAACTCCCGTCGGGTGAAAGACCTGCGCGGGTGTACGCCATAGTGAAGCGTGCCGACTCAGCAGCAACCGCCAGATCGGTTGCAAGCGCAAGGCTGAAACCGGCGCCCGCCGCTGTGCCATTGATAGCCGCGACCACCGGTGCATCCATCCTGTTCATGCGCGAGATCGCGGCGTGAAAGGCGTGGGTGACATCTTTGGTGTACCGCCCGGCGTTTGCACCTTGACGCGAGAACTCTTTCAGGTCGCCACCTACGCAGAACATCGTTCCCGCCCCGGTGATGATGACCGCACGAACCGATGGATCACCATCGCAACGGGTGACGGCGTCAAGCAGTTCGGTTGCCAGTTCAACGGTCACGGCGTTGCCATCACTCGGACGGTTCAGGCGAATAAGCGCGACTCGGTTGTCAACGTTCAGTTCAATGGCGGAGTAGTTCAAGGCTGGATCCGATAAGGTTTTATAGGTTGGAAGATGGAGCGCTCGCGGAAGCTGGGAGTGGCATCTGTGAAGCATGTGCGGCCCAACGTTCGCGGCCAGGCGCACTGAGCGTAGGCGCGTTGAGCGCCGGGCGAAAAGTGTCGCTCTGCGCCGCGCGGTTAGGGGGCACCTTTGGCCTCTTCACTAATGTGCTTCGCATCCGCCGCGCACAGGGATAGCAATTCATCAGGATCACCTCCGAGGCGTGACACCGTGCGGCCCCAGAGATCAGCGCCCTCGACCAGATAGGCGCCAGCTGAGACTTCCGTTTGGCGAAAGAACCAGCCCTCGACCACACCTGCGATCGGGAATGCGTTCTGCACCTCATCCGGGTCTTTTCGCTGATCCGTTCGCGCGATCACAGTACCTGGTGCCCTCTAACGTCGCCATTGAGCGGCCGAGCAAGCGGGCGAAGCCCGCTTGCGAAGGTACGTCTCGAATGGCAGGTTAGCTCTCATCAATGCGAAGGAGCATATGCAATTCATCGTGTAAAACACCGTCGATGAGCAAAGCGCCTGGCTCGCGACCGAATACCTTGAAGCCCACAGACTCATAAAGACGAATAGCGGGAACATTGCTGGCGTTGACTCCCAAGTTCACTTGAAGGAGGCCGCGGACAGAACGCGCCAGCGTGAGCGCCTCAAGTAGTAGGGCGCGGCCCGCTCCCTTGCCCCTGAACTGGGGAATGACATACATACTCCAAACGAACGCCTTGTGCTGCAGCTTTCGCATGCCTTGTCTGCCAAGGGCGACGATGCCCACAAGAACTGCGTCTTCGAATGCACCGAAGACCCCGCGATCGGTCGCGATCTTGAGCTGCTCCTCGGTAGCAGAAATCGGAAGATCTTTTTCCTCGTCATAGCTTGCATGGAAAGCGGACGGTACGTCTCGTAGAGCGGCAAGGCGTAACGCTTGCAGTGCCGTGGAATCAGGAGGCGCGAGTCTTCGGATTAGCATAGCAATGAGAGCTAACGTTCCGGTTCAGGCGCGCGCGGCTTCATGCGCGTCGCCTGCAACCGGGGGTTAGCGGGCGTTTAGTGAACATTGATGTATGCAAGTATTCCGAGTCCGACGGACAACAGCAGGCAGAGGAAGCCGCACACAATAGAAACCAGTCGCGTACGTCGTTCATACTTGAATCGATTCGGGTAATGCATTTCGGTTTGGGAAATATAAATCCCAGTTTGTGATCGTTCGCGGACAACCGCAATAAAGAACAGAACGCAACTTGCAATAAAAGAGAACGCAGCAAACGTAACCGGTATTGCAGTTGTGGGTTTTTCGACGGCGGCGGTGAATACGCCGGAGATAGTAACGGACACGGCAATGACCGCTGTGAGTGCGGTAACAAAACCCAGCAGAGACAGTTGCGCTGCCGGTAGTGGGGCAGCTGCTACCTTGTGCTCGCGAGCTGCTTCGCCAACGGCTTCACCAAACGCATCCGAAGAAGTAACGGCAGTAACTCGTCCACCGTGTGATATTGCCTTTGCGAGGTTCTCACCCTCAGGTGTTGGATCGATAAGTATCGTGGATATTGGAACTTTATCGGTGCGGCATTCATCCGCCGCGGCGATTGGATCACCAACGTTGGAGAGACCATCTGAAATGAGCAGTATGCTGACGTAATCGAATGATGTTTGGCGAATTACATCGTAGAGTGCCAAACGCAGGGCTGCCGCGATGTTTGTACGACCGTCAGCGGTAATTCCCTCAATGGCAGGTCTGAATTGATTTGGTGACGCGGCCGAACCACGGCACACGAGTTCTGCAGAGTCCGAAAAGCTGATAACGGCAACGTGGCTGTCACCAAGACCGTGTAGCTCTTTCAAAAGGCGATCTTTTGCGGCCTCGATCTTAGTTGCGTATGCGCCAGTGTCGACGTGTCCGGCGAACTGATAGTCCGACGAAAATGATTCACCCATTGAACTGGATGCATCCAGTAGAACTACCCACAGATCAGACATCGTTCATCCATAGGAATTCGAGATGATTGTTTTAGCCCGCTAACGAACAGGATCGTATCCGGCGTGCGACAGCATGACGGATACGGTCAGTTGGACTGAACCGCTGGATTCAGCGCGCGAGCGGTGGTACTTGGGAAATGAATGCGAGGGCGTGTGGAGCGAAGTG
>JBASCW010000102.1:0-6544 GCA_049651845.1 Burkholderiales bacterium | reverse complement strand
CGCCGGCGCCTGCACCCACGCGCCAGCGCGCCGACGCGGCGGGCCGCCTGGCCGAGCTCGAGCAGGCCGGCTGGCGCATCGAGTACCAGGCCTGGGAGGGCGACCTGCCGTCGCGCATGCGCCTGCTCTATCCGGGCGTCGAGCTGCGCCTGGCGATCTCCGAATGGCGCTAGCGACTGCGCTGCGCTGGTTCCCAGCGCCCGGGAAGCTCAACCTGTTCCTGCACGTGCTCGGGCGCCGCGCCGACGGCATGCACGAGCTGCAGACCGTGTTCCGCCTCATCGACCTCAGCGATCGGGTTGGGATCGGCGTGCGCGAGGATGGGGCAATCCGCTTCTCCGGACCGTTCGGGGACGACAATCTGTGCGCCAGGGCTGCAAGGCTCCTCAAGGAAGAATCGGGGACAGGAAAAGGCGCAGACCTCAAACTGCAAAAGAAGCTTCCTGTCGGGGGCGGCCTGGGCGGCGGCTCCTCGGACGCGGCGACGGTGCTCTGGGTGCTGAACCGGCTGTGGCGTCTTGGCCTCGGGCCGTCCGAGCTCATGGCCCTCGGCCTCAAACTGGGCGCGGACGTGCCGCTTTTCCTGTTCGGGCGCAACGCGTTCGGCGAGGGGGTCGGCGAGCGTCTTCTAGGGCTCGAATTGCCCCCGGCCTGGTACCTCGTTTTGACGCCTCAAGTCTCGGTTTCGACAAAAGAAATCTTCGCTGACGTTTCGTTGACACGCGATACGAAACCGCTCAAAATACCGCCCTTTTTGTCGGGGCAGGGCCGCAATGATCTCCAGGCCGTCACGGTGCGCCGATATCCCGAAATCGCGGAACATCTCGCGTGGCTGATGAAGCACGTTCCAGCAGGGTCCTTCGCGCCGCGCATGACGGGCTCGGGTGCCTGCGTATTCGCCGAGTTCGCGCGGCAGGCGGACGCGCGGGCGCTGCGCGCGCAATTGCCGGCGCCGATGCGGGGTTTCGTCGCGCGCGGGCTGGAGCGGCACCCGCTGCACGAGGCGGCCTAGTTTCAATGAACGCAGTGCGGATGGGGCGTCGCCAAGCTGGTCTAAGGCACCGGATTTTGATTCCGGCATTCCTAGGTTCGAATCCTAGCGCCCCAGCCATTTCCGCCATGCAGGCCGGTCCATGAACCCGCACGCGCCGCACGCCGCGATGGAGCGCCTGATGGTGTTCGCGGGCAACGCCAACCCCAGGCTCGCGCAGGACGTCGCCAAGCATCTCAACATGTCGCTCGGCCGCGCGGTGGTCGACAAGTTCTCCGATGGCGAAGTGATGGTCGAGATCATGGAGAACGTGCGCGGCAAGGACGTGTTCGTGCTGCAGTCGACCTGCCAGCCGACCAACGACAACCTCATGGAGCTGATGGTGATGGTCGATGCGCTCAAGCGCTCGTCGGCCGCGCGCGTGTCGGCTGCAATCCCGTATTTCGGCTACGCGCGCCAGGACCGGCGCCCGCGCTCGGCGCGCGTCGGCATCAGCGCCAAGGTGGTGGCCAACATGCTCACCTCGGTGGGCGTGGCGCGCGTGCTCACGATGGACCTGCACGCCGACCAGATCCAGGGCTTCTTCGACGTGCCGGTGGACAACATCTACGCCGCGCCGGTGCTGCTGGGCGACGTCTGGAAGCAGCGCTACGAGGACCTGATCGTGGTCTCGCCCGACGTCGGCGGCGTGGTGCGCGCGCGTGCGCTCGCCAAGCGCCTGGAGTCCGACCTCGCGATCATCGACAAGCGGCGGCCCAAGGCCAACGTCTCGGAAGTGATGAACGTGATCGGCGAGGTCAAGGGCCGCACCTGCGTGATCATGGACGACATGGTGGACACCGCGGGCACGCTGTGCAAGGCGGCCGGGGTGCTCAAGACCGAGGGCGCAACAAAGGTTGTCGCGTACTGCACTCATGCGGTGCTCTCCGGCAACGCGGTGACGCGCATCGACGGGTCGGCGCTCGACGAGCTGGTCGTGACCGACACCATTCCGCTGCGCGAGGATGCGCGTGCCTGCAGCAAGATCCGCAGCCTTTCGGTCGCGGGCCTGCTCGCCGAAACCATACTGCGGATCTACACCGAGGATTCGGTGAGCTCCCTGTTTATCGAATAGGAAGATTCACCCGCTTTCATCAATCCCGCCGTTGTCTGGTCGCGGAAGCGGCGGAAAACCAAGGAGCAGCAAAATGAAAATCGAAATCACGGCGCGCAAGCGCCAGGCGCAAGGGACGGGTGCGAGCCGCCGTCTCCGCCGCACGGGCAACGTCCCGGGCATCGTCTACGGCGGCAGCGGCGAGGCGGTCACGATCGAGCTCAACCACAAGGAGCTCTATCAGCACCTCACCAACGAGAAGTTCCACGCCTCGATCCTGTCGCTCAAGCTCGACGGCAAGGCCGAGGACGTGCTGCTGCGCGCGTTCAACATGCACCCCTGGAAGGGGCACGTGCAGCACATCGACTTCCAGCGCGTCTCCAAGGACAAGAAGATCCACATGAAGGTGCCGCTGCACTTCGTCAATGCCGAGGTCTCGCCGGGCGTCAAGGAGCAGGGCGGCATCGCCAACCACGTGCTGAACGAGCTCGACATCGGCTGCCTGCCGGATGACCTGCCGGCATTCATCGAGGTCGACATGAGCCACCTCACGATCGGCCACTCGATCCACGTCAGCGAGCTCAAGCTGCCCAAGGGCGTGGAGGCCGTGCTGCACAAGGGCGAGAACCCGGTGGTGGCGACCGTCATTCAGCCGGTGCTGGTCACCGAGGAAGAGGAAGCAGCGGCGGCCGAGGCGGTGCCCGCGGCAGAAGTGCCGACCACGGAGCAGGCGGCTCCCGAGAAGGCGGGCGAAGGCGCGCCGGCTGCCGGCGACAAGGGCGGCAAGCCGGGCGGAGACGCGGCCGAGAAGAAAGAGAAGAAGTAAGCCTTGTCCGACGCGATCCGCCACGGCTCTATCCGGCTTGTCGTCGGCCTGGGCAATCCGGGCAAGGAGTACGAACGCACGCGCCATAACGCCGGCTTCTGGCTGCTCGAGCGCTTCGCCCAGCAATCGGGCGTCGCGCTGCGCAAGGACGGCAAGTACCAGGCGCTGGTCGGCCGCATGCCGGACAACGGCGCCTGGCTGGTGCTGCCGCAGAGCTTCATGAACGCGAGCGGGCGCGCGGTGCAGATGCTCGCGGGCTTCTTCAAGATCGCCCCTGCCGAGATCCTGGTGGTGCACGACGAGCTGGATTTCTCGCCGGGCACCGCGAAGATCAAGCAGGGCGGCGGCATCGCCGGCCACAACGGCCTGCGCGACATCTCGCAGCGCCTGGGCTCGCACGACTACTGGCGTCTGCGCCTGGGCATCGGCCATCCGGGCGACAAGAACGCGGTCGCGGACTACGTGCTGCAGAAGCCTTCGGCCGACGAGCGCGCGGCCATCGACGAGGCGATCGCGCGCAGCATCGAGATCCTGCCGCTGTGCCTCGGCGGCGATCTGCAGGGCGCCATGCAGAAGCTGCATAGCGTGGACCAGGAAAAGCCTGCGGTGAAGAAGCCGGAAGCCAAATCCGAAGTGGAAGCAGAACCCAGGCCCGAAGTGAAAGCAGAACCCAAGCCACAGCCGGCGCCGGAAAAACCCGTCGCGAAAGGCCTTTTCGGTTCCCTGTTCGGCAAGAAGAAATGAGCCTGCGCTGCGGGATCGTGGGCCTGCCGAACGTGGGCAAGTCCACGCTGTTCAACGCGCTCACCAAGTCGGGCATTGCGGCCGAGAACTATCCGTTCTGCACCATCGAGCCGAACGTCGGCATCGTCGAGGTGCCCGACGCACGCCTCGCGGGCCTGGCGGCGATCGAGAAGCCGCAGAAGGTGATCCCCGCGGTGGTCGAGTTCGTCGACATCGCTGGGCTGGTGGCGGGCGCCTCCAAGGGCGAGGGGCTCGGCAACCAGTTCCTCGCCAACATCCGCGAGACCGACGCGATCGCGCACGTGGTGCGCTGCTTCGAGGATCCGAACGTGATCCATGTCGCGAGCAAGGTGGACCCGCTTTCCGACATCGAGGTGATCAACACCGAGCTCGCGCTCGCGGACCTCGCCGCCGTGGAGAAGCAGCTGCAGAAGTACGCCAAGGTGGCGAAGACGGGCGGCGACAAGGAAGCGCGGCGCCTGGTCGCGGTGCTCGAGAAGGCGCAGCAGGCGCTCGACGAGGGCAAGCCCGTGCGCGCCGTGGACTGGTCGAAGGAAGAGCTCGCGGTGCTCAAGCCGCTGTTCCTGCTCACCATGAAGCCGACGCTGTACGTCGCCAACGTCTCCGAGAACGGTTTCAAGAACAACCCGCTGCTCGCCGCGGTCGAAGCGCGCGCAAAGAAGGAGGGCGCGCCCGTGGTGGCGATCTGCGCGGCGCTCGAAGCGCAGATCGCCGACATGCCCGAGGAAGACAGGAAGCTGTTCCTCGCCGACATGGGCATGGAAGAGCCGGGACTCGCGCGCGTGATCCGCGCCGGCTACCAGCTGCTCGGCCTGCAGACCTACTTCACCGCCGGGCCGAAGGAAGTGCGTGCCTGGACCGTGCCGGTTGGCGCCACCGCGCCGCAGGCCGCCGGCGCGATCCACACCGATTTCGAGCGCGGCTTCATCCGCGCCGAGGTCACCGCCTACGACGACTACATCGCCGGCCAGGGCGAGGCGGGCGCGAAAGAAGCCGGCAAACTGCGCGTCGAAGGCAAGGAATACGTCGTGCGCGACGGCGACGTCATGCACTTCCGCTTCAACGTCTAGGTCGGAGGCACCCCGGGGTACGGGGGCGCCGCATCTAAACCGCGGCTCGCAGCGCGCCCCGTTCCTAGAACGACCAGACCTGCATCGTACGGTGCAGCTCGCGCAGGTCCTGCGTCTTCATGCCCTGGGTCTTGTCCGCGGGGTGCGGCTTGGCCGAGAGCCCGAGCACGAGGTTGTTCATCGCCGCGAGGCGCCGCGCCAGCACTTCGGCGATCGCGCAGGAGATCTTCAGCGCCGCGGTCGAGCCTGAATCGATGAGCCGCCGAAATCCCGCCGAAGGCAGGTGCAGGACCACCGCATCGCTTTGCGCGCGGCCGGTCGCCGAGCGCGCGTCCGCGGTGATCAGGGACATCTCGCCCAGCACCGCGCCCGGGCCCATCTTGGCGAGCACGAGCTCGCCCTCGGTGCCGAGCTTGATGACGTTGATTTCGCCGGAGACCACGAGATAAAGGCCGTCGCCCGCGTCGCCTTCGCGGAACAGGTCCTTGCCCGTGGCGACCGTGCGCTCGACGACGATGCGCGCGATGCTCGCGAGCTCGGCCGCCGACAGCGTGCGGCAGAGCGTCATGCTGCGTAACGCGGTTGTGTGCTCTTCTGCCATCTGCAAAGTCTAACCCACCCGCTCGCTGCGGCAATCGCCGGCGCCAACTCGCGCGCGGCCGGAGGCGCGGGTATCATGACCCCCCCCGCACGTCGCAGCCCGACGGAAGGATTGCACATGGCCATCGAGATCAACAATCGAACCAAGATCCTGGCGGGCGTCGTGGTCCTGCTCGCCGCCGCCGGCGCGTGGTTTTTCCTGTTCGAGGAGGACGCGCCGCCGCCCAAACCCGCCGCGAGCACGCCGCAGCCCGCCGCGGATGCGGCGAAGGCACCGGCCAAAGCGGCCGAACCCGGCAAGGCGGCGGAAGCGCCGAAGGCCGCCGATTCACCCAAGCAGGCGGCGGCGCCCGCGGCCGCGAAGCCGGCCGCCGCCAAACCGGTGCCGACCAACCCCGATCAACTGATCGCCGAGGTGATCGAAACCTCCGGCATCAAGACGCATTTTCAGCCCTATGCGCGCGAGATCATGCTGCGCACGATCTTCGGCGACCAGAAGCGCCAGAGCCTCGACGCCGCCGACGTCAAGGCGGTGAGCGACCTGGTCGAGAGCGGCTTCGACGCCGCCAAGCTCGGCGCGGCGCTCGCGGCGAAGCTGAAGGGCGGCCTCGATGCCGAGCGCATGGCGCGCTTTCTCGAGCTGCTGCGCCAGCCGCTGGCGACCAAGATGGGCCAGGAGTTCAGGAACGCCTCACCCGAAGCGGTGCAGGATCTGGCCGACAAGGTGCGCTCGAGCCCGCCGTCGGACGCACGCGTGAAGCTCATCCAGTCGATCGACGAAGTGACGCGCTATTCCGAGAGCGGCGTGGAGCTCGCGACCGCGATCGTGCGCGTCGTCGTGGACCGGCTGCTCGCCGACCTGCAGAAGGCCGGCAAGAACGTATCGAAGGACGCGCGCCAGGAGGTGGCCTCGCGGATGAACGCGATGCGCGCGCAGATGCGCACCCAGAGCCGCGCCGTCCTGCAGGCGGCGTACCGCAACGCTAGCGACCAGGATCTCGCCGAGTACGTGAAGCTGCTCGACACCGACACGGGCCGCTGGGGCATGGAGCAGCTCGACAACGCGGCGCGGCCGGTGCTCGCCGAGATCGGCGGCGCGATCGGCAAGGAGGGCGCGCAGCTCGCCTCCGCCAAGCGCCCGGCGGCCACCGCCAAGGCGCCCGAGGCGCCCGCGCCCGAGCCGCTCGCCAAGGCGCAGC
>JBASCW010000101.1:0-18170 GCA_049651845.1 Burkholderiales bacterium | reverse complement strand
CCCGCGGCGCCAGCCGCTGCGGCACCCGCCGCCGCGCCCGCCGCGCCGAAGCCCGCGCAACCGCTCGGCGCGATCCAGCTGCTCTCGGGCGGCAACGCGGGCAAGGAGCTCGAGCTCTCCAAGCCGCTCACCACGCTCGGTAAGCCCGGCGTGCAGGTGGCGGTGCTCACGCGCCGGCCGACGGGCTACTTCATCACCCACGTCGAGGGCGCGCAGCGCCCGACCGTGAACGGCCAGCCGATCGGCTCGGCCCCGCACGCGCTCAAGGACCACGACCTGGTCGAGATCGCCGGCATCAAGATGGAGTTCTTCCACAAGAGCTGATGGCGGGCGTCCCGGCCCGTCTCGCGCCCCGGAGCAGCGGGTGAAGCGCTACCTCGCGCGCACACTGCTCGGCCTGGCGATCGTGCTGTTCTTCATCGGCCACGTCATCGGCAATGTCGCGGACACCTATCGCGTCGCCTTCATCGATCAGCTCGACAACATCATCTACGACGCGCGCCTGCGGCTGACGATGCCGGGCAAGGGCGACGAGCGCGTCGTGATTCTGGACATCGACGAGAGGAGCCTCGGCGAAGTCGGCCGCTGGCCGTGGAGCCGGAACGTGATGGCGCGGCTCGTCAACAAACTGTTCGAAGAGCACAAGGTTCTGCAACTCGGCTTCGACGTGGTTTGGGCCGAGCGCGATACCAGCTCGGGCATGGAGGTCCTCGATGCGCTCGCGCAGAAGGAACTGCGGGACGCGGCCGGATACCTGGCCACGTATCGCCATCTGCGCGCGAATCTCGACTATGACGGCATATTCGCAGCCAGCCTCAAGGGGCGGCCCGTGGTGTTGGGGTACTACTTCAACGGCGAGACGAACGCCGTGCGCGCCAACGCCATACCTGAGCCGATCCTGCCGAAGGGAACATTCGCCGGGCGCAAGGTTGCATTCGCACGCTGGAACGGGTTCACCGGCAACCTGCCGATCTACCAGCAGAACGCGATCGCCGCGGGCCACTTCAACCCGCTCGTGGACGACGACGGCGTATCCCGCCGGGTGCCGATGGTCATGGAGTTCGACTGTCAATACTACGAGCCGTTCTCCCTGGCGATGGTGAGAACCTACGTCGCGGCCGGAACTGGCGCCATGCCCGCAGTTGAGCCGGGGTTTCCGTCCGGTCAGGAGCGCTACGGCCGGATGGAATGGATCAGGGTCGGGCCGTACGCGATTCCGGTTGACGACGAAGCTGCCGCGCTGATTCCATTCCGCGGCCCGAAGGGAACCTTCGACTACGTTTCGCTGACCGACGTACTCCACGATCGCGTCCGGCCGGAGGCGTTGCGCGGCAAGATCGCGATCGTCGGCACCACCGCACCCGGTTTGCAGGACTTGCGTTCCACGCCGGTCGGCAGCACCTATCCGGGCGTCGAAGCCCACGCCAACATGATCGCCGCAATCATTGGGCACGGGCTCAAGCAGAAGCCAGCGTACATGCTGGGCGCCGAAATCGTGCTGCTGCTGATCGGCGGCCTCGTGCTGTCGCTGCTGCTGCCCATGGTATCGGCGCTGTGGGCGACGCTCGCGGCGAGCGCGGGCCTCGCGCTTCTCACGGGACTCAGCTTCGCGGTGTGGACCGAGGCGGGCATGGTGCTGCCGCTGGCGACGTCGATTCTGATGATCGCCTTCGTCTACACCATGAACATGTCCTACGGCTACTTCGTCGAGTCGCGCTCGAAGCGGCAGTTCACCGAGCTGTTCGGCCAGTACGTGCCGCCGGAACTCGTGAATCGCATGGCGTCCGATCCGCGCAGGTACAGCATGGAGCCGAAGGCGGTCGAGCTTTCAATCCTGTTTTCCGATGTGCGCGGCTTTACCAGCATCTCCGAGGCGCTGAAACCGGAAGAACTGCGCGAATACATCAACGAATACCTCACCGACATGAGTGGCATCATCCGCTCCAGGTACAACGGCACACTGGACAAATACATAGGGGATGCGATCATGGCGTTTTGGGGTGCGCCGGTGGATGACCCGCGACATGCGCGCAACGCCGTGATGGCCGCCCTGGCGATGCAGAGGGAATGCAAGGTGCTGAACAAGAAATTCATCGCGCGCGGCTGGCCCGAACTGCACATCGGCGTGGGCGTGAATACCGGCAACGTGCGCGTCGGCGACATGGGCTCCAAGGTGCGGCGCGCCTACACGGCGATGGGCGACGCGGTGAACGTTGCATCGCGCCTCGAGGGGCGGACCAAGTCCTACGGCGTCGGCATCCTCGTGGGCGAGGCCACCCGCAAGGCGGTGCCGGACATGGTGTTTCGCGAGGTCGATCGCATCAAGGTAAAGGGCAAGGACGAGGCGGTGACCATCTACGAGCCGGTCGGGCTCGCGCCCGAGGTGGACGCGGAGGCGCAGGACGAGCTGCGCATCTGGAGCCGCGCGCTCAACGCCTATCGCACGCAGAACTGGGATCAGGCGGAGGTGGACCTCGCCAACCTACAGCGCCTGGCGCCGGAGCGCGGGCTCTATCGGCACTACGCCGAACGCGTGGCCGAATACCGTCGCGCGCCGCCGCCCGCGGGATGGGACGGCGTCACCGTGTTCCACGAGAAATAGGCGCGCGGCGATGCACTTGCGCGTGCTCGGCTGCTCGGGCGGCATCGGCGGACGCCACCTGCGCACGACCTCGTTCCTGATCGACCACGACGTGCTGCTCGACGCCGGCTCGGGCGTCGGCGACCTGTCGCTTGCCGAGCTCGCGCAGATCGACCACATCTTCGTCACCCACTCGCATCTCGACCACGTCACGTCGATCCCGTTCCTGGTCGACACGGTGGGCGGCATGCGCACGCGCCCGGTCACCGTCTACGCGACCGCGGCGACCATCGAGATCCTCAGGAATCACCTGTTCAACTGGGCGATCTGGCCGGATTTCACAGAGATCCCCACGCCCGAGGCGCCGTTCATGCGCTACCAGGAAATCGAGCTCGGCCGCCGGGTCACGCTCGGCGGCCGCGCGTTCACGCCGCTGCCGGCGATCCATACCGTGCCTGCAGTCGGCTTTCACATCGATAGCGGTCCGGGAAGTCTGGTGTTCTCGGGCGACACCGGGCCGAACGACGAGCTCTGGGGCATCGTCAACCGGATCGGCAACCTGAAGGTGCTGATCGTCGAGACCGCGTTCTCGAACAAGGAGCGCCTGCTGGCCGAGGTCTCCAAGCACCTGTGCCCCTCGATGCTCGCCGACGAGCTCGCCAAGCTGGATCTCGACCCGGAGGTCTGGATCACCCACCTGAAGCCCGGCGAGATCGAGCTCACGATGCAGGAGATCGAGGAAGGCGCGCGCCGCCACCGGCCGCGCATGCTGCAGAACGGGCAGGTGTTCGAGTTCTGAGGCCGTGAGCGCCGAGGCACGCATGCCCGCGCAGCGCGCCAGCCCGGAGCAGCTCGCCGCGCTGGCCCCGCTCGGCGCGCTGCCCGTCGAGCGCCTGCGCGAGCTGGCCGAGGTGGCGACGCTCGAGCGTGCCGCGCGCGGCAGCGATCCGCTCGCCGCGTACAAGGGCGCCGCGCGCTCGGTGTTCCTGCTGCGCGGCGAAGTGCTGCTGATGTTCGAGGGCGGCGGCACGCTGGTGGTGGTCGGCGGCACGGGCGACGGCCGGCTGCCGCTCAACCGGCGGCCGACGCCGGTCGCGCGCGCGCGCGCGATCAACGATGCCGAGCTGATCGCGCTGGACGACGAAGTGCTCGACATCGTGGTGACCTTCGGCCAGGTCGCCGCGGGCGAGACCGCGGTGCGCGTCGCGCGCAGCATCTTCTCGCTCGCCAACCTGCGCGACGGCGTGTTCGCGCGCCTGCCGCCCGCGCGCATCGACGAGCTGCTCGCGCGCTTCGAGCGCATCGAGGCGAAGCGCGGCGAGGTGCTGATCCGCGAGGGCGAGGAGGGCGACTACTACTACGTGATCGAATCGGGCCGCTGCAAGGTCGAGCGCAAGGTAGGCGGCGTAAGCGTGGCGCTCGCCGAGCTCAAGGCCGGCGATGCGTTCGGCGAGGAGGCGCTCGCCTCGGACGCGCGGCGCAACGCCACGGTCACGCTCGCGAGCGACGGCCGGCTGCTGTGCCTGGGCAAGAAGGACTTCAAGCAGCTGCTCGGCGAGCCGCTGCTGCAGCGGGTCGACTACGCCGGCGGCCTGGAGCGCGTGGCGCGCGGCGCCGTGTGGCTGGACGTGCGCTATCCGTCGGAGTACCGCTACGACCGGCTGCCCGGCGCGCTCAACGTGCCGCTCAACGAAGTGCGCAACAGCTTTTCGGTGCTGGAGCCCTCGCGCGAGTACGTCATCTACTGCCAGAGCGGCCGGCGCAGTTCGGCGGCGGCGTTCCTGTTCGCGCAACGCGGCTTCCAGGTCTGCCTGCTGGAGGGCGGCCTTTGGGCGGCCGGGCGTGGCCGCTGAGGCGCCCCGGAAAGGTGACCCAGTTCCGGAAAAGCCTGTTAAGAATCAGTGGGGTGGGTGTAGAATGGTCTTTGGTCCCGGGCTACGATAGCCTACCCATGGTCCACGGGGGAAACCGATGAGCGCAGTACTCAGCCATCCAGCGTCGACGCAGACGGACGTCAACCTCCGGCTCGCGTTCCAGAAGCAGCTGCAGCTGGTGACGAACAAGATCCATGCCACCAGCAATATCGACGAGATCATGCTCGAGGTGAGCTCGGACATCTGCCAGCTGTTCAACGCCGACCGCCTGACGATCTACTCGGTGGGCGAGGACAAGCAGTCGATCGTCTCCAAGGTCAAGACGGGTCTGAACTCCTTCAAGGACCTCAAGCTGCCGATCGCCGAGCACTCGATCGCCGGCTACGTCGCCATGTCGCGCAAGCTGATCAATATCAAGGACGTCTATGACGAGGCCGAGCTGAAGGCGGTCAACCCGAACCTGCGCTTCCTGCAGGAGGTCGACAAGCGCACCGGCTACCGCACCAAGCAGCAGCTGGTGGCGCCGATCGTGGAGCAGGGCGGCGTCGAGCTGATCGGCGTGATCCAGATCATCAACAACAAGGCGGGCGCGCCGTTCGGCGCGCTCACCGAGGAAGGCGTCACCGAGCTCGCGCAGACGCTCGCCATCGCCTTCAAGCAGCGTCAGAAGCCGCAGCTCGTCAAGACCAAGTACGACTACCTGATCTCGGACGCGGTGCTGTCGGCCGGCGAGTTCGAGCTTGCCTCGCGCCAGGCACGCAAGAAGGCGATCGACATCGAGGCGGTGCTCGCCGACGAGTTCCAGGTGAAGATCCCGGCGATCGGCGCGGCGCTGGCGAAATTCTTCGGCGTGCCCTACGAGCCTTTCAAGCAGGACCGCGTCAAGCCGATGGACCTGCTGAAGAACCTCAAACGCGAGTACGTGGAGTCCAACCTCTGGCTGCCGATCGACGAGGCTAAGGAAGGCCTCACGGTACTGTGCCTGGATCCGGAGCGGATCCGCAGCTCGCGCATTGCCTCGAACGTGTTCCCGAAGTCAAAGCTGATCTACAAGGTCACGACGCAGAAGGAATTCAAGGAGACGGTCAACCAGTTCTACGGCGCCGAGGCGGCCGATACCGGCGACATCGGCGACATGCTGGCGGGCCTCGGTGAAGAGGAGACCGGCGAGACAATGGAAGGCTCGGTGGCGGACGACGTCTCTGCGGCCGCCGACAACGAGCTCGTGAAGCTGGTCAACAAGATCATCATCGACGCCTACAACCAGGGCGTCTCGGACATCCACGTCGAGCCTTACCCGGGCAAGGCCAAGACCGAGATCCGCTTCCGCCGCGACGGCAACCTGCAGCCGTACATCGAGGTGCCGGCGAGCTACCGCAACGCGCTCGCCGCGCGCCTGAAGATCATGTGCGACCTGGACATCTCGGAGAAGCGCAAGCCCCAGGACGGCAAGATCAAGTTCAAGAAGTTCGGCCCGCTCGACATCGAGCTGCGCGTGGCGACCATCCCGACCGCGGGCGGCGTCGAGGACGTGGTGATGCGGATCCTCGCCGCGGGCGAGCCGATCCCGCTCGAGAAGATGGGCTTCTCGGCCTACAACCTCGAGGAGCTCACCAAGGCGGTCGCCAAGCCCTACGGCCTGTTCTTCGTCTGCGGACCGACCGGCTCGGGCAAGACCACCACGCTGCATTCGGTGCTCAAGCACCTGAACACGCCGGACACCAAGATCTGGACGGCGGAAGACCCGGTCGAGATCACGCAAAAGGGCCTGCGCCAGGTGCAGGTCAACAAGAAGGCCGGCCTGGATTTCGCGGCGGTGATGAAGGCGTTCCTGCGCGCCGACCCGGACATCATCATGGTCGGCGAGATGCGCGACAAGGAAACCACCGGCACCGGCATCGAGGCTTCGCTCACCGGCCACCTCGTGTTCGCGACGCTGCACACCAACTCGGCGCCGGAATCCATCATCCGGCTGCTCGACATGGGCATGGACCCGTTCAACTTCTCCGACGCGCTGCTCGGCATCCTCGCGCAGCGCCTGGCGCGGCGCCTGTGCGCGTGCAAGGAGCCCTACAACCCGGAAGGCGCGGAGATCAAGTCTTTCCTGCAGGAGTACTGCGACGAGCTGCAGAACACCACGACCTTCAAGAAGGACCCGAAAGCCGCGATGGAGAACGTCTACCGCGGCTGGGTGAAGCTGTACGGCAACGACAAGGGCCAGCTCACCTTCTACAAGCCGGTCGGCTGCGACAAGTGCGGCGGCAGCGGCTGGAAGGGGCGCTGCGGCCTGCACGAGCTGCTGATCGCCACCGATCCGCTGAAGAAGCTCATCGCCGAGAAGGCGCGCGTCGCCGAGATGCTCGCCGTGGCGCTGGAGGGCGGCATGCGCACGCTGAAGCAGGACGGTATGGAGAAATGCCTCTCGGGCCTTACCGGCATCAAGGAAGTACGCTCGGTCTGCATCAAGTAACGGACGCCTGCGGGCGCCCATGAGCTCGACCGCCGAATCGACGCAGGGCATGCGCCTTCTGGCTGCCGCCGAGGCGGGGGAGGATCTCGGCCATCGCCTCGAGCAGCTCAACGCCATCGGCGCCTCGCTCTCGGCCGAGCGCGACATCCATCGGCTGCTGGAGCAGATCCTCACGGCCGCGAAGACCATCACGCGCGCCGACGGCGGCACGCTGTACCGGGTCACCGAGGACGGCACGCTGCGCTTCGAGATCGTGCGCACCACCTCGCTCAAGTACTACCTCGGCGGCACCACCGGCACGCCGGTGCCGTTCTACCCGATCCACCTGCACGGCAAGGACGGCAAGCCCAACCACAGCATGGTGGCGGCTTACGCGGCGCTCACCGGCAAGACGGTGAACATCCCGGATGCCTACACTGCCGACGGTTTCGACTTCTCGGGCACGCGCAACTTCGACAAGAAGACCGGCTACCGCTCCAAGTCCTTCCTCACGGTGCCGATGAAGAACCACGAGAACGAGATCATCGGCGTGCTGCAGCTGATCAACGCGCAGGACCCGAAGAACGGCGACATCGTGGCCTTTTCGCCGTCCGACCAGCGCCTCGCCGAATCGCTCGCCTCGCAGGCCGCGATCGCGCTCACCAACCGGATGCTGATCATCCAGCTGGAGGAGCTGTTCGAGTCGTTCATCAGCCTGATCAACCTGGCGATCGACGAGAAATCACCCTACACCGGCGGCCACTGCCAGCGCGTGCCGCAGCTCACGATGATGCTTGCCGAGGCGGCCGCCGAGGTCACCGAGGGCGCGCTGCAGGCGTTCCGCATGAACGACAAGGACCGCTACGAGCTCAAGATCGCCGGCCTGCTGCACGACTGCGGCAAGGTCACGACGCCGGTGCACGTGGTCGACAAGGCGACCAAGCTGGAAACGATCTACGACCGCATCCACCTGCTCGACACGCGCTTCGAGGTGCTCAAGCGCGACGCCGAGATCGAGCTGCTCCGGGAGAAGGCGCTGCTGGTCGCGCACGGCGCGCAGCGCTCCGAGCACGACGCCGCCGATGCGCGCCACCGCGAGCGCATCCGGCGCCTGGACGACGACCGCGCGTTCCTGCGCGCCTGCAACGTCGGCGGCGAGGCGATGCGCGAATCGGACCTGGAGCGCGTCAAGGCGATCGCGCGCTACCGCTGGATCGACGTCTCGGGCCACGAGGCGAACTTCCTGTCGGAGGATGAGCTCAAGAACCTGACGATCCGCGCCGGCACGCTCACCGGCGAGGAGCGCCAGGTCATCAACCATCACATCGTCGCCACCATCAAGATGCTCGAGGCGCTGCCCTGGCCGCGCCACCTGCGCAACGTGCCCGAGTACGCGGGCGGCCACCATGAGCGCATGGACGGCAAGGGCTACCCGAAGGGGCTCACGCGCGAGCAGATGTCGGTGCAGGCGCGCGTCATGGGCATCGCCGACATCTTCGAGGCGCTCACCGCCAAGGACCGCCCCTACAAGAAGGGCAAGACGCTGTCCGAATCGCTCGAGATCCTCGGCCGCATGCGGCTCGGCGGCCACGTCGACCCGGACCTGTTCGACGTGTTCGTGCGCAAGAGGGTCTACCGCAAGTATGCCGAGCTGTTCCTCGACAAGGAGCAGATCGACGAGGTGGACGAGACCCGCATCCCCGGCTACGCGCCCTAGGCGGCGCGGGCGCCGTGCTAGGAAAAGCGGATTCCCGCGCGCGCCAGTCCCTCTTCGAGCTCGGCGAGCCAGCCGAGGCACTCGCTTTCCAGGCGAAAGCCCGGCATCGGTTCGTTGCGGGCGAGCGGCAGCAGCCACTTGCGGGAGTGCTGGAACAGCGCCGTGCCGTCGGGCGCGTGCTGCAGGCGCACGGGAAACTCGACCATCTCGGGGCGCCGCGGCACGACGTAGGGCGCTCGCCCCAGGCACTCCCAGGCGAGTCGGAAGGTATCCTTGTCGCCGAAGGTGCAGCGTTCGTAGTAGAAGTCCGAATGCTCGTTCATGTGGAAGGCCAGCATCAGCGGCTCCCAGCAGACCGACTTGTTCACCAGCAGCTGGCCGCTCTCGAGCTCGGCGCCGCGCCTGGGCGGCAGGCCGAGGAACTCCCAGGCGTAGGGCTTGATGGTCCAGTCGTTGTCCTTCTCGAACAGGAAATCCGGCCAAAAGATCTGCCCGTGCGAGCGGAACCGCGGCTGCTCGAAGAGCGGCGTCGGGTCGCCGAGCGCGACGTTGTCGGCATCGAAGGAGAACACCTCCTCGAACGGCGAGTTGACGATCGAGAAGAGCTTGTTCTGCCAGCCGCCCAGCTGCCGCATCGGCTTGCGCTTGCGCACTTCGAACGAGTCGACGCACTCGACGCCGTGGCGCTCGAACAGGGGTTTCGCCTGCACGGGCATCTCTTCGGCGCCGAGGTGCCAGAGCTGGATCGGCAGCGTGCAGCCCGCGGCGCGCAGGCTGCGGATCGCGACGTAGCCGGAGATCAGGTAGAAGCCGCCCGCCGAAACGACGACGCCGCGACCGCGGAACGTGCCGGGATTGCGCGGCGCAGACTGGATATGCTGGTCGAGCGTTTCCTTGGAGTAGGTCATCTCGCACTAGGCGTTCACCTGCTAGGATATCCAACTTGCTACTTGCTGGCTGATCCGCTGCTCACCCAACCGATGGATGTCGATCCGGCAAAGCTCCTGGTAGTCAGCGGTTATACGCCAAATATCAGCTCGTTCGCCACGATGGCCTACGAAAACCATCGGGAGTATTGCGCCTCGGGAGGCTATCAATACAGGTGCTACCAGTCCGGATTCTATGAAGGGCGCGCGCCCTCATGGAGCAAGGTGCTGTTTCTCCTCAAGGCGCTGGCGGAGAAGGACCAACAGGGACGGAACGCCTGGCACTGGGTGTTCTGGATGGACATCGACGCGATCTTCACGAATTTCACGACTCCACTCGAATCCCGCCTGGCGGGTCTTGCATCGGAACAGGAGATGGTTCTCGGCGAGGATATCTGGGGCGTCAATACCGGCCTCTGGTTCGTCAAGAACACTGCCTGGAGCCACGAGTGCCTGACTGCGGTCTGGCACGGCGATCCTCTGCCGTTCCTGTTGTCCGGCCTGAAGCCTCCGGTCTGGATCGATCAGGACAGATACATGGCCGAGCAAACAACGCTCTGGCACCACCTGGCCCTGAGAGATGAGCTTGCGAAGATCAAGTTGCTGCCCTATTACGAGCTTGGCGGGTACCTTGAGGAGTACGACAACGATACCTGCGTCCCTAGGGAACAGGCTTTCAGGCCGCCGACAATCAATGCCCCGCTGCCGAGGCAAGGGTGGCGACGAGCGGATTTCGCGCTCCACCTGGCTGGCGTTTCGAACGAGCAGAGGGTCAGCTTGCTCGCGCGCATTCTTCAGGATCCGCACGCGATCGTCAGGTCATGAAACTTACCTGGCCGCGTCGATGGCGCGACGCGATTGCCCCGGGGACAGACCGGCGGTCTGAGCTGGATGACCTGGTGCGCCAGGCGCTCGGCTGCCAGCAGGCCGCTCGCTTCGAGGACGCTGAGCGGTTCCTGTACCGCGCGCTTGCGCTTGAGCCGGGCTCGGCTGAAATCCACCTTCTGCTCGGCGACCTGTACCGTCTGTCCGGCAGGCTGGACCGGGCGCTGCATTGCTGCCTGGAGGCTGTGCGGCTCGCCCCGGATATGGCGCAGGCGCACAACAATCTGGGCAACGCCTATCGCGATCTCGGCGAGTCGGAGCAGGCGGTGACGCAGCATCGCAAAGCGCTCGCGCTGGACGAGCGCCTCCCCGAGGCGCATTTCAACCTTGGCCTCGGCCTTCAAATACAGGGCGCAGCCGAAGGCGCGATGCTGTGCTACCGGCAGGCGCTGGTGCTGCGGCCGGATTTTGCGCTGGCGCATCTGAATATGGGCTACCTGCTGGAAGAAAATGGCGACGCCGCCGGCTCGCTTGCGGCCTATCGCGGGGCTGTCGAATCCGACCCCGCGCTCGTGGAGGCTCATGTCAACTACGGCATGCAGCTGCTGCTGGCCGGACGCTTCGCCGAGGGCTGGGAGGAATACGAGTGGCGGCTGCGCTACCCGGAGTACAGCGGCGCGGATGTCGCGGCGCGCGCGCCGCGCTGGGATGGCGGCGAGCTGGGCGGACGCACGATCCTGCTCGACGCCGAGCAGGGCTTCGGCGACGCGCTGCAGTTCCTGCGTTATGCGCCGCTGGTCGCGGCGCGCGGGGGCCGCGTCCTCGTGCGCTGTGCGCCCGAACTGGCAACGCTCGCCGCCGGCACGGTCGGCGTCGCGGCGGTCGTGCGCCGCGGCGAGGCGTTGCCGCAGTTCGACGCCTGGTGCCCGCTGCCGAGCCTGCCGCGCGCGTTCGGCACGTCGCTGGCGAGCGTGCCGGCCGAGGTTCCTTATGTGCACGCCGATGCCGGGAAGACGGCGCGCTGGCGCGTGCGGCTTGCCGGGGCGGATGGCGAATGCCGCGTAGGGCTGGTCTGGGCCTCGCAATCCGCGCACCGTACGGCCCCAGCGAAGTCGGTGTCGCTGCAGGCGCTCGCAGGGCTCGGCGCGGTGCCCGGCGTGCGGCTCTACAGCCTGCAGCTGGGTGCGGCGGTGCGCGACGCGCAGCCAGGCTCGGAAGGCATGCGCCTGGTCGATCTGGGCGGGGAGTTTTTCGATTTCGCCGATACGGCCGCAGCGGTCGCGAACATGGACCTCGTGATCTCGGTGGACACGGCGGTTGCGCACCTGGCGGGCGCGATGGGCCGGCCGGTCTGGACGCTGCTCAAGTTCGCGCCCGACTGGCGCTGGCTGCTCGGACGCGAGGACAGCCCCTGGTATCCGACGATGCGCCTGTTCAGGCAGGAAAGCCCGGATGACTGGCGCCAGCCGGTGGCGCGCGTGCAGGAATCGCTGCGCGCGCTGGTGGCGGGCCGGACGCCGGCCTAGGGCCGGCAGGAGCTCGGACGATACTTCGCGAGCAAGTTGCCGCTGGTGCAGCTGAACTGTTTGGCGTCGCTGGTGGTGATGATGAGCGTGGCGCCGGTAATCAGGGTGTTGACGGCCACGTTCTTCATGCGCGCTTCGATGCTGATGGTCCCCGTCGTGCCTGCGGCCCCGCCCAGCGTGATGATGCTCACGTACTTGCCGGAGGGGTTGCTGACAACGTCGGTCACGGTGGCCGGCCATTGGCCCTTCTCGTTGAAGTATTCCGAGATGGGGGTCTTCGCGCCGGTGGCCAGGCTCACGGCCTCGGAAACCTGCCCGCGCGCGACATAGTCCTGATAGGCCGGCAGCGCCACGGCGGCCAGGATACCGATGATCGCGACCACGATCATCAGCTCGATCAGCGTGAAGCCTTTGTGCAGTCTGCGCATGCGATTCGGTGGACGAGTGTGAGGTCTGGAGCAGAGCGGGGCCGCGCTTGCGCACGGCCCCGCCCGGTTTCAGAAAATCAGACGACTACCGGCAGGCCGCCGAACGATACTTCGCCAGCAGGTTGCCGCTCGTGCAGCTCCACTGCTTGGCGTCGCTCGACGTCAGGATCAGCGTGCCGCCCGTGATCGCGCTGTTCACGCCCGAGCCCTTCATGCGCGCCTCGACGCTGATGGTGCCGACCGTGTTGGCCGCGCCGCCCAGCGTGATGATGCTCACGTACTTGCCCGCGAGGTTGCCCATCACGTCGGACGCCGTCGCCGGCCAGATACCCTTGTCGTTGAAGTACTCGGCCAGGGGAGTCTTGCCGCCCGCGGTCAGGCTGACCGCTTCGGACACTTGCGAACGCGCGATGTAGTCCTGATACGCGGGAATAGCGACCGCCGCCAAGATACCGATGATCGCGACCACGATCATCAGCTCGATCAGCGTAAAGCCCTTCTGGATGTTTCTCATCAATACCTCCTGCAGTTGGTTGCGAAAACGATAGGCCGGAATGGCGCATCTCGTCGGGCTGATCCAGCAGATTCCGTGCCAGACGGAGCGCATCATAATGCGTTGAATAAATTGAGATAAAAATGAGAAAGCCATCACATCGACGGCGCATTACCCTGGCGTGTACATCGGGGTGACAATTTCGGGCACCTGGGTGCCGTCCCGCGATTCGAGCGGCCGGGCAGCGCGGGCGCGGCTACTTGCGCGAGATGTAGACGACCATCCGCTGCGTGACGTCCTCGACGAACGCCTTGCCGTAACCCAGCTCGGCCAGCTCCCAGCGGAAAGTGTTGCCAAGGCGCGCCTTGCGGTAGATGCCGAGCTCGTGCTGCTCGCGAAAGCCGAGCGCCTTGCCGCAGATCTGCTCCAGCGCCGACACCAGGCGCTTCGGCGTGACGTTCGGGCGGCCGTCGCCGCTCGCCGGGTCAGGAGGGCATTGCTTGGCGAGTTCGCGCGCGAGCGATTTCGCGAATTCGTCGACCTGCTGGTTGGAGATGGAGCCGAACAACCCCATGGCCGTGGCATTATGCCTGAGCCAATTCCGGGCGTCGACGGTGCTCAAGGACCTACTCGGCTTTCTGTGGCAGCGCGCGCGCAAGGCGCCTGACTTCGTCGCGCGCACGGCGCGGGAACTGCGGCGCGCGTTCGACGCGTTGCTCGACGCGGACGACTACGCGGGCGCGGGCGCGCTTGCCGTGCAGGCGCTCGCGCGCGGCGATTTCCCGTACGAGTCGCAACTGCTGCTCGGCCGCGCGCACCAGAAGCTGCACGAGCCCGAGCGCGCGCTCGCCTGCTTCGCGGCGGCGCTGCGGCTGCGCGACACCGATGCCGAGCTCTACGATTTCCGCGGCGCCGTGTACCAGGAGCTCGGCCGCCTGCCCGAGGCGTTCGCCGACTTCGAGCGCGCGCTCGCGCTGCGGCCGGATTTCCCGCTCGCGCGCTTCCACCGGGCCATGGCGCGCCTGCTCGCGGGCGACTTCGAGCGCGGCTGGGACGACTACGAGCTGCGCCGCCTGAGCGCCGAGCACGCGCAGGCGCTCGCCGGCCTGCCGCGCTGGGACGGCAGCGCGCTCGCCGGCCGCACGCTGTTCGTCGCGCGCGAGCAGGGCCTGGGCGACGAGATCATGTTCGCCTCGATCCTGCCGCAGCTGCTCGCGCAGCCTGGCCGCTGCGTGCTGGAGTGCGACCCGCGCCTGGTGCCGCTGTTGCGCCGCTCCTTTCCCGCGGCCACCGTGTTCGGCACCGAGGCGGGCGGCGGCCTGCCGGCCTCGATACCGTGTGCCTCGATCGACGTGGCGATCGAGGCAGGCAGCTTGCCGGGGCTCTATCGCCGGCACGCCGCCGACTTTCCGCGGCACGGGGGCTATTTGCACGCGGACGCGGGCGCGGTTGCGCTCTGGCGCGAGCGCCTGGCGGCGCTCGGGCCCGGCCTGAAGGTAGGGCTGTCGTGGACGGGCGGCGTGCGGCGCACGCGCCGCGCGCTGCGCTCGCTCGCGCTCGAGCAGCTGCTGCCGTTGCTGCGCACGCGCGACGCGCGCTTCGTGAGCCTGCAGTACACCCCGGATGCGCGTGCGGACCTCGACGCTCTGCGCGCGCGGCACGGCATCGAGGTAACGCACTGGTCCGAAGCGATCGATGATTACGACCAGACCGCGGCGCTCGTCTGCGCGCTCGACCTCGTGGTGAGCGTCTGCACGTCGCTGGTGCACCTGGGCGGCGCGCTCGGCCGCCCGGTATGGGTACTCGCCCCGCTCTCCCCCGAATGGCGCTACGGCATCTCGGGCGAAACGATGCCGTGGTACCCCTCGGTGCGCCTGCTCCGCCAGACCGCCTATGCCGAATGGGCGCCCGTGGTCGAGCGCGCGGCGGCCGAACTCGTTGCGCTGCGCAGGAATCCGGCCAGCTCGGCGACCGCGGCCGGATCCGAATAGAGGGTGCTGCAGCGTTCGAGGATCCTGCGGCGCAGGTCCTCGCGCAGCGCCCGATCCGTGCCGATCCTGACCGCAAGCTCGACGTAATCGGCCGGGTCGCGCGCCACGCAGTCGAGCATGCCCATCTTCAGGTAGCAGCCGTAGGACGGCCGGCCGCGCACGTAGTCGGACGGCAGCGTGACCAGCGGCGTGCCCAGCGCGAGCACGAGAAACGCGGTCGTGCCGGCACCGAAGTGGAAGGTGTCGATGACGACGTCCGACTCGCGGATGATGTTGAGCAGGTCGTCGGCGCTCGCCCAGGGCAGAAAGCGCAGGCGGCGCGCGAGCTCGCCGTGCGCCGCGGCGAACCTTCGCAGCAGGCTTTCGTGCCGGTGCGGGAAGCGCGCGTCGCGGAACAGCAGGATCTCGGCGCGCGGGTCGCGCCGGAGGATCTGCGCCATCGCGCCGTCGAAGTCGTGGTGGAACTTGTGCAGCATCATCGGGCAGGCGTACAGCGTGCGGTCCTCCGGCAGCCCGAGCTCGCGCCGGCCCTTGGCGCGCACGGGAGGCAGCGGCCGCGGAAAGTAGAGCGGCAGCGAATTGAGCCGCACCAGGCGCTCGCTGTAGTGCTCCTGAGCGTCCTCGCGCTCGAACAGCGCGCTGGAGATGAAGTAGTCGATGTAGCGCAAGCCGCTCGTGACCGGATGCCCGAGCATCGCGCACTGCACGGGCGCGAGCCGGCTGAAGGCGAGGAAGTAGCCGAAGGGCTCCATGCCGATGTCGGCATACACCAGGACGTCGAGCTCCAGGTCGGCGATCGCCGAGCGCGCCTGCGCGAGGTCGCGCGCCGGCTCGAGCGTGCGCGCGCAGGCCGCGCGCAGTTCCGCATCGGCGCTGCCGCTAAGGTCGATCAGCACCACCTCGAGGTCCGGCGCCGCGGCAACCAGGGCGATCAGCCGGTTGAACCAGACCCCGACCGAGTGCGAGGTGAAGAACGCGGAGCAGAACCCGATGCGCAACTTCGCGCGCGCAGCGCGCGGCCTGGCGCAATGCGGCGCCGCATACAGCAGTTCGGGGCAGGCGTGCTCGTACAGCGCAGCGAGCTTGCGCTGCAGGTGGCGGTCGTTGCGCCCCTGGTAGGGCAGCAGGAACGCGGTCTGGCCGACCTCGCGCGCGGGGTCCCGGAGCCGCAGCGGCTGCGCCAGCAGCGCATCGATCTCGCTTTCCAGGCGCGCGCGCAGGGCGTCGATCTCCAGCGACGACGCCGGGAACATCGGCAGCATGGTCGCGATCTTGATGCGGACGCCGTCGCTGGGCGCGAGCGCGAGCGCGCGCTCGTAGGACGCCAGCGCCTCGGCGTAGCGGCCATCGTCTTCCAGCGCCATGGCGAACGCGAGGTGCGCCGTCGCATCCTCGGGCGCGAACGCGAGCGCTTCCCGGTAGTGCCCGAGCGCGGCGTCCATCTCGCCCCTGTCGAGCAGCGCGTTCGCCAGATTGACGTGCGCCGGCGCACAGCCGGGCTCGGCCTGCAGCGCCGCGCGATAGTGCGCGATCGCCTCGTCCGGGCGCTGCAGCGCGTACAGTGCGACACCCGCGCTGTTGTGCGCGTCGGCCCATTGAGGCCGCAAGCGCAGCGCTTCGGCCGCATGCCGCAGCGCCTCGTCGGCCGCGCCGCGCGCGCAGACCAGGTCCGAGAACTCGCGGTGCGCGTCGGCGTTGGCGGGCTCGCGCGCAAGCAGCGCGCGGTAAACTGCCTCGGCGCGCGTTGCATCGTCGTCCTTGCGCAGCGCGCGCGCGCGCTCGAGCGAGGGCGCCTTCCAGAGCCGGCTCACGATCGATCTGAGCATGGATTCCGGTATTCTAACCAGACGCATGGACGCCGCTGCGCTCGTGGTCGTCGGCCGGAGCAGCCTGCTCGCGCGCGAGCTCGTGGCGCGCCACCGCGATCTGGTTGCGCGCGTTCTGGGTCATGCCGAGGCGCTGGACGAGGCCGCGTTCGCGGGCGCGCGCTGCCTCGTCAATTTCGCGTTCGCGCCCGCGCTCGAGGCGCAGCCCTACGATCGCGCGCTCGACATCGATCTGCAGATCGCCGAGCGCGCCGCGCGGCACGGCGTCCACTACATCATGATCAGCTCGCGGCGCGTGTATGCGCGCGAGAACCAGTGGAACGCGGCCGAGACGGCGCCCGCGCCCGGCATGGACGCCTACGGCCGCAACAAGGCGCGCGTCGAGGCGGCGCTGCGCGAGCTGCTGGGCGAGCGCCTCACGGTGCTGCGGGCGGGCAACGTGTTCGCCTACGAGCCAGTGGCGCAGCGCCGCCGCTTCGGCGCCTACCTGCAGAGCCAGCTCGTGGCGCAGGGGCGGATCCGCCTGAGCGTCGACGCCGAGGCGCGCCGCGACCTGGTGCCGGTGGAGTTTTTCTGCGAGGTGGTGCGCGCCGCGGCGCTGCGGCGCATCGCGGGCGTGTTCAACGTGGGCGCCGGCCGCGCGACCCGCGTCGGCGACGCCGCCCGCTGGCTGATCGAGGGCTACGGTCGCGGCGAGCTGGAGGTCGAGGTCACGCAGCCGGGCGACGAGTTCCAGCTCGACTGCACGCGGCTGCACGAAACGTTCGGGCTTGCCTGCGGCGCGCGCGCGGTGGAGCGGGCGTGGCGCGAGATCGGCCGCCGCCTCGCGCAGCGTGACTAGGCGAATCGCGCCGCGAGGGCGGCCGCGGCCGCGGCGACCACGGGCTGCCAGTCGCCGTAGCGCGCCTGCCGGAACACGCGCGCCGAGGGATACCAGGGCATCGCCTCGCCCGTGAGGCCGTAGCGGAAGTCGGTGCGCACCGGCGCGAGCACCCAGACCGGACGGCCGAGCGCGCCGGCGAGGTCGACGAGCGCCGTGCATACGCTCAGCGTGAGATCGAGCGCGCAGGCGAGCGCCGCTGTCTCCTCGTAGTCGTCGATCGCTTCCTGCCAGTGCTGCACCGCGATGCCGTGCTGCGCGCGCAGGGCGGCGAGCGCATCTCCGGGGTGGCCGTACTGCAGGCTCACGAAGGTCAGGCCGGGCAGGCGCAGCACCGGCAGCAGCTCGGCCAGGTCGAGCGAGCGCGAGCCGCGGCCGGTCTGCGGCACGCCGCCGCGCCAGGACAGGCCGATTTTAGGGCCGGGCCCGAGCGCGTCCAGGCGCTCGCGCCAGGCACGCACGCGCTCGGGCGCGGCTTGCAGGTAGCCCGCGTGCCGCGGGAAGTCGGCGGGCGTGCGGCGCAGGAATTTCGGCAGGCTGCCGGCCGGGATCGCCACGTCCAGCGGCCCCGCGGCGGCGAGCCAGTCCGCGGGCCCGGTCTGCGCGCCGCCATGCACGCTCGCGCGCGCGAACGAGCGGGCGAACAGGCCCGCG
>JBASCW010000100.1:0-9027 GCA_049651845.1 Burkholderiales bacterium | reverse complement strand
CACCAGGCCGCCGCGCGCGGCCGCGCCGGCGCGTCAGCTGGTGGCGCCATCGTATCTCCAGGTGCCCTTCCACGCCGAGTGCACGAGGTTCGGGTAGTCGGCCATCCCGAGGCTGCCGTTGTAGCGGCCGAGCGCGCGGAAGAAGTCGCCGTTCTCGCGATCCAGGTAATGGCGCAGGATCACGCAGCCGTAGCGCAGGTTGGTGCGCAGCGCGAACAGGTTGTGCTGGCGCTCGCCGATCAGCCGCACCCAGAACGGCATTACCTGCATGTAGCCGCGCGCGCCGGCCGAGGAGACCGCGTACTTGCGGAAGCCGGATTCGACCTGGATCACGCCGAGCACGAGTTGCGGGTCGAGGCCCGCGCGCGTGGCCTCGTACTGCACCGTCTTCAGCAGCTCGGTGCGCTGCTTGCGGTCCGGGATGCGCCGCTCCAGGCGCTTGGACATCTCGTCGAGCCAGCGGTGCGCGTTGTCGGCGCCGCTCTTGAACAGCAGCACTGGCACCGCGCGGTCGGCGATCGCGGCCTGCAGCGAGGCGCGCACGCTGTCGGCCAGCTTCTCCTCGTCCTGGTTGCCCGCGAGCGCGGCCAGGGGCGCGAGCAGCGCGGCCAGCGCGAGCGCGCGTCTCATGCGGTGGCGAATTTCCCCTGCAGGAAAGCGCGCGCGCCGGCGAGCGGCGCGTTTTCCGCAGCCGCCTGCGTGCGGCCCTTGTATTCGATGGTGCCGGCCGCGAGCCCGCGCTCGGAGATCACCAGCCGGTGCGGGATGCCGAGCAGGTCCATGTCGGCGAACAGCACGCCCGGACGCTCGTCGCGGTCCTCGAGCAGCACGTCGACGCCCGCCGCTGCGAGCTCCGCGTAGAGCTTGTCGGCGGCCTCGCGCACCGCCGCGCTCTTGTGGTAGCCGATCGGCACCAGGCAGGCCTCGAAGGGCGCGATCGGGCGCGGGAACACGATGCCGCGCTCGTCGTGGCTCTGCTCGATCGCGGCCGCGGCGATGCGCGTGATGCCGATGCCGTAGCAGCCCATCTCCATCGGCTGCGTCTGTCCCCTGGCGTCGAGGAACACCGCCTTCATCGCCTCGGAGTACTTGGTGCGCAGCTGGAAGATGTGCCCGACCTCGATGCCGCGCCGGATCATCAGCCTGCCCTTGCCGTCCGGGCTCGGATCGCCGTCCACTACGTTGCGCAGGTCGGCGACTTCCGGCTCGGCCGCGTCGCGGCCCCAGTTCACGCCCGTCAGGTGAAAGCCCTCCTGGTTCGCGCCGCAGACGAAGTCGGCCATCGCCGCGACCGTGCGGTCCGCGACCACGCGCACTTTCGCGCCCACGGGACCTATGTAGCCTGCCTTGCAGCCCAGATGGCTTTGGATCTCTGCGTCATTGGCGAAACGGAACGGATTCAGGCCGGCTACCTTGGACGCCTTGATCTCGTTCAGGCTGTGATCACCCCGGATCAAGAGCAGCGAGAACTTGTCGTCGCTCACGACCGCGATCGCCTTGATCGTGCGCTGGAGCGGCAGCTTCAGCAGCGCCGCGACGTCCTCGCAGGTGGTCTTGCCCGGCGTGGGGACTTTCTTCAGGTCCTCGGCGGGCTTGGTCCTGGGTTCGCCGGGCGCGACCGCCTCCGCGAGCTCCAGATTGGCCGCGTAGTCGGAGTCCGGGCACCAGGCGATCGCGTCCTCGCCCGAGTCGGCCAGCACCTGGAACTCGTGCGAGCCGGTGCCGCCGATGGCGCCGGTGTCGGCGGCCACGGCGCGGAACTGCAGCCCGAGGCGCGTGAAGATGCGCGTGTAGGTGTCGTACATGTTGCGGTACTCGCGCTCCAGGTCCGCGTAGTCGGCGTGGAACGAATAGCCGTCCTTCATGACGAACTCGCGGCAGCGCATCACGCCGAAGCGCGGCCGGCGCTCGTCGCGGAACTTGTCCTGGATCTGGTAGAAGTGCACCGGCAGCCGGCGGTAGCTGCGCAGCTCGGCGCGCGCGATCTCGGTGATCACCTCCTCGGAGGTGGGCTGGATCACGAAGTCGCGCTCGTGGCGGTCCTTGAAACGCAGCAGCTCGGGGCCGTAGGCCGACCAGCGCCCGGATTCCAGCCAGAGTTCGGCGGGCTGCACCACCGGCATCGACAGCTCGGTGGCGCCCGCGCGGTTCATCTCCTCGCGCACGATCGCCTCGATCTTGCGCACCACGCGCAGGCCGACCGGCATCCAGGTGTAGATGCCGGCCGCCAGGCGCCGGATCATGCCGGCGCGGATCATGAGCTTGTGGCTGACCAGCTCGGCGTCCGCGGGCGCCTCTTTGATGGTAGAAATGAAGTGTCGGGAAGAACGCATTAACGCGTTGAATTTGCGGTGAGGCTGTGGAAAAATGCAGCAGAGAATTCTAGCTTAGGTGGTGCAGCCATGCTCGATCGCGACGGGTATCGGCCGAATGTCGGCATCCTCCTGCTGAACGCGGGCAACGAGGTGTTCTGGGGCAAGCGCGTGAACCAGCACGCGTGGCAGTTCCCGCAGGGCGGCATCAAGTCGGGCGAGTCGCCCGAGCAGGCGATGTACCGCGAGCTGGAGGAGGAAGTGGGCCTCAGGCCCGAGCACGTGCGCATCCTCGGCCGCACGCGCCACTGGCTGCGCTACGAGGTGCCGGAGAAATGGATCCGGCGCGACTGGCGCGGCACCTACAAGGGGCAGAAGCAGATCTGGTACCTGCTGCGCCTGCTCGGGCGCGACTGCGACGTCAAGCTGAGGGGCAACGGCAAGCCGGAGTTCGACGCCTGGCGCTGGCACGACTACTGGGTGCCGGTGGAGTCGGTGATCGACTTCAAGCGCGAGGTCTACCGTCAGGCGCTCACCGAGCTGCACCGCTATCTCGAGGCCGACCGGCGCCGCCCGCGCGGCGCGCGCCAGGAGCGCCGCACGGCCTGAGGCGCCGCCGCGGCGGCCTCGCCGCATTGCCGACTGCAGGGAGGGGAGCCATGGAGCGCGAATACCAGGCAATGCCGATCCGGGAGCTGGGCGAGAATGCCGGCTACCGCCGGCCCATGCAGGCGCGGCCGGTACGCGTGACGCGCGAGTCGCCCGCGTTGGAGGTGATGACCGACCTGCAGCGCGCGAGCCCGGCGACGATCCGGCCGCAGGCGCCGCTCGAGGGCGCCAACCACTACATGCTGTCGCGCGGCGTGCGCCTGCTGCTGGTGGTGGACGAGGGCGACGTGGTGCTCGGCGTGGTGACCGCGACCGACGTGCTGGGCGAACGGGCATTGCGCGCCGCGCTCGAGCTGGGCGTGCCGCGCAGCGAGCTCAAGGTGAGCGACATCATGACGCCGGCGCGCCAGGTCGAGGTGCTCGCGCTGGCCGACGTCGAGGGCGCGCGCGTCGGTCACGTGCTGGAAACATTCGCGCGTGCCGGGCGCCAGCACATGCTCGTGGTCGACACCGACGTGCTGCCCGCCAAGAGCCTGATCGACCCGCCGCTCAAGCGCAGCATGGTGCGGGGGATACTCTCGCTGTCGCAGCTGGCGCGCCAGCTCGGCGTGCCGCCGCCGGACGCCGGCGGGGTCGCGCGCACGTTTTCCGACATCGAGGCCGCGCTGAGCCGGTAGAATTCCTCCCTCGGGCTGCCACGATAGAGCCGCGCTATCGGCTCCATTGCAACAAACAATTTGCCGCGGCGCGGCGCCCGTTTTAGCTTGTTCCTCTCCCAGACACGAAGGAGGCAGTCATGCAACTCAAGGGATCCAAGACCCACGACAACCTGAAGGCCGCGTTCGCGGGCGAATCGCAGGCCAACCGCCGCTACCTCTACTTCGCTGCGAAGGCGGACGTCGAGGGCCAGAACGACGTCGCCGCGCTGTTCCGCTCGACCGCCGAAGGCGAGACCGGCCATGCGCACGGCCACCTGGAGTACATGGAGCCGGTGGGCGACCCCGCCACCGACAAGCCGATCGGCCGCACCAAGCTCAATCTGGCGGCCGCCGTGGCCGGCGAGACGCACGAGTACACGGACATGTACCCGGGCATGGCGAAGACCGCGCGCGCCGAGGGCTTCACCGAGATCGCGGACTGGTTCGAGACGCTGGCGAAGGCCGAGCGCTCGCACGCCAACCGGTTCCAGAAAGCACTCGATCAGTTAGTGGAGTAATGCCGCAGATCGAACCGCGGAGCCTCCTCTCGCTGGAGGCTTACGCCCGGGAGCGCAACGCCTACCGCTCCCGGGTGATCGCCCACAAGAAGCTGCGCACGCTGCACGTGGGCGAGCACGTCACGCTCATCTTCGAAGACGAGGTGACGATCCGCTACCAGGTGCAGGAGATGCTGCGCATCGAGCGCATCTTCGAGGAGCAGGGTATCCGCGGCGAGCTCGAGGCCTACAACCCGCTGATCCCCGACGGCAGCAATCTCAAGGCGACGATGATGATCGAGTATCCCGACGCCGAGGAGCGGCGCCACAAGCTGGCCGGCCTGAAGGGGGTCGAAGACCTCACCTGGGTGCAGGTCGACGGCCATGCGAGGGTGAATGCGATCGCCGACGAGGATCTGGAGCGCGAGAACGAGGAGAAGACTTCCTCGGTGCACTTCCTTCGCTTCGAGCTCGGTGCCGCGATGTGCGCGGCGCTCAAGGGCGGCGCCGGCCTGAGCGTCGGCGTCGACCATCCGAACTACCGGGCGAGCGTGCAGGTCGAGCCCGGGATGCGGCGCTCGCTCTCGAACGACCTCGCTTGAAGCGGCTGCTGCTGGCGCTGCTCGCGGCGCTCGCGGCGCCGGCCGCCGCGCAGCGCACCAACAGTCCGGGCGAGGTATCCGGCCCGGTGCAGGGGCGGGTCTGGGAAGAGGACCAGCGGCGCGATCGCCCGGAGAGCGAGGCCGCGCTGCCCGCCTGGCCGAAGAACGAGAACCTGATCGAGTTCCAGGTCGCCAACACTTCGAGCTTCCGCTTCTACATCGACGCGGCCTCGCTGTCGCTGAGCCCTGAGCGCATCGTGCGCTACACGCTGATCGCGCGCAGCGCCTCCGGCGTGGCCAACGTGAGCTACGAGGGCATGCGCTGCCCCGAGAACCAGTACCGCATCTACGCCTACGGTCAGGACGGCCGCTGGGTGCGGCAGCGCTCCGATTGGCGCGCGATCGAGCCCAAACCGACGCAGCGCTGGCACCAGGAGCTGAGCACGAATTATTTCTGCCTTGCCCGCGGCACCATCCTCAGCGTCGAGGAGGGCTTGGACGCGCTGCGGCGCGGCGGCCACCCGGGCCGGAAATCCGGGCTCGGCAACTAAAGCAGGACCAAATTGTCGCGGTGGATGAGCTCGGGCTCGTCGACGTAGCCGAGGATCGCCTCGATCTCGGCTGAGGGCTTGCGCATGATGCGGTGCGTCTCCTCGGCCGAGTAGTTGACCAGGCCGCGCGCCACTTCGCGGCCCTGCGCGTCGCGGCAGGCGACCACGGCGCCGCGCTCGAAATCGCCCGTCACGCCGGTCACTCCGATCGGAAGCAGGCTCCGGCCGCCGCTGGCGAGAGCCTTCACCGCGCCGTCGTCCAACGTGAGGCCGCCCGCCACGCTGAGGTGGTCGGCCAGCCATTGCTTTTTCGCCGCGATCGGCAGCGTGCGCGCCGCGAGCAGCGTGCCGATGCGCTCGCCGGCCGCGATGCGCACGAGCACCCGGTCCTCGCGGCCCGAGGCGATCACCGTGTGCGCGCCGCTGCGCGCGGCGCGCTTGGCGGCGAGCACCTTGGTCAGCATGCCGCCCTTGGCGAGCGCCGAGCCGCTGCCGCCGGCCATCGATTCGAGCGCAGGATCGCCCGCCTCGGCGCGCTCGATGAGCTTCGCCGCCGGCACCTTGCGCGGATCGGCGTCGTAGAGGCCGGCCTGGTCGGTGAGCAGGATCAGCGCATCGGCCTCGATGAGGTTCGCGACCAGCGCCCCGAGCGTGTCGTTGTCGCCGAACTTGATCTCGTCGGTGACCACGGTGTCGTTCTCGTTGATCACGGGGATCACGCCCAGCTCGAGCAGCGTGCGCAGCGTCGAGCGCGCGTTGAGATAGCGCTGCCGGTCGGCGAGGTCGGCGTGCGTGAGCAGGATCTGCGCGGTCGCCAGGCCGTGCTTGCGGAACGAGGTCTCGTAGCACTGTGCGAGGCCCATCTGCCCGACCGCGGCGGCGGCCTGCAGCTCGTGCATCGTCTGCGGGCGCTCGCTCCAGCCTAGGCGCAGCAGGCCCTCGGCGATGGCGCCACTCGACACGAGCAGGCAGCGCTTGCCGGCGGCGCGCAGTTCGGCGACCTGCGCCGCCCAGCGCGCGATCGCGGCCGCGTCCAGGCCGCGACCCTCGTTGGTGACGAGCGAGGAGCCGACCTTGACCACCAGCGTTTGTGCGCTCGCGACGGGATTAGGCAGCATGACGGGCCTTGGTCTTGAGTTCCTCTGATCTAAGTACCTTTGAAATAAAGCCATAGGCGGCCGAACACAGCTCGCGGCAGCCCTTGCCGTTGATCGCCGAGAGCAGGAACCAGGGCTGCCTCCAGCGCAGCGCGCGCACGATGCGGCGCGCGCGCGCGTCGGCGTCCGGCGCCAGATCCGCCTTGTTGAACACCAGCCAGCGCGGCTTGCGGTACAGCGCCGGGTCGTACTTCTTCAGCTCGAGCGCGAGCGCGCGCGCGTCGCGAGCGGGATCGGCGTCGTCCTCGAGCGGGGCCAGATCGACCAAGTGAAACAGCAATCGGCTGCGCGCGAGGTGGCGCAGGAACTGGTGCCCGAGCCCCGCGCCCTCGGCGGCGCCCTCGATGAGGCCGGGGATGTCGGCGACCACGAAGCTCGCGTCGTGGCCGACGCGCACTACGCCGAGCGAGGGGTCGAGCGTGGTGAACGGATAGTCGGCGACTTTCGGCCGCGCGCTCGACACCGCGCGGATGAAGGTGGACTTGCCGGCGTTTGGCAGGCCGAGCAGGCCCACGTCGGCGAGCACGCGAAGCTCCAGCGCGAGTTCGCGGCTCTCGCCGGGCGCACCGCGCGTGAACTGCCGCGGCGCGCGGTTGACGCTCGACTTGAAGTGCAGGTTGCCCAGGCCGCCCTGGCCGCCTTTGGCGAGCAGCGCGCGCTGGCCGTCCTTCGCAAGGTCGGCGATCAGCACGCCGTCCGCCTTGTCCCGGACCAGGGTGCCCACCGGCATGCGCAGCACGATGTCCTCGCCGCCGCGCCCGTACTTGTCGGCGCCACGGCCGACGTCGCCGTCCGGGGCGCGGTGGATGCGCGCGAAGCGGTAGTCGACCAGCGTGTTGATGTTGCGGTCGGCGACCGCCCAGACGCTGCCGCCGCGCCCGCCATCGCCGCCCGAAGGGCCGCCGCGCGGCACGAACTTCTCGCGCCGGAACGCGGCGCTGCCGTCGCCGCCCTTGCCGGCGTGCACCTGGATGATCGCTTCGTCGATGAATTTCATGGCGCGGTTTCGTCTCCCCGCAGAAACAAAAAAGCCCTATCGACTCCGATAGGGCTTTCTCGCGGAGTCGGGGACGGGCTTAGGCCGGGAGCACGCTCACGGTCTTCTTGTTGCCCGAGCCCTTGACCGAATACTCGACCTTGCCGGCAACGCGCGCATACAGCGTGTGGTCGCGGCCGATGCCGACGTTCAGGCCCGGGTGCACGACGGTGCCGCGCTGGCGCACCAGGATCTGGCCGGCGTTGGCGCTCTCGCCGCCATAGGTCTTGACGCCGAGGCGCTTGGCGTTGGAATCGCGGCCGTTGCGCGAGCTGCCGCCTGCTTTCTTGTGTGCCATCTGGAACTCTCCTGCGGGATCAGGCGCCGACGATCTCGTCGATGCGCACTTCGGTGAATGACTGCCGGTGGCCCTGGGTCTTGGCGTAGTGCTTGCGGCGGCGCAGCTTGAAGATGCGCACTTTCTCGCCGCGGCCCTGGG
Source organism: Burkholderiales bacterium (assembly GCA_049651845.1). GTDB lineage: Bacteria > Pseudomonadota > Gammaproteobacteria > Burkholderiales > SG8-39 > RBG-16-66-20. The sequence goes on along the minus strand of JBASCW010000100.1, from coordinate 1,126 downwards.
CGACCACCGTGGCCTTGACCCTGGCGCCGTCGACCAGCGGCGCGCCGACCTTGGCGGCGTCGCCTTCGCCGAGCATCAGCACGCGGTCGAACGACACGGCCGCGCCGACTTCGGCGGGCAGCGCCTCGACCTTCACTTGCTCGCCGGACTTGACCCGGTACTGCTTGCCGCCTGTCTGGATGATTGCGTACATGGGACGGAACCTGCCGAAATGGTGTGCAAAGACTTGGAATTATAAGGGAATTCGGCCGGCCAGGTCAAAGGCGGCTGTGCTAATTTCCTCCCCCTATGCAAAGCCAGCCGTTCCTGGCGCCGATCGCGGGCGACATGCAGCGCGTGGACGCCCTGATCCGCACCCGGCTCGACTCCGACGTGCCGCTGGTGCGCCAGGTCGCCGAGTACATCGTCGCCGGGGGCGGCAAGCGGCTGCGCCCGGCGCTGGTGCTGCTGTCGGCGGGCGCCTGCGGGTATCAGGGCGAGTCGCACTACGAGCTCGCCGCGGTGGTCGAGTTCATCCACACCGCCACGCTGCTGCACGACGACGTGGTGGACGCTTCGGACCTGCGGCGCGGGCAGCGCACGGCCAACGCCGAGTTCGGCAACGCCGCCTCGGTGCTGGTGGGCGACTTCCTCTATTCGCGCGCCTTCCAGATGATGCTGCGCGCCGGCAGCATGCGCGTGATGCAGGTGCTTGCGGACGCGACCAACACCATCGCCGAGGGCGAAGTACTGCAGCTCATGAACTGCCACGACCCGGACGTGGGCGAGGCGCGCTATCTCGATGTCGTGCGGCGCAAGACCGCGAAGCTGTTCGAGGCCGCCGCGCGCCTGGGCGCGGTGCTGGCCGACGCGGCGCCCGCGATCGAATCCGGGCTGGCCGAGTACGGCACGCGCCTGGGCACCGCGTTCCAGCTCATCGACGACGTGCTCGACTACTCGGGCGACGCCGCGGCGATCGGCAAGAGCCTCGGCGACGACCTCGCCGAAGGCAAGCCGACGCTGCCGCTGATCCGCGCCATGGCGAGCGCGCCCGCGGCGCAGGCCGCGCTGGTGCGGCGCGCGATCCTCGACGGCGGGCGCGGCGAGTTCGATCGGGTGCTCGCGGCGGTGCGGGACAGCGGCGCGC
>JBASCW010000099.1:0-1597 GCA_049651845.1 Burkholderiales bacterium | reverse complement strand
GACGAGAAGGTCGCGCGGCTGCAGCTGAAAAAGCTGAACGCGCAGCTCACCGAGCTTAGCGAAGCGCAGGCAAAGTACATCGGCGTGCCGATGGCCGGGCCCTACAAGTCGGAGCACTACCGCTACTAAGAAAAAGGGGGTCAGAGCAACATTTCACGCCGACCGATGGACAGCAACCCACCCTCAGGAAATGTTGCTCTGACCCCCTTTTTCCTATGAAGCTGCTCCTCGTCTGGCTGATCAACGCCGCCGCGCTGATGGCGGTCGCCTACCTGCTGCCGGGGATCAGCGTCGCGAGCTTCGTCACCGCGCTGGTGGCGGCGCTCGTGCTGGGACTCGTCAACGCGGTGATCCGGCCGATCCTCATCTTCCTCACGCTGCCGGCGACGCTGCTGACGCTGGGGCTGTTCATTTTCGTCATCAACGGCCTGCTGTTCTGGTTTGTCGGCACCTTCATCACCGGCTTCGTGGTGTCCGGCTTCTGGTGGGGCGTGGCGGGCGCCATCGTCTACAGCATCGTCTCCTGGGCGCTGTCGGCGCTCCTGCTGCGCCGGCGATGAGCACCAGCCGCGCCTTCAGCTTCGAGTTCTTCCCGCCGCGCACGCCCGCGGGCCGGGACAAGCTACGCGCCGCCTGGCGCGAGCTCGGGGCGCTCAAGCCCAAGTTCTTCTCGGTCACCTTCGGCGCGGGCGGCTCCACGCAGGCCGGCACGCTGGAGACGGTGCTCGAGATCCGCCGCGAGGGCTTCGAAGCCGCGCCGCACATCTCCTGCGTGGCCTCCACGCGCAAGGAGATCGCCGCGATACTCGAGCAGTACCGCGCCAACGGCATCCGCCACATCGTCGCGCTGCGCGGCGACCTGCCCTCGGGCGTGGCGATGGCGGGCGAGCTGCGCCACGCCGACGAGCTGGTGGCCTTCATCCGGCAGACCACCGGCGACTGGTTCGAGATCGATGTCGCCTGCTACCCGGAATACCACCCGCAGACGCGCAACGCGGCCGACGAAGTGAAGAACTTCAAGCGCAAGGTGGACGCCGGCGCCAATGGCGCCATCACGCAGTACTTCTACAGCCCCGACGCCTACTTGCGCTTCCTCGAGGACTGCGCCGCCGCCGGCATCCGCATTCCGATCGTTCCGGGCATCATGCCGATCGGCAATTTCTCCCAGCTCGCGCGCTTCTCGGATGCCTGCGGCGCCGAGATCCCGCGCTGGATGCGCATCCGCCTCGAGGGCTACCGCGACGACAGCGCCTCGATCCGCGCCTTCGGCCTGGACGCCGTGACCGCGCTCTGCGACAAGCTGCTCGCCGCCGGCGCGCCCGGCCTGCACTTCTACACGCTCAACCAGGCGCCGCTCAGCGCCGAAATCTGGCGGCGACTGAATCTTTCGGCGCGCAGCTATTGATACCTGCGCAAGTAATGTCCCATCCTTCCGCTTGGCGTACCTAGGACAATACTTACGCAGTACTCATTACTGAGAATTACCTAACCGTGTGACACTAGATCAGCTCAGCCTGGGTCCAGCAAGCGGCGATGATCGCGGAGCGCCGTTGTGCGGATTTGAGCCGGCCGCGCGCGGTGTGTTTCAGCTCGGCCA
>JBASCW010000098.1:0-5689 GCA_049651845.1 Burkholderiales bacterium | reverse complement strand
CAGCGGCTGCTCGAGCTCGCCGACCAGGCGCTCGCCGCGGCGACGCGCGCGGGCCGCGTGCGCGACCGCGTGCACGAGGCGATCCTCGAGGGCACGCTGCTCATCGACACGCGCGGCGAGCGCGCCGGCCAGGCGAACGGCCTGGCGGTCACCGAGCTCGGCGGCCGCGCCTTCGGCGCGCCGCACCGCATCACCGCGCGCGTGCGCCTGGGCGGCGGCAAGGTGGTGGACATCGAGCGCGAGTCCGAGCTGGGCGGGCCGATCCACTCCAAGGGCGTGCTGATCCTGTCGGGCTTCCTCGCCGCGCGCTACGCGCCGCGCCGCCCGCTCGCGCTCGCGGCGAGCCTGGTCTTCGAGCAGACCTATGCGGGCGTCGAAGGCGACAGCGCCTCGCTCGCCGAGCTGTGCGCGCTGCTCTCGGCGATCGCCGAGGTGCCGCTGCGCCAGTCGCTCGCGCTCACCGGCTCGGTCAACCAGCACGGCGACGTGCAGGCCGTGGGCGGCGTGAACGAGAAGATCGAGGGCTTCTTCGACGTCTGCCGCGCGCGGGTTGAGCGGCGAGCAGGGAGTGATCATCCCGGCGGCCAACGTGCGGCACCTGATGCTGCGCGAGGACGTGGTGCAGGCGGCGGCCGACGGCCTGTTCCGCGTGCATGCGGTCGCCACCGTCGACGAGGCGGCGGAGCTGCTCACGGGCATGCCCGCGGGCGAGCGCGACGCGCTGGGCGCCTTCCCGGCCGGCAGCTTCAACCTGAAGGTCGAGCAGCGGCTGCTCGAGCTCGCCGACCAGGCGCTCGCCGCGGCGAAGCGCGCGGAGCGCGGCACCGAGCGCACGCCGCGGCGCCGGCGATGAGCGCGCGTCGCATCGTGCTGGGGCTGGACGCCGGGACGCCGCTGCGCGACCTCGAGGCGGCCACGGCGTTGGCCGCGCGCACCGGCGCCGAGCTGATGGGGCTGTTCGTGGAGGACATCGCGCTGCTGCAGTTCGCCGCGCTGCCCTTCGCGCACGAAATCGGCGGCGCCTCGGCGGCGCGCCGCAGCCTGGACGTCGCCTCGGTGGAGCGCTCGCTGCGCGCGCTGGCGGCCGAGGCCGAGCGCATGCTCGCGGGCACGGCCGGCCGCTCGGAGGTGCGGTGGTCGTTCCGCGTCGCGCGCGGCGTGCTGGTGGACGTGCTGCTCGCCGCCGCGAGCGACCCGCCGGCCGTGGAGCCCGGCGCAGAGATCCGACTGCTGCTGCTGGGCGACGGCGACGCGCCGGCGGAACGCTGGACCGAGCACGTGCGCACCGAGCTCGCGGGCCGCGAGCCCGCCCCGCGCGTGCGCATCCAGCACGCCGCGAGCGCGAGCGACCTCGCGCGGCTCACGCACGAATTCGCCGCGCCGGTGCTGATCGTTCCGGTGCGGATGCTGCGCAGGCCCTGAGGCTAGAACTCCGGCTCGGCCGATGATTGCGGACCGCCGGCGCCGCCGCCGCGCTGCGGTGCGCGCGCGATCATCACGTCGGTGGTGAGCGCGAGGCCGGCGATCGAGGCGGCGTTCTGCAGGCCGCTGCGCGTCACCTTGCAGGGATCGAGCACGCCCATGCTCACCAGGTCGCCGTATTCGCCGGTGGCGGCGTTGTAGCCGAAGTTGCCTTCGCCTTCGTCGACGCGCGCGGTGATCACCGAGGGCTCCTGGCCGCCGTTCCTCGCCAGCTGGCGCAGCGGCTCCTCGAGCGCGCGCAGCACGATGCGGATGCCCGCGTCCTGCTCCGAATTGACGCCCCGCAGCCTGGCCTTCACCGCTTTTCGCGCGCGCAGGAGGCCGACGCCGCCGCCCGGCAGCACGCCTTCCTCGACCGCGGCGCGCGTGGCGTGCAGCGCGTCCTCGGTGCGGGACTTGCGCTCCTTCATTTCGGTTTCGGTGGCCGCGCCGACCTTGATCAGCGCCACGCCGCCGGCGAGCTTGGCGACGCGCTCCTGCAGTTTCTCGCGGTCGTAGTCGCTGGTCGCCTCGTCGATCTGCTTCTTGATGATCGCGACGCGCATCTTGATCGCCGCCGGATCGCCTGCGCCGCCGATGATCGTGGTGTCGTCCTTGTCGATCTCGACGCGCTTGGCGCGCCCGAGGTCTTCCAGCGTCACCTTCTCGAGCGTGCCGCCGGTTTCCTCGGCGATCACCCTGCCGCCGGTGAGCACCGCGACGTCCTCGAGCATCGCCTTGCGGCGATCGCCGAAGCCGGGCGCCTTCACCGCGCAGGCCTTGATCACCGCGCGCAGCGAGTTCACCACCAGCGTGGCGAGCGCCTCGCCCTCGACCTCCTCGGCGATCACCAGCAGCGGCTTGCCCAGCTTGGCAATTTGCTCGAGCAGCGGCAGCAGCTCGCGGATGGTCGAGATCTTCTTGTCGTGCAGCAGCACGAACGCGTCCTCGAGCACCACGCGCTGCTTCTCCGGGTCGTTGACGAAGTAGGGCGAGAGATAGCCCCGGTCGAACTGCGTGCCCTCGACCACCTCGAGCTCGCTCTTCAGGCTCTTGCCGTCCTCGACCGTGATCACGCCTTCCTTGCCGACCTTCTGCATCGCCTCGGCCACCATCTCGCCGATCGCGGCGTCGTTGTTGGACGAGATGGTCGCCACCTGCGCGATCTCGGTGCGCGTCGCGCAGGGGCGCGCGAGGCGCTTGAGCTCGCCCACCACGGCGTCCACCGCGAGGTCGATGCCGCGCTTCAAGTCCATCGGGTTCATGCCCGCGGTCACGTATTTCATGCCCTCGGCGACGATGCCCGCGGCGAGCAGCGTGGCGGTGGTGGTGCCGTCGCCGGCGACTTCCGAGGTCTTCGAGGCGACCTCGCGCGCCATCTGCGCGCCCATGTTCTCGAACGGGTCCTCGAGCTCGATCTCCCTGGCGACGATCACGCCGGAGTTGATGATCTGCGGCGCGCCGTAGCTGCGCTCGAGCACCACGGTGCGCGCCTTGGGCCCGAGCGTGACGCGCACCGCGTCGGCGAGCACGCCGACGCCCTTCAGCAGCTTGCCGCGCACGTCCTCGCCGAACAGGATCTTCTTCGCCGTCATGGCCGCCTCCCCTGGCCGCCGCGCGACCAGCGCACGCGCAGCAGGTTTTCGCCGCGGTTGTAGCTCTGGCTGAGCTCGCCCTTGAACGCGTGCGCGAGCGCGTGGCCGACGCGCCGCGCCAGGTGCACCGAGGTGGTGGTCACCAGCGCGCCACCGGGTGCCTTGGTGATGGCCAGCACGCGCTCGAGCGGGTGGCGCGCGCGTTCCTGCGCCTCGCAGTTGCGCACGCGGCCGAGCACCTCGTCGCGGTGCGCGGCGAAGTACTCGCCCCGCAGCGAGATGTAGCCGGCGGGCGCGTCCTCGGCGGCGCGCACGCAGGCGGGGCAGCGGTGCTTGGTCGCGCCCGCGGGCGCGGTCGCCCACACCCAGCGCCCCTTGCGGAACAACGCGCCGCAGCCCGGGCAGAACACCGGCCCGTGCGCCTTGCCGCGCGGCCGGTAGGCGTCGGGCGCGAGGCCCTCGAGCATCTGCATGCGGCGGTAACGGTAAGGTCCTCGTTCGCGTCTCATCGGCAACCTCTCGGCGTAAGCCCTCTTCGATCACCATAGCCGCGTCGCGGCCGGCGATCTTGATCCGGGTCAAGCCGGCCCGGCGCCGGCGGCGGAGCATCCCCCCATGCCGGTTCACAACGTCGAGGTGGCGCGCGCCTTCGAGGAGATCGCCGACCTGCTGGAGCTGCAGGGCGCGAACCCGTTCCGCGTCCGCGCCTACCGCAACGCCGCGCAGACCGTCGGCAACCGCGCGCTCGACCTCCTGGCGGCGGTGCGCGGGGGCAGGGCGCTGCCCAAGATGCCCGGCATCGGCGAGGACCTCGCGGGCAAGATCGCGGACATCGCGCGCACGGGCACCACGCCGCTGCTGGAGCGCCTGCGCGCGAAGGCGCCGGCGGGCGTGACCGCGCTGCTGCGCGTGCCCGGGCTCGGGCCCCGGCGCGTGCAGGTGCTCACGCGCAAGCTCGGCATAGGCTCGCTGGCCGCGCTGGCCGCGCTGGCCGCCGGCAGCCTGCGCCGCGGCCGCGACACCGTCGGCGACATCGACCTGCTCGCCGCCGCGGAGGATTCAGGCGACGCCATGCAGTGCTTCGTGCGCCACCCCGAGGTGCAGCGCGTGCTCGCCGGGGGCGCGACCAAGGCGAGCGTGCTCCTGTACAGCGGCATCCAGGCCGACCTGCGCGTGGTGCCGCCGCGCAGCTACGGCGCCGCGCTCGTGTACTTCACGGGATCGAAGGCGCACAACATCGCGCTGCGGCGCCTGGCGCAGGCGAAGGGCCTCAAGATCAACGAGTACGGCGTATGCCGCGGCGCGCGGCGCATCGCCGGCGACACCGAGGAATCCGTGTACGCGGCGCTCGGGCTGCGCCCGATACCGCCCGAAGCGCGCGAGGACCGCGGCGAGATCGCCGCGGCGCGTCAGCGGCGGCGGCGGCCGCCCGGCGGCACGAGCAGCACCGGCACCGGGCTGTAGCGCACCACCAGCTCGGCGTCGCTGCCCACCAGCGCGCGCTGCAGGCCGCGCCGGCCGTGCGTGCCCATCACGATCAGGTCGGCGCGCCAGCGCTTGGCCTGCGCGATCACCGCGTCGGCGACGCGCATGCCGAAGTTCTCCACCAGCGCCGTCTCGGGCTTGACGCCCGACTTGCGCGCGCGGCCCTCGATGCCCGCGAGGCGGCGCCGCCCGGCCGCGCGCAGCGAGTCGAGGATCGGGCCGATGTTCACCGCGACTTCCGGCGCGCTAAACGCGATCACCTGCTCGACGACGTGCACTAGGCGAAGCCGCGCGCGCGAGCTCTTCGCGAGACGGATCGCTTCCTGCATGCCCTTGTTCGACGTCGGGCTGCCGTCCACCGGGACCAGAATGCGCTTGTAGGCCATGGGAAATCTCCTTCGCAGCAAGCCTAGCCGCCGCCAAGGCCGATGCGATTGATCCACGTCAACCATGGCGCGGCGTCGCGCTGCACCATGGCTGCGTGCTGGCACACGATGAGGAGGCTGGGTGATGCGCATCGGCGTGCCGAAGGAAATCAAGGTCGAGGAGCATCGCGTCGGCCTCACGCCCGAGAGCGTGCGCACGCTCGCCGGGCGCGGCCACCGCGTGCTCGTGCAGTCGGGCGCGGGCGAGGGCATCGGCGCCGGCGACGGCGATTACCGCGCCGCGGGCGCGGCCGTGACCGGGGACGCGCGCGAGATCTTCGCCGAGGCCGACCTCGTGGTGAAGGTGAAGGAGCCGCTCGCCGCCGAGCGCGCGCGCCTGCGCCCCGGCCAGGCGCTGTTCACCTACCTGCACCTCGCGCCCGATCCCGTGCAGGCGCGCGAGCTCATCGCTAGCGGCGCGATCGCCATCGCCTACGAGACGGTGAGCGCGCCCGCGGGCGGCCTGCCGCTGCTCGCGCCGATGTCGGAAGTCGCGGGACGCATGGCGATCCAGGTCGCGGCGCACTACCTCGAGCGCCCGCACGGCGGGCGCGGCGTGCTGCTGCCGGGGGCGAGCGGCGTAGAGCCGTGCACGGTGCTCGTGCTGGGCGCTGGCGTAGTCGGCACCAACGCCGCGCGCGTGGCCGCAGGCATGGGCGCGCGCGTGCGCGTGCTGAGCCGCTCGGAGGCCGGGCTGCGCAGGCTCGCCGCGCAGGCGCCGGC
>JBASCW010000097.1:0-7986 GCA_049651845.1 Burkholderiales bacterium | reverse complement strand
TGGCCGAGCTGAAACACACCGCGCGCGGCCGGCTCAAATCCGCACAACGGCGCTCCGCGATCATCGCCGCTTGCTGGACCCAGGCTGAGCTGATCTAGTGTCACACGGTTAGGTAATTCTCAGTAGGAACGAGGCGCCCTAGGCGCCTTGGCTGAGCTGGCTCCACGCGAGCTGGCGCGAATGGAATTGCGCGAGCTCGGCGCGGTGGCCGATCGACACCCGCGTCGTGCCGGGCAGCCTTTCCTGCAGCAGCCCGTAGAGCGCGGCCTGGGCGTCGTCGGGCAGCGCCGCGGTCGGCTCGTCCATGAACAGCCAGTCCGGGCGGTTGATCAGCGCGCGCGCGATGGCGAGGCGCTGCTGCTCGCCGCCCGAGAGCAGCTGCGCCCAGTTCTCCTCGCGTGCGAGATCGCCCGAGAGCTTCGCCAGCCCTACGGCCGACAGCACCTCGCGCACCGTTTCGTCCGGAACCGCCGCCGCGTCCGCCGGATAGGCGGTGGCGTACTTGAGCGTGCCGATCGGCAGGTAGGGCCGCTGCGGCAGGAACAGCAGCGTCGCGCCCTTGGGCAGCGCAATGCGCCCCTTCCAGTACGGCCAGATGCCGGCGATGGCGCGAAACAGCGTGCTCTTGCCGGCGCCCGAAGGGCCCGTGAGCAGCACCGACTCGCACTCCCTGAGCTGCAGCGTGGCCGGCGCGAGCAGCGGCTGGCCCTGCGGCAGGTCGAGCTCGAGGCGATCGAGCTCCAGCACTTTGGGTTTTCCTTCTTCCCGGTCGCCGTCCAGGCGCGCGGCCTCCCGGCGCGCATGCTCGAGCGCCTCGGTGAAGCCGGTGAGGCGATCGACCGTCGCCTTCCAGTTGGCGTAGCTGCCGTAGACGTTGATGAACCACGACAGCGCGCCCTGCACCTGGCCGAATGCGGAGGCGATCTGGAAGATGCCGCCCAGCGGCATCGCGCCCGAGAAAAAGCGCGGCGAGGCGACGACGAACGGGAAGATGATCGCCACCTGGCCGTAGAACGACTGGAACCAGCCGAGCTGCTTCTGCTTGAGCATCTTGGTCCACCAGATGGCGATCACGTCGGCGAAGCGCGCGCGGAAATTGGCGAGCTCGCCCGCCTCCCCGCGGTAAAGCGCCACGCCCTCGGCGTTCTCGCGCAGCCGCACCAGCGAAAAGCGGAAGTTCGCCTCATAGCGCTGCTGGTCGAAGCCGATGCGCACCAGCGGACGGCCGATGAGGTGCGTGAGCCAGGTGCCCGCGATGGCGTAGACCAGCGCCACCCAGACCATGTAGCCCGGGATCTCGAAGCCGAGCACCGTGAGCGCGCCCGAAATCGACCACAGGATGCCGACGAAGGACACCAGCGTCACCACCGCCGACAGCAGGCCGAGGGCGAGCGAGAGCGTGAGATCGACGAAGATATTGAGGTCGTCGGCGATGCGCTGGTCCGGGTTGTCCGTGCCCTTGTCCAGGAGCTGCAGCCGGTAGTAGGCGCGGTCCTTCATCCAGTCCGCGAGGGTGCGCTCGGTCATCCAGGTGCGCCACTCGATCATCAGCATCTGCTGGAAATACTGCCGGTAGACGCCGTTGATGATGTAGAGCGCCGCGAGGATCGTGAACAGCCCGAGCTGGCGGAAGAACTCCGCCTGGTCCCTGCTCTCGAAGGTGTTGTAGAACTCGCGGTTCCAGGCGTTGAACTGCACTTCGAGCCACACCCCCAGCAGCGCGAGGCCGACCACGGTGGCGAGCAGGATCAGGCCCGTGCCGCGCTTTTCCGAGACCCAATACGGCCTGGTCAGCGCCCACAGCGTGGCGAAGAAACGTTTCTTTTGCATGGAGTTACCTCGGGCTAGCCGGCGTTTGCCGAAAGCAGTTTACAGAACGGCGACAGCGGCGCGAAAATGTCCCAATGCAGCAGGTCTACCGATTCGGCCCCGCCCGCTTTGGTCCTGCCCCGCTACAGCCCGCCCGACATCTGTTCGTATTCCTGCATGCCAGCGGCGCCGACGCGCGCTCGATGATCCCGGCCGCCTTCAAGTACCAGGGGCGCTTCCCGAGCGCGGCGCTGGTCGTGCCGAGCGGCTTCTCGCTGTACCGCAAGGCGCCGGAATCCAAGCAGTGGTTCTCCACCAAGGACCTCTCGACCGAGAACCACCTGGACCGCGTCTCGGCGATCCTGCCGCGCATCGAGCAGCTGGTGCGCCGCGAGCAGACCAACTACCGCGTGCCGGCCGAGCGCACCGTGCTGATCGGCTACTCGCAGGGCGGCACCGTGGCGCTGGAAGCGGTGAAGGCCTTCCCCGAGCTCGCCGGCGCGGTGGTCGCCTACGCCGCGCGCTTCGCGCGCCTGCCGCAGCCCGGCACGCGCATGCCCTCGCGCATCCACCTGGTGCACGGCGGCTACGACTCGGTGGTCTCGCGCGTGCACGCCGAGCGCGCCGCGCGCGCGCTCGCCGGCCTGCACGTGCCGGTGACGCTCGACATCATCGAAGACCTCGGCCACGCCCTCACCCACGAGGCCATCTGCCGCGGCTCGCTGCGCCTGCTGCAGGGCATCTACGAGCGTCGCCGCGCGACGCTGCACTAGCCTGCGCGCCCGAGCATGGACCGGGCACCCCAGATGCCGCTGCCCCAAAGCGCCGCCGGGCGCCGCGCGCAAGGATGGCGGCGGCTTCAGCTGGCATAGAGCGCTGTTCGGCACGCTCCTGGGCGCTGCGGTAGGGCTCAGCGCGCATTTCCTCGATGCCTCGCCCTGGTGGTGGCTGGCGGTGCCGATCGGCATCGTCCTCGCCGCCACATCGTTCCACTTCAAGGTGGACGTTTCGTGGCGGCGCAAATAGCGCGCGCCTAGGAGGCGAGCGCGGGGATGTTCTTGAACAGCTCGAGCGCCTCGGGATTGGCGAGCGCGTCGGTGTTGCCGACCGGAATGCCGTTCACCACCGAGCGCACCGCGAGCTCGACCACCTTGCCGTTCTTGGTGCGCGGGATGTCCGGAACCTGGATCACCTTCGCGGGAACGTGGCGCGGGGTCGTGTTCTCCTTGATGCGCTTGCGGATCTTCTCGACCAAGGCCTCATCGAGATTGAATCCCGGGCGCAGGCGCACGAAGAGCAGCACGCGCGTGTCGGTCGGCTTGGCGGGCGGCCAGAGCTGGCCGATGGCGACCGACTCCTCGACTTCGTCGATCTTCTCCACCTGGCGGTAGATCTCGGCGGTGCCGATGCGCACGCCGCCCGGGTTGAGCGTCGCATCCGACCGTCCGTAGACGATCATCGTGCCGCGCTCGGTGAGCTCGCACCAGTCGCCGTGGGTCCAGACGCCGGGGAACTTCTCGTAGTAGGCGCTGCGGTACTTCTCGCCGCCGCGGTCGTTCCAGAAGCCGAGCGGCATCGAGGGCACGGGCCGCGTGCAGACCAGCTCGCCCTTCTGGCCGACCACCGGCTCGCCCGCCTCGTTCCAGACCTCGACCGCCATGCCCAGCGAGCGGCACTGCAGCTCGCCGCGGTACACCGGCAGGATCGCGTTGGCGTCGGCGAAGGCCGCCACGATGTCGGTGCCGCCCGAGATGCTCGACAGGCACACGTCGGCCTTCACCTTCGAGTACACGTAGTCGTAGCTCTCGGCCACGAGCGGCGAGCCCGTGGAGATGATCATGCGCACCTCGGCGAGCTTGTGCGACTCGATCGGCGCGAGGCCGCGCTTTTCGATCGCGTCGATGAACTTGGCCGAGGTGCCGAAGTGCGTGAAGCGCTCGGCGTCGCAGTAGTCGAACAGGATCCTGCCGTTGCGCTCGAACGGCGAGCCGTCGTAGAGCATCACGCTCGCCTCGGCCGCGAGCGCGCTGAACAGCAGGTTCCACATCACCCAGTTGGTGGTGCTGTAGTAGAACATGCGGTCACCCGGGCGCACGTCGAACTGCAGCTTGTACATCTTGAGCGTCTGCAGCAGCGTCCCGCCCACGCCGTGCACGATGCACTTGGGCGTGCCCGTGGTGCCGGAGGTGAACAGGATGTAGGCCGGGTGCTCGAAGGGCAGCTGAACGAAATCGATCTCGCCCGCGGCGTGCTTGCGCAGCCATTCCTCGAGCAGCACCGCTTTCGGGATGCCGTCGATGTCGGGGCGCGGCCGCAGGTAGGGCACCACCACCACCTTGCGCAGGCTGGGCAGCCCCTCGGCGATCTCGGCGACGCGCTCGAGCACGTCGTACTCGCGCCCGGCGTAGCGGTAACCGTCGGCAACGAACAGAACCTTCGGTTCGATCTGGCCGAAGCGGTCGAGCACGCCGCCGGTGCCGAAGTCGGGCGAGCAGCTCGACCAGACGATGCCCTGCGACAGCGCGGCGAGCGCGAGCATGCCGGTCTCGGGCATGTTCGGGATGAAGGCCGCGGCGCGGTCGCCGGGCCTGAGGCCCAATTGCGCGAGCGCCTGCGCCGCGCGCGACACGTCGCTCGTGAGCTGCGAGTAGGAAACGCGCCGCTGGAAGCCGCGCTCGTCCCAGAACACGAAGGCGTCGCCCTGGTCGCCGCGCTTGAGCAGGTTCTCGGCGAAGTTCAGGCGCGCCTCGGGGAACCACTTGGCGCCCGGCATTTTGCCGCCGTCCACCAGCACCGTGCCGCCCTTCTTCGAGGCGACCACCCCGCACCAGTCCCAGACCTCGGACCAGAATTCCTCGGGGTTATCGACCGTCCACTGGTAGAATTCCGGGTAGGTGTTCAGCTCGAGCTTGTACTTGCGCACCACGTGGCGCGCGAACTGCGTGAGTTGCGCCTGTTCGATCACCTGCTCGGACGGGGACCAAATGGGCTCCATGGTTCGCCATTATCGCCGACGCCAGACGCTCGCCAACCAGGGCTGCTGTTCGCGAGGCAGGCCCGTCGGGCGGTAGTAATGGGTGAGCGCGGCGAAGCCCGCCCCGGTCACATGGCGGCGCCAGGTTTCCTCGTCGTGATAGGCGCCATAGCGGCCGCGGTTCCAGCCTTCCCGATTGTCGCCGTGCGGATTGGAGCTGAACAGCACGCCGCCCGGTTTGAGCGCGGCGTGCAGCTCGCGCAGTACGCGCGGCAGCTCCAGCGTCGGGACGTGGAACAGCGCGGCGTTGGCAAACACGCCGTCGAAGCGGGCCGGCGGCAAATCGAGCTCGAGAAAGTCCTGCCCCAGCACCTCGCAGCCGCTGTACTCGCGCGCCATCGCGGCGAACCGGGCGGAGCCTTCCAGGCCCACCGCGACGTGGCCCAGATCCCTGAAGGTCTTCAGGTCTCGGCCCGGACCGCAGCCGAAATCGAGAATGACGAAGGGCGGCTCGCCCTCGATCGCGCCCAGCAGCGCGTCGATGTTCTGGCGCACGTCGTGGCTGCGCGTGCCCAGCCAGAAATCCTCCGCGCGCTGGTCGTAATGCGCTAGCGTGCGCCGGCTGACCTCGTCCACGCCTAGGGATCGACTTTCGGGCGGTGCACGGTGCTGAAGTGCGGCCGCGTGAGCACTTCGGGCCGCAGCAGCGCAGCCAGCTCCTCGCGCGTCATGAGCTGCCTCTCGAGCACCAGGTCGTAGACGCGCCGGCCGCTGGCGAGCGCCTCCTTGGCGATCTCGCTCGCGCGCGCATAGCCGATGTAGGGGTTGAGCGCGGTGACCAGCGCCGTCGATTCGTCGAGCAGGCGCCTGGCGCGCGCGCGGTTGGCGCTGATGCCGCGCACGCAGCGCTCGCCCAGCGTGCGGCAGGCCGCGCCGAGGTGCGAGAGGCTCTTGAACAGGCTGTGCGCGATCAACGGCTCGAAGGCGTTGAGCTGCAGCTGGCCGGCCTCGGCGGCCATGGTCACCGCCATGTCGTTGCCGATCACCTCGAACGCCACCTGGTTCACGACTTCCGGGATGACGGGGTTGACCTTGCCGGGCATGATCGAGGAGCCGGCCTGCACTGCCGGCAGGTTGATCTCGCCCAGGCCCGCGCGCGGGCCGGACGACAGCAGCCGCAGGTCGTTGCAGACCTTGGAGAGCTTCACCGCGACGCGCTTGAGCACCCCCGAGAGCTGCACGAAGGCGCCGGCGTCCTGCGTCGCCTCGATCAGGTTCGGCGAGACGATGAACTCGATGCCGGAGATCTCCGACAGGAGCCGCGTCACGCGCACCGCGTACTCCGGATGCGCGTTGATGCCGGTGCCGATCGCGGTAGCGCCCAGGTTGATCTCGCGTATCAGGCTGGCGGCCTCCGCCAGGCGGCTCTCGTCCTCCTGCAACATCACCGCGTAGGTGGAGAATTCCTGGCCGAGCGTCATCGGCACGGCGTCCTGCAGCTGGGTGCGGCCGATCTTCAGGACGTCGGCGAACTCCACCGCCTTCGCTTCGAATTCCTTGCGCAAGAAGACCATTTCAGAACACAGCTTGCTGATGCCGAACTGCAGCGCGAGCTTGACCGCGGTCGGATAGACGTCGTTGGTGCTCTGCGAGAGGTTGACGTGGTCGAGCGGGTGCAGGCGCGCGTACTCGCCCTTGCGCGCGCCCATCAGCTCGAGCGCGCGGTTGGCGATCACCTCGTTGGCGTTCATGTTGGTCGAGGTGCCCGCGCCGCCCTGGATCACGTCCACCACGAACTCGTCGAGCAGCGCGCCCTCGCGGATCTCCTCGCAGGCGCGCGAGACCGCCTGCGCGCGCTCGTCGTCGAGCAGCCCGAGGTCCTGGTTGGCGATCGCCGCCGCCTGCTTCACGCAGGCGAGCGCGCGCACCAGGTCCGGGTAGATCGAGATCGAGGTGCCGGTGATCGGGAAATTCTCCAGCGCGCGCAGCGTGTGCACGCCGTAGTAGGCGCCGGCCGGGACCTCGCGGTCGCCGATCAGGTCGTGCTCGGTGCGCGTCGGGCGGCTCATGCCGGCGGCAGGTCGGGATAGGCCATACTGTCGCCGATTCTATTCCTGCCGCGTGACATGACAGCGATTCTGCGCATTCTCCTGCTCGCGCTCGTGCTGCCCGCGGCACAGGCCGCCGAGCACATGGTTGCCGCGGCCAATCCCCATGCGGCGCACGCGGGCCTGCAGATCCTGCGCGCGGGCGGCAGCGCGCTCGATGCGGCGATTGCCGTGCAGCTGGCGTTGAACGTCGTCGAGCCGCAGTCCTCAGGCATCGGCGGCGGCGCCTTCCTGCTGCACTGGGAGGCGGCGGCCGGGACGATCTCGGCCTACGACGGCCGCGAGACGGCGCCGGCGGCGGCGCGCCCCGATCGCTTCCTCGCGCCCGACGGCACGCCGATGGACATCGGCTCGGCGGTCGGCTCGGGCCGCTCGGTGGGGGTTCCGGGCGTGCTGCGCATGCTGGAGCTCGCGCACCGCAGGCACGGCCGCCTGCCCTGGCCCGCTTTGTTTGCGCCCGCGATCCGCCTCGCCGAAGACGGGTTCGCGGTGTCGCCGCGCCTGCACCGGCTGATCGCCGCCGACCCGCTGCTGAGCCGGCGAGACTCCGCGCGCGCGTATTTCTACCTGCCCGACGGCCGCGCGCTGCCCGCAGGCCATCACCTGCGCAACGCACCGCTCGCGGACGTGTTCCGGCGCGTGGCCGAGGGCGGCGCCGACGCGTTCTACCAGGGCGAGCTCGCGCGCGACATCGCGGCCGCCACGGCGGGCGCGCCCGACCGCTACGGCCGCGCCGGCGACCTCGCGCCGGAGGACCTCGCCGGCTATCGCGCGATCGAGCGTGAGGCGATCTGCGGCGCGTACCGCGGCTACCGCGTCTGCGGCATGCCGCCGCCGAGTTCCGGCGGCATCGCCGTGCTCGCAATCCTCGGCACGCTCGAGCGTTTTCCCCTTGCGCGCGTGCGCGCCGGCTCGGCCGAGGCCATCCATCTCTTTGCGGAGGCCGGGCGCCTCGCGTACGCCGACCGCGACCACTACGTCGGCGACCCGGATTTCGTCCCGGTGCCGACTGCGGGGCTGGTGGATCCCGGCTACCTGCGCGAGCGCGCGGGCCTGGTCCGGCGCGAGCGCAGCATGGGACGCGCGGCGCCGGGC
>JBASCW010000096.1:0-4793 GCA_049651845.1 Burkholderiales bacterium | reverse complement strand
ACGATGGCAGCAAATTCTGCTGCCCCGGATGGTATGGAAGGTAGCTTGTCGTCATCATCGTTTAACGCTTCACCACACCATCTCGATGACCATCAACTCAACCTCCTGCCGCGCAGACTCCTAGGCGGCTCGACGGGTGCGCGCTCTTGCGGCGCGCGCCGGCCCGCCGGCGGCAGCTTCGGCGGCGTCGCGGGCCTGAACGGACCCCAGAGCCGGCTGTAGTAGGTATCGGCGAGCTGGAGCGCCGCCACCGGGTTGTGGCCGAGGACTCGGTCCTTGGCGATCAGCACCGTGGTGAGGCCTTTCGCATGCTTGAAGAACAGGCTGTCGTGGCCGATACACAGGCCCATGACCACGTTGAGCTCGCAGCCGTGCTCGTTCAGCAGTTCTGCATGCGCGACGGGGTTGCACAGGGCCTCGAACTGGCCCGGCCGGACTTTCTCGGCATCGGCAAGGCCCGGCTCCCCCTTGGGAATGTTGCCGTTCTTGCAGGCCGCCGAGACGACCTCGAAGCCATGGCTCTCGAGGATGCCGGTCAGCACGTAAGCGTGGTCGACGAAGCTGATGCAGTTGGCGATGCCCAGCTTGCGGAAACCCATCTTCCTCGCGAAATCGATGATCTCCTCAACGCGCGTCCACTTGCAATAGCCTTCGGCCTCCGCGCGGGCCGACTCCTGGGGAATGCGCCGGGTCTCCGGATCCTCGTGCCAGGTGCGCGCCGCCGCCAGCGCTTGCGGGTCCACCTTGGCCGGGCAAAAACCCGGGCCGCGCTCGGCAGACTCCCCCTGGCGGCAGGCGCGCACGGTGGGCGGACGATACGCACAGGCCGGATCCTTGTAGGTCATCGCGTCCCTCCTTCGCCTAGCGGGCCAGGAACACAGTACCCTCGCAGCCGCGCCGCCGACTGATCCATGTCAAATCCGGCTGCCGTACACTTTGCACCGGATCGATCCTGAAGGGGGGTGCCATGATCCGAACCATCGTTCTCGCGGTCGTCGCAGCGCTCTCGCTGGCTGCCTGCGAAACTCCGACGACCCAGCGCTATTCGATCTCGGCCGACAACAACATCGCCGTGAAGGCGCTCGGCAAGACCGGCATCGGCGTCGGCGCCTTCGCGCCGCCGGCGCAGTTCGACCCGAACTGCCGCGCACTTGGCCCGCTGCAGGTCGCCGACGGGTTGAACCACACGCAGTACATCCAGAAGGCGTTCGAGGACGAGCTGAAGGTCGCGGGCGCCTACTCGGCGAACGCGGCGCGCGTAACGCTTACCGCCAAGGTCGAGAAGCTGGAGTTCTCCTCTTCGCGCGGGCTGACCGGCGGATCGTGGACGATCGAACTCAGCCTGCGCTCGTCGAACGGCAAGTCCCTCGCTGTCAGCGAATACTACGAGTTCAACGGCGGCTTCATCGCCACCGAGGCCTGCCGCAACACCGCAGAGGCATTCTCGCGCGCCGTGCAGAACCTCGTCGGCAAGTCCGTCAAGGACCGGCAGTTCGCCAGCTTGGTCGACTGAATGGCTGTCTCGATCGTGCGGCTCGGCTCCGCGCGCACGAAGGACGAGGGCCTGCGAATCGGCACCGTGCGCCGGCCGCCGCGCGGCGTGCCGAAGGCGAGGTTCGCCGCCGAGAACTGGTACGACGTCTGGCTGCCTGAGCTCTCGCCCTCCGAGGCGACCGTGAAGCTCGGGCAGAAGGCAGAGTCCGACGCGCAATGGAAGGCGTTCGCGCGGCGCTACGAGAAGGAAATGGCCTCGCCGTCGGCGAGCCGCGTGCTCGACCTGCTCGCGGCCCTGTCGCGCACGTCGGATTTCTCCGTGGGCTGCTACTGCGAGGACGCGTCGCGCTGCCACCGCTCGGTGCTGCGCGAACTGCTGAAGGAACGGGGCGCAAAGGTCGAATGATCGTCGCCGTCGCGGGAATCGACGTGCATGTCGAGGGCGAGGGCGGCGAGACGATCGTGATGGTGCACGGCTGGCCGGATACCTACCGGCTGTGGGACGCGCAGGTCGACCACCTGAAAGCGAAATACCGCTGCATCCGCTTCACGCTGCCGGGTTTCGACGACACGCAGCCCCGTCGAGTCTACGCGGTCGGCGAGGTCACGGACTTCATCCGGCAGGTGGTCGAGCAGTTGAACGCAGGGAAGAAGGTCACGCTGATGCTGCACGACTGGGGCTGCATCTTCGGCTACGAGTTCTATATGCGCCACCCGCAACTCGTTGCGCGGATCGTCGGCGTGGACGTCGGCAGCGCGAAGGGGCTGCGGCGCGTACTTTCGGCGCGCGAGAAGTTCGTCATCATCGCCTACCAGATGTGGCTGGTGCTCGCCTGGAAGATCGGCGGCAAGCTCGGCGACGGGATGACGCGCAGGATGGCGCGCTGGGCCCACGCGCGCTCGGATCCGCGCTGCATCGGCTCGCGCATGAACTACCCGTACTACCTCGCCTACTTCGGCGGCGGCGAGAGCCTGCCCAGGCAGCTGCACGCCTTCAAGCCTGAATGCCCGATGCTCTTCGTCTACGGGCGGCGCAAGCCGATGCGGTTCCACACGCCGGCCTGGCTCGACGAACTGCGCACGCGCAAGGAAAACCAGGTAGAGGAATTCGACACCGGCCACTGGGTGATGCTGCAACAGCCGGAGCGCTTCAACCGGGTCGCGGGCGACTGGCTTGCAGCGACGCGCGTCTAGCGATCGGCCTCGCCGTCGCGGCCCGCAGAGCCGATCGACACATCGGCGAGCCCGGAACGGATCATGAGCCAGAACAGGACCACGCCCGGCAGCGCGACGAGCGTGGTCAGCAGGTAGAAGTCGAAGTAGCCCATCTCGGCGATCAGCGCGCCGGCCGTGGTGCCGGTGAAGAAGCGCCCGGCGACGCTCGCCAGCGCGGAAAGCAGCGCGTACTGGGTCGCGGTGAAACGCAGATTGCACAGCGCAGAGAGATAGGCGACGAGCGTCACGCCGCCGATGCCGCTCGCGAAATTCTCGAAGCCGACCGCCGCGGCCATGCCGAGGTTGCTGTGGCCGGCCAGCGCCAGCCCGGCGAAGCCGAGATTCGACACCGCCATGAGGATCAGGCTGACGAGCACCGAGCGCTTCATTCCCTGCTTCTCGTAGAGCACGCCGCCGGCGAAGATGCCGGCGAGCAGGGCGGCAAAACCCACCCCGACGTCGTAATACGCGACCTCGTCGTTGCTGAAGCCGAGGTCCTGGAACAAGAGCCGCAGCGTGAGGTTGGCGAGCGTGTCGCCGATCTTGTGGATCAGCACGAACAGCATGACGACCAGCGCCCCCTGGCGCTTCAGGAACTCGGTGAGAGGGCTTACGTAGGCGGCCAGCGCCTCGATTACCCCATGCATCGCGGCCGGTTCGCGATGCCGCGCCGGCTCGCCGACGATCGCCCCGACCAGCATCGCCGGCAGTGCGAATATGGTGCAGGCGGCGTAGGCGGCGAACCATCCGAAGCGCGCGGCCACGAACAGCGCGAGCGCGCCGGCGGCGGCGGCGCCGATGCGCCAGCCGTACTGCGACATGCCGGAGCCGGCGCCGAGCTGGCGCGGCTCGAGCAGCTCGATGCGATAGGCGTCGATGACGACGTCGAACGTCGCGCCAGCCACCCCGACTGCGGCTGCAGCGATGGCGACGTAAAGCAGCGACTCGCCCGGGTCGGCGATGCCCAGCAGCGCGACCGTGGCGATCGCCAGCGCGCCGGTCAGCCACAGCCAGCTACGCCGCTGGCCAAACCTGCCGATGACCGGCAGTCGCAGATGATCCACCACCGGCGCCCAGAGGAATTTCAGGTTGTAGGCCAGAATCGCGAGAGCGAATGCGGTCACCGTGCTCTTGCTGATGCCATGCTGCGCGAGCCGCGTGGTGAGTGTGGCGCCGATCATGGCGAACACGAAGCCGGAGGAGACGCCAAGGCAGAGCGCCGCGAGCGGCGCGACCTCGAAATACGGGCGAACGCCTTCCGGCAGCCGGTCGCGCAGGCGGGCGAGCGCGGCGCTACTCATGACCCGTCGGCTCGGCATCGGCGGCAGTTGCCATGGCGGGGCAGTTTACCCGCGTCGATCGGAACGCCCCGCGCCATTGCCACGCCGAGCAAAAAACGTTAGTCTCCCCCTCCCTTTTGCAATCGCGATTTCTCCCCTGAAACGAGTGCCCAACCCATGACCACCGAAGTCAACAAGGACAAGCTCGTCGCCGACCTGAAGGTCGTGGTCGCCGACGCCGAGGAACTGCTGCGCGCCACCGCCTCGCAGGCCGGCGAGAAAGTCGCCGCCGCGCGCGAGCGCATCCAGGCCTCGCTCGCCACGGCCAAGGTGAAGCTCGGCGAAGCCGAGCGCGCCGCGCTCGAGAAGGCGAAGCTCGCGGCCAAGGCGACCGACGACTACGTGCACGAGAATCCCTGGCGCGCGGTCGGCATCGCCGCCGTCGCCGGCCTCGTGCTCGGCGTGCTGATCGCCCGCCGCTAGACGCCGCGCCCCGGCTGGGGCGCGCCGCACCGCCGCCATGCTTGGCCCGGCCAGAGAGCTCGCCCGCACGCTGCTCTCGTTCGCCGAGACGCGCACGCGCCTCGCCGCCACGGAACTGGAGGAGCAGTCGATCCGGCTGGTCGAGATTCTGCTCTGGCTGGCCGCGGCGCTGTTCTTCCTCGGCGTCACGCTGCTGTTCGTCGCCGTGCTCATCGTGCTGCACTTCTGGGACTCCGACCGCCTGCTCGCCGCGGGCCTGATCGCCGCGCTGTTCGCCGGCGCGGGCGTCGCCTCGGCGCTGGTGGTGCGCGCGCGCATGCG
>JBASCW010000095.1:0-21250 GCA_049651845.1 Burkholderiales bacterium | reverse complement strand
GGCTTGGGCAGCGCCGTTGCCGCCGAGCCGCGCCAGCACGGGCATCAGCCCGTCGCGCGCGCGGTGCAGCAGCGGCAGCATCAGCAGCCCGAACACGATCACCTCGTAGTTGCCGCTCTGCTCGAAGAACTTGGGCAGGAGGTCCTTCAGCCACTCCTTGAGCAGCGTGAGCAGCGAGGCGCCGACCAGCGCGCCCCACACCTGGCTCGCGCCGCCGACCACGGCCATGAACAGGTACTCGATGCCGATGTTGACATTGAACGCACCGGGCGAGACGAAGCGCACGAAGTGCGCGTACAGCCAGCCCGAGAGCGAGGCGAGCAGCGCGGCGTAGAGAAAGACGATCAACTTCAACTGTGCGGTGTCGACGCCGAAGCTCTCGGCCATGGTGGCGCGAAAGCGCAGCGCGCGCATCGCGCGCCCGGCGCGCGAATCGAGCAGGTTGCGCGCAGCGAGCAACGCGGCAAGCGTCGCCAGCCAGATCAGCGCGTACGATTCGCGCCCGGTGTCGATCTTCCAGCCGAGGATCGACAGCGCCGGGACGCCGCCCAGGCCGTTGTACTTGCCCAGCGCTTCGAGGTTGCCGAATATGAAGTACACGCTGATGCCCCAGGCGATGGTGCTGATGGGCAGGTAATGGCCCGACAGGCGCACCGTGATGAGCCCTAGGCCGAGCGCGACCAGGCCGGTGAGGGCGAGCCCGGCGGCGAGGCCGAGCCAGGGCGAACCGCCGTAGGCGGTGGTGAGCCAGGCGGTCACATAGGCGCCGATGCCGACGAAGGCCTGCTGGCCGAAGGACATCAGGCCGGCGACGCCGGTGAGCAGCACCAGCCCGAGCGTGACCAGGGTCGCCAGGCCGATGTAGTTCATCAGCGTGATGGTGAACTCCGACAGCAGGAACGGCGCGGCGAGCAGGAACGCGACGAACAGGCCAAGCGCCGCGTGCCGCCGCCGCGCCGGGCTCACCGGGTTCACTCTTCCTCCTCCTCGGGATGCTGCGTGCGCAGCGACTGCCACACCAGCACCGGGATGATCAGCGTGAAGACGATCACTTCCTTGAACGCGCTCGCCCAGAATGAGGAGAACGACTCCAGCAGGCCGACCGCCAGCGAGCCGAGCGCGGCGAGCGGATAACTCGCCATGCCGCCGAGGATCGCGCCGACGAAGCCTTTCAAGCCGATCAGGAAGCCGGTGTCGTAGTAAAGAGTGGTGATCGGCGCGATCAGGATGCCGGAGACTGCGCCGACGAAGGCAGCGAGCAGGAAGCTCAGGTGGCCGGTGAGTACGGTCGGGATTCCCACCAGTCGCGCGCCGACCCGGTTCATCGCCGTCGCGCGCAGCGCCTTGCCGTGGATGCTGTGCTCGAACAGCAGCCACAGGATGACGATCAGCACCAGGCTTGCGCCCACCACCAGGAGGCTTTGCGCGCTGATGTCCACCACGCCGAGCTTGAATTTCGCCTCCGAGAACGGCCGCGAGCGCAGCCCCTCGCCGCCGAAGAAGACCAGCGACAGACCGGTCAGTACGTAGTGCACGGCCATCGAGACGATGAACAGCACCAGCACCGAGGCATTGGCGAGCGGCTGGTAGGCGATGCGGTAGACGATGGGCCCCAGCGGCACCACCATGGCCAGCACCAGCAGTACCTGGACCCACTGATCGAATTTGCGCGGCGCGGCCCATACCACGAGCATCGCCACCGCGAACGGGAGAACGACGTACAGCGCGGCAACGCGCGGCAGCCGATGCCAGGCGCGCTCGCGCGCGGCGACGAAGGTCTCGATCGCGGCCGCAGCGAGCCCGCCGAAGACCAGGATGTAGAGCGTCCCCGGGGCCTTGCCCGCCTCGAGCAGCGCGAGCGACAGCGCCGCGAAGGTGATGAATTCCCCCTGCGGGACGAAGATCACGCGCGTGACCGCGAACACGAGCAGCAGCGCGAGCGCGAGCAGCGCGTAGATCGCGCCGTTGGTCACCCCGTCCTGGGTGAGCCAGAGAAAGATGTCGCCGTTCATCGCGCAAGAAAAAGGGGACGGTCGCCCGTCCCCTCGCGCACCGAACCGTCGCGGCGCGTCACTTCATCAGGCGCCAGGTGCCGCCCTCTACGCGCACCAGCACCCGCGCGCGCTCGTCCAGTCCATTGTGGTTCGCCGCAGTGGGGGAGTACACGCCGTGCGTGCCGACCACGTTTTTGACGCTCTCCAGCGCGTCGCGCAGCGCGGCGCGGAATTCGGGCGTCCCGGGCTTGGCCTTCTTCGTCGCCTCGGGGATCGCCGCGGCGAGAAGCATCACCGCATCGTGCGAGTAGCCGGCGAACGCGTTGCGGCTGCCCGCCCCGAAAGCCGCCTCGTAGCGTTTCGTGAAATCGAGCGACACGGCCTTGGTGGCATGGTTCGCCGGCAGCTCTTCCGGGACGATCAACGCGCCAGTGGGCGCGATCGCGCCCTCGACGTTCTTGCCGCCCACCTTGATGAACTCGGCGTTCACCGTGCCGTGGTTGTGGTAGATCTGGCCCTTGTAGCCTCGCTCGACCAGCGCCACGTGCGGCAGCGCGCCGCCGGTGCCCGAGCCCCCGACCACGACCGCGTCGGGGTTGGCGGCCATGATCTTCAGCACCTGCCCCGTGACGCTGGTGTCGGCGCGTGCGTAGCGCTCGTTGGTGACCACCTTGTAGCCGTGCGAGGCGCCAAGCGAGTTGGTCGCGTTGTACATGAGGTCGCCCCAGCCGTCGGAGAAGCCGATGAAGCCGACCGTCTTCACGCCCTTCGCCTTCATGTGCTCGGCGACCGCGCCCATCATCAGCTCGGTGGGTTGCGGCACCGAAAAAGTCCACTTGTAGACCTCTGGTTTGACCGCGATCGGCGTCAGGCACAGGTAGGGCGTCTGGGTCTCGGCCGCCACCTGCGCGATCTGCAGCGAGGAGGGCACGCCGTTGGAGCCCATCACCACGTCCACCTTGTCCTCGGTGATCAGCTTGCGCGCGTTCTTGCCCGCGTTGGTCGCGTCCGAGCCGTCCTCGAGAATGATGTATTTCACCGGCTGCCCGCCGAGGGTTTTCGGCATCAGCTGGAAGGCGTTCTTGTAGTGGATGCCGAGCGAGGCGCCGGGGCCCGTGGCGCCGAGCGTGACACCTACCGTGACTTCGGCAGCCGCCGTTCCGGCGGCCAGTGCAGCGGCGACTGCGAGTGCGGTGCGAATTCCGGGGATCATGGGGGGTTCCTCCTCAGGAGTGGTGATTCTATGCCGCGAATCGTGTGTATCAGCCTGATCTACATCAAGTCCGACCCCGGAGCGCCGCGTCCCGCTCGGGCGCGAGGCCCAGGTGCCTGAGCAGCGCGAGCTGGCGCGCGAGGAGGTCCCGGCGATAGGCAGTCGCATCCACGCCCTGCCAGTCGCACAAGCCCCGACCGTCGCGCAGGCCGCGGCGGCCCTCGCGCATGCAGCGGTCGACGATCGCGGGCGGCGCGAAGCGGGGATCGCCGAGGGCGCCGGCAAGGTAATGGCTCGCGTAGTACAGGATGTCGAGCCCGCCGTAGTCGATGAATTCGACCACGCCCATGCTGGCGAAGCGGATGCCGAAGCCGTAGCGCACCGCGCGGTCCACGTCCGCGGCGGTGGCGATTCCCTGCTCGACCATGCGTGCCGCCTCGTTCATGACGAGGGCTTGCAGGCGCGGCACGATGAACCCGGGCGCTGCCGCGCACACCACCGGTTTCTTGCCGATCGCCTCGAGCAGATTCTTCAAGCGCTCTGTCACCGCGAGGTCGGTGCCCGCGTGCGGCGAGAGCTCCACCAGCGGGATCAGGTAGGCGGGATTCAGCCAGTGGCAGTTGAGGAACCGCTCGGGCCGCGGCGCGAGGCCGGCGAGCTGCGTGGACAGCATGGTCGAGGTGGTCGAGGCCAGGATCGTGTCGGCGCGCAGGTGCGCCCCGGCAAACTCGAAGGCCGCGCGCTTCGTTTCGAGCACCTCAGGTACGCCCTCGAACAGCACGTCGATGGCGGGCAACGCGGCGGCCGCCTGTCCGTGCGAGATGAACCGGATTCCCGACAGGATCGTGTCGATGTCGCGAGCGTCGAAGGCGCCGGCTTCGGCGAGCGCCGCGAGGCGCGCGCGGATTTCGGCAAAAGCCTCGGCGCGCAGCGCCTCGGCGGCGGCCGCGGCGCGCGGCTTGGCGTCGATGAGCACCACCTCGTGGCCGGCGTAGGCAAAGGCTTGGGCGATGCCGCGGCCCATCCTGCCCGCCCCGAGCGCGCCAATGACGGGGGGTTTTTTCAATTGGAGTTTCCGGTCAAGAGACGCTGCATGAGGGCAGCACGATCGAGTTGCACAAGCCCGAGCGCCTCCAGGGTGCGGGGCGAGGCGGCGTAGAGATCTTCGCCCAGCGCCGCCGAGGCGATCGCGAGCAGCCCGCCAGCCACCGGGGCGGCGACTCCCGCCCAGCGCGCGACCGAGACGAGGAACGCCAGGCCGAAGGCCACGTCCTCGCGCATGTAGCGGTGCGTGCGCAGGTCGATCGCCTCGCGCCAGTCGCCCGATTCGGTGAGGCGGTCGTGCGCGTCGCCGTACATCCACTTGTCCGTCGTGTAGTGATCGCGCAGCGGATAGTGGTAGGGCGCATAGCCGAGCGCCTCGCGCACGGCGATGCGCTCGGCATCCAGCGCATCGGTGACGCGGCGGATCGAAGGCTGGGTTCCTTCGTTGTGGATGTCCCAGCGGTCGAAATGCTCCAGCGGCCCAGCGTTCATGAGGATCAGCGGCGGATGGATGATCGGCCCTGCGTTCATCAGCGCCGCCGAGAGCGCGTCCTCGACCGGGTGGGCGGCCGGATAGGCGCGCCGCAGCACTTCGAGCGCCGCCGCGCTGCGCCGCGCGGGAAACACGCCCACCGGCAGGCGCTTGGCGCGGATGGTGATCGCGATTTCCTCGGGCGCGCGCTTGCGCGCGAGGTAGGGGAGCGTGCCGGTCTCGGCGAACGCGGGCCGCGCATCGCCGCCGGCCTCGCGCACGATCTGCGCCATCACGTAGCTGCCGAAGGTACCCGGCGGGCAGAACACGACCTGCCCGCGTTCGAGGTGCGGGGCCATGGCGCGCGCGATATCGGCCTGCGCTGTCGCCGGCGCCGGTGCGAGGACCAGATCGGCGCCACGCACCGCCTCACCGATGTCCGCCGTCAATCTCGAGATCCGTACCTCGCGCAGGCCAGCGGAATCCCTGAGCTTGAGCGGTCCCCTCGCGGCGAGTGCCGCCAGCGCTTCGCGGTCGCGGCGCCACCAGCGCACCTCGTGGCCCTGCTCGGTGAGGTCCGCCGCGCTGGCGTAGCTGCCATGCCCGCCGCCAAGCACCGCGATGCGCATTAGGCGAGGTGCTCCAGCGGCAGCGCGCTGGTCTCCTTGACGCGCTCCAGCACGAAATTCGACTTGATGTCGATCACGCCCGGTTGCTTGAGCAGCTTTTCCATGATGAAGCGCGAATAATGCGCCAGGTCCTCGACCTGGACGCGCATCAGGTAATCCATGTCGCCGGTCATGGAAAAGCAGGTGATCACCTCGGGCCAGCCCTGCACCGCGCGCGTGAACTGGTCCACCGGCATCTTGCCGCGCTTCTCCAGTTTGACGCTGATGTAGGCGAGCAGCTCGAGCCCGACGCGCAGCGGATCGAGCACCGCCGTGTAGCGCTGGATGACGCCCGCGCGCTCGAGCGCGCGCACCCGGCGCAGGCACGGCGAGGGCGAGAGCAGCACGCGCTCGGCCAGTTCCTGGTTGCTCAGGCGGCCATCGGCCTGCAGCTGTTCCAGGATGCGGCGATCCGTCCTGTCCAAGGTTCTGTTTGGCATTTTATTGCTCTATTGTCTGCAAATACGATCCAAAAGGCAAGAAAATTCCGGATTCCGAGGCATAGAATTATGCCGTGAGCGCTGTTCTCCAACCCGTGCCTTCGCGCGAGTTCCTCTCGGGCAACGAGGCGGTCGCGCGCGGGGCCTGGGAGGCGGGCGTGGAAATCGCCGCCGCCTATCCGGGCACGCCCTCCACCGAAATCCTGCAGACGCTCGCGGGCTTGCCCGGGGTGTACGCCGAGTGGTCCACCAACGAGAAGGTCGCCCTCGAAGTCGCGCTCGGCGCCTCGATGACCGGCCGGCGCGCGCTCACCGCGATGAAGCACGTCGGCCTGAACGTCGCGGCCGACTCGCTGATGACCATGGGCCTGGTCGGCGTGAAGGCGGGGCTGGTGATCGCGGTGGCAGACGATGTCGGCTATTCCTCCTCGCAGAACGAGCAGGATTCGCGCTTCTGGGGGCGGTTCGTGCACCTGCCGGTGCTCGAGCCCGCGGACGCGGCCGAGGCCCACGCCATGACCCGCGAGGCGTTCGCGATCTCGGAGCGCCACCAGGTGCCGGTGCTGCTGCGCCTGACGACGCGCGTCGCGCACGTCAAGCGCCTCGTCGCCACCGGCGCGCAGGCGGTGCCGGATGCGGCGCGTCACGGCTACCGCAAGGACGCCGAGCGCTGGATCATCACCCCGAACCACGTCGGCAAGCGCATCGATCTGCGCGCGGCGCGCGATGCGGCGCTCGCAAGCGAAACCGCGGCCTGCGACTGGAACCGGATCGAACCCGGCGGCGACCGCCGGCTCGCCTTCATCGTGTCCGGGCCCGCCTACCACGTCGTGCGCGAAGCGTACCCGCAGGCGCCGCTGTTGAAGCTCGGCTTCTCGCACCCGCTGCCCCTCGGGCAGGCGAGGCGCCTTGCCGCGCTCGCCGAGCGCGTGCTCGTGGTGGAAGAGGTCGATCCGATCGTCGAAAGCGAACTCAGGGCGGCTGGGCTCGCAGTGCACGGCAAGGACGTGCTGCCGCTGCAGGGCGAGATCACGGTCCCGGTGCTGGAGGCTGCGGTGGCGCGACTTTGCACCGGGGAGGCGCCCACGCGCGCCGCGCCGGCCAAGGCCGCGGTGTTTCCGCGCCCGCCGACGCTGTGCGCCGGCTGCCCCTACATGGGCGTGTATTTCTGGCTCGGGAAGCTGAAGGACGCGGTGATCTGCGGCGACATCGGCTGCTACACGCTCGGCTGCGGCGAGCCCTGGAACGCCATGGACAGCATCATCTCGATGGGCGCCTCGCTCGGCGTCGCCCACGGCATGGTGAAGGGTTTCGCGGGCACCGCGGACGCGAAGCCGGTGCTGGCGGTGATCGGCGATTCGACCTTTCTGCACACCGGGATGCCGGCGCTCGCCAACATCGCCTACCAGGGCGGCAACGTGACTGTGCTGCTGCTCGACAACCGCGCGACCGCCATGACCGGCGGCCAGGACAATCCCGGCACCGGGCAGCGGCTCGACGGCACGGCCGTGCCGCGGCTGGATTTCGCGCAGCTGGTCGTCGCGCTCGGCGTGCGCCCGGAACGCGTGCGCGTGGTGGACCCGTACGAGCTGCCGACCTTCTTCAAGGTGCTGCGCGAGGAAATGAAGATGCTCGAGCCCTCGGTCATCATCACCGACCGGCCCTGCGTGATGGCACGCGATTTCGCGCGCCGTCGGCCGCTCGAGGTGCGGGACGAGAAGTGCAACGGCTGCGCGCGCTGCCTCGACGTCGGCTGCCCGGCGATCACGGTCACGCGGCGCGAATCCCAGCAGCGCGCCAGCGGCACGGTGGTCGATCTCGCCTGGGTGCGGATCGAGCGCGCGCTGTGCACCGGCTGCGATCTGTGCGCGAAGGCCTGCGCGCGCGACGCGATCGTCGCCGCATGAGCACCGATGTGCTCGTGGTCGGCATCGGCGGCCAGGGTGTGATGACCGCGGCCGAAGCCATCGCGCGCGCCGCGCTCGAGGCCGGCTACGAGGTCACCAAGACGGAGGTGACGGGGATGTCGCAGCGCGGCGGCGTGGTCTGCTCGCAGCTGCGCATCGGCGAACGCATCGAGGCGAGCGAGATTCGGCCGGGCAGCGCGCGCCTCTTGATCGCTTTCGAGGCGGCCGAAGGACTGCGCTGGGGCCATTACCTCGCGCCCGAGGGCTGTGCGCTGCTCGACCCGTGGCGCGCGGTGCCGCCGGTGGTGTCATCCGGCGTGCACCGGTATCCTGCCGATCCGACCGGCGAACTGCGCGCGGCGAAGCACCGCGTTCGCGAGGTCGAAGCGCGCGCGCTCGCCGAGCGCATCGGCGATGCGCGCCTTGCCAACAGCGTGATGCTGGGCGCCGCCGCGGCCGACCTGCCGTTTCGGGAGCCGCTGCTGAGGAATCAGGTGCTGCGCCGCTTCGGCGGCGGTGTGATGGCGGCGCAGAACGCCGCCGCCTTCGACGCCGGCCGCGCCCTGGCGCCGTAGCGCGGGTTTCCCGGGGCGCCGCCGGGCGCCCGATCGGGCGATGTTAGGATTCGCCCGCGTGGCACTCATCGTCCAGAAATTCGGCGGCACTTCGGTCGGCTCCATCGAGCGCATCCGCAACGTGGCCTGGCGCGTCGCCAAGTGGCAGGCGGCGGGCCACCGCATCGTGGTGGTGCCCTCGGCGATGGCGGGCGAGACCAACCGCCTGCTCTCGCTCGCGGCCAACCTGCAGGAGCATCCCGACCCGCGCGAGCTCGACGTGATCGCCGCCACCGGCGAGCAGGTCAGCGTCGGCCTGCTGGCGATGGCGCTGCTCGCGCTCGGCGTCAAGGCGCGCAGCTACGCCGGCTGGCAGGTCAAGGTGCTCACCGACTCGGCCTTCACGCGCGCGCGCATCGTCAAGATCGACGAGGTCAACCTGCGCCAGCACCTGGAGAACGGCTGCGTCGCGGTGGTGGCCGGCTTCCAGGGCGTGGACAAGGACGGCAACATCACCACGCTCGGCCGCGGCGGCTCGGACACCTCGGCGGTGGCGCTCGCCGCGGCGCTGGGCGCCGACGAGTGCCAGATCTACACCGACGTCGACGGCGTCTACACCACCGACCCGCGCATCGTGCCCGAGGCGCGGCGCCTGCACACCATCACCTTCGAGGAGATGATCGAGATGGCGAGCGCCGGCTCCAAGGTGCTGCAGATCCGCTCGGTCGAGTTCGCCGGCAAGTACAAGGTGCCCACGCGCGTGCTCTCCAGCCTCACCGATCCGAAGATCCCGGTCGAGGAGGAGGCGCAATCGGGCACGCTCATCACTTTCGAGGAAGACCCGCACATGGCGATGGAAAAAGCAGTCGTCTCCGGCGTCGCAGCGCAGCGCGACGAGGCCAAGATCACCGTGCACGGCGTGCCCGACAAGCCCGGCATCGCCTACGCGATCCTCGGGCCCATCGCCGACGCCGGCATCAACGTCGACGTGATCGTGCAGAACGTGAGCCACGACGGCATGACCGACCTGTCGTTCACCGTCGCGCGCGGCGACATGAAGCGCGCCATGAAGATGCTGAACGACCAGGTCAAGCCCGCGATCCAGTGCAAGGGGGTGACGGGCGACGACCACATGGCCAAGGTGTCGATCGTCGGCCTGGGGATGCGCTCGCACGCGGGCATCGCCGCGAGCATGTTCCGCACGCTCGCCGAGGAGGGCATCAACATCCAGATGATCTCCACCTCGGAGATCAAGATCTCGGTGGTGATCGACGAGAAGTACGCCGAGCTCGCCGTGCGCGTGCTGCACAAGGCCTTTGAGTTGGAACAGGCCTGAAGGCCTGTTGGGCTCGAGAACGCCTAGCTACTTCAGGATCTCCTCGAGCACGCGGCCCTCGCTCGCCGACGGCAGGCGGATGTCCAGCAGATAGGACAGCGTCGGCGCGAGGTCGGCGACCGCCGCCGCCTGCGGGTACTTGCCCGGCTTGATCCAGGGCTTGCCGTAGATCATCAGCGGCACGCTGGTGTCGTAGCTGTAGGGCGAGCCGTGCGTCACCACCAGGCCGCCGAACAGCGTGAACGGCTGCTGCACCACGTACAGGTCGCCGCTCACCTCGCGATGCCAGGCCTTGTGCACCTGAGCGGCGAGCGGCGTCGGCGGCAGCGCGCCGCTCTCCAGCTGCGTCCTCGTGAACACCTGCGCGATCCCCGGCACGTCCATCAGGAATCGAGCCGCGAAGGCCTCCACCTCGGCGCGGTTGAGAAAGTTGCTGGCGATGGCCTGCTGATCGAGCGGGATCGCCGGGAAGCCGAAGCGCGGCGCCAGGTTCTCCTTGACGCCAAAGCGCGCCTGCAGCGCTGCGTTCAGGTCGCCGATCAGCTTGACGTGGTTCAGGCGCGCGCCCGTGAGGCCGCCGGCCGCGCTGAACTCGGGCGCGTTCATGAAGCCGTGGTCGGCGGTGAGCGCGACCAGCACCCTGTCCAGGCCGATGCGCCGATCCAGGTAGTCGAAGAAGCCCGCGAGCGCGCGGTCCACGCGCAGCAGGTGGTCCTGCGAAATGCGGCTTTCCGGGCCGAAGCCGTGATTCACGTAGTCGTGCGTGGACAGGCTGACACCCAGCAGGTCCGGCACGCCCGCGGGGTTGCGACCCAGGTCCTCGCCCTCGATCGCGGCGCGCGCGAATTCCAGCGTCGCCTCGTCGCCAAACGGCGTGCGGATGAGCTGCGGGTAGTAGCTTTTCTCTTCCTTCGGCAGCGTGAACGGGAAAGTTTTCGCGCCGCCCACGTAGGCGCGCTGCCAGGCCTGGCCTTCGGCGACCGAGCGCGCGTAGGCGCTTTCCGGCAGCAGCAGCGTCCAGGACTGGCCCATCCACTTGTCCTGCGGCTTCTTCGCGTAGTACTCGGCGTGCCAGGCCGGGTGCTCCTTCATGTAATAGGTGCTGCTCGCGAACTGGCCGCTCCTGTCCATGTACATGTAGGCGGTGCCGCGCTTGCCGGCGAGCAGGATCGCGCCGCGGTCCTTGCCCGAGACCGCCACCACCTTCGACTGGCCGTTGTTCGAGTACTTCAGCTCGTCGCCGACGGTCGAGACGCGCAGCCGCGCGGGCGAGGTGCCGTCCAGCTTCTTCGTCTCGTGGCCGATGTAGCTGTGCGCCGCGTCGCCCGTGTTGTAGACCTGCTCGAAGCTCGTGCGGTCGACCCACTCGTTGGCGATGATGCCGTTGCGGTAGGGATACGAGCCGGTGAGCATCGCCGCGTGGCCCGGCGCTGTCAGCGTCGCCGCGTGCAGGTGATGCGCGTTCGGGTACCACGCCCCGCCGGCAAGCAGGCGCTGGAAGCCGCCGGGCCCGTAGAGGTCCCTGTACTTCACGAGCTGCTCCTGCGGCAGGCCGTCGATGGCGATGACCAGCACCAGCGCGGGCGCCGGCCCCGCGGCCTGCACCGAAGCGGCGACGAGCAGCCCGAGCAGCCATGCGGCGAGAGATTTGAGTGTCATGCCGCCAATATAGCAATGTAGAATGACGGCTCTTCGCGCCGCACTGCAAAATTGCGCATCGAACACCGGAGTGATGCCCGAGTGGCCGAAGGGGGCGCCCTGCTAAGGCGTTATACCGGCTTAAACCGGTATCGAGGGTTCGAATCCCTCTCACTCCGCCAGAATCTCTGCAACATTCGCGAGCGACAACGGATTCTCCGATACCGTAGAATTGGCCGCATCGCATGAAGCTCCTTCGCCCACTCGTCGCCGTTTGCGTCGCGCTATCGCTGCTGTTGTCGGGCGGCGTCGCGTTCGCGCTAGGTACGGCGCTGATGGATCACGACAGGGACCACAGCCAGGCCGCGGCGAAGGCTGCGCACGAATCGGCGGATCACGAGCATGCGAATCCGCAGACCGAGCTGTTCAGCAAGCTGTTCGGTGAGCCCGGATTCGACCAGCTGACGTCCAGCTGCATCGCGATGCATGATGTGCCGCAGTCGCAGGATCGCCTTGCGCCGGCAGCGGTTGTGCTGCAGTCGTCGCCCGACCTTCTCCTCGTGCTTCCCGCGCTCGGTCCTCCTCCCAAGCTCGCCGCCCTTCATCGGGGCGGCGGCGCCGTAAGCCAGGGCTAGCTGCAGCAGTTCGCGTAGTTCGCCAGTGCCGGCCAGGCCGGCCGCCCCGCGTCGTGGTTCAACGAACGAATGGCGAGCGGGACATGACTATTGGACGAATGGCAGCATGCGGCGCGAGCTTCCTGCTGGCGGGACTCTCCGGGCTGTGCCTGGCCCAGGGCGCCGCGATGCAGTTGACCGAGCGTGAGGCCGTAGAGCGCTCGCTCGCCCGGCAGGCGCTGCAAGCGAGAAGCGCCGGGTCGCTGGAGGCCGCGGACAGCGACATTCTGCAGGCCCGGACGCTGCCCAACCCGGTGCTCGGATTCGAGCGCGAGACCCTGAGCGGTTCCAACGGGGGCGAACGCCAGACGATCTACAGCCTCGCGCAGCGCTTGGAGCTGGGCGGCAAGCGCGGCCTGCGCATCGACGCTGCTACGGCGCGGCTCGAGGCCGCGCGCGCGGAAGTCCGCAGTTTCGAGAGAACTGTCGCCTACGAGACTCGACGGCGCTTCCACGAAGCGCTCGCCTTGCAGTTGAATGCAGCCGCCCTGGAGGCCTGGGAGAAGCGGCTCGAGGACGCCGAGACGATTGCGGGCCGGCTGGAGAAAGGCGGCGAGGTCGCCGGCTACGACCGCCGGCGCGTCGGCCGCGAGCGGGCCACCGCCGCATCGCGCTCGAAGGCGGCGCGCGCCGACCTGAGCCGGGCCACGGACGCGCTGCGCGCGCTCGTCGGCGCGACACCGCAGGCCGCGCTCGAGCTCGAGGGTCCCTTGCTGCCGGCCTCGATTGCTCCGCTGCCCAATTACCTCGCCAACCTGGTAGCGCGGCCCGACCTGAAGGCGCTCGAAGCGCAGGCGCTCGCCTTCCGCTACGACGAGAAGCTTGCCGAGCGAAGCCGCATTCCGGACGTGACGGTCTCGGCCGGCGTGAAGCAGGTCGATCGCAGCAACCTGAGCGATTCGGGCCTGGTCCTCGGCCTGGCCATTCCGCTGCCCGTCTTTGAGCGCGGCGAAGCAGGCAGCCGGCGCGCCGCCGGGCAGGCGCGAGCGGCCCAGGCCGAGCGCGAGATCGCGCTGGCGAAGGCCGAAGGCGACGTGCGCGGGCTCTGGAGCCAGGCTTCCCAGCTCAGGCTTGCGGCGCAGGACTTCAGGCGCGATGCGCTCGACGCTTCGCGCCGCCTCGCGCAGATCGCGGGCGCGGCCTACCGCGGCGGCGAGCTGGGGATCCTCGAGCTGCTCGACGCGCACCGCAGCCTGGCGGAAGCCGAAACGCGTGCGCTGGAGCTCGAGCTCGCCGCGCGCGCCGCCTTTCTGGAGCTCGAGCTCGCCACAACCGGAGTCGAAAAATGAGAACGCTGATCTCGATCGCGGCGGCGCTATCGCTCGCCGCCTGCGGCCACGATCGCCACGACGACGCCAAGACGGAGCTCACCGCCGTTACGCTTACCCATTTCACCGAGGCGACCGAGCTGTACATCGAGTTCGACCCGTTGCGCGCGGGCGAGGCGTCGGTGGCTGTGGCGCACCTCACGCGGCTCGCCGACTTCAAGCCGCTGAAGGAGGGCCGCGTGGCCGTCGTGCTGAGCGGCGGCGGCCAGCCCGACGAGCGCTTCGAGGCGCAGGCGCCCGCGACGCCGGGAATCTTCAAGCCCGAGCTCAAGGCGCGCGCTGCCGGAACGCGCAAGCTCACGCTGCTCGTCGAGGCGGGGGACCTGCGCGACGCACACGACCTAGGCGAGGTCACGGTCTACGCGTCGAAGGACGCGGCGCGGGCCGCCCAGGCCAAGGGCGGGGCACCCGACAGCGGCATCAAGTTCCTCAAGGAGCAGCAGTGGCAGACGGAGTTCGCCACCGCGCCGGCCGAGGAACAGCCGCTGCGCGCGACGATCGCTGCGACGGGCTTCATCCGGGGCAGCGCGGAAGGCTCGGCGCAGCTCGTCGCGCCGGTATCCGGCCAGCTGGTCGCGGGCGGAAGTGCCTTTCCGCACATAGGCCAGACGCTGGGCCGCGGCGAGGTGGCGTTCGCCATCCTGCCGCGGCTCGCGCCCGAGACCGACGCGGCGACGCTGCGGCTGGACGCCGACCGCGCGCGGCTCAAGCTCGCCTACGAGACGAAGGAACGCGCCAGGCTCGAGCAGCTCTACAGGGAGGAGGCGGTGCCCGAGCGGCGCGTGCTCGCCGTGCGCCGCGAAGAGGCGCTCGCGCGCGCCGAGCTCGAAGCCGCCGAGCGCCGGCTTGCGCCCTACGCCGGCGGCGGCGCCGGCTCGGCGGTTCTGGTGCGCGCGCCGGTGCGCGGGACGCTGGTGGAAGTCAATTTCGCACCTGGCGCCTATGTGAACGCGGGGCAGCTCCTTGCACAGATCGCGGATCCGGCGCGCCTGTGGCTGGAAGCGAAGGTGGCGGAGGCCGACGCAGCCCGGCTCGCACAGGTGCAGGGCGCCTGGGTCCGGGCCGCGGGACTTGCCGAGCCGCTCGCGCTCGAAGTCGGCGGCAACGCGCGCCTGGTCGCGTTGGGGCAGGCGCTCGACCGCGAGACCAGGACGGTACCCCTGATTCTCGAGTTCCGGAGTCCGGGGACGGCGCTTCGCATCGGCGCCGCGGTCCAGGTAGACATCTGGACCGGAAAGCGCGACAAGGCGCTTGCCGTGCCGGCAAGCGCGCTCGTGGACGAAGGCGGCCAGAGCGTCCTCTTCGTGCAGCGCGGCGGCGAATCGTTCGAGCGGCGCAGCGTCGGGACGGGAATCCGCGACGGCAATCAGGTCGAAATTCGCGAAGGCCTGAAGGCGGGCGAACGGGTCGTCACGCGCGGCGCCTATCTCGTCCGGCTCGCCGGCGCTTCGCCGAAGGCTGCCGGCGAAGGCCACGCGCACTGAGGCCGCCATGATCGGGTCCGCGATTCGCTGGTCGCTGCAAAACCGGTTTCCCGTGCTGCTGCTCGCAGCGCTCGTGCTCGTGTGGGGCGCCTTCGAGGCGAGCCGGATGCCGGTGGACGTCTTTCCCGACCTGACCGCGCCCACGGTGACGGTCGTCACGGAAGCGCACGGCATGTCGCCCGCGGAGGTGGAAACGGTCGTGACCTTTCCCATCGAGACCGCGCTGAACGGCGCGGCCGGCGTGCGCCGCGTGCGCTCGGTGAGCGACGTCGGCATCTCCGTGGTCATCGTCGAATTCGAATGGGACGTCGGCATCAACCAGGCGCGCCAGGTCGTCACCGAGAAAATGCAGCTGGCGCGCGCGGGCTTGCCGCCGGAGCTCGTGCCGACGCTCGCGCCCGTCGCCTCGGTGATGGGCGAGATCATGTTCATCGCGCTGCGCTCGGAGAAGCACGGGCCGATGGATCTCAAGACGACTGCAGACTGGGTGCTGCGCCGCAGGTTGCTTGCGGTACCGGGGGTGGCCGAGGTGATCCCCGTGGGCGGCGACACCAGGCAGTACCAGGTCGTCGCGAGCCCCGAGCGGCTCGCCGCCTACAAGGTCACGGTCGGCGAGTTGCTTGCCGCTGTCAAGTCCTCCAACGTGAACGCGGCCGCGGGCTTCTACAGCCAGGGCGGGCAGGAATATCTCATTCAGGGGTTCGGGCGCGTGCGCAGCGCCGCGGACATCGGCGAATCAGCCATCGCGGTACGCGACGGCGTTCCGGTGCTCGTGCGGCAGGTGGCGGAGGTCACGACGGGCGCCGCTCCCAAACGGGGCACGGCCAGCCAGAACGGCAGGCCTGCCGTGGTGCTCGGCATCCAGAAGCAGCCCGGGGCCAATACGCTCGAACTGACGCACAGGCTCGATCAAGTGCTCGCCGAAATCCAGCGCTCTCTGCCCGCAGGGATGACGATCGAAACCAAGGTGTTCCGGCAGGCGGACTTCATTGCCACGTCGATCCGGAACCTCCTCGACGCGCTCCGGGACGGCGCCGTCCTGGTGGTGGCGATCGTGCTCCTGTTCCTCTGGAGCGCGCGGGCCACCGCCATCACGCTGCTCGCGCTGCCGCTTTCGCTGGTCGCCGCGATCCTCGCGATGAAGGCGCTGGGCGCCACCATCAACACCATGACGCTGGGCGGCATGGCCATCGCCCTCGGCGCGCTGGTGGACGACGCGATCATCGTCGTGGAGAACATCGTGCGGCGGCTGCGGCAAGCGCTGGGCGGGGCCCCGGCGGCGAGCGCAGCAGTCGTCGAGAGCGCGACGCTGGAGATCCAGGGATCGATCGTGTTCGCGACCCTGATCATCGGCCTGGTGTTTTTGCCGCTGTTCTTCCTGGAGGGCGTCGAAGGGAGGCTGCTCGTGCCGCTCGGCTTCGCCTACGTCGTGGCGCTGGCGGCGTCCCTGGTGGTCGCGGTCACGGTGACCCCGGTGCTTGCGCTGCTGCTGCTGCCGCGCTCCGCGGTCGTGCGGCGCCGCGAAGAGCCCCGGTTCGCGAGCTGGCTGAAGGCGCGCTACGCGCCGCTTCTCGAGCGCAGCGTCGGGCGCTGGAAGATCCTCGCTGCCGCATCCGCTGCTTTCCTTGTCGCCGCGATCGTGGCTTTCGCGCTTGCCGGCCGCTCGTTCCTGCCCAGCTTCAACGAGGGCGCGCTGACCGTGGCGGCGGTGACGCTGCCGGGGACCTCGCTCGAGGAATCGGACCGCCTTGGCCGCTGGATCGAGCGCATTCTGCTCGAGCAGCCCGAGGTGGCGAGCACCGCGCGGCGAACCGGCCGGGCCGAACGCGACCCCCACGCGCAGGCGATCTACGCTTCGGAAGTCGACGTTTCCCTGCGCGAAATCGGCGGGCATCGCGATGCGTTCCTGGGGCGCCTGCGCAAGGCGCTTGCCGTCGTGCCAGGTACCGCGATCGTGATCGGGCAGCCGATCTCGCACCGCATCGACCACCTGCTCTCGGGCACGCGCGCCAACATCGCGGTCAAGATCTTCGGCCCCGACCTCTATGAGCTGCGCCGGATCGCGGGCGAGGTGGCAGCGCTCGCGCGCGACATCCCTGGCGCGGTGGACGTTTCGGCGGAGAAGCAGACCGACATTCCGCAGCTCGCCATCCGGTTCCGGCGCGATGCGATTGCGCGCCACGGCCTGACGGTGGGCGCCGTAGCGGAAGCCGTGGAAGCGGCCTTCGCTGGCGCGTCCGTATCGCGCGTCGTCGAGGGCCAGGCGGTCTTCGACCTCGTCGTGCGCTACGATCCGGCCGCGCGCGAATCCGACCGGACCATCCGCGCCGCGCTCATTACTACGCCGGCCGGCGCGCGGGTTCCGCTGGAGGCTCTCGCCGAAGTCGTCAAGGATGCCTCGCCGAACGTCATTGCGCGCGAAAACGTGCAGCGCAAGATCGTCGTCATGGCGAACGTCTCGGGGCGCGACCTCGGCAGTGTCGTCGGGGACATCCGTGACTCGGTGGCGCGACGGGCGGTTCTGCCCCCGGGCTACTACATCGAGTACGGCGGCCAGTTCGAGAGCGCGGAGCGCGCGAGCGCCCGGCTGGCGATCCTCGGAACCGCCGTGGTGGTCGGCATCTTCGTCCTGCTGTCGCTGGCTTTCCGCTCGGCGCGCGACGCGCTGCTGGTGATGGTCAACCTGCCGCTCGCGCTCATCGGCGGGGTGATCGGCCTGTATGCGTCGGGCGGTGTCGTATCCATCGCGACGCTCGTCGGCTTCATCACGCTGTTCGGCATCGCGACGCGCAACGGGGTCATGCTGGTCGCCCACATCCGCCAGCTCCAGGAGCGCGAGGGCGTGGCCGATCTCGCGACCGCGGTCAAGCGCGGCGCCGAAGAACGGCTGATCCCGATCCTCATGACCGCGCTCGCCGCGGGCCTTGCGCTGATCCCGCTTGCGCTCAGCGCCGGCGCGCCCGGCAGCGAGATCCAGTCGCCGATGGCGGTGGTGATCCTGTTCGGGCTGCTGAGCTCGACCGCGCTGAACGCCTTCGTGCTTCCCGCGCTCTACCTGCGTTTCGGCGCGCGGGGCGTTAAGATGCCGGCCTCGTGAGCTGGACAGGCCGGATTCTCACGGAGTCAGGCGGCGGATCTCGCCGTTCTCCCTAGGAGCCGGCTGGTGAGAGAAAGGACTGACCGGGAAGGCTGGCGACCGGGCGCGAGCCATTGTTTGCCTGCCTGCTACGCTTTCTGCCGTACCGCCAGCACGGCCTGATTGCGCAGCGTCTTCAGCAGCGACAGTTCGTCCGGCTTGAACCGCAGCACGCCGGTTGAATCCGAATCGCCGTAGATCAGGCCGACGGCGCGCGCGTTGACCATGATCGGCAGCAGTACGAAGCCGCGCGCGGGGATCGCCGCCCGGTACCAGTCCGGCACGTAGCGCTTCATCTTCTCGGCATCGATGTCCTCGATGCACAGGTCCACCCCCTGGCCGACGGCCGCGAAGAACACGTCGCGCGCGCCGGCGAGCGGGATCGAAAAGTGCTTCTCGATGATCGCGTCGACGTCCGCGCCGAAGCCGAAGCGGCAGCGCAGCGCATTGCGCGCCGGGTCGCGCACCATGAGCAGCACGCGGCTGAAGCCGATGCCGCGGTACATGGTTTCCAGGATGATGCGCAGCACGTCGTTCGGCTTGTACTCGCCCGCGAGCACCTGGGTGATGTCCTCGATCCCGGTGCTCAGCGCGGCCTGGCGCGATACCGGCTGCGCGGCGGCGCCCGGCACCCCGATCGGCTTGGCGATCTCCCGCGGCGCGAGCAGGGTCTCGTCGACCAGCGTTTTTTCGTCCCGCGCGGGATCGCCGGCAGCGGCGGCGTCCGCCTGGTCGGCGGCGGCCCACTCCTCGGCGTTGGCGAAGAGCGGGCTTTTCGACACCGAGAATCCCAGCGTTTCGGCGTCCCTGGACAGGCGCGGCACCGAGGCGGCGACGGCGGCGGCCAGCGCGGCCGTGTTGACGCCGGCCGCGGCGCCGTAACGGTCGGCGATCGCCGCGAGCCGTCCGTCGCGCTCGGCGCCGGGCGCGCTGCGCACCACGTCGGACAGGCGGTTGGCGAGGCCGGCGACCAGGCGCAGCCGGTCCTCGGGGGCCGCCGGCCGGTCCGTCAACGGGCCTTGCAGCGGTTTCATGCTCGCCAGGATGGTGTCGGGGAAATTCCAGGCCTTGCCCACGCCGATGCCGAGCTCGTCGTAGCCGATGCCGAGCACTTCCCTGGCCGCGCGCTCCTCGTCCCAGCCGCGCGCCTTCACCAGGCCGGCGATCGCCTCGGCTTCGTCGTGCAGGTAGAAGACCACCAGCAGCTTGCCCAGGCGGTGGAACATCGCGCAGATGAATGCCTGCTCCGCGTCCGCGACCCCCGCGCGCTGCGCCAGCTCGCGCGTGAGCATGCCGCTGAAATAGGACGAGATGACCTCGTCCTTGAGCGCCACCGCGTTCGCCTTCTTGTGCAGGTTCTCGAACAGCATCAGCGACACCGCCAGGTTGCGCACGGCGTCGAAGCCGAGCAGCGCGATGGCGCGCGAAACGGTGCTGATGGCGCCGCCGAACTGGCTGTAGTAGGCGGAGTTGACGCGCTTGAGCAGCAGGTTGGTGAGCGCGAAGTCCTTGAGTATCGTATTGCACAGCACGCTGATCGATTCGCGCTCCGAGCCGAGCAGCCGGTTGATGGTGCTGATGGTGCCCGACAGGGCGGGAAAGTCGCTCTTGTGCCGGATGCGCCGCAGCAGGAACTCGAGCGTTCCGCTGGCGCCGCCTTCGTCGGCGGGCCGCGCGGCCTCCGGATCGAGATGGCGGGCGAGGGCATCGGCCAGTTGCGCCGCGCTCGCGTAGCGCTGGGCGGGATTCTTCGCCAGCGCGCGCATGATGATGGCGTCGAGGCGCTCGTCCAGCTCCGGATTGACCTCGACCGCGCGGCGGAACGGCTCGGCGACGATCCGCCGCAGGGTCTCGTGGATGTCCGGGCCGCGTACCGGGGCCTGGCCGGTCAGCATCTCGTAGAGGATGACGCCGAGGGCGAAGAGGTCGCTCGCCGGCGAGCAAATCCCGTCGGCGATGTACTCCGGCGCCATGTAGGCAGGCGTTCCGACCAGCGGCGCATCGTCGTCGGTGCGCAGCGCGCCGCGCTGGGCGATGCCGAAATCCATCACGCGGGGGACGCCCTCGGGCGTGATCATGATGTTGGCCGGCTTCAGGTCGCGATGCACGATGTTGCGGCCGTGCGCGTAACCCACGCCGCGCGCGAGCGCGATGGCGATCTCGACCGCCCGGCTGGCCGGCAGCCGGCGCTGCTCGCGCAGCAGCTGCGAAAGGGTCCGGCCCTCGACGTACTCGAACACGAGATAGGGGGCGCCGCGCTCCTCGCCCGCGTCGAACAGCCCGACCAGGTTCGGGTGCTGCAGGCTGCTCACGATGCGCGCCTCGTCGAGGAGGGTCCGAAGCAGCGCGCTGGCGCTCTCGCCCTCCTGCGCGTCCAGTCGCAACGTCTTCAGGGCGACGCTGCGGCCGAGGCGCGTGTCCTGCGCCAGCCAGACCTCGCCCTGGGCGCCGCGGCCGAGCTCCCGGATCAGCTGGAATCGGCCGATGCGGCGGCCCGGCGGTGCGCTCAATACGGCAGCCATGGTGCCCTATCGGCCGCGCGGCGCCGCCACTTGAGGCCTCGCGCCCCGCGGGCCGCGAAAGGACGGCGCCGTAGGAAATCTTCCTATGCCGCGATGGCGCGCCGCCGGGCCCGTTGCGGGCGGTCCGCCGATGGCGCGGGCCGGCGACGCCGGCCACGATCCGGCCATCGACGCAGGAGGCAGCGATGACGCTCGACGACGTGTACGGCAGCGACTTCGACCGGTTTCCGCTGGAGCAGGAAGCCGCGGACTGGTGCGAGGAAGACTTCGGCCTGATCTGGGACGAAGCCGAGGTGGAGCGGCTGGCCGAGCAGCTGGGCGCGGGGCGCCGGCCGCCGGCCTAGCCCGGTTTCGCGGCCCGCCGTCCGTCCCGCCCCGGCGGCGCCCGGCGGACGGAGTTGCCACCGCTTTGTGCCCCTGTTCGCGAGACCGAGGCCGGGCGGACCGGCAAATAATTCCGGTACCGCAGGAAAGCGACGCCGGAGCCCGATCATGCCCAGTCCCGAACGATCCCCCGCCCGCCAGAGCAGCACCGAGAGCGAGCGCCTGGCGGGCATCAAGCTCGCCTTTTCGCGCGTCGAGTCGGAGAGCCGTGCGTCGCTCGCGGTCGAGGCGCGCGAGCAGGCGGAGCAGCGGCTGTGCGAGGCGGCCGAGCGGCGCGCCGCCGCCGAACAGGGCATGCGCGCGGCGATCGAGCATCGCCTGAGCGTCGAGCGTACCGCCGAGGCAGAAGCCGCGGTGCGCCGCGAAGCCGAGGAGCGCGAGCACAGGCTGGCCGAGGCGCGGCGCGGTTCCGAGGCAGCGCTGGCGGAGGCGGCGCGCGAGCGCGCGGCACTCGAG
>JBASCW010000094.1:0-28171 GCA_049651845.1 Burkholderiales bacterium | reverse complement strand
TGGCCGAGCTGAAACACACCGCGCGCGGCCGGCTCAAATCCGCACAACGGCGCTCCGCGATCATCGCCGCTTGCTGGACCCAGGCTGAGCTGATCTAGTGTCACACGGTTAGGTAATTCTCAGTAGGCCGGTTCGGGCAGGCGGGCTTGGTGCAGTCGCCGTACAGCGCGAGCGAATGGCCGCGCAACTCGAAGCCGCCCTTCCTGGCGATCTCGCTCTGGCGCTTCTCGATCTCGGCGTCGTAGAACTCCTCGACCTTGCCGCATTGGAGGCAGACCAGGTGGTCGTGATGGCCGCCCTGATTCAGCTCGAACACCGCCTTGCCGGTCTCGAAGTGCTGGCGCGCAAGCAGGCCGGCCTGCTCGAACTGCGTGAGAACCCGGTAGACCGTGGCGAGTCCCACGTCCATGCCTTCGGCGATCAGCGCCTTGTAGACGTCTTCGGCCGAGAGATGGCGCACCTTGCTGGTTTCGAACAATTCGAGGATGCGGCGCCGGGGCAGCGTCGCCTTCAGGCCGATGTCCTTCAGGCTCTGGGTGGAGTTCATCCGCTATCATTATAGGCTCATGATTTCAGCTTTTTACCGTCCACTGGGCGCGCTCGCGGGCCTGCTCGCCGCCGCGCTGCTGCCGGGATGCAAGACGAGCGACCTGCCGGCGGTTCCGGGCGTGACGCCGTACCGGATGGTGATCCAGCAGGGCAACTTCATCTCGCAGGAGATGGTCGCCCAGCTCAAGCCCGGCATGACCAAGGAGCAGGTGCGCTTCGTGCTCGGCACGCCGCTGGTGACCGACATCTTCCACGCCGACCGCTGGGACTACGTGTTCTACCGCGAGCTGCCGGGCGGCAAGCGCGAGCAGCGCAACCTGTCGGTGATCTTCGAGAAGGAGCGCCTGGTGCGCGTGATCGGCGACCTGATGCCCTCCGAGGGCGCGACGCCGCAAGCAGGCGGCTTCGATTCGCAGTTCAAGCCCTCGGCCAAGCCCGCCGCGCCGCCGCCCAAGCCGGCCGCCGACGCGCCCAAGCCGGCGGCGGAGCCGGCCAAGCCGGTCGCGGATGCCGCGAAGCCGGCGGAGGAGGCGAAGAAGACCGGGGAAACGAAGGCGGCGGAAACAAAGGCCGAGCAACCCAAGGCCGAGGAACCCAAGCAAGAGCGCGGCTGGTTCGGCCGCATGCTGGAGAAGATCGGACTGTGAAGAAGCTCAAGGTGGTGGTCGCCGGCGCCGGCGGCAAGATGGGCCAGACGCTCGTCGAGGCGGTGCTCGCCGACAAGTCGCTCCGGCTGGCGGCGGTCCTGGACGCGAAGGGCAGCCCCGCGGCGGGGCACAGCGTGGGTGGGCTCAAGGTCGGCACGGACGTGGCGAGTGCGGTTGCCGCGGGCGACATGCTCATCGACTTTACGCGGCCCGAAGGTACCGTGGCCCACCTGAAGGTCTGCACGCGCCTGGGCAAGCCGATCGTCATCGGCACCACCGGCTTTCCGGCGCCGCTGCGCGAGGCGGTCCTGCAGGCCGGTCGCAAGATCCCGATCGCCATGTCGCCCAACTTCGCGGTCGGCGTGAACGCGGTGTTCAAGCTGGCGGAGATCGCGACGCACATCCTCGGCGACGACTACGACGTCGAGATCATCGAGGCGCACCACCGGCAGAAGGTGGACGCGCCCTCGGGGACCGCGCTCAAGCTGGGCGAGATCATTGCCTCCGTCCTGAAGCAGGATCTCGCCGCGGCATCCGTGCACGGCCGCCACGGCGACGTCGGCGCGCGGCCGTCCAAGCAGATCGGCTTTCACGCCATCCGCGGCGGCGACATCGTCGGCGAGCACACGGTGATCTTCGCGGGCACGGGCGAGCGCGTGGAAATCACCATCCGCTCGCAGAGCCGCCTGACCTATGCGCACGGGGCGCTGCGCGCCGCCAAGTTCCTGCGCGGCAAGCGCGCGGGCCTGTACGGCATGAACGACGTGCTTGGCCTGAAGTAAAAGCGCCCGGCTTGCCGTGGCGCTTTTCCTGCGGTAGCAGCCGGG
The DNA here is from genome assembly GCA_049651845.1 of Burkholderiales bacterium. Taxonomy (GTDB): domain Bacteria; phylum Pseudomonadota; class Gammaproteobacteria; order Burkholderiales; family SG8-39; genus RBG-16-66-20. The sequence goes on along the minus strand of JBASCW010000094.1, from coordinate 26,148 downwards.
TTATAATTCGTCGCTCAAACGAGCGGGAGGGGCGCAAGCCTCTTCCGCTTTTTCGTATCCGCTTTTTTTACATCTTATCCGGGAGTTGCCGTGCCTGCGCTCGATTCTGCCGCCCTCGTCCTCGCCGACGGGTCGGTGTTTCGGGGCCGGTCCATCGGCGCGGCCGGCCTTGCCACGGGCGAGGTGGTCTTCAACACCGCGATGACCGGCTACCAGGAGATCCTCACCGATCCCTCCTACTGCCGCCAGATCGTCACGCTGACCTACCCGCATATCGGCAACACCGGGGTCAACCGCGAGGACGAAGAGGCATCGCGGGTGCATGCCGCGGGCCTGGTGGTGCGCGACCTGCCCGTACTGGCGTCGAACTGGCGCAGCCAGTCGGATCTGGGCTCCTACTTGATAAGAAACGACATCGTCGCGATCGCGGACATCGATACCCGCAAACTGACCCGGATCCTGCGGGAGAAGGGCGCGCAAAGCGGCTGCCTGGTGGCGGGCGAAGTGGATCTTGAAGTTGCGCTTTCAAATGCAAGATCTTTTCCCGGACTCGCAGGCATGGACCTGGCCAAGGTGGTCAGCGTCGACAAGCCCTACGAGTGGACCGAGGGGCGCTGGGTGCTTGGCAAAGGCTTCGAGAAGAAGGACGCAGGCAGGTTCCACGTGGTCGCCTACGACTACGGGATCAAGCGCAATATCCTGCGCCTCATCGTCGAACGGGGTGCGCGCGTGACCGTGGTGCCCGCGGCCTTGCCCGCGAAGGAGGTGCTGAAGATGAAGCCCGACGGCGTGTTCCTGTCGAACGGCCCGGGCGACCCGGAGCCCTGCGACTACGCCATCGAGGCGATCGGCGAAATCCTCGACGCGACCCGGATCCCCGTGTTCGGCATCTGCCTCGGACACCAGCTGATGGGGCTCGCCTCGGGCGCGAAGACCCTGAAGATGAAGTTCGGCCACCACGGCGCCAACCACCCGGTGAAGGACCTCGACACGGGGCAGGTGGTCATCACGAGCCAGAACCACGGGTTTGCGGTCGACCCAAAGACGATCTCGAAGAACCTGCGTGCGACCCACGTGTCCCTCTTCGACGGCTCGCTGCAGGGCCTCGCGCGCACCGACCGGCCCGCGTTCTGCTTCCAGGGGCACCCGGAAGCGAGCCCGGGACCGCACGACATCGGTTACCTCTTCGATCGCTTCGCCGCGATGATGGAAGAAGGCAAGAAGTCCTAGAAAGAATGCCGAAAAGAACCGACATCAAGAGCATCCTGATCATCGGCGCGGGGCCGATCGTCATCGGCCAGGCCTGCGAGTTCGACTATTCGGGCGCGCAGGCCTGCAAGGCGCTGCGCCAGGAGGGCTACCGCGTGGTGCTGGTGAACTCCAACCCGGCGACCATCATGACCGACCCGGAGATGGCCGACGCCACGTACATCGAGCCGATCAACTGGAAGACCGTGGCGGCGATCATCGAGAAGGAGCGCCCGGACGCGCTGCTGCCGACCATGGGCGGGCAGACCGCGCTCAATTGCGCGCTCGACCTGGCGAAGAACGGCGTGCTCGAGAAGTTCGGCGTCGAGATGATCGGCGCCTCGCGCGAGGCGATCGACAAGGCCGAGGACCGCGAGAAGTTCAAGGCGGCGATGACGCACATCGGCCTCGCCTCGGCGCGCTCCTCGCTCGCGCACTCGCTGGAGGAGGCGCTGCAGGTGCAGGCGAGCCTCGGCTACCCGGTGGTGATCCGGCCTTCGTTCACGCTGGGCGGCACGGGCGGCGGCATCGCCTACAACCGCGAGGAGTTCGTCGCCATCTGCGAGCGCGGCCTGGAGGCCTCGCCCACGCACGAGCTGCTGATCGAGGAGTCGCTGATCGGCTGGAAGGAGTTCGAGATGGAGGTGGTGCGCGACAAGGCGGACAACTGCATCATCGTCTGCTCGATCGAGAACCTCGACCCGATGGGCGTGCACACCGGCGACTCCATCACGGTGGCGCCGTCCCAGACCCTGACGGACAAGGAATACCAGATCCTGCGCGACGCCTCGATCGCGGTGCTGCGCGAGATCGGCGTCGACACCGGCGGCTCGAACGTGCAGTTCGCGATCAACCCGGAGGACGGGCGCATGGTGGTGATCGAGATGAACCCGCGCGTCTCGCGCTCCTCGGCGCTCGCCTCGAAGGCCACGGGCTTTCCGATCGCCAAGGTCGCGGCCAAGCTCGCCGTCGGCTACACGCTCGACGAGGTCGAGAACGAGGTCACCGGCGGACCGGGACGAAAAGGCACGCCGGCCTCCTTCGAGCCGACCATCGACTACGTGGTCACCAAGGTGCCGCGCTTCGCGTTCGAGAAGTTCCCGCAGGCCAACGACCGGCTCACCACGCAGATGAAGTCGGTGGGCGAGGTGATGGCGATCGGCCGCACCTTCCAGGAGTCCCTGCAGAAGGCGCTGCGCGGCCTGGAGGTCGGCGCCGACGGTCTCAACCAGAAGACCACGGACCGCGACACGCTCGAGCGCGAGCTCGGCGAGCCGGGCCCCGAGCGCATCTGGTACGTGGGCGACGCCTTCGAGAACGGCTTCACGCTCGAGGAAGTGCACCGCCTGACGCGCATCGACCCGTGGTTCCTCGCGCAGATCAAGGAGATCGTCGATCTGGAGATGGAATTGGACGATCAGAAGCTGGAAAGCATTTCGAAAGACAAGCTTTTCGCACTGAAACGCAAGGGCTTTTCGGACCGCCGACTTGCCTATTTGTTGAACACAAGTGAAAAGACAATCAGAGCGAAGAGACATTCATTGAATATTCGGCCGGTCTACAAGCGCGTGGACACCTGCGCGGCGGAGTTCGCCACGCGCACCGCCTACATGTACTCCACCTACGAGGAGGAGTGCGAAGCCGAGCCGACCGCAAAGAGGAAAGTCATGGTGCTGGGCGGCGGCCCGAACCGCATCGGCCAGGGCATCGAGTTCGACTACTGCTGCGTGCACGCAGCGCTCGCGCTGCGCGACAGCGGCTTCGAGACCATCATGGTCAACTGCAACCCGGAGACCGTCTCGACCGACTACGACACGTCGGATCGACTTTACTTCGAGCCGCTGACGCTCGAGGACGTGCTCGAGATCGTCGACAAGGAGAAGCCTTTCGGCGTGATCGTGCAGTACGGCGGGCAGACGCCGCTCAAGCTCGCGCGCGACCTCGCGGCGGCCGGCGTGCCGATCATCGGCACCAGCGCCGACATGATCGACGCCGCGGAAGACCGCGAGCGCTTCCAGAAGCTGCTGCACGAGCTCGAGCTGCGCCAGCCGCCGAACCGCACCGCGCGCTCCTCGGCGCAGGCGCTCAAGCTCGCCGAGGAGATCGGCTACCCGGTGGTGGTGCGCCCGAGTTACGTGCTCGGCGGCCGCGCGATGGAGATCGTGCACCACAAGTCCGAGCTCGAGCGATACATGGAAAACGCGGTGAAGGTGTCCAACGAGTCGCCAGTGCTGCTCGATCGCTACCTGTCGGACGCGATCGAGGTGGACGTGGACGCGGTGTCTGACGGCGAGACGGTGCTGGTGGCCGGGATCATGGAGCACATCGAGCAGGCGGGCGTGCATTCGGGCGACTCGGCCTGCTGCCTGCCGCCGCACTCGATCGGCGCAGCGCTCGAGCGCGAGCTGCACCGGCAGACGGTGGCGATGGCGAGGGCGCTCGACGTGGTGGGGCTCATGAACGTGCAGTTCGCGATCCAGCAGCACAACGGCGATGCGCTGGTGTACGTGCTCGAGGTCAACCCGCGCGCCTCGCGCACCGTGCCCTTCGTCTCCAAGGCGACCGGCATCCCGTGGGCCAAGATCGCGGCGCGCTGCATGGCCGGCATCTCGCTCGCCGAGCAGGGGATCGCCAAGGAGGTCGTGCCGCCGTACTTCTCGGTGAAGGAATCGGTGTTCCCGTTCGTCAAGTTCCCGGGCGTCGACACCATCCTCGGGCCCGAGATGAAGTCCACGGGCGAGGTGATGGGCGTGGGGCGCTCGTTCGGCGAGGCCTTCATCAAGTCGCAGGTGGCCGCCGGCGTGAAGCTGCCCAAGGGCGGGCGCGCGTTCATCAGCGTGCGCGACGGCGACAAGCGCGTCGCCGCCGAAATCGCGCGCGAGCTCGTGGCGATGGGATTCACGGTGGTCGCCACGCGCGGCACGGCGCGCGCGATCCAGGCGCACGGCGTGGAGGTGTCGGCGGTCAACAAGGTGGCCGAGGGGCGGCCGCACATCGTCGACATGATCAAGAACGGCGACATCAGCCTCATCGTCAACACCGTCGAGGACACGCGCACGGCGATTTCCGACTCGCGCTCGATCCGCACCACGGCGCTCGCGCAGCGGGTGACCTACTACACCACCATCGCCGGCGCGCGCGCGGCCTGCACCGGCATGAAGGCGCTCGCGGCGCCCACGCCCTATCGCCTGCAAGACCTGCACGCGCAACTGAATTAAACTCGCTCCATGGCCAAGACCCCGATGACCACGCGCGGCGCGGAGCTGCTGCGCGCGGAGCTGCAGCGCCTGAAGGCGGTGGAGCGCCCGAACGTGATCACCGCGATCGCCGAGGCGCGCGCGCACGGCGACCTGTCGGAGAACGCCGAATACGACGCCGCGCGCGCCCAGCAGGGCTTCATCGAAGGGCGCATCTCCGAGCTCGAGGCCAAGCTCGGCAACGCGCAGATCATCGACCCCAAGCTGCTCGACGCCGACGGCCGCTGCGTGTTCGGCGCCACGGTCGATCTCGAGGAGAAGGGCAAGAAGGCGACGACCTACCAGATCGTCGGCGACGACGAGGCCGACATCAAGCAGGGCCGCATCTCGATCAACTCGCCGATCGCGCGCGCGCTCATCGGCAAGGAGTCGGGCGACATCGTCGACGTGCAGACCCCGGGCGGCCTCAAGCAGTACGAGATCCTCGACGTGCGCTACCTCTAGGCAGGTCGGGTAGACTGGCTCCAAAGGGAGGAGCCATCGTGAACGTTCGAACTTTGCTGACGGGCCTCGCGCTCGCCGCCGCATTCCCGCTGCCGGGTGGTCCGGCCTGGGCGCAGGCGTTTCCGAACAAGCCGCTGCGCATCATCGTGCCGTTCCCGGCAGGCGGCACCACGGACATCGCGGCGCGCATCGTCGCGCAGCGCATGCAGGAGTCGATGGGCCAGCCGGTGCTGGTCGAGAACCGCGGCGGCGCGGGCGGCACCATCGGCGCGGACGCGGTGGCCAAGTCCGCGCCCGACGGCTACACGCTGCTGATGCACAACATCACCTTCCCGATCGCCTCGACCGCACTCGCGCTCGCGGGGCGGCTGCCCTACAACCTGGACACCGACTTCGCGGGCGTGTCCATCGTGGTCAACGTGCCGCTGGTGCTGACGGCGCACCCTTCGGTGCCGGTGAAGGACCTGAAGGAGCTCGGCGCGCTGCTCAAGAAGGACCCCGGCCTGAAGTACACCTACGGCTCGACCGGGCCGGGCTCGTTCATGAACGTGATCGGCGAGGCCTTCAAGAAGGAGGCCGGCGTGGACATGACGCACATCCCGTTCAAGGGCGCGGCGCCGCTCAAGCAGGAGTTGCTCGCCGGGCGCATCCACATCGGCGGCGACCAGCTCTCGTCGTCGCTCGCCGAGATCAAGTCCGGCAAGCTCAAGGCGCTCGCCACGAACGGCGCGCGCCGCATCCCGGAGCTGCCGGACGTGCCGACGGTGCGCGAGCTCGGCTACCCGGCGCTCGAAATCGAGGGCTGGAACGGCCTGCTCGTTGCGGCGAAGACGCCCAAGGAGATCGTCGACCGGCTGAACAAGGAAGCCGTCACCGCCGCGCGCCACCCGGACACGGTCAAACGCTTTGCCGAGCTTGCCGCCGAGTCGGTGGGCTCCACGGCCGCCGAGCAGGACGCGATCGTGCGGCGCCAGGCGGCCCAGTTCCGGCCGATCATCCAGACCATCAAGCTGGAGTAGTGGAGGCCTACGACAACCGGATCGAACTGGCGAAGGCGCTTTTCTCCGGCGCAGGGGCCGAGCTCGGCGTCGCGGCCGGCGATTTTTCCGACGACATCCTGCGCCATTGCCCGGCGGTCACGCTGCTCTGGTCCATCGACCGCTGGTCCGACCACCACGACCTGGCCGAGTACTGGCGCGCGTCCGAGCGGCTCGCACGCTACGGCGAGCGCAGCCGCGTGCGCCGCTGCACGTTCACCGAGGCGGCCGCGCAGATTCCCGACGGCAGCCTCGACTGGTGCTACATCGACGGCTACGCCCACACCGGCCAGGACGGCGGCGCCACGCTGGAAGAATGGTGGCCCAAGCTCAAGGCCGGCGGCATCATGGCCGGCCACGACTACCACCCCGACTGGCCGGCTACCGCGGCCGCGGTCGATGCCTTCACGGACCGGCGTGGCCTGAAGATGGGCTTCTCCAACGAGTACGCCAAGGACCGCGGCGAGTGGCCGAGCTGGTGGGTGAGAAAACCCTAGGCTTCCTCGGGCTTGGCCCGGAACAGCACGAACACCTTTCCGATGTGCTGCACCGGCTGCGCGTCCAGGCGCGCGCAGATCGCGTCCAGCGCCGCTTCGCGCTCGGCGCGGTCCATGCCGCCGGCGCGCACCTTGATCAACTCGTGGGCGTCCAGCGCGCGGCCGATCTCGGCGATCACGGCGTCGGTGAGCCCCTTGTCGCCCAGGTGCACGAGCGGGTTGAGCGCGTGCGCGCGTGCCTTCAGCTTCTTGCGCTCGATGGGCGACAATCCGCTCATGGCGGCACTCTAAATGGCGCGCAGCAAGTCGAGCAACCGCTGGCTGCAGCGCCACGTGAAAGACCCTTACGTGCGCAGGGCGCGCGAGGGCGGCTGCCGCTCGCGCGCCGCGTTCAAGTTGCTCGAGATCAATTCCCGCGACCGGCTGCTCGGTCCCGGCATGCGGGTGGTCGACCTGGGCGCGGCGCCCGGTGGCTGGTCGCAGGTCGCGGCGGGCATCGTCGGGCGCGCCGGCCGCGTGATCGGCGTTGATCTGCTCGAGATCGCCCCCATATCGGGAGTGACGTTATTGCGCGGGGATTTCCGGGAGCCGGCCGTGCAGGCACAGATCGTGGCAGCGCTGGGCGGGGAAAAGGCGGACGTGGTGCTCTCGGACCTGTCGCCCAACCTCTCGGGCATCGCCTCGGCCGACCAAGCGCGCGCGGCCGAGCTGGTGCGCACGGCGCTCGAGTTCTGCCGCGCCAACCTGCGCGAAGGCGGCGCGTTGCTCGTGAAAGTGTTTCAGGGCGAGGAGTTCGCCGGGCTGCTGAAGGAGATGAAGTCCCTGTTTCGCGAGGTGCGCACGCTCAAGCCCGCGGCCTCGCGCGACGAGTCGCGGGAAACCTATCTGCTCGCGCGCGGCCTCAGGCCTGCTTGAGCACGTAGCCGATGACCTCGACGAGCTGGTTCTTGCTGTAAGGCTTGGTGATGTAGCCGTCTGCGCCGAGCGCGAGTCCGTTACGGATGTCGACCAGCTCGGTCTTGGCCGTGAGCAGCACGATCGGCAACGTGGAGAATTCCGGACGGCCGCGCAGCTGGGCGAGGATGTCGAAGCCGTTGCCGTCCGGGAGCATGACGTCGAGCAGCAGCAGGTCGGGGCGCGCCTGCTGGCGCAGGTAGCGGGAAAGGGCTTTGGCTCGATCCACGCTGTGCACCTGGTAGCCCGCCGTGCTGAGCCGGAGCTCCGCGAGCGCCGACTGGTCCGGGTCGTCCTCCACCAGCAGGATCACGGTCTCGGCACGCGCTTTGGCGAGCCGGGGCAGGTTGATGATGCGGTCCCCGGAAAGGAAGGAACCCGAGCGCAGCAGCGTCGCGCCTGCGATCACCGTGGTCTTTGCCAGGCGCTTGCGGTCCTCGTCGGTCAGCGGCGGCAGCAGCGGCAGCGGGGCGCCGCTGAAAGTGATCGCGTCCAGGTCGCCTGCCTCGTGCGTCTCCACCAGGTGCAGGTCTTCTAGCTCCTTCAGCCACTCGTCGATCAGCTGGTTGGGGAAGCGGCGCATCCGCCCGCGGATCACCTCGATGTGGCCCCCCACCTCGATCATGGCAAGCAGCCGCCGGTAGTCGGAGGGAAAATCCACCTCGAGCGGAAAATCCGCCTCGCCGACTTCCGCGGACGACAAGGCTTCCTGTCCTGCAGCCGTCAGCGAATAGACGAGGGACTGGGCCACGGCGCGATTGTCCGCCAGCCTGTCACGAGGGGAAGGTAAAGATTTGTGACTTGACGGGGAATCAAGGCGGACGCCGTGTATCAAAGTTGATATCGGGCGCCTTCACCCCCAAGTACAATTACGCGTAGTATGGCAAGTGGGCGCGGACACGCCGCAAAAAAGGAGCAAGTTCTTGAATAACATGCTTAAAAACCTCGTCATCTGGCTGGTCATCGGACTGGTGCTGATGACGGTGTTCAACCAGTTCAACACCCGCCAGGCGGCGCGTGCGCCGATGGAGTATTCGCAGTTCCTGGAAGAGGTGAAGGCCGGGCGCATCGCCAAGGTGACGATCGAGGGGCGGCAACTCAAGGCGACCACCAACGAGGGCAAGAGCGTGGTGAGCTATTCGCCGGGCGACATCTGGCTGGTGTCGGACCTGCTCAAATACGGCGTCAAGGTGGAAGCGAAGCCCGAGGAAGAGCCTTCGCTGCTCATGAACATCTTCGTCTCCTGGTTCCCGATGCTGCTGCTGATCGGCGTCTGGATCTTCTTCATGCGCCAGATGCAGGGCGGCGGCAGGGGCGGGGCGTTCAGCTTCGGCAAGTCGCGCGCGCGCATGCTGGACGAATCCACCAACACGGTGACCTTCGCCGACGTCGCGGGCTGCGAAGAGGCGAAGGAAGAGGTCTCCGAGCTCGTCGACTTCCTGCGCGACCCGTCCAAGTTCCAGAAACTGGGCGGGCGCATCCCGCGCGGCGTGCTGATGGTCGGCAACCCCGGCACCGGCAAGACGCTGCTCGCGCGCGCCATCGCCGGCGAGGCCAAGGTGCCGTTCTTCTCGATCTCGGGCTCCGACTTCGTGGAGATGTTCGTGGGCGTGGGCGCGGCGCGCGTGCGCGACATGTTCGAGCAGGCGAAGAAGCACGCACCCTGCATCGTCTTCATCGACGAGATCGACGCGGTCGGCCGCCAGCGCGGCGCGGGCCTGGGCGGCGGCAACGACGAGCGCGAGCAGACGCTGAACCAGCTGCTCGTGGAAATGGACGGTTTCGAGGGGACCGCCGGCGTGATCGTCATCGCCGCGACCAACCGGCCCGATGTGTTGGACCCGGCGCTCATGCGGCCAGGTCGGTTTGATCGCCAGGTGGTGGTGCCACTGCCCGACATCCGCGGCCGCGAGCAGATCCTGCTCGTGCACATGCGCAAGGTGCCGCTCGCGCCCGACGTCAAGGCCGACATCATCGCGCGCGGCACGCCGGGCTTCTCGGGCGCGGACCTCGCCAACCTGGTCAACGAGGCGGCGCTGTTCGCGGCGCGCAAGAACAAGCGCCTCGTCGACATGGACGACTTCGAGATGGCCAAGGACAAGGTCATCATGGGCGCCGAGCGGCGCTCGATGGTGATGCCGGAGGAAGAGCGCCGCAACACCGCCTACCACGAATCCGGCCACGCGGTGGTGGCGAAGCTGCTGCCCAAGACCGATCCGGTGCACAAGGTGACCATCATCCCGCGCGGGCGCGCGCTCGGCGTGACGATGCAGCTGCCCACCGAGGACCGCTACAGCCAGGACCGCGAGCGGCTGCTGAACACGATCACGGTGCTGTTCGGCGGGCGCATCGCCGAAGAGCTGTTCATGAACCAGATGACCACCGGCGCCTCGAACGACTTCGAGCGCGCCACCGAGATCGCGCGCCGCATGGTGACGCAATGGGGCATGTCGGACACGCTCGGCACCATGGTCTACGGCGAGAACGAGGGCGAGGTGTTCCTCGGCCGCTCGATCACCACGCACAAGAACGTCTCCGAAGCGACGCTGCAGAAGGTCGACAGCGAGATCCGCCGCATCGTCGACGAGCAGTACAAGCTCGCGCGCCGGCTGCTCGAAGAGAACCGCGACAAGGTCGAGACCATGGCACGCGCGCTGCTCGAGTGGGAGACGCTCGATTCCGACCAGCTCAACGACATCATGGCCGGCAAGCCGCCGCGCCCGCCGAAGGCCCCGAGCGCGGGCAGCACGCCGAGCGCGCCTGCCGGCGGCGCGCAAGGTGCCGCCGCGCCCGCTGCGAGCGCCTGAGTCCCCGCTGGGCGGGGTCCTGCGCTGCGGCGGGTTCCTCCTGCCGCTCGACCGGCCGCTGCTCATGGGCGTGGTGAACGTCACGCCCGATTCCTTTGCCGACGGCGGCAAGTACCTCGATCCGCAGGCCGCAATCGGGCTGGGCCGCAGGCTCATGGAGGAGGGTGCGGACATCCTGGACATCGGCGGCGAGTCTTCACGGCCCGGTGCCCGGGCCGTTGCGGAAGACGAAGAGCTCGAGCGCGTGCTTCCGGTACTAAGAGCGCTGAAAGACGTTCCCGTGTCCGTGGATACGCGCCGGCCTTCCGTGATGCGCGCGGTGCTCGCCGAGGGCGCGTCGATGATCAACGATATCGAAGCCCTCGAAGCGCCGGGCGCGCTGAATGCCGTCGCCGACACCGACTGCGCGGTTTGCCTGATGCACAAGAAGGGTGATCCTGCAACGATGCAGCAAGATCCCCGCTATGGCGATGTCGTGGGCGAGGTGAAGGAATACCTGACAGCGCGCGTCGCCGCCTGCGAGACTGCCGGAGTCGAGCGCGACCGCATCACGATCGATCCCGGCTTCGGCTTCGGCAAGACAGTCGAGCACAACCTTCAGCTGCTCAAGCGCCTGCCCGAGCTCGCCGCGATCGGCGTGCCGGTGCTGGCGGGCTGGTCGCGCAAGTCCACGCTCGGGGCGGTGACCGGCCGGCCGGTCGGCGAGCGGCTGGCCGCGAGCCTGGCGGCGGCTTTGCTCGCGGTCCAGCATGGAGCGAGAATACTGCGCGTGCACGACGTGAAGGAAACGCGCGACGCGCTGAGCGTGATGCAGGCAATGGAGAAAGCATGAGCCGCAAGTACTTCGGCACCGACGGCGTGCGCGGCACCATCGGCCAGAGCCCGATGACGCCGGACTTCGTACTGCGTCTCGGCTATGCGGCTGGACGGGTTCTTTCGGGTCACATCAAGAACCCCGCGGTCCTGATCGGGAAAGACACCAGAATTTCGGGCTACATGATCGAGGCGGCGCTGGAGGCGGGCTTCTCGGCCGCCGGCGTGGACGTGCTGCTGTGCGGGCCGCTGCCCACGCCGGGCGTCGCCTACCTCACGCGCGCGCTGCGCCTGTCGGCCGGCGTCGTGATCAGCGCTTCGCACAATCCCTACGCCGACAACGGCATCAAGTTCTTCTCGCGCGACGGCTTCAAGCTGCCCGACGCGGTGGAGGCGCAGATCGAGCGCGCGCTCGACGAGCCCATCGGCTGCAACGAGTCCTCGAAGCTCGGCCGCGCGCGCCGCGTCGACGACGCGCAGGGCCGCTACGTCGAGTTCTGCAAGTCCACCTTTCCGAACGAGCTGGACCTCAAGGGCATGAAGATCGTGGTGGATTGCGCGCACGGCGCCGCCTACCAGGTGGCGCCGCACGTGTTCCACGAGCTCGGCGCCGAGGTGAGCGCGATCGGCGTGGCGCCCGACGGCTTCAACATCAACGACATGTTCGGCGCGACCGCGCCCGGCAACCTGGCGATGGAGGTGAGGCGGCGCAAGGCAGATCTGGGCATCGCGCTCGACGGCGACGCCGACCGGCTGGTGATCGTGGACGGCGCGGGCAAGGCCTACGACGGCGACCAGATGCTCTACGCCATCGTGCGCCACCGCGCCGGCAAGGAGAAGGTCGCCGGCGTCGCCGGCACGCTGATGACCAATTTCGCCCTCGAGCAGGCGCTCGCGGCGATGAAAGTGCCGTTCGCGCGCGCGCGCGTGGGCGACCGCTACGTGATCGAGCTGCTGCGCGAGAAGAGGTGGCTGCTCGGCGGCGAGAATTCCGGCCACCTCATCTGCCTCGACAAGCACACCACCGGCGACGGCATCGTCTCGGCGCTGCAGGTGCTCACGGCGATGCGCGAATCCGGCCGCACCCTCGCCGAGCTGACCGCCGACCTCGCGATGTACCCGCAGGTGCTGGTCAACGTAGACGTGCCGAAAGGCTTCGACTGGAAGAAGCACCAGGCGATCGCGGACGCGCAGTCGCGCGCCGAGCGTTCGCTGAACGGCCGGGGCAGGGTGCTGCTGCGGCCCTCCGGGACCGAACCCGTGCTGCGGGTGATGGTCGAGGGTGAGCCGCGACGCGTGATCGAGGCGGCGGCGCAATTGATCGTCGAGGCCGTACGCGGCACCATCGGCGACGCATGAAGTGGTGGACCGGCGGTGCCGCGAGCGCGGCCGAGGAGGAGCCGAAGCCCTACTCGGAGCCCGGCGCGGCAGCTTCGCGCTGCGCGGTGGCCTCGAGAATCGCGGCAAGCGCACCGTAGGCGCGCGCCGCGGGGATGCGCTCAGACGCCGCACGCAGTGCGCGCATGAAACCGGGGAGCCAGGCAAGGACGAATTGATCCAGGAACTCTCGCGCCCTGGCGGCGGCGGCGTAATCCCCTTCGGCGGCGCGCGAGAACATCACCGCGACGTACTCGAGTTGCATCGTGACGTGGTCGGGCAGATCGTGAAAATGCGTGTCTGGCTCGAGCGCGGCCTCGCGGTAGCGCTCGAGCATCGCCTGCGTCATCCGGCCGAGCAGTCCGCCGTCGACATAGAGACCGGCATTGAGCGGCACCGGGACGGGGGACACGAGGAAAAGCGCGCTGTAGTCCTCAAGCAGCTGCCGCTCGGCATCCACGGAGTGCGCGGCAAAACGATCCAGGCGCGGCCCCAGTTCATAGCCCGCCTCGCCGGCAAGCTCGGCAAGATCGCCCGCCAGGTCATGCGCGAAAGCGTTCCGCGCCGCCGGGGTGCCCGGCGGCTGGAACGCGCGCGCGAGGCAGACGAAGAACTCCGCCTTCGCGCTGGTGCCGCCCGCGCTAATTTGCGGGCTCGTCAGACAGTCTGAGGCTGCGCTCGCCGTAGGCATTGACCACATTCGCAAGGAAGATCGCCGTCAGGAACAGCATCCACTCGGTGAGCGAGGGCCGGTACACGAGCAGGTCCGGCGCCCAGGTGCCCTTGAAGAGCGGCACCATCTGGCCGCCGATGATGTAGTCGTAGCGCGCGATCAACAGCGACACCATGACCAGTGCCGCAGCGAGGATCTGCGCGCCACCAGAGCGGCGTGTGCCCTCCATCAGCATCAGCGCGAGCGGCAGCGCGAGCCCCACCCAGACCTCGATGTGGAAGAGCGGCGACCTGACGATGTGCTGCCACACCTGTAGCCCCTCGGCATTGCCGTACAGCCCCGTGAACGTGCGCGCGCCGACGAACAGCGCGTGCACCACGATCGCCATGGCGAAGATCATCGGCAGTTCGGCGGTGAACAGCGTCTTCAGCCGCAGTGTCATTGCCTCCTGGCTGAAGCCGTACGCCAGGTACGTGAAGAACATCGTGAAGGCAACCCCCCCGAGCATCGACTCGGCGAGAAACGCCACCGGCACGTCGCCGCTCGACCAGAACGGGCGCATGGTCATGGTGCCGTACACACCGCCGGCCAGCACCGTGACCCCGAGTGCCGCGATCAGCGAAAGGAACGCAGTGCCGCGCACCGACTGCAGCGTCCAGCCAGGCCTGGAGAGTTTCGCAAACAGCAGCAGCAGCAAGATCAGGTGTGCCGCCACGAACAGCACCTTCCAGAACAGCGGCGCGGAGGTCTGGAAGTTGAGCGGGATGGCGTAGATCGCGCGCAGCGGGTGCCCGAGTTCCAGCGCCAGCACGGTGACGCCGCCCGCCAGCGCCGCGAGCGCAAGCCACACGCAGCGCTTGGCCACCACGGCGAAGTCGCGCGCGCCGAATACCAGCGCGATCGACGCGACCATCGCCAAGCCCGTGGAAGTAAGCAGGAAGAAGTCGTAGACGACGATCGGCAGGCCCCAATAGAGGCCAAGGCTGTTCGCGTTGAGCGCGGCGTGGCCCTTGCCCATCAGCCCTGCAAGCGCGATGCCGCCGGCGATCAGAAGGCCGAGCGCCGCGGCGGCGAGCACGGTGCTGGGTTTTGCGATAGTTGCGGTTGTCATGTGGGTTTCTCCTTCAGGCCTTGGCCTTGCTCGCGCGCTTGCCGGGCACCGACGCGGCGGCGCCGCCCGACAGGTAATAGACCTGCGGCTTGTTGCCGGTCTCGTCCATCAGCCGCACGCCGTTCTTGTCGGCGATCAGCCGGTTCACCTTGCTCGCCGGGTTGTCGAGATCGCCGAAGTAGCGGGCTTTCGGCGCACAGGTGCGTACGCACGCGGGTACGAATTCCTTGAGTTCGGGCACGTCCTCGTCGAGATCCGCCGCGCCCTTGGGCGCTTTGCTCACCTTGTGGTAGCAGAAGGTGCACTTCGAGACCACGCCGTGCGGCTGGATGCCGACGCCGTGCGCCGGGTCGTCCTGCGGCGCCTGGTAAGGCGGCGCCCACTGCCGGCCGTTCTTGCCCGCGAACACGCTGCGGATGTCCGGTTCGACGACCGCTTTTTCGTCGGTATAGAAGCGCACGCCGTAGGGGCAGGCGACCATGCAGGCCTTGCAGCCGATGCACTTGTCCCAGTTAACCAGCACGAAGCCGCCTTCCTTCTCCTTGTAGGTCGCCCCCGTCGGGCAGACGTCGACGCACGACGGGTTCTCGCAGTGCATGCACGGGCGCGGGAACCACATCAGCTTGACGTTCGGGTACGTTCCCTCGTGATAGAAGAGCACGTCCTGCCAGTTCTCGCCCGGCAGGCGCGTGTTTTCCATCGCGCAGGCCGTGGTGCAGGCCTGGCAGCCGGTGCACTTGTCGAGGTCGATCACCATTCCCCACTTAGCCATACGGATTCCTCCTTGCTCTCGGCGGTCAGGCCTTCTCGATGTTCACTTTGGTGGTGTAGTACAGAGCCTGGCCCGTGACCCGGTCGGACTGGTTCACGGTGACTTCGCCGCTGTGCCCGGGGGCGCGGCCCTTGGCCCAGCGGCCGTGCGCCCAGTGCCCGTGCTCCATCGGGAAGACGAGCGTGTCGGGCCTGACGCCCTCGTAGTACTTGCAGCGTCCCTCGATCGTGCCGACCGAGGACTTGAGTCGCACCCGGTCGCCGTCGCCGATGCCCTTGGCTTTCGCGGTCTTCGGATTGATCTCGATGTAGACCTGGTCGCGGCCGCCGAGCGCGGGCTGCATCAACGAGACCGCGATCGGCAGGTTGCCGCTGCGGCCTTCCGCGTGCAGCGCCACCTTCGGCGTCACCATGTACAGCTCGCCGCCGCCGGGGTGCTTGGGTTCCTCCCAATGCGGGTACATGAGCTTCGCCTTGTCGCGCCCGGTCTTCGCCGCGATCCAGTCGGCGTTCTTTTCCAACCAGCCCGAGCGGATCTCGAACTTGCCGGACTCGGTCTTGAGCAGCTTGCCCTTTACCTCGTCGGCCTTCATAGGCTTGGCGTAGTCCTTGCCGTCCCACTCGAAGAATTCGCCGTTCCTCTGCTGCCAGAGATAAGGCTTCTTGTACCAGACGCCCTTCGCCTTCCAGCTCTCGAAGTCCTTGACACCGTTGTCGCCCGGATTCGATTCGAACCCCTTGGCGAGGTGCCGGATCACGCTCTCTGAATTGCCGAGCGTCTTCCAGTACTCGGCCATCGGCCCCTTCATGCGCTTGCCGATTTCGATGATGGTGTCGCCGAAGTACTTGGTGTCGTAGAGCGGCTTAACCGCCGGCACGCGCAGCTGTGCCATCGGGTAGCCCTGGAACGGATAGGTCGGCGCGTCCTGCATCCGCTCGAGAAAGGTATGGTCGGGCAGGATTACGTCCGCGAACATCGCCGACTCGCTCGGGAACGGCGAAGTCTCGATCACGAACAGCTCGGCGAGCGCTTTCTCCCACTCCGGGCCGTTGGGCGCGGTCCAGACCGGGTTGGTGAGGTAGAACATCACCGTGTCGAGCTTGTAGGGCTTGCCCTTGAGCGAATTCGGTCCGACCTCCTGCAGCATGCTGTTCGCCAACAGGTAGCCGTCCTCGTGCCCCTTGAGGTCTACGCGAGGGAACTTCTTCCACGGCCCGTTCTTCGCGTACTCGTCCATGAAATCGTCGACCTTCGCCGGCATCGGTCCGTAGGAGGGGCCCATCTGGTAGGCAAGCCCCCCTTTGGCGTAAAGCGAGCCGACGAGCGCGTTCAGGGAATGTATCGCCATGCCGTTGTAGAGCCCGTTCGAGTGCGCGTGCGCGCCGCGCTCGAAAAGCGCGATCGCGGGCCGGGTGGTACCGAACTCGCGCGCGGTGTCCACGATCTCGCGCTGCAGGATGGTGGTCACCTCGGCAGCCCACTTCGGCGTGCGATCCTTCACCTCGATGTTCCACCACTCGGCCAGGCCCTTGACCCACTTCTCGTTGAAGGTCGCGGCGTCGACCGTTTCGCCGGACTTGAAGCGGTTTACACCGTCCTTGAAGTCGCCGGCGAAGGCGCGGTCCCACAACCCCTCCGTGAGGATCACGTGCGCGATGGCGAGCGCGAGGGCCCCGTCGGTGCCCGGTTTGATGAGGAGTCCGCGGTCCGAGCCCGCGAGCGTGGTGTTGATGTGCACGTCCACCGCGGTGATCCGTGTCTTGGGCGACTTGTCGCCGCGGATGTGGCCCCAGACCTGCATGTTGTTGTTGTAGGGGCGGAACGCTTCGAGAAAACCGACCCCGAACATCAGCAGGTAATTGGCGTTGCGGTAGTCATAGGAGTTGTACGAGCCGTTGCCGTCGGTAGCCTGCTTGGCCTTGATGCTGCCATCGGAGCACATGGACGAATGGCCGATGGGAACGTTGGGCGACCCGTAGAGCTTGCCGAAGGTGCCGAGGTGCCCGGCGCAGGAAGCGCCCCAGCCGCGACCGTAGCAAAGAGCGAAACGGTGCGACTCGCCCTTCTCGCGCAAGCCGTTCAGGCGATCGGCGACCATTTTCAGCGCCTCGTCCCAGGAGACCGGGACGAACTTCGGGTCCTCGTTCCTGCCCTTCTTCGGGTTGGTGCGCTTCATCGGCCCCTTGAAGCGGTCCGGGTCGTAGAGGACGTAGGCGCCGAGCGGCCCCTTCGGGCAGAGCTTGCCGTTCGAGATCGGGTGGTCGGAGGTACCGTAGAT
This sequence comes from Burkholderiales bacterium, assembly GCA_049651845.1. Lineage (GTDB taxonomy): Bacteria > Pseudomonadota > Gammaproteobacteria > Burkholderiales > SG8-39 > RBG-16-66-20. The sequence goes on along the minus strand of JBASCW010000094.1, from coordinate 8,880 downwards.
CGCGTGCACCCGGCCGTCGGTGGTGTAGACGTCGATGCCGCAGCGCGCCGGGCACTGGTGGCAGATGTTCTTGGTGATCGTGGTCGCTCCGGCGGGTTTCGCCTGCGCCTGCACTTCGCGCAAAGACGAGACGCCGCTGGCCGCTGCGCCCGCGGCGCCAGCCGCGGCGGTCGCCTGGAGGAACCGCCGCCGGCTGACTGGCGCCTTGAAGATGCCGTCCATGATTCCCATCTCGATCTCCTTTTGGTGTTCGCTCCGCTTCATTGCCGCGCCGCACGCCAAAGGGCGGCGCCGCTGCGCAGGAATTTCCGTGTCTTGCGGCACGACGGGCACAGGCCGTCGTCCACATCCTTGGCCGAGTAGGCCTCGCCGCAGCTCGCGCAGCGCTGCTGGCGATGCAGGGCGACGATGCGCGGCCCGCGCTGCCCGCCGTGGGCGTCGAGCGACAGCGCGTGCTCCGGGCAGGCGCGTTCGCAGGCGCCGCAGGCGATGCAGCTTTCGACGTCGAATTCGAGCGCCGCCTGGCCGTCTGCTGCGCGCACCGCAAGTGCGCCAGTGGGGCAGATCGCGCTGCAGATGCGGTGGTCGGCGCAGGTGCCGTTGTTCGAGACGCGCGGAAACAGCTCATCCGGCAAAGTCGTGCCACGCCCTGCGGCGATTGCATCCAGCGCGTTCAAAACTCGCCGGCGCTCGGCCGATTCGTGCCGGGTAGCCGCGGGAAACGCGGGTGCGCCGGGCCCGCCGACCGGCACGGGCGCGCCGATCGCACGCAAGAACTGCCGCCGCGAGACCGGGCGCTCGGTTTCCGGGGGAGGGATTTCCTTCGGCATCTCGCGCTCGGGCAGCGGCCGGGAGACGAGCCGCGGCAGCCGTTCCCGCTCGATTCCGACGGCCTCGAGCCAGAGCCGCGCAGCGTCCAGTGCGCGTTGCGCGGGATGGCTCACGCCGCCGCCGGCGCTGCATGCGCCGCACCAGCCGCGATCGACCAGCTCCAGCCCCGCCTCGCCGCGGGCGCGCCAAAGCTCAAGAATTCGGCCCGTGCTCAAGCCGCCGAGGCAGGGAATGCGAACAGCGTCGGAGCCGGTGCGCGAGCGCATCACCTTCCAGCACTCGACCCGGAGCGGACCCGATTCGGGGTGCGATGGCGCGGCGATTCCGTACCCCTCGAGCGCCAGCGCTTCGGTCGGGCAGGCGGCCGCGCAACGGCCGCAGTTGAGGCACCCTTCCGAAAGTTCTACGGACGCCGGGCTTGCGCGCAAGACGCCGGCCGGACAAGCCCCGGCGCACGCCGAGCACTGTCCGAACTTGCTGCGCAACGGCAGGCACGCGCCCTCGTCGAGCTGCAGCGCGGCATCCTCCCGCAATGAACGAAATGAGTGCGCCAACCGGCCTCCTAGCGCTCCTCGATCGCACGTTTTGTGCCAACGCGTCTGCGCTTGAGTGCGGCGCGATCCGTTACCGGCCGGTAACAAACGCCCAGCCCTACGTTACCTGTACGTGACTCTCGCCGCTAGCGACTCGCATTGGACGAAAGCCGCGATTCGCGGCGCGTGCACCGGAATAGAATGTGCAGCGAGGGGGCAATGCAGATTCGCAGGCGGCTGATCGCAGCGCTCGCACTCGCGCCGTTCGCCGCGCGGGCGCAGCCGCTCGCCCGTGCACCGCTCAAGGTCGGCCTCACCAAGGTGTTCCTCGACGATCAGATGGCCTTCATACATGCTTGGCGGAGCTACGTCGAAGCGCGGCTGAAGCGCCCGGTGGAATTCCTGCAGCGCCAGACGTACCGGGAGATCGTCGATCCGCTTCGCGAGGGCCGGCTGGAGTTCGCCTGGATCTGCGGCTACCCGTATGTCCGGCACCGCGACCAGCTGAAGCTCGTCGCGGTGCCGCTTTTCGAGGGCGAGCCGCTGTACCGCTCGTACCTGATCGTATCGGCGTCGGATTCGGCGACGCGCACGCTGGACGATCTTCGCGGCAAGGTGTTCGCCTTTTCCGACCCGGACTCGAACTCGGGCCATCTTTTTACGCGCTACCAGTTACACCGGCGCAACACGGCACCGGGAGCGTTTTTCGCGCGCACCTTCTTCACGCTGGCGCACCGCAAGGTGGTCGAGGCGGTGGCTTCGGGCGTGGCGCAAGGCGGCGCGGTAGACGGCTACGTCTGGGAGACGCTCGCGCGCCTGTACCCCGAGCTGACGGGCCGCACGCGCGTGGTCGAGAAGTCGCCGCAATTTGGCCACCCGCCCTTCGTGGCGAGCGCGGCAGCCTCCGCGGCGACCGTGGATGCGATGCAGGCCGTGCTGCTCGGCATGGGCGCCGACAGAGTGGGCGGCGCGCTGCTGCGGCAGCTCAACCTGGACGGTTTCGTGCGCGGCGATCCGAAGCTCTTCGACAGCATCGCCGGGATGATGCGCGCAGTGGATCGGGGCTGAGGCATGCGGCTGCGCGACCTCAGCCTGAGGTACAAGATCCCGCTGCGCGGCAGCATACTGATCGTGGTCACCGCGATCGTGGTCTCGGCCGCGCTGGTGGCGCGCGAGTACGACGACTTCAAGCGCGATTTGGTCGAAACCGCCGATGCGATGGGCCGGGTGCTCGCGCACACGCTGGTCGCGCCGCTGGTGCACGATGACGTCTGGCGGGCCTACGAGATCATCACCTCGCCGTCCCAGACCGGCGTGCGCGCCGATTCGCCGCTCGCCGCCGAGTGGCTCGCGATCGTCGACCCGCAGCTGCGGATCTACGTTTCCAGCCGCGCCGACCGTTTTCCGGTGCTCGCCGAGGTTGCGACGGCGATCCCGGACCCGCTACCGCTGGTCGAGGAACTGCGCAGCCGCTCGCAGAGCGCACCCCGGCTGGTGGACCGCAAAGACACGCAGCATCTGTACATGCTGACGCCGATCGCCGCGGACGGCGTTTTGCTGGGCACGCTTGTCGCGGCGTACTCGCGCGACATCTTTCTGCCTCGTCTGCGTGGCATCATCGAGCAGGCGGCGCTCGTGGCGCTCGCGGTGCTCGCGATCGTCATCACCGCGAGCTGGTACTGGGCGCAACGCTTTGCCGCCCCGCTGGTGGACCTCGCCGAACGCATGAGCGGCGTCGGCCGCGCCGATCCGGCCGTAGCAACACTCCAGCTCGAGGAATCCAAGGACGAGATCGGGCGGCTTGCGACCGCCTTCCGCGAGATGCTCGCGGGCCTGCGCGACAAGGCCGAGTTCGAGCGCCAGATCATTCACTCGGAGCGCCTCGCGGCGCTCGGTCGGCTCTCGGCCGGAATCGCCCACGAGATCAACAATCCTCTCGGCGGCATGCTCAACGCTATCGACACCTTCCGGCGCCACGGCAATGGCGATCCGATGACGCTCAAGACCATCGCGCTGCTCGAACGGGGCCTGACGCAGATCCGGGAGACCGTCGCTGCGCTGCTGGTCGAGGCCAGGTTCGCGGCGCACCCGCTGGCGCCGCAGGACATCGAGGACGTGAGGACGCTGGTGCTCGCCGACGCGCACCGCATGCAGGCGCGGCTCGAATGGGACAACCGGCTCGGCGAAGACGTGCCGCTGCCCTCGACCGCGGTGCGCCAGATCCTGATCAACCTTCTGCTCAACGCGTTCCGGGCGGTGGATTCCGGCGGCCGCGTCTCGTGCGCCGTGGAACGCGCGCACGGGGCGCTGCGCATCGTCGTGGGCAACGACGGCGCGCACATCCCCGCAGAGCGACTCGATCACCTGTTTGAACCGTTCGCCCGCTCCGAGAGCGGGGGGCACGGCCTGGGCCTGTGGGTCACTTACCAGATCGTGCAGCAGCTCGGCGGCCGCATCTCGGCGCGGAGCTTTCCCGGTGACACGCGCTTCGAGGTCGGCCTGCCGCTCGAAGGTGCTGCGTGAACGCACGCGAGCCGCCGCGGCTTTGCCTGATCGAAGACGACTCGATCATGGGCGAGTCGCTCTGCGACCGCTTCCGGCTGGAAGGATTCGCGGTGGAATGGCAGCGCGATGCGCAGTCCGCCCGGCGATCGATCGAAAGCCGCGCTTACGCCGCGGTGATCAGTGACATCCTCCTGCCCGACGGCACGGGCGAGCAGCTCTTCCGCGAGCTGCTCGCGCTCGGCCGGCCGCTGCCGCCGTTCGTGTTCATCACCGGCTATGGGACCGTCGATGGCGCGGTCGCGCTGCTCAAGCTCGGCGCCGCCGATTACGTGACCAAGCCGTTCGACCTAGAGCAGTTGGTCGCCAAGGTGCGGACGCTGAGCGCCGCATCCTGCCAGGCGCAGGACCGCGACCTCGGCGTGTCTCCGGCGATGCGCTCGATCGAGGCGCAGCTGCCGCGTATCGCCGCGCAGGCGGCGACGCTGCTGATTTCGGGCGAATCCGGGGTGGGCAAGGAACGCATCGCGCGAGCCTTTCACGAACTCGCCTACGGGGATGCCGAAAAGCCTTTCGTCGCGGTGAATTGCGGCGCGGTCGCCGAATCGCTGATGGAGTCCGAGCTGTTCGGGCACGAAAGGGGTGCCTTCACCGGCGCGATCCGCGCCCGGCGGGGCTATTTCGAGCAGGCCGACCGCGGGACGCTTTTCCTCGACGAGATCGGCGATATGCCGCTCGCCATGCAGTCCAAGCTGCTGCGCGCCATCCAGGAGCATTCGATCGTGCGCGTGGGCGGCGAGCGCACCGTCGCCGTCCAGTTCCGGCTGGTGCTCGCCACGCACCGCGACCTGAAGAAGCTGGTCGAGTCGGGCCAGTTCCGCGAGGACCTGTACTACCGCGTCAACGTGATCCACGTCAGGGTGCCGCCGCTGCGCGAGCGCCGCGAGGATGTCCTGTGCTTCGCGCAGCGCTTCCTGCGCGAGTGGCTGCAGGCGCATCCCGGCGAGCAGCGCCACCTGCACCCGCTCACCGAGCGCGCGCTGCTCACCTACCCGTGGCCCGGCAACGTGCGCGAGCTCAAGCACTGCATCGAGCGCGCATGCATTCTCTCGCGCACCGCGATGATCCTGCCCGAAATCTGCTTCGACGCGAGCGTGAACCCGCAGACCGCCGAAACCGCGATCCGCGGCAACCTCGGCGAATACCTGCACGAGTGCGAGCGCCGCTACATCGCCGCCGAGCTCGAACGCCAAGGGTGGCAGATGACGCGCACTGCCGAGATGCTCGGCATCAGCCGCAAGAACCTCTGGGAGAAGATGCGCAAGCTGGGCGTGTCCGAGCCGGACGCGCCGGCGGCGGACTGAACATCGTCGCGGGGAGATTGACATCCGGTCATCAATTCGACTATTCTAGAATAATGGAAACGAAACAGGCAGTACAGGCGCTGAGCGCACTCGCGCAGGGCTCGCGGCTGGCGATTTTCCGCTTGCTCGTGCAAGCGGGGCCCGCTGGCATGGCGGCCGGGAGCATCGCGGAGGAGCTCGACCTGCCGCCCGCCACGCTGTCATTCCACCTCGCCGGCCTGACGCGCGCCGGTCTGGCGCGCAGCCGCCAGGACGGCCGGTTCGTGATCTACAGCGCCGATTTCGAGGGCATGGGCCGCTTGCTCGCCTATCTCACGGAAGACTGTTGCGGGGGCAAAGCCTGTGTTCCGGCGCCGATCCCGTTCGTCAGGCCGAAACAGCGCCAGCGCGAATGACAGCGTCCCGCGTGTGGAATGTGCTGTTCCTCTGCACCGGCAACTCGGCGCGTTCGGTCCTCGCCGAGGCGTATCTCAACGCGGTGGGCAGGGGCCGCTTCAAGGCCTACAGCGCCGGAAGCAAGCCGGGTGGATGCGTGAATCCGTTCGCGATCGAGTTGCTGGAGAAGAACGGTATCGGCGCCGCGGGGTTGCGCTCCAAGAGCTGGGACGAATTCTCCGCACCCGATGCGCCGAAGATGGACTTCGTGTTCACCGTGTGCGATAGCGCGGCGGCCGAGCCATGTCCGTATTGGCCCGGACAGCCGGTCACTGCGCATTGGGGCGTGCCCGATCCCGCAGCGGTGCAAGGAAACGACGACGACAAGCGCCGCGCGTTTCTGCTCGCGTTCCGGACGCTGAGTGCGCGAATCAACCTGATGCTCGACCTGCCGCTCGATGAGCTCGATCGCCTCGCCGTGGCAGGCAGGCTGGACGAAATCGGCCGGATTACCTGGGAGAAATCATGGAAAAGACCGATCTCAAAACCGTCGTCAAGGAGAGATACGCGAGCGCGGCATTGAACGTCGCTGCAGGCTCCCAGGGGGCGTGCTGTGGGTCCAGGCCCGGCGACGCGGGGAGCTGCGATCCGATCACGGGCAATCTCTACGAGGACGCGCAGAAAGACCAGCTGCCGGATGCCGCCGTGCAGGCGTCGCTGGGCTGCGGCAACCCCACCGCACTCGCGGAATTGAAGGCGGGCGAGGTGGTGCTGGATCTGGGCTCGGGCGGCGGCATCGATGTCCTGCTGTCGGCGAGGCGCGTGGGGCCGACGGGAAAAGCCTTCGGGCTCGACATGACCGACGAGATGCTGGCGCTCGCCAACGACAACAAGCGCAAGGCCGGCGCGCAAAACGTGGAGTTCCTGAAAGGCGAAATCGAGAACATTCCGCTGCCGGACGACTCGGTGGATGTGATCATTTCCAACTGCGTGATCAATCTTTCAGGGGACAAGGACCGCGTGTTGCGCGAGGCGTTCCGGGTGCTGAAGCCGGGCGGCAGGTTCGCCGTGTCCGACGTGGTGACGCGCGGCGAGATACCCGCCGGAATCCGCAGCAGCATTCTCCTATGGGTCGGGTGCGTGGCAGGGGCATTGGACGAAGGCGAATACCGCGCCAAGCTTGCCGCGGCCGGGTTCGCGGACGTGGCGATCGAGCCCACGCGCATCTACCGGGCCGAAGACGCGAGCGCGTTCCTCGCCGACCAAGGCATCGATGCGAGCGTCATCGGGCCGGAGGTGGACGGCAAGTTCCTGAGCGCGTTCATCCGGGCAACCAAGCCGGCCGCCGCATCGGGGCGGGTTGACGCGAAGTCCGCCGGTGGCTGCTGCTGATCAAGCAACCGGCGCAGCGCTGGAGGAGAAGCCGGCGATCGGCTTCTTCGAGCGCTGGCTGACGCTGTGGGTGTTCCTGTGCATCGTCGCCGGCATCCTGCTGGGGCAGGCGCTGCCGGGCCCGGTGCGCGCCCTTGGCGCGATGGAAGTGGCACGCGTCAACATTCCGGTCGGTTTCCTGATCTGGGTGATGATTATTCCGATGCTGCTCAAGATCGACTTCGGCGCCCTGCACCAGGTGAAGGACCACGTGAAGGGCATCGGCGTCACGCTGGTGATCAACTGGCTGGTGAAGCCGTTTTCGATGGCGTTCCTCGCCTGGCTGTTCATCCGCGTGCTGTTCGCGCCGCTACTGCCCCCGGACCAGATCGACAGCTATATCGCCGGCCTGATCCTGCTCGCCGCGGCGCCTTGTACCGCAATGGTGTTCGTGTGGAGCCGGCTGACGAACGGGGATGCCTATTTCACGCTGTCGCAGGTCGCGCTCAACGACGTGATCATGATCTTCGCGTTCGCGCCGATCGTGGCCCTGCTGCTGGGCATATCCGCGATCGCGGTGCCCTGGGACACGCTGCTCACGTCGGTCGTGCTCTACATCGTGATCCCGGTGATTCTCGCGCAGATCCTGCGCAAGGCGCTGCTCGCGCGCGGGCAGGGCACCTTCGATGCCGCGATGGCGACGATCCAGCCCTGGTCGGTCGCCGCGCTGCTGCTCACGCTGCTGCTGCTGTTCGCGTTCCAGGGCGACGCCATCCTCGAGCAGCCGCTCGTCATCGCGCTGCTCGCGGTGCCGATCCTGATTCAGGTTTTCTTCAATTCGTCGGTCGCCTACCTGCTGAACCGGGCGGTGGGCGAGAAGCACAGCGTGGCCTGTCCTTCGGCGCTGATCGGCGCGTCGAACTTCTTCGAGCTCGCGGTCGCCGCCGCGATCAGCCTGTTCGGCTTCGAGTCCGGCGCCGCGCTCGCGACCGTCGTCGGCGTCCTGATCGAGGTGCCGGTGATGCTCCTAGTGGTCAGGGTCGTGAACGCGTCGAAGGGCTGGTACGAGGCGTAACGTCGGTCTCGCTATCGATCGGGTTCCAGAAAGTCGTCGGCCCAGGACAATGCCGCCATCACCGCCGGAAAACCGATGGTCGCCGCAGTCAGCATGATGGCCTGCCGGATCTCGGTGGGTTTCGCCTTCAGCTCGACCAGGCGGCGCACATGGCTGTGCACGGCGCCCTAGGAGCGGACCGCAGCGGCAGCAGCAAGCTGAATCAGGTGACCGGTCTTGGGCGGCAGCGGACCGGTGTCGCGCACCGCCTTGCCGATGGCCTCCCAGGAGGCGATGAAATCGGGGTTGGTCTTCCTGATCCTGCGGTAGTGCTTCGGCGGCTCGCTCTTCACGTCAGTCCTCCGGCAGCGGCGGTTTCCTGGGTGACGAATCGCTCGGTGAGTTCCGCGAGCTCGCGATAAAAGGGCTCCGTCGCCCCGGATTTCATGGCGGCGGTGAACGGACCGACCCAGCGCCCGAGGTGGCTGCCAAGAAAGCGCCGGCGCAGGGCGTCGACCTCGGCAATCGCGGTGGCGTCGCCGGACTGCTGCGCCTGGTGCTGGCGGTGAATCAGGAGGTAGAGGAATTCGAGCTCCGCGGCGATATGGTCGGGCAACTCGTGGAAATCTTCCGCAAGCTCGAAGCCGCCTTCCTCGTACAGGGCCTGCACGGCCATCGTGGAGTCCTGCATCAGGCCCCGGCCGGGCTCGAGCCATACCGAACCGTAGGGTTTGGCGAGGATGTCGGTCGGCCCCAGGAACAGCCGGGTGTAGTCGAGAAGCAGATCCTCCGGGGCAGCCTCGCCGAACCTCAGGCCCAGACGGCGCGCGCGCGCCTCGAAGTCCGCGTC
>JBASCW010000093.1:0-17361 GCA_049651845.1 Burkholderiales bacterium | reverse complement strand
CTGCTCGCCTGGCTGAAGGCGCGCGCGCTGGCGACGCTCGCACCGCGCGTGGCGCACTACGCCGCGCGCGTGAGCCTCGCGCCGCCGCCCTTCGCGCTGTCGAACGCGCGCACGCAATGGGGCGTGTGCATGGCGAGCGGCCGCATCCGGCTCGCCTGGCGCCTGGTGCACCTGGACGCGGCGCTCGCCGACTACGTGGTCGCGCACGAGGTCGCGCACCTCGTCGAGCTCAACCACTCGGAGCGCTTCTGGGCGCTGGTCGAATGGCTGTATCCTCACTGGCGCGAGGCGCGCGAGCGCATCGAGCACGATGCCGCCACCCTGCCGAGAATCTGAAGGAACAGCACCGATGAGAATGCTGCACACCATGCTCCGGGTCGGCGACCTGGACCGCTCCGTGAAGTTCTACACCGAGGTGCTCGGCATGAAGCTGCTGCGCACCACCGACCGCCCCGACCAGAAGTACTCGCTCGCCTTCGTCGGCTACGACAGCGAGGACAAGACCGCCGTGATCGAGCTCACCTACAACTACGGCGTGGACAAGTACGACCTCGGCGCCGGCTTCGGCCACATCGCGCTCGAGTTTCCCGACGTCGCCAAGGCCTGCGCGGCGGTCGAGGCAAAGGGCGGCACCGTCACGCGCGAAGCCGGCCCCGTGAAGGGCGGCACCACGGTGATCGCCTTCGTGCAGGATCCCGACGGCTACAAGATCGAGTTCATCGAGCGCCGCTAGTCCGGAATGCTGTAGCCCTTGTCCCGGAACAGTTTTAGGCAGGTGTCGGCGACGACTGGATCGTAGGCGCTGCCGCGCCCTCGCTCGATTTCGGCGAGCGCTTTTTCGATGCCGAGCCCGGGACGATAGGGCCGGTGCGTCGCCATGGCCTCGACGACATCCGCCACCGCCAAGATGCGCGCCTCGAGCAGGATCGCGTCGCCCTTCAGCCCCTGCGGATAGCCGCTGCCGTCCAAGCGCTCGTGGTGCTGCAACGCCACCTGCGCTACCGGCCATGGAAATTCCACGTTCTTCAGGATGTCGTAACTCACCTGGGCGTGCCCTTTCACGAGCGCGAATTCGACCGCGCTGAGCTTGCCCGGCTTGGCGAGGATTTCGGCCGGAATCGCCATCTTGCCCACGTCGTGCAGATAGCCGGCGACTCGCAGGCCTTCCTGCCGGTGCGCGTCGAAGCCGAGCTCGGCACCGATCGCAACAGAAATTTCGGCCACCCGGCGCTCGTGGCCGGCCGTGTACGGATCGCGCAGATCGCTCAAGCTCATGGTCACTTCGACCGTGCGCATGAATGCGGATTCCAGCTTGGCGACGTATTGCCGGATCTCATCCTCGGCGCGCTTCTTTTCCGAGATGTCCTGCATGAGCCCGATCATCGCGGGCCGGCCCCGGTGCGAGGCGCGCGCGCCGTGCGCTCCTGCCTCGATCGTCGAACCGTCCTTGCGCAGTCCCGTAAAGGAATACGAGACCGTCCCGGCGCCGCGCTCCATCTGGCCGTGAATGGTCTGCTTGACCGCATCGCGGTCCTTCTCGGACACCACCATGAACGGGTCATTGCCGACCAGTTCGTCGGCGGTCGCATATCCGAAGATCTCTGCGTAGCGCTGATTGACGTACGCGAACTTGCGGTCCTGAATGATGTAGATGCCCGCGATGGACTGCTCGACCAGTCCGCGGAACTGCTCTTCGGCCGCGCGCATGCCGGCTTCCGCGCGCTCATGCTCGGACTTGCGTGCGAAGTTCTCCAGCGCGAAGGACACATTCTCCCCCATTCGCTCGAACAGCGCGACCGACTCGTCGTCGAAGACGTTGACCTCGTTGGCGCAGAAATGCAGTACGCCGACCGCGCTCCCACCTTGCAGAAGCGGCACCGCGACGGCGGCAAGGTGCCGCATATCGCGCGCATACTCCCACCAGTTCCGCAGGCGCTCGTCGTTGAGGATGTCGTTGCTGATGCACGGCTTGCGCGTGCGAAAGGCGGTGCCGATCAGGCCGCGCCCTTCCGCCCTGGCTTCCGCCACCGAGAATCGGGTTTCGTGTATGCGCTCCTGGCCCGCGCCCGCCATCGCCGCAACCGTCATCCAGCTGGTATCTGGGTCCGGCGTGTACACCGCCGCCAACACGATGAACGGACCGCCTTGCACGGCCGCATCGCATACGCGCTGGTAGAGCTCAGCGGGTTGCGTGCTGCGCAGAATGGCTTCGTTGGTTGCGCTGAGGACGGCATACATCCGGCCGATTCGCAGCGCTGCGCGTTTCGCACGCTTGCGCTCGGTGACGTCGCGCGCGATGCTGACGATGATCCAGCGGTCCCCCAGCCGCAGCGCGCGTCGGTGCAGTTCCGTGACGGATTTGCGCCCATCCTTGGCACGCGCGGACGATTCGGTCTTGATGCCTGTCGCACCCGCGGCAATCACGGCGTCGTATTGCTGCTCGAGTTCCTCGCGGCTGGTGTTCAGTAGATCCTGCGGTCCGAGCTTCAGCAGCTCTTCGCGCGCATAGCCCGTGCGTGTGCAAGCTGTCTCGTTGACGTCAACCAAGCGCATGGTGCGCCGGTCGACCAGGTAGATCGCGTCGGCCGATACGTCCATCGCGGCGCGAAAACGCAGCAGCTGTTCCTTCGACGGCGACCCGTACTTCGCCGCGACCAACTGCTTCGGGTCCGGACTTCGTGGTATGGGCTTGTACATGGCTGCGCGTCTAGGGATGCCGCCCACCCAATATAGGCCGATGCACTATATCCACCGCGACGCACACACACTTTGACACGCCGCGTGCGCGACTTTCTACTAGGTGCGGGAAGTGGAAAGTCGCCGCACGATCCGCACAAACGCGCTCGGCGCAAGATTCTCCGGCCTCAGCCCTGAATCGATGCCCAGCTGATCGTAGTCACACGATCTGAGAGGCAGTGCATTGCGCAGCGTCTTTCGGCGCGCGCTGAAGGCCTCGCGCACGATTTTCTCGAACGCCGCTTCGTCGCAGTCCAGCTTCTGCGCCAGCGGCACGAGGCGCACTACCGCCGAATCGACCTTCGGCGGCGGCCGGAAGGCACCGGGCGCGACAGCGAACAGTTTGCGCATCGCGAAGCGCACCTGCAGCATGACCGAGAGGCGGCCGTAGTCCGGCGTCGAGGGAGCAGCCACCATGCGCTCGACCACTTCCTTCTGCAGCATGAAGTGCAGGTCGCGCACGCGTTCCGTATGGCGCGCGAGGTGGAACAGGACCGGCGTGGAGATGTTGTAGGGCAGGTTGCCGACGACGCGAAAGCCGGCGGGCAAGGCGCCGAAATCGAAGTCGAGCACGTCGGCGACGACCACGTTGAGGCGCTCGGCCGGAAACGCGCGCGCAAGGCGCGCCGCGAGGTCGCGGTCGATCTCGATCGCGGTCAGGCGCTCCAGGCGCTCGAGCAGCGGGCGCGTGAGCGCGCCCTCGCCCGGGCCGATTTCCACCATGAAGTCGCCGCGCGCCGGCGCCACGGCTTCGACGATGCGCTTCAATACCCCGGGGTCGTGCAGGAAATGCTGGCCAAAACGCTTACGCGTTTTCAACACGGCTCTTTCGAGGTTTCACTTGTCCTCGATGCGCAGCTCGACGTAGGTGCGGTCGCGCAGCAGGCGCAGCCAGTCCTGGTAGGCGTCGTCCGACTTGCGCTCCCTGATCGCCTGGCGCGCCTGCATGCGCCGCCGCTCCTGCGTGAGGCCCGCGGCGCGCCGGTCCATCACCTGGATCAGGTGCCAGCCGAACGGCGACTTCACGGCCTGGCTCACCTCGCCCACCTTGAGCGCGTTCATCGCGCGCTCGAAATCGGGCACCGTGTCGCCCGGCAGCAGCCAGTCCAGGTCGCCGCCGCGCGAGGCGCTGCCGTCGGCCGAATGCAGGCGCGCGAGCTCGGCGAAATCCGCGCCGCCGGTGACGATGCGCTCGCGCAGGTCGCGCAGCCGCCGCTGCGCGTCGGCCTCCGACACCACCTCGCTGGTGCGGATCAGGATGTGGCGCGCGCGCGTCTGCTGCACCGGCGCGCCGTCCTCGCTGCCGCGCCGCTCCAGAAGCTTGACCACGTGGAAGCCGCCGGGTGAGCGCAGCACGCCGCTCACCTCGCCTGCCTTCAGGCCGCGCACGGCGCCCGCGAACAGCTCCGGCAGCCGGTCCTCGGCGCGCCAGCCCATCGCGCCGCCCTGCAGCGCGTCGGGCGCGTCCGAGTAGCCCGCCGCGACCTTCGCGAAATCCACGCCCGCCACGGCGTCGGCGCGCGCCTTCTCGGCCTTGGCGCGCGCCGCCTCGATCTGCTCTGGGCTGGCCTGCTCGGGCAGCCGCACCAGCACGTGCGCGATGTTGTACTCGCCGCGCGTGCTGCCGCCGGTCTTCTGGTCGGCAAGGTACTGGTCGATCTCGGCGTCGCTGACCTCGATGCGGTCGTCGACCTCGCGCTCGCGCAGGCGCTGCATCTGGATCTGCTGGCGCACTTCCTCGCGGAAGCGCGCGAAGGCGACGCCGTCCTTCTCCAGCGCCTGGCGGAACTCCGGCAGCGACATGCGGTTCTGCTCGGCGACGCGCTCGAGCGCCCGGTCGAGCTGGACTTCCTCGACGCGGATGCCGCTGTCGCGCGCGAGCTGCAGCTGCGCCTTGTCGATGATCAGGCGCTCGAGGATCTGGCGCTCGAGCAGCGCGCGCTCGGGCAGCGGCGTGCCCTGGCGGCGCAGCTGGCGCTCGGCGAAGTCGCGCCGCTCGGCGAGTTCCGACAGCGTCACCACCTCCTTGCCGACCACCGCGACGATGCGGTCGACGAGCTCGATGCGCGGCGCCGGGCGCCGCATTTCACTTCCCGGCACCTCGCCGGGGCGCGGCACCTGGCCCTGCAGCTGCGCCCATGCCGCGGCCACGAAGCCAAGCGCGACCAGTCCTGCCAGTGCTCGCATCATTGCGGTCTAGTAGGTCTGCTGGAACGGCAGCCCGGGGCGCATGCTCGGCGGCGTGAAGCGGCTCTCGGTCGGGTTGGTGACGGCGTAGCCGGGGATGCTGCGCTTGAACATGGTGACGATGTCGTCCGAGCCCAGGCCGCCGACGCCGTTGAACTCGAGCTGCACGAAGATGCCGGTCGAGGTGGTCGCGGTCGCCGCCTGCAGGCGCTGCACCGCGCCGCGCAGCACCCAGCAGCCGGCGTTGTACTCGATCCCGGCGATGCCCTCGAGCATGCGCGCGTCCGTGAACGAGTAGTTGAACCGGCCGATCGCGTACCAGCCGGTGGCGAGCGGCCACTGCCCCGCCACGTCCACCTGGCGGATGTCGGTCTCGCGGTTGTAGCGGTAGCCGGCGCCGATCACCTTGGCGATCTCCGGGGCATAGCGCGCCGAGAGGTTATAGCGTTCCCAGCGCGATTCCTGCGGATTGTATTGGACCGTGGCGTCGAAGCTCAGGTTCCGCGGCAGGCGTGCGCCGACCGAAGCGAGCAAGTCCGACTGCCCGCGCGTGCGCAGCGCCGAGGCGGGCGTGAGGCCCACGCGCTCGTCCGAGAAGTAGTAGCGCTGGCCGAGCGTGGCGCGCAGCAGCTCGGCGCCTGCGGGCGAGATGACGCGCGAGGTCGCGGCGAGCGTGAGCTGGTTGGCGTCGCCGAAGCGGTCGCCGCCCGCGAAGCGGTTCTCGGTGAAGATCTGCGCGTAGTTGAAGTCGGTGAGGCCCGTGTCGAACAGCGGCACCTGGTTCTGGTTGCGGTTGGGCGCGTAGACGTAGTACGCGCGCGGCTCGAGCGTCTGCGTCATCGCCTGTCCGAACCAGTTCATGCCGCGGTCGAAGATCAGGCCGCCGTCCAGGCTCATCCAGGGCACCGAGACGCTCTGCTGCTGCGGCGTGCCGGGCGCGAATTGCGTGAGGCCGTAGTTGGCGTAGTGCGCGCCGAGCTTCGGCGTGAGGAAGTAGCCGGGCGCGAGCAGCGGCGCCGCCACCACCGGGTTGAGCTGCACGCGCGTGCCCTCGACCAGCGTCGGGTGGTCGAAGCGCACGTACTCGCCGGGCACGCTGAGGTCGAACCGTCCGGCGATGTCGGCCTTGACGGCGCCGAAGTTGATCTGCGGCAGCCGCGCGTACGGCGGCGTGATCGGCGCGAGCGGGTCCTGCAGCGTCTGCCAGCGCTGCAGCGTGGCGGTGGCGTAGTAGGGCACGCCGGCGAACGCGTTGCCGTAGGAGAGCTGGCCCGTCTGTTGCAGCACGCCTTGCGACACCTGGCGCACCTGCGAGGCGAGGTCGACGAAGTAGCGGTCGTCCGAGACCCGGTTGTAGTCGATGCGGCCCGAGAGCTGCGGCGAGATCTGGTGCTGGTGCTGCAGCGAGACCGCGCTGCGCGAGGTCTCCAGCACCTTGTCGTGCGGCATGAACTCGTAGCGCAGCTCGCCGGCATAGGCGCGGTCGATGTAGCGGTACTCGGTCTTCAGCTGCGCGCCGCGTTTGGACATGTAGAGCGGCACCAGCGTGAGGTCCTGCTCCGGCGCGATGTTCCAGTAGTAGGGCAGCGCGACTTCGAGGCCGCGGCGCGAGTTGTTCGAATAGTAGGGCGCAAGAAGGCCGGTCTTGCGCTGGTTGTCGAGCGAGAACGAGCCGTAGGGCAGCGGCACCAGCGTAGCGTCGAAGAACTTGAGCCGGCCGTCGCGCACGGTGGCGCGGCTTTGCGCGGTGTCGAGTTCCATCTCGCCCGCCTCGAAGCGCCAGTCCTCCTTGCCGGGCTCGCAGCTGGTGAAGCTGCCCCGCACCAGGCGCAGGCGGTCCTTGCCGAGGAACTCCAGCCGCTCGCCCTTGCCGCGCATGGTCGATGTTTCGCCGTGCAGGATGAAGTTCGACTGCTCGAACACGCCGGTGTCGTTGCGCGTGTCGTAGCGCAGGCGCGGGCCGAAGAAGCGGTCGACGCCGCGCTGCAGGCGCACGCCGCCGTCGGCCTCGACGCGGCCGAACTCCTGGTTGTAGCGCAGGAACTCGGCGTACACGGTGAGCTCTTCGCGCTTGAACTCGACCTTGCCGCGCGCGGTGACCTCGAGCTCGGCCACGCCCTCGATGCTCTCGGCCTCGATCGTGGCGGGCGGCTTGGGCTTGGGCGGCGCCGCGGCCGGCTGCTGCGCCCGGGCAAGCGGCGCGCCGGCAAGCAGGAGCACCAGAATCGCCGCGATTCTCGCTGATGTAAGCCGGTGCAAGTGTGGATTCAGCAGTAGGTGACAGGCGTTTTTGAGAGTGAAAAGTGTCATAATTCGGCGCAAATCGCAATGGATTTCAGACTCGTCGAGCTCGAGCGCTGGCTCGGCGCGCAATTCCCCTCGCAGCCGCTCACGCTTGCGCCCGCGTCGCAGGACGCGAGCTTCCGCCGCTACTTTCGCGCGACGCTCGCCGACGGGCGCAGTTTCGTCGCCATGGACGCGCCGCCCGCGAAGGAGGACAGCCGCCCGTTCGTACGCGTGGCGCGCCTGCTGCGCGCGGCTGGCGTGCATGCGCCGCAGGTGCTTGCACAGGACCCCGGCCAGGGCTTCCTGCTGCTCACCGACCTTGGCACGACGACCTATCTCGACGCGCTGAACGAGGGCAGCGCCGCGGCGCTCTTTCGTGACGCGACCGACGCGCTGCTGCGCTGGCAGCTGGCGACGCGGCCGGGCGAGCTGCCGCCCTACGACGAGGCGCTGCTGCGCCGCGAGCTGGATCTGTTTCCGGAGTGGTACCTCGCCCGCCACCTCGGCGTGACGGTGGATCAGGCGCTCAGGGACCGGCTCGAGGGCGTGTTCCGCCTGCTGCTGCAGAGCGCGCTCGCGCAGCCCCGGGTCTACGTACACCGCGACTACATGCCGCGCAACCTGATGGTTTGCGAACCGAACCCCGGCGTGCTGGACTTCCAGGATGCCGTCGAAGGGCCGATCAGCTACGACATGGTCTGCCTGATGCGCGATGCCTTCATCAGCTGGGACGAGGAGCGCGTGCTCGACTGGACCGTGCGCTACTGGGAAAAGGCCAGGAAGGCGGCGCTGCCGGTGGACGCGGACTTCGGCGAGTTCTGGCGCGCGTTCGAATGGATGGGCCTGCAGCGCCATCTCAAGGTGCTCGGCATCTTCGCCCGCCTCGCCTATCGCGACGGCAAGGCGCGCTACCTCGCCGACACGCCGCGTTTCATCGGCTATGCGCGCGCCGTCGCACGGCGCTACGCGCCGCTGGCGCCGCTCGCGCGCCTGCTCGAGGAGTTCGCGCCCGCATGAACGTGATGATCCTCGCCGCCGGCCGCGGCGAGCGGCTGCGGCCGCTCACCGAGTCCATGCCCAAGCCGCTGGTGGAAATCGGCGGCGAGACGCTGCTCGGACGCCACCTCGCGCGCCTCGCGCGCGCCGGCTTCCGGCGCGCGGTGATCAACGTCTCGCACCTGGGCGAGCGCATCGTCGAGCGCTTCGGCGACGCCGCGCACGGCGTCGCCATCGCCTGGTCGCGCGAGGCCGAGCCGCTGGAGACCGCGGGCGGTCTCGCGCAGGCGCGCGCGCTGCTCGGCGAGGCGCCGTTCCTGCTCGTGAACGCCGACATCTGGTGCGATTTCGACTTCGCCGGGCTGCGCGATTTCGAGCTGGACGGGCGCCTGGCGCACCTGGTGCTCGTGCCGAACCCGCCCTGGCATCCGGCCGGCGACTTCACGCTCGAGCGCGGCCGCGTCGGCAATGCGCCCGCGCCGCGCTACACTTACGCTGGCATCTCGGTGCTCTCGCCGTGCCTCACCGCCGGCATCGCGGCCGGCGCCAAGGCGCAGCTCGCGCCGCTGTGGCGCGCGGCCGCCGAGCGCGGCGAGGTGAGCGGCGAGCTCTACCAGGGCTACTGGAACGACGTCGGCACGCCGCAGCGCCTGAAGGACCTGAGACTACGAATCGAGCACCCATGAAGGCGAACGACCTCGACCCCGCGCTCCACGGCGCGCGGCGCGCGCGGCTCGCGCAGGCGATGCAGGGCGGCGTCGCGGTGATCCCGACCGCGCCCGAGCGCATCCGCAACCGCGACACGCACTATCCGTACCGCTACGACAGCCATTTCTACTACCTGACCGGCTTCCCGGAGCCCGAGGCGGTGCTGGTGCTGGTCGCGGGCGCGCAGCCCAAGAGCCTGCTGTTCTGCCGCGAGAAGAACGTCGAGCGCGAGACCTGGGACGGCTTCCGCTTCGGGCCGGGCGGCGCGCAGGAGCGCTTCGGCTTCGACGAGGCCTACCCCGTGGGCGAGCTCGACGCGCACCTCACGAAGCTGCTCGCCGACCAGCCGGCGCTGTACACCCCGCTCGGCGCCGAATCGGGCTGGGACCTGCGCGCGATGGGCTGGCTGAACGCGGTGCGCGCGCAGGCGCGCGCCGGCGTCGCCGCGCCCGAGCGCGTGCAGGACGTGCGCGCGCTCGTCGACGAGATGCGCCTCGTCAAGGACGCGCACGAGCTCGGCGTGATGCGCCGCGCGGCGGCGATCTCGGCGGCGGCGCACCAGCGCGCGATGCGCGCGGCGCGCCCGGGGCGCTTCGAGTACGAGCTCGAGGCGGAGCTGCTGCACGAATTCCGCTCCAGCGGCGCGCAGTTCCCCGCCTACTGGCCGATCGTCGCGGGTGGCGCGAACGCCTGCGTGCTGCACTACGTGTCGAACGAGGACGTGCTGCGCGACGGCGAGCTGGTGCTGATCGACGCGGGCTGCGAGCTCGCGGGCTACGCCTCGGACATCACGCGCACCTTCCCGGTCGGCGCGCGCTACTCCGCCGCGCAGCGCGACGTCTACGAGATCGTGCTCGCGGCCCAGGCCGCGGCGGTCGGCAAGGTGCGCGCCGGCAACGGCTGGAACGAGCCGCACGATGCCGCGGTGCGCGTGCTCGCGCAGGGCATGCTCGACCTGAAGCTGGTCGCGGGCCCGCTCGACGAAGTGCTCGAGAAGGAGACCTACAAGCGCTTCTATATGCACCGCACCGGGCACTGGCTGGGCCTGGACGTGCACGACGCAGGCGACTACAAGCGCGCCGGCCAGTGGCGCAAGTTCGCCGCGGGCATGGTGCTCACCGTCGAGCCCGGCCTCTACATCCGCGCCGAGGACGACGTGCCGAAGGCGCTGCACGGCATCGGCGTGCGCATCGAGGACGACGCGCTCGTGACCGGCAACGGCTGCGAGCTGATCACCGCGGCCACGCCCAAGAGCATCGCCGACATCGAGGCGCTGAAGCGCGATGCCGGCTGAGATCGCGATCCTCGGCGCCGGGCCGGTGGGCTGCGTTCTCGCATTGCTCCTGCACCACCATCGGCAAGACATCGCATTGATCGAACGGACACGGGCGCTACCGGCCACGCTGCGTCCCATCGCGCTGTCGCATGCCAGCCGCCTGATCCTCGAGCGCGCCGGCGCCTGGCAGGCGCTCGCGCCGAGCCCGATCGAGCGCATCCACGTCTCGCAGCAGGGCGGCTTCGGGCGCACCGAGCTGCGCGCGGCCGACGCCGGCGTGCCGGCGCTCGGCTACGTCATCGACTACCGCGACCTGATGGACGTCCTGCTGCGGCGCGTAGCCGAGGCCGGCATCCGCGTGGCCGATGCACAGGGCGAGTGCGCGCTCACGGTCCATGCCGAGGGCGTCGCGAGCGAAGCGATGGAGAAGGACTATCGCCAGCAGGCGGTGGTGGCGCGGGTGACCACGCGCCCCGCGGCAGCCGGCGCCGCCTGGGAGCGCTTCACCGCCGAAGGACCGCTCGCGCTGCTGCCGCTCGGCGGGCAGCTCTGTGCGGTCTGGGGCATGTCGCCCGAGCGCGCGCAGGCTCTGTGCGAGGCGCCCGAAGCGGCGTTCCTGGAGGCGCTCGCGCGGGCGATGGGCCGTCGCGCAGGGGAGTTCGTCGCTGCGGACGCGCGCAGCCGCGTGCCCCTTGCGCTGCGCGTGCGCCGCTCGCGCATCGGCGAGCGCGCCGCGTTCATCGGCAATGCCGCGCAGACGCTGCACCCGGTCGCGGGACAGGGCCTGAACCTCGGCCTGCGCGACGCCTGGGATCTGGCGCAGGTCTTGCATGACGCCGTGGACCCGGGCGCGGCGAGCGTGCTGCAGCGCTTTGCGGCGCTGCGCCGGCTCGACGCGGCCGCGACGGTGCGCGTCACGGATTTTCTCGCCGGCGCGTTCCTCGGCGCCGACCCGGTCGCCGGCCTGATGCGAGGAATTGGTTTAACCGCGCTGGACATTTGCCTGCCGGCGCGGCGTTTTTTCGCGCGCCGCATGATCTTCGGCGCATCCGCGCTGCCATGAATCGCCGCGGGCCGACCGCGTGTTTGAAAAACGCAACAGGCCCGATGTTTTTCGGCGACGGAACGCGCTAGAATCCGCACCCCTCGCACCGCATTCACGATCAGGAACCGGATGCAACTCGGCGCGCACGTGCTGCGCAACGGTCTGTTCGTCGCCCCGATGGCGGGCGTCACCGACCGGCCCTTTCGCGCGCTCTGCCGCCGCTTCGGCGCGGGCCTGGCGGTCTCCGAGATGGTCTCGGCGCGGCCCGAGCTGCGCGGCACGCGCAAGTCGCGCCTGCGCCGCACGCATGATGGCGAGATGCACGGCGCAGCCGGCCCTGTTTCGGTGCAGATCGTGGGCGCCGATCCACAGATGATGGCCGATGCGGCGCGCTTCAACGCCGACGAGGGCGCGCAGATCGTCGACATCAACATGGGCTGCCCGGCGAAGAAGGTCTGCAACGTCGCCGCGGGCTCGGCGCTGCTCTCGGACGAGGCGCACGTGGCGCGCATCCTCGAGGCGGTGGTGGCCGCGGTCGACCTGCCGGTGACGCTCAAGATCCGCACCGGCCCCGACCCGGCGCGGCGCAACGCGCTGCGCATCGCGCGCATCGCCGAGAGCGCCGGCGTGCGCCTGCTCGCGGTGCACGGCCGCACGCGCGCCTGCGGCTTCCGCGGCCAGGCCGAATTCGACACCGTCGCCGAGGTCAAGGCCGGCGTGCGCATCCCGGTGATCGCCAACGGCGACATCGCCACGCCTGAAGAGGCCAGGCGCGTGCTCGACTACACGCGCGCCGACGGCGTGATGATCGGCCGCGCGGCGCACGGCCGCCCCTGGCTGTTCCGGGAAATCCTGTCCTATCTGAATGACGGCAAGGCGATCGCGCCGCCCCCGCCCGCCGACATGCGCGCGGTCGTGCTCGAGCATCTCGAGGGCCTGTACGCGCTCTACGGCGAAGCGCTCGGCGTCCACGTCGCGCGCAAACATATAGGCTGGTATGTGAGGCGATTTCCGGGAGGCGAAGCGTTCCGGCGCGAGGCCGTGCTGATCGTCTCCGCCGCGGAGCAGCTCGCCGCGGTCGGGCGTTTCTTCGACGGATTGGCATGAGCAGGAATACGGAACTCGCCGATGCGGTGAAGCGCTCCCTGGAGCGCTACTTCCGCGACATGGACGGCGAGAAGCCGACGGCGATCTACGACATGGTGCTCAGGAACATCGAGCGGCCGCTCATCGAGACGGTGCTCGGCAAGGCCGAGGGCAACCAGAGCGCCGCCGCGGCCATGCTCGGCATCGACCGCAACACCCTGCGCAAGAAAATCCAGCAGCTGCGGATCAAAGCGTGAAGATCGCAGGATGAACGTCAGGCGGGCGCTGATCAGCGTCTCCGACAAGACGGGCGTGGTCGAGTTCGCGCGCGCCCTCGCGGCGCTCGGCGTGCAGCTGCTGTCCACCGGCGGCACCGCCAGGCTGCTCGAGAAGGAAGGCGTGCCCGTCACCGAGGTGTCCGCGCACACCGGCTTCCCGGAGATGCTCGATGGGCGCGTCAAGACGCTGCACCCGAAGATCCACGGCGGCATCCTCGCGCGGCGCGACTCCCGCGAGCACCTGGCGCAGATCGAAAAGGCGGGCATCGCGCCGATCGACCTCATCGTCGTCAACCTCTATCCGTTCGAGGCCACCGTGGCCGACCCGGACTGCACGCTCGAGAACGCCATCGAGAACATCGACGTCGGCGGGCCGGCGATGCTGCGCGCGGCGGCGAAGAACCACGCCGGCGTGGCGGTGCTGGTCGATCCGGCCGACTACGCGGGCGTGCTCGCGGAGATCCGCGCGACCGGCGGCGTCGGCGAGGCCGCGCGCTTCACGCTCGCGAAGAAGGTGTTCGCCCACACCGCGGGCTACGACGGCGCGATCGCCAACTACCTGACGTCGCTGGACGAGGACCGCGTGCGCCGCGCGTTCCCCGACGTGCTCAACCTGCAGCTCATCAAGCGCCAGGAGATGCGCTACGGCGAGAACCCGCACCAGGTGGCCGCGTTCTACCGCGACCGCAGCCCGGTGCCCGGTAGCATCGCCGCGTTCTCCGTGCTGCAGGGCAAGGAGCTCTCGTACAACAACATCGCCGACGCCGACACCGCCTGGGAATGCGTGAAGAGCTTCGCCGAGCCCGCCTGCGTGATCGTCAAGCATGCCAACCCATGCGGCGTGGCGATCGCGGACGGCTCTCTGGCCGCCTACCGCAAGGCCTTCGCCACCGACCCGACCTCGGCTTTCGGCGGCATCATCGCGTTCAACCGCGCGCTCGATCGCGCCGCGGCCGAGGAGATCGGCAAGCAGTTCGCCGAGGTGATCATCGCGCCGCGCGTCGAGCCGGCGGCGCGCGAGGTGTTCGCCGGCAAGCAGAACCTGCGCGTGCTCGAAGTGCCGCTCGCGCACGAGGCGCAGGCGCACGACTACAAGCGCGTCGGCGGCGGCCTGCTGGTGCAGGGCTCCGACGTCAAGGCTGTAGAGCGAAAGGACTTGAAGGTAAAGACGAAGCGACGACCCTCGGAATCGCAATGGGCGGACCTGCTGTTCGCCTGGAAGGTCGCCAAATTCGTCAAGTCGAACGCCATCGTGTTCTGCCGCGGCGGCGCCACGGTCGGCGTGGGCGCGGGGCAGATGAGCCGCATCGACAGCGCGCGCATCGCCGCGATCAAGGCGCAAAACGCCGGCCTCGAGATCGCGGGCTCGGTGGTCGCCTCCGACGCTTTCTTCCCGTTCCGCGACGGCCTCGACGCAGTGGTCGACGCGGGCGCGGTGGCGGTGATCCAGCCCGGCGGCAGCGTGCGCGACGACGAGGTGATCGCCGCGGCCGACGAGCGCGGCATCGCCATGGTCTTCACCGGCATCCGGCATTTCAGGCATTGAAATGAAGCTCCTCGTCATCGGCTCCGGTGGCAGAGAGCATGCGATGGCGTGGAAGCTTGCGCAGAGCCCGCGCGTGCAGAAGGTGTTCGTCGCGCCCGGCAACGGAGGAACTGCAAACGAGAGTGGTTTGGAGAATATTGAGGTTTCTTCCGTAGCCGATCTCATAGGCTTTGCAAGAAAAGAACAAATACATCTGACGGTCGTGGGGCCCGAGGCGCCGCTTGCCGCGGGCGTGGTCGACGCGTTCCAGGAAGCAGGGCTGAGGATCTTCGGCCCGGTGAAGGCGGCGGCGCAGCTCGAGGCCTCCAAGGACTTCGCCAAGCAGTTCATGGTGCGCCACGGCCTGCCGACCGCGAAGCATGCGACCTTCACGAGCGCGGCCGAGGCGCGCGCCTACGTCGAGATGCAGGGCGCGCCGATCGTCATCAAGGCCGACGGCCTGGCCGCCGGCAAAGGCGTGGTGGTGGCGGCGACGCTCGAGGAGGCGAAGGCGGCGATCGACCAGATGCTGGTGCGCAACCGGCTCGGCGAGGCCGGCGCGCGCGTGGTCATCGAGGAGTGCCTCGAGGGCGAGGAGGCGAGCTTCATCGTGATGGCCGACGGCGCGCACGCGCTGCCGCTCGCCACCAGCCAGGACCACAAGCGACTGCGGGACGGCGACCGCGGCCCGAATACCGGCGGCATGGGCGCCTACTCGCCCGCGCCGGTGGTGACGCCGCGGCTGCATGCGCGCGTGATGCGCGAGATCATCCACCCGGCAATCGCCGGCATGGCGAAGGACGGCGTGCCCTACACCGGCTTTCTCTACGCCGGCCTGATGATCGACAAGGCCGGCAACCCGAAGACGCTGGAATTCAACTGCCGCCTCGGCGACCCGGAGACGCAGCCGATCATGCTGCGGCTCAAGTCGGATCTGGTCGCGCTCATCGAGCATGCGCTCGAAGGCACGCTCGATCGCGCCTCGGCCGACTGGGACCGGCGCTCGGCGCTGGGCGTGGTGCTCGCCGCGGGCGGCTACCCGGAGGAGCCGCGCAAAGGCGACGAGATACACGGCTTGCCAAAAGCCACTGACGATTGCCGGTCGTTCCATGCCGGCACCAAGCTCGAAGGCAGGAAGCTGGTCACGAGCGGCGGCCGGGTGCTGTGCGTGACCGCGCTGGGCGATTCGCTGAAGATGGCCCGCGCGCGCGCCTACGACGCGGTCGAGACCATCCGCTTTGACGGTATGCAATTCCGGAAGGATATTGGTCACAGGGCATTGAAGAAGGCCTGACCTGGATACACGTCCCGTCCGCGAGTACCTGACCGCGCTGCAGGCGCGCATCGTCTCGTCGCTCGAGGCGCTCGACGGCAAAGCGTTCTCGGCCGACGCATGGACGCGCGCCGAGGGCGGCGGCGGCAAGACCTGCATCCTCGAGGAGGGCAAGCTCTTCGAGCGCGGCGGCGTCGGCTTCTCGCACGTCTCGGGCGACAAGCTGCCGCCCTCGGCCTCGGCGAGCCGCCCGCAGCTCGCGGGCCGGCGCTTCGAGGCGATGGGCGTGTCGCTGGTGCTGCACCCGCGCAACCCGTACTGCCCGACCGTGCACATGAACCTGCGCTGCTTCGCGGCGGGCGACGTCTGGTGGTTCGGCGGCGGCATGGACCTCACGCCCTACTACGGCTTCGAGGAGGACGCGAAGCACTTCCACCTCGCCTGCAAGCGCGCGCTCGAGCCCTTCGGGCCGGAGCGCTACCCGCGCTACAAGAAGTGGTGCGACGAGTACTTCTTCCTCAAGCACCGCAACGAGCCGCGCGGCGTGGGCGGCATCTTCTTCGATGACCTCGCCGAGCCCGATTTCGACACCGCGTTCGCGCTGGTACGCTCCGTGGGCGACCACTTCATCACCGCCTACGGCCCGATCCTGGAGAAGCGCCGCGACCACCCCTGGGGCGCAGCCGAGCGCGACTTCCAGTGCTACCGGCGCGGCCGCTACGTCGAGTTCAACCTGGTCTACGACCGCGGCACCCTGTTCGGCCTGCAATCGGGCGGACGCACCGAGTCGATCCTGATGTCGCTGCCGCCGGCGGTCACCTGGCGCTACGACTGGCAGCCCGCGCCGGGCTCGCCCGAAGCGAAGCTCTACACCGATTTCCTCAAGCCCAGGGACTGGGCCTAGGTCGCCGCCACCCACTTCGGTGCGATGCGCTCGCCGGGCAGCACCTCGTAGGGATCGGCCCAGCCCGGGATCGCCTGGAGGCGCCGGCGCCAGGCGGCGATCGCCGGGAAGCGCGCTTCGATGTCGTAGCCGCTCTCCTCGACCGGATAGAACAGATAGCCGCTCAGCGAGAAGTCGGCGATGGTGGGCGCCGCGCCGACGAGGTACTCGCGCGCGGCGAGGTGCTTGTCTGCGATGCCGTAGGCGCCGTCAATGCGCGTCTTCAGGAATGCGAGCACCGCCGGGTCGGGCTGCGCGGGCCCGAACGCGAGCAGGAAGCGGTAGGTGGCGAAGTAGCTCGTGAACTTGTGGTTGTCGAAGAGGATCCAGCGCAGCACTTCCAGCTCCTCGTCCGGCGTCGCGCCGCCGAAGCGGCCGTGCTTCCTCGCCAGGTACGTGAGGATCACGCCCGACTGCGTGAGCCGCCGCGCGCCGTCGTCCAGCACCGGCGCCTCGCCCATCTCGTTGGTGCTCTCGCGCCAGGTCGCATCGCGCGTCCTGCCCTGCATGAAGTCGACGAACACGGTCTCGAACGGCGCTCCGAGCGCGCGCAGCAGGAACGCGACCTTGAAGGTGTTGCCGGATTGGCAGAAGCCGTGGAGTCGGTACATGGGCGTCATTCAATAGAAGAACAAGAAAATTGAAGAAACGTTCAAGGCAATTCCCCTGCCCGGCGAAAGTGCTTCGCCGCCTCGGCGGCGCGGCCCTCGCGCTCGGCGAGGCGCGCGAGCTCGAGTGCGGCGGCGCGCGAGGCGCCGAACGACAGGCTCGCCTCGAGGTAGTTCTGCGCCTTGCCCCAGAGCTCGGCGGCCACGCACAGGCGCCCGAGCGTGGCGAGCAGCTGCGCGTCCTGCGGATGCTCGCGCAGCCAGCGCTCGGCGCGCTCGATGCGCGCGCGCGCCTCTTCCTGCACGCGCGCGGGCTCCAGCTTGGGCAGCTCGCCGTAGAGCTCGGCGAGCGCGCCGTTCCACTCCCTGGCGAGGCTGCGCTCGATGAGCTCGCGCGCGAGCGCGGCGTTGCCG
>JBASCW010000092.1:0-6094 GCA_049651845.1 Burkholderiales bacterium | reverse complement strand
GCGGAGCAGAGCGCCGCGGCCGTCGCGGCCGCCGTGCGCGCATTCGAGGCCAACGCCGGGCGCATCGACGCGGCGGCCTGCCGCGCGCGCGCCGAAGGCTACGCGCCGGAGCGCTTCCGGTCGCACTTCCTCGATTTCGTCCGGCGCAAGCTCGCCGAGTGGAAGGGGCGGTGGGCCCCGCGCCGCTGATCAGCGTCGTCATCGCCACGCGTGACGCCGCGCGCAGCCTGCCGCGCTGCCTCGAGAGCCTGCGGGCCCAGGCGTTCCGCGACTTCGAGGTCGTCGTGATGGACGGCGGCTCGACCGACGGCACGGTGGAACTGCTGAAGGCGAGCGCGGACGTCGTAGCGACCTGGCGCTCCGGCGCGGACGCGGGTCTCTACAGCGCCTGGAACGCGGCGCTCCCGCTCGCGCGCGGCGAATGGATCTGCTTCCTCGGCGCCGACGACTGGCTCTGGGACAGCGAAGCGCTTGCGCGCATGGCGTTTCACCTGCGCGGTGCGGCGCCCCGCTTTCGCGTCGTCTACAGCCAGGTTCGCCAGGTGGACGGCGAGGGGCGGCTCATCGCGCAGCTAGGCGAGCCATGGGAGGCGTGCAAGGGCCGGTTCCGCTCCTACGACTGCCTGCCGCATCCCGGTCTCATGCATCACCGCTCGCTGTTCGAGAGCCATGGCGGTTTCGATGAGCACCTCAAGCTCTCGGCCGACTATGAATTGCTGCTGCGGGAACTGAAAACCGGCGATGCGCTCTTCGTGCCGGCCGTCACGGTGGGCGTGGGCTGGGGAGGGCGCACCACATTGCCGGAGAACTACATCATGAGCATGCGCGAAACCGAGACGGCGCTGCGGAGGCACGGCCTGCGCCCGCCCGCGCTCACCTGGGTCTGGTGGAAGCTCCTCGCGCACTGCTACACCGCGCTGCGCGCCATGGTCGGCGCGCGGGCGACGCGGCGCCTCGCCGACCTGTACCGCGTCCTCACGCTTCGCAAGCCCCGCTATTCCGCGCTCGACCGCAGCAAGCCTGAAGGACCGGCGCGTTGATCGTCTCGCTCGTCAGCTCCCTGTACGGACCGCACGCCCACGGGGGCGCCGAGCGCGTTGCGCAAAGCGTCGCGGAGGCGCTGGCGGGGCAGGGTCATGAAGTTCACGTGATTAGCCTCAGCAAATCGAACCGCGTCGAGCGCACCGAACTGAACGGCGTCCGCGTGCACTACGTCCCGCTGCGTAACCTGTACTGGCCGTTTCCAGTTTCGCCCGCGGGCGTCGCAATGAAGGCCGCTTGGCATGCGATCGACGCGCATAACCCCGCGATGGCGCGCAGGGTTGGCGCGCTGCTCGACGAGATCCGCCCGGAGGTGGTGAACACGCATAACTTGGCCGGCTTCTCGGCGGCGGTCTGGCCGGAGGTGGCGCGGCGCGGCCTCCGGCTGGTGCATACGCTGCACGACTACTACCTGCTCTGCCCCTACAGCACAATGTTCAGGCGCGAAGCGAACTGCGCGAGCCCCTGCCTGCGCTGCCGCATTCCCACCGCACCGCGCCGCGCGCTGAGCCGGCACGTGCAGGGCGTGATCGGCGTGAGCCGTTTCGTTCTCGAGCGCCATCTCGAGCAGGGGCTCTTTTCGCGTGCGCGCTCGTCGGTCGTCTACAACGGTTACCGCGGACCGGCGCTTGCGGCGGAGCAGACCCGCGCCGTGAGCGGGAAGCTGCAAATCGGCTTTCTGGGCAGCCTGGTTCCGGCCAAGGGCTTGGACCGTCTCGTCGACGCGTTCCTTGATCTTCCGCCGCGGGTGGCCGAGCTGCGCATCGCGGGCTCGGGCGATCCGGCCTACGAGGCCCTGCTGAAAACCCGTTCTGCGCAGCGGGACGACCTGCGCTGGTTGGGCGTGGTGCGCCCGGAAGAATTTCTGCCCGGGCTCGACGTGCTGGTGGTGCCCTCGCTCTTTCACGAGCCGATGGGGCGGGTGGTGGTCGAGGCGTTCTCCCATGGCCTGCCCGTGATCGCAGCCAGGCGCGGCGGCATCCCGGAGCTGTTTCGCGGCGCATGCGGCTGGCTCTACGAGCCGGACGATCCCGGCGGCCTGCCCGCGATCCTGCGCGAGATCCTCGCGCGGCGCGAGGTTCTGGAGCCCATGCGCATGGCGGCGCGCGGCGCGGCGCGGCGTTTCCCGCTGGAGGCGATGCTGGAAGGCTATCTGCTCGCCTACCGCGAGGCGGCTGCCCGCTGCGCGGGCGCGAGGCGGTAGAGCTCCAGATAGCGCGCAGCGACGGCGCGCTCGTCGCAGGCCAGCATCACGGCGCGGCGGCCGGCCTCTGCCAGGCGTGCGCGCAGCTCCGCGTCCCGCAGCACGAGGGCGAGTTGCTCGGCAAGCCTCTCGGCATCGCCTGGCGGTGCGAGCAGCCCGGTCTTGCCGTGCTGCACGAGATCCGGGATGCCGCCGATGTCGGAGGCGACGGTAGCGAGCCCGCAGGCCATGCCCTCCGCGAGCGTATTCGGATAGTTGTCCTGCAGCGAAGGCAGCGCGAGCACGTCACAAGCGGCGCAAATCTCGCGCACCCGTGCTTCGTCGCCCACGTGTCCCATCCAATGGGCGGGGAAGCCTTGAACGCGCTCGTGGCCTGTCGCTCCCAGAAGCACGACCTCGGCTTCGGCGGCGAGGCCGCGGGCCGCGAGGTGCGCCAGCGCTTCGGAGAGCACGTGAAAGCCCTTGCGGCGATCGGTTGTTATGCCCCAGGCGCTGAAGAGGATCAGCGTGCGATCGATCGGCAGGCCGAGGCGTGCGCGTAGCGCCGTGCGGTCCTGCGGCCTCCAGAGTGCGGTGTCGAGCGGATTCGGCAGCACATGCACCTCACGTCCGCCGAACAGGACGCTGGCGCGAATCTCGCCGGCCAGCCAGCGGCTGGGGCAGGCAAGGACGGGTGCGAGGTCCTTCCACAGCGCGCGCTTGCGCTCCCATGCCCGGCGGTCGAGGTCGAGGCCGCGGCTGCCCGGCACGCGATTGCCCGGCGTGTAGCCTTCGCGCGGGCGCGCGCTGGCGGTGTAGTGCTCGGCGCCGCAGGTCGGCCACTGATCGTGAAAGGTCCAGACGAGCGGCGGCGCGATTTCCGGGACGTCGGCGACGCCGAGCAGGCCCGGGATCCAGTGCAGGTGCACGACGTCGGCGCGGCGGCGTTGCAGCGCCGCGAGGCCGGGTCCGCGCACGTAGCCCAGCGAGCGGTAGGCCGCCTCGCCGCTCCTCTGCAGGCCCAGCAGCGCGTTCTCCGCGCGGTGCAGCAGGTCGAGCGGCAGCCGGCGACGCGGCGCGACCACCACTTCGACGCCCGGCTCCGCGCCGGTGCCGTGCAGAACCAGAAGTTCCGAGCGCAGGCCGGCCTTCGTGACCGCGCGGTGGATGCGCACCGCCGCCGTTCCGGCGCCCGTGTGTTCATGCGTGGTCGCGTGGACGACGCAGGGGCCGGCGGCCGCGCCCGGCATCAGGTCCAGCGCCCCGAGCGCTGGTCAAAGAGGTGCAGCGCGTCCGGGTTCAGCGTCTTCTTCACGAGCGGCGGCGCGACCCACATCAGCCGGTCGAAGAGCATCAGCGCGAGGTCGACCGGCCCCGGCGCATCGGCGAGCGTCAGCATCTCCGCGCGGTAGGCGTCGGGGTCTTCCGATTTCTGACCCTCGTGGAAGCGGAAGCCGCCCAGCTGCGCCGAGACGACGTGCAGCTCGGCTGCCTCGGCGAAGCGGCGCCAGAGGTAGTAGTCGCCCGCCATGCGCAGGCCCGCCAGGCGCTGCAGGTCCACGCGCTCCAGCAATTCGCGTCGCCAGAAGGTGGACTCCTGCTGCACGAAGGGCAGGAAGCCGCCGTAGGCCGCGCAGCGGTGCAGCCGCCGGCGAAAGCGGAACGGCAGCAGCACGCGCACCGCGGCGCCCGAGGGGCTGTAGTCCACGGCGAAGCCGGTAAGCCAGCGGCAGTCCGGCCACGCCGAGAGGATTTCCCGCACCGCGCGAAAGGCGTGCGGGTGGTAGTAGTCGCCCGCGTTGAGGTACGCGACGACGTCGCCGGTCGCGAGGCGCAGGCCGCGCGCGAGCGCGTCGTACATGCCGCCGTCGGGCTCCGAGATCACGCGCATCGCGGGCGAGGCGAGCGGGCGCAGCGCCTCGATCGTGCCGTCTGTCGAGCCGCCATCGCAGACGATGTACTCGAGCTCGGCGCCGTCGTGCAGCGCCGATTGCCCGAGCACCGACGCGGCGGTCTCGCCGATGTGCGCCGCGGCGTTCAGGCAGGGCGTGATGACGGAGAATTTCATCGAATATCCGCTATTCTAGTGCCGTGATGATTGCAGCCGCTCCGATCGCCGTCTTTGTCTACAAGCGGGCGCCGCACGCGCGCCGGATGCTGCGCAGCCTGATGCGCAACGCGCTTGCGGCGCGCAGCCCGATCACCATCTACTGCGACGGCGCGCGCGGCGCGCACGAGGCCGAAGCCGTGCGCGAGGCGCGCGCCGCGGTCCGGGCGCTCGCGCCCGCGCACGCCCGCATCGTCGAGCGGGACCGCAACCTGGGTCTCGCGCAATCGGTGATCGCGGGCGTCTCCGAGGCCATCGCCGAGCACGGCCGCGTGATCGCGATCGAGGACGACCTCGAGCTCTCGCCGGTCGCGCTCGACTACTTCAACGCCGCGCTCGAGCGCTATCGCGACGCGGAGCGCGTGATGCACGTCGCGGGCTACATGTACCCGGTCGGCCAGGCGCTGCCCGAGACCTTTTTCTATCGCGAGGCGACCTGCTACGGCTGGGCGACCTGGGCGCGCGCCTGGCGGCGCTTCGAGCCCGATGGGCGCGTGATCCGCGCGGTGGTGCTGGAGCGCAACGCGCGGCCCGAGTTCGACGTCGGCGGCACGATCGACTTCTTCGGCATGCTCGAGAACCAGATCGCCGGGCGCACGGACTCCTGGGCGATCCGCTGGTACGGCAGCCTCTGGCTGCACCGCGGCCTGGCGCTGCATCCGGGCCGGTCGCTGGTGCGCAACACGGGCTTCGACGGCAGCGGCGAAAACAGCGGCCTGTCGCGGACCTGGGACGTGGAGCTGAGCGAGGACCCGGTGACGCACTTCGCGGAGGCGATCGCGGAGGACCGCGCCGCGGTCGGCGCGATGATGGCCTACCGGCGCCGCGCTGCCTGGCAGCGCAGGCTCGAGCCGCTGCAGCGCAAGTGGCGCCGCTGGGTAGGCTGAGCCCGCCGATGCGCGAGCTGCTCGATGCCTGGAAGCTGGAACCGGTGCTCGTGGACGTCGGCGCGTCCGTCGAATCGCCCGGCATCTGGGCGCCGATCGCCGCCGCCTCCGTCTACCTGGGCTTCGATCCGGACCGCCGCGAGATGACCGACCGTCATGGCGACGGCTTCCGGCGCTCGATCGTCGTCAACGAGGCCGTGACCGGCGATCCGGGCGCCGCCGAGCTGCGCTTCTATCTCACGCGCTCGCCTCCGTGTTCGAGCACGCTCGCGCCCGAACGCGAGGCGCTCGCCGACTACCATTTCGCGGGCCTGTTCGAAGTCGAGCGTGAGGTCACGGTGCGCGCGACGACGCTGGGCGTCGTGCTCGAGCGCACGGGCCTCGAGCGCATCGACTGGCTGAAGTGCGATTCGCAGGGCACCGACCTGCGCATCTATCGGAGCCTCGGCGAGCGGCTGCGCGGCGTGCTGCTCGCGCTGGACGTCGAGCCCGGCCTGATCGACGCCTACCGCGGCGAGGATCAGTTCCCGGAAGTGCACCGGCAGCTCGTCACCGACGGCTTCTGGCTGTCGCGGCTCGACGTCTACGGCGCGGCGCGCGTGCGTGCCGAGTCCCTGCAGGCGGCGTTTCCGGGCGCGGCCGACGCCGCGACGCTCGCCGAAGGCGCCCTGCGGCGCTCGCCGGGCTGGTGCGAGGCGCGCTACCTGCGCACGCTGGATTCGCTCGCCGCGGCGGGCGCTGCGCGCGAGCGCTACGCGCTGCTGTTCGTGTTCGCGCTGCTGGACGGGCAGCCCGGCTTCGCCCTCGACGTCGCGCTCGCCTGCGAGCGGCGCTTCGGCCCCGATGAGGCGAGCGC
Source organism: Burkholderiales bacterium (assembly GCA_049651845.1). Taxonomy (GTDB): domain Bacteria; phylum Pseudomonadota; class Gammaproteobacteria; order Burkholderiales; family SG8-39; genus RBG-16-66-20. The sequence continues at coordinate 20 of JBASCW010000092.1, read as the reverse complement.
GCGCATGCGCGCCGAGGCGC
>JBASCW010000091.1:0-40566 GCA_049651845.1 Burkholderiales bacterium | reverse complement strand
GACGAGAAGGTCGCGCGGCTGCAGCTGAAAAAGCTGAACGCGCAGCTCACCGAGCTTAGCGAAGCGCAGGCAAAGTACATCGGCGTGCCGATGGCCGGGCCCTACAAGTCGGAGCACTACCGCTACTGACATGCGCATTGCAGCGACGAACGCTAGCCCGGGTCCTTGCCTACACCCGGCCAGAGGCGGGGGGCGCTAGGTGTCTGCGCTCATCTGTGGGTCGCTGGCGTTCGACAACGTCATGACGTTTCAAGGGCGATTTCGCGATCATATCCTGCCGGATCAGATACACATCCTCAATGTATCGTTCCTCGTTCCTGGCATGAAACGCGACTATGGCGGATGCGCGGGAAACATTGCCTACAATCTCAAGCTGCTCGGGGAGCGCGCGTCGATTGTGGCGACTCTGGGCGAGGATGGAACGGACTATAAGCGGCGCCTGGGCCAGTTGGATATCGAGCATTCCAAGGTAACCATCGTCCAAGACCGGCTTACGGCGCAGGCATTCATAGTTACCGACCTGGATAACAACCAGATCACCGCGTTTCACCCGGGTGCGATGATGCATTCGCACGTCAACCGGATCGGGCGCGCGCACGGTATGCAAGTCGCCATCGTCGCGCCGGACGGGCCGGAAGGCATGCTACAGCACGCGCAGGCGCTGTCAGAGGCCAGAGTTCCGTTCATCTTCGATCCCGGGCAGGCAATTCCATCGTTCACTGGCGAGCAGCTCGAGTTCTTCGTCAAGCTGGCCACGTACGTCGCGGTCAACGATTACGAAGGAGCAGTGCTTGCGGAACGAATGGGAAGATCCTTGGCAGATATCGCGAGGCAGGTCGATGCACTCGTCGTAACGCAGGGCGCAGAAGGCTCCACAATTTACGCTGGCGAGGAGCGAATCGAAGTAGGAGCGGTGGCTCCGATTCGAGTGGTTGACCCTACGGGTTGCGGCGACGCGTACAGGGCGGGATTGTTGCACGGAATCATGAGCGGCCTCGACTGGCAGAGCACGGCTCGAATCGCAAGTACGCTCGCGACATTCAAGATCGAGCATCATGGCGCGCAGAACCATCGTCCATCCCGGCAGGAGATCTTCGAGCGCTGCGCACAGGCGTTCGGCGCGATCGTACCGGCAAGTGCATTTAATGCCCTCTGAGACGCGGCGCGCCTTGCCACGACGGCGGAGTTTGTTGCCGTCGTCGCGAGCAAAGCAGGCGATTTCGGTAGCGGTCTGCGGTGCGAAAACGCGCCCCCCTCATAGCGCCAAAGGAAGGTGAGTATGAGTACCGGCCTCGAGCAATTCCCCGACCAATCCCTTGAAGGCCACGCGGCGCGCGCGATGACCGAGTTGCTCGCGAGCGGCTCGCTCGAGATGAGTCCGGACAGGGCCGGCGACGCGCAGGAGATCGCCGCGCAGCTGCCGTCGGGCGCGCGCATATACGTAAATCATCCGCCGCGGCATCGTCTCGCCCAGTCGCTTCCGGCGCTCAAGAGGATTCGCGCGGTCGGACTCGAACCGGTCGCGCATATTGCGGCACGCCGCGTCGGATCGCGCGCCGAACTTGACTCGTTTCTCGGGCGCGCCGCGAGCGAAGCGGGCCTATCGACGGTGCTGCTTCTCGGCGGCGACGAACCGCGGCCGGTCGGACCCTATGAAAGTGGCGCAGAGTTGCTGCGCGAGGGCGTTTTTGCCAGATTCGGCATTCGCGAAGTCGGTCTGCCGGGGTATCCGGAAGGTCATCCGCATATTCCAAGCGGCGTGATCGACCAGGCCCTGTCGGACAAGCTCGCCATGGTTTCCGCGCAGGGGCTAGCCGCGCACCTCGTGACCCAGTTCTCGTTTGCGCCGGCGCGTGTGATCGCGTATTGCGCCAACATCGCCAGAACTATGCCCGCGGTCCCGCTGCACGTGGGCATTGCGGGTCCGACAGAAGCGCGCGCGCTGCTGCGTTTTGCGCAGCTTTGCGGGGTGAGTGCTTCGCTTCGTGCGTTGCGCACGCAGGGGATGGATGCAATCCGGCTTTTCACTCACACTGATCCGCGCGAGCAATTGGTCGAAGTCGCGCGATACTGCCGAGTCCGCCATTCGTGCAACGTGGTCGGCGTTCACCTGTTCAGTTTCGGCGGCGCGGCGAAGACTGCCGCATGGATAAATCAGCAGATCACGTCCCTGGGCAGAACTCAAAGCAGCAGGGCGGAATCCGGTGGGGCGACACCGGATCGACCGGTGGGACTGGTCTAATCGAACGCGATAGGCAGTGGTGGAGGCGGCGGGCACCAGGTTACATCGGCAGCCCGGCTTTCACCGCGCAGTTGCGATGGTGCGCGAGATCGCGGTCGCGCTTGTAGTGGAGGATGGGTAGGAGCGTCGTACTCCGGCTGAAGCCAGGATTCCGGCTCAGAATCTCCCTGAGATGATTGTACGCGGCCGTGGTGTCGCCGAACTGCGCGTAGCAGGCAGCGAGGAAGGCATGGTGGAACTGGTCGGGCGCCGCGATCCGCTTGAAGGCTTCCACCGCCTCTGCGTAGCGCCGGGCGACGAAGTAGGCGCGCCCCAGGTGGTTCCAGATGCGCGGCGGGTGAATGGAAATGTTCTCCAGGTCCCGGCCGTAGCGCTCGGCCCACGCTTGCGTATCGCGGTCAGAGTGCGTCGAAATCCGCCCCGGCGGGTCGACGCAGAGACCGACAAACCTGCGCGAGGGGGGATATTCACCAAACACCGCGCGATTCACGTGCGGCGATGCGGTCGCGGATGGACAGGAAAAGGTGGTTTGAATTCCCCATTCGCCGTGTCCAGGCACGATCGGCCTGCCTGGCGGCATCCCGCGCCTTCAGCCTCCGAGCTTGGGCGCCTTGTGCGACGGATCGTTCGGATTGATGAAGATGAAGCGCGGCTCGCCGGGATTGATCTCGACGTAGTCCAGCGTCGCGCCGGTGAGCAGCTCGACGCTGCCAGGCGAGACCAGGATCGTGATGCCGCTCGACTCCACCTTGGTGTCGCCCTCGGCCGGATCGTCGAGCCCCATGCCGTACTCGATCACGCCCTTGCCGTCCAGGCGCGCGGCAAGGCGCAGGCAGACGCCGCCCGCGCCGGGCTGCGGCGCCGATTTGCGTATCTGCTCGGCGGCCTGCGGCGTAACGATGATCATGACCTCAACCGGTGCTCCAGGCGCGCGGCTTGCGCATGCCGGCGATCTTGCAGGCCTGCTTGACGTAGCCGTAGGGAAACAGCACGAACACGTCGTTGCGTCCGGCCTTGCCCGTGCCCTTGAACCCGGCCAGGTACTTCATGACGTGGCGCACGTCCGGCGCGATCTGGTGCTGCTCGTAGTACTCGCGCATGAAGCGGATCACGGCCCAATGCTCGTCGGAGAGGGCGATGCCCTCCTCGCGCGCGAGCGCCTTGGCCACTTGCTCGTTCCAGTCGGCCGGATCGAGCAGATAACCTTCGGCATCAAGCTGCATGCTTGCGGCTCCTCACGAAATCGACGAAGCGCGCCGTCCAGCGGTTGCCCTCGACATCGCGCAGGTGGGCAAACGAGGCGAGCAGATTCTTGTGCACGATGCCGTCATGCCGGCCGTCGATGCCGTGGCCGCGCTCCACCTCATAGGCGAACTCGACGCCGGGCGCGAGGTTCTCCACGCTTGAATAGTGGAACTCGTGCGCGGGAACGAGACGCGCTTCGCGCGCCGGCGGCTCCGGCCAGGGGCTGCGGCCGGTCTCGCGCAACTGCACGTAGCCGCGCCCTACGGGCCTTGCGTGCATGACGATATCGGCGGGAATCACCCCGACCATCCCGGCGCAGCGCCCGTTCCACTCGATGCCGCGCGCGAGGTACATCAGCCCGCCGCATTCGGCGTAGGCCGGCAGGCCCGCTTCGATCGCGTCGTGCAGCTCGCGGCGCAGGCCGGTATTCGCGGCCAGCGCCTCCATGTGCGTCTCCGGAAATCCGCCGCCGATGAAGACGCCGTCGACCTGCGGCAGGTGCGCGTCGTGCAGGGCGTCGAAGCTCACCAGCTCCGCGCCCGCCGAGCGCAGCGCATCGAGATCGCCCGGATAGTAGAAGCCGAACGCGGCGTCGCGCGCGATGCCGATGCGAACTGCCGGAGGAGGCACTGCACTAGGGTCTGGATTCCCGGCGGGTATCGGCGTGACTTGCCGGGAGAGCAACAGCAACCGATCGAGATCCACCTGCCGGGAAACCAGCGCCGCGATTTCATCTACCCGCGCGCGCGCGCCTTCGGCCTCGTTGCTCGGCACCAGGCCGAGGTGCCGTTCCGCGATCGTCATGCGCTCGTCGTGCTGCACGGCGCCGAGCACCGGCACGCCGGTGTAGTGCTCGATCACCGCGCGCAGCTTCGCCTCGTGGCGCGAGCCCCCGAGCTGGTTGAGGATCACACCGGCGATGCGAATGCTGGGGTCGAACGCCTGGTAGCCGAGGATGAGCGGCGCGATGCCGCGCGTCATGCCGCGCGCGTCGATCACCAGCACCACGGGCGTGCCGAGCAGCGCGGCCATCGCGGCGTTACTGTTGCTGCCGTGCAGGTCGAGCCCGTCGTACAGGCCCTTGTTGCCTTCGACGATCCCGAGCGTGGCCCCGCCCATGCGGCGCGCGACTTGGGCGCGGATCTCCTCCGCACCCATCAGGTAGGCGTCGAGGTTGTAGCAGGGCCGCCCGGCGGCGAGCCCCAGCCACAGCGGATCGATGTAGTCCGGCCCCTTCTTGAAGGGCTGTACCACCTCGCCGCGCGCGGCGAGCGCCGCGCACAGGCCTATGCACACTGTGGTCTTGCCCGAGGACTTGTGGGCAGCGGAGATGAACAGGCGGTTCATGCCGCAGCGGATTCGACGTCGCCGTCGGCGAGGCTCTTCGGCAGGAACGGAAGCACTTTCAGCGCCACTGCGGTGAGCGCGAGCGCCAGCGCCACGCCGCCCACGCCCAGCGCCACCTCCGGCAGGCTCGGCGCATAGGCCGCGACCACGCCGTCGAAGAAGCTGCTGGCGACTTCCTTATCCGGGAACATGAGCTGCGGGTAGGCCTGGCCGCCGATGATGAGCACGTAGAGTTGCGCGAGGCCGCCCGCGATCACGCACGCCGCCGCGCCCGCGAGGGCGCGGCGCGATGAGGCCCCGAACAGCAGCACGAGGGGCACGATGCCGCCGACGAGAACCTGCCCGAGCCAGAAGAGGGCGGTGTAGATGCCGCCGTCCCAGAGGAAAAAGCGCACCACGTCGTGCTGGCGCGCGATGTAGAGGTTGGTGAGGTGCTGGACCGCCACGAAATACAGCACCGCCGCGACGAACACGCCGAGCAGGTTGCGCAAGCGCTTGAGCACCACGTCACCCAGCGCGCGCCCGCTCCATTCACAGGCGGTCATCAGCACCAATACGAAGATCGCCAGGCCGAAGGAGAACGACATGATGATGAACAGCGGCGCGAGCAGCGCGCTGTTGTACGCCTCGCGCGCCACCAGGAAGCCGAAGATCGAGCCGGTGCCGGTGGTGAGGATCAGGCGCCAGAGGAACGCGAGCACTCCCGCGCGCTTGCTGTAGCCGTGCATGCGCCGCTCCATCATCGTCCACAGGTACAGCGCCACGATGGCGAAGAAGCCGGTGTAGAGGAAGATGTTCCAGGCGAAGATCGACTTGAAGTTGTAGTGCGTCATCGCCACGATCAGCCGTTCGGGGCGCCCGAGGTCGAGCACGAGCACCGCCAGGCCGCCGGCGAGCAGCGTCACGGCGAGCAGCGCGGAGAGCCGCGCGAGCGGCTTGTAGAGCTCGCGCCCGAACACCGAGGCGATCGAGGCGACGTTGAGCGCGCCCGAGGCGGCGACGATCAGGAACACCGCGAACACGTGCGGGGTTCCCCACACGATGCGATTGCTCATGCCGGTGATGTAGTGGCCTTGGTGCTCCATGGTCCAGGCGGCGCCCAGGCCCGCGAGGACCAGGGCACCGAGCACCGCGAGCAGCGCCAGGTACGCGCCGCCGCGGCCTTCGATTTCGCTGTAGTGGGTGCGCGCCATGGCCTACAGCCCCTGGTAGCGCACGCCGGTGTTGAGCGCGAGATCGGCGCGGATCTGGCTCGAAGGCTCGGCGCGCAGGCGCTTGTGGATGGCGCTGTCGCGATCGTTCAGGTCGCCGAACGCCATCGCCTTGCCGCCGTCCTTGTTGCAGGCCTCCACGCAGGCCGGCGTCTCGCCGCGGTCCACGCGATGCACGCACAGGGTGCAGGACTCCACCGTGCCCTTGCCGCGCGGCACGTCGGGCCTCTGGCCGCTCGTCGCCTCGTGCACGAAGGAGCGCGCGCCGTACGGGCAGGCCATCACGCAGTAGCGGCAGCCGATGCAGGTGTGCTTGTCCACCAGCACGATGCCGTCGTCGCGCTTGAACGAGGCCCCGGTCGGGCACACGTCCACGCAGGGCGGGTGCTCGCAGTGCTGGCACATCAGCGGCAGCGTCTGCGCGTAGCCGGTGCGCTTGTCGCGCAGGCTCACCTTGCGGATCCACTGCGCGTCGGTCGCCGGGCGGCCGTTCGAGACGACGCCGTTCTCCTCGTGGCAGGCGGTGACGCACGCGTCGCACTCGCCGCACTTCGTGATGTCGATCAGCAATCCCCAGCGCTGCAGCTTGGAGGCGGCCTCCTGCGGCGAGCGCGCCTGCGCGAGCTCTACGAGCCTCAAGCCCGGCGCCAGAGCCGTCACCGCGGCCGCCCCCGCCACGGCGGCGGCGCCCCAGCCCAGGAACTGGCGGCGGTCCGGACTCATGGCCTGGCCGCGGCCCGCTTCTGCGGGTTAGGCGAATGGCACTCGAAGCAGTCCATGCTCACCGCGGCATACTCGTGGCAGCTCGAGCAGAAGCCTTCCTTGCCGAGCACGCTGCCGGTCTTCTGGCTTGCGTGACAGTCGACGCAGCCCTTCAGGCTGAAGCGCGGCTCGCGCAGTCCCTGGCGCATGGTGCGGTCGCGCTGGTGCAGCAGCATCTTCATGTGGTCGCGGCGCATTTCGGCGACCGGCGCCACGCAGGCCCCGTCCTTCTCGATCTTGACCGTGGGCAGCGCGACGGCGCCTGTGCGCTCGACGCCCGCGTCGGCGCCCCCCGCGAGCAACAGCACGGCGGCGGCGATCCCGGCAGCGATGCGCATCATGGCTGCACACCGGCGCTCAGTGATCGCCCAGGCCCATCTTGATGTAGCCGGTGGGGCAGACGTCGGCGCAGATGTGGCAGCCGATGCACAGGTCGTAGTCGGTGTACACGTAGCGGCCCATCGTGGCCTCGGCCTTGGGCGTGCGCTTGACCGCGGTCTGCGGGCAGTAGATCACGCAGTTGTCGCACTCGAAGCACATGCCGCAGCTCATGCAGCGCTTGGCTTCGTCGACCGCCTGCTTGTCGTTCAAGCCCACCATGCGCTCGGCGAAGTGCCCCAGCACCTCCTCCGCCGAGGGCCCGATCTCGGTGCGCTTGATGCGCTCGGCGTACGGGAAATGGCCGAGGAACAGCTCCTCGGACTTGCACACCTCCGCGGCGCTGCGGTCCTCGTAGTTGTGCACGGCGAAGCCGCCCACCGCCTTGCCTTGCTCGGAAGTGCCGCGCAAGCCCTGGTCGATCGGCCGCGGCCCGTTCTCCGGGGAGGCTGCGTATTTCGCCGGCTCGAGCTTCACCTCGCGCAGCTTGTCGAGCAGGTTGAAGTGGTGCACGTCCACCTTCGGGCGCTTGGCGAACTCCTCGCCCTTCAGGTAGCGGTCGATGCTGTCGGCCGCGATCGAGCCCTGGCCGATGACGGTGGTCAGCAGGTGCGGACGGATGATGTCGCCGGCGGCGAACACGCCAGGCTTGTTCGGCAACTGGTAGAACTTGTCGGCGGCGATCTGGCCCTTGCCGTTGTCGAGCTCTTCCATGCCAGCGAGGTCGCCCGCCTGGCCGATCGCCACCACGATCAGGTCGGCCTCGACGTCCATCTCGGTGCCGGGCTTTTCCGAGAACTTGTTCTTGTCCCACTGCACCTCGACCAGGCGCAGCGCCTTGGCGCGCCCGCTCTTCTCGTCGACGATCACCTTCTTGGGCAGCAGGTTGCCCTGGATCTTCACGCCCTCGCGCTGTGCGTCCTCGATCTCGTGCTTGGCGGCATTCATCTCCTCCACCGGCTGCATCGAGGTGAGCATCACGTCGGCGCCCTGGCGCGCGGCAAGCGTCGAGACGTCGTGCGCGGTGTGGCCGAGGACCACGTTTTCCGGGCGCTCGGTCTCCGCTACATCGTCTACGTAGCCCAAGCGCCGCGCCACCGACACCACGTCCACCGAGGTGTCGCCGCCGCCGATCACCACCACGCGGCCCGCGACCGCCTTGAGGCGTCCCTGGTTGAAGGCTTCGAGGAACGCCACGCCGCTGATGACGTTGGGCGCCTCGGCGCCGGGCACCGGCAACGGCCGGCCGGCCTTGCAGCCGATCGCGATCAGCACCGCGTCGAAGTCGCGCTCCAGGTCCTTCAGCTGCACGTCCTTGCCGATGCGCGTGTTCATCCGCAGCTCTACGCCCATGGCGATGATGCGGTTGATCTCGCCATCGAGGTGCGTGCGCGGCAGGCGGTAGCCCGGCACGCCGTACTTGGCCATTCCGCCCAGCTCGGCATGATCGTCGAACAGCGTGACCGCGTGGCCCTTGCGGCGCAGCTGGTAGACCGCCGAAAGGCCCGCCGGGCCGCCGCCCACGATCGCGACGCGCTTGCCGGTGTCGGCGCCGGCCTGGAACGTGAAACCCTTCTCGAGCGCGGTGTCGCCGATGTACTGCTCGACCGCGTTGATGCCGACGGTGTCCTCGATCTTGTTGCGATTGCAGCCGGTCTGGCACGGCGCCGGGCACACGCGCCCCATCATCGAGGGAAAGGGGTTGGCGTCGGTGGAGCGCCGGAACGCGTACTCCTGCATGCTGGTGCCCTTGGGCGCCTTCTCCACGCCGCGCACGATGTTCAGCCAGCCGCGGATGTCCTCGCCCGAGGGGCAGCTCGCCTGGCAGGGCGGCGTCTTGTGCACGTAGGTCGGGCACTTGTCGGACTCGTCGCCGGCGAAGATCCGGTCCTGCAGCGACTTCCATTCCTGGTCGCCGTCCTTGAACTTGCGGAACGTATGTCCGGATTTCGCTTCGGGTTTGCTCGCGGGCGCTGCCATGTCTGTCTCCGGGTTACTTTCTTGATCCGAGAACGATCGCGTTGCTGACGAGGCCATGGACGCTGCCGATCATGTCCATGGGGTGCTCGTAGTACGGCAGCACCTTGGTGAACTGGCTCTTGCAGATGGCGCAGATGGCGGCGAGGTAATTGACGCCGTGCTCGTCCACCACCTGCTGCAAGGCCTGCATGCGCGGCAGCGCGCCCTTCACGCGCAATTCCACCAGGTCGTCGGTGAGCAGCCCGCCGCCGCCACCGCAGCAGAAGGTGCTCTCGCCGATGGTCTCGGGCGCCATGTCCACGAACTTCTCCACGCAGGCGCGGATGATCTCGCGCGGGATGGTGAACTGCCCGCCCGGCACATCGCCCATGCGCGAGGCGCGCGAGACGTTGCACGAATCGTGGAAGGTCACCACTTTGCCAGCGTTGCCGCTCTTGTCGAGCGTGAGCGCGCCGCGCTGGATGAGGTCGTACGTCACCTCGCAGATGTGCTGCGGCGCCGGGTAGCGCGCATCGAGGAAATCGAACGGCCCGATCAGCGTGTTCCAGAAGCTGTAGGCGACGCGCCAGGCATGGCCGCATTCGCCCACCACGATGCGCTTCACGCCGAGCTCGAGCGCCGCCTCGCGGATGCGCTCGGCCACCTTCTGCAGGTTGTCGTGGTTGCCGATGAACAGCGAGAAATTCGCCGCTTCCGAGGCATGCGTGGACAGCGTCCAGGAGATGCCCGCGGCGTGGAACACCTTGGCGTAGCCGATCAGGCCGTCGATGTGCGGCTCGGCAAAGAAATCGGCGCTCGGCGTGATCAGCAGGACTTGCGCGCCCTTCTCGTCGAGCGGGAAGCGCACGTCCGCGCCGGTGGCTTCCTTCACGTCTTCCTCGAGCCCGTCGAGCGTGTCGCGCAGCGCCGGCCCGGGGAGCCCCAGGTTGTTGCCGATCTTGTGCACCTTGCCGATGATCTCGTTGGAGTACTTCTGCCCCAGGCCCACGCTGTCCATGATGTCGCGCGCGGCCATCGAGATCTCGGCGGTGTCGATGCCGTAGGGGCAGAACACCGAGCAGCGCCGGCACTGGGAGCACTGGTGGTAGTAGCTGTACCAGTCGTCCAGGACGTCCTTCGTCATGTCGCGCGCGCCCACCAGCTTCGGGAAGTACTTGCCGGCGAAGGTGTAGTAGCGCCGGTAGACCGAGCGCAGCAGGTCCTGGCGCGCCACCGGCATGTTCTTCGGATCCGCGGTGCCGAGGTAGTAATGGCACTTGTCGGTGCAGGCCCCGCACTTGACGCAGGCGTCGAGGAACACCTGCAGCGCGCGCGACTGCGAGACGAGCTCGCCGAGCTTCGCGACCGCGACCTGCTCCCAGCCCGGCGCGAGCTCGCCCGGAAAGCCGAGCGGCTTCTGCAGGTCGGGCTTGGCGACGAAGGGCTTCGAATGCGCCATCGCGCCTTCGCGCAGCAGCGGGATCACCGGGTACTCGCCCAGCGGCGGCGTTTCGAAGGCGGCGGCCATCAGCGACCCCGGACGATCTGCGCCGACCAGCCGGCGGCGTGCCGGCGCTCGCGCGCGTCGTCGACCTGGTTCAGGCTCGGGCTGAAGAACACGCCCGGCGCGTGCAGCAGCTTCGACACGGGGAAGACGATCATCAGCGCGGCCACCAGCGCGAGGTGCACGAGCAGCGCCGGGTCGGCGGGCAGCGGTTGCCAGTGGAACGCCATCAGGCCGAGGAAGAACGCCTTGAGCGCGACGATGTCGGTGTGCGCGGCGTATTTCATGGCGAGGCCGCTCGCGGCGATCGCCGCGAGCAGCGCGAGCATCAGGTGGTCCGACGGGCTCGAGATGTAGCGCACGCGGTCTACGAGTACGCGGCGCGCCCACAGGCCGGCGAGGCCGGCGAGCATCGCGAACGCCGCGTACAGGCCGAAGGGCTGCATGAGCGCCACCCAGCCCCAGACCGGCTCGGTGAAGTAGCGCAGGTGGCGCAGCAGCACCGCCGCGAGCGCGACGTGGAACAGCCAGCCGAACAGCCAGATCCACTTGTTGGAGCGGAAGAGCTGCCGAAACAGCGTCACCTCGACGAGCATGCGCAGCACCACGCCGCCGCGCGTCGTGGGCGCGGGCGGGATCGGTATCTTGAGCGGCTGCGGCGTGCGCGCATACACCCAGCAGCGCCAGGCCACGCCGAACACCAGCGTGGCGGCGGCGACGTAGAACAGCAGCGCGTAGGTGACAGTGAGCGCGGACACCGGTCGCTCCGGGTCCCGGCGCAGCGCGTCTGGTCTAGACGCAGCCGGTCGGCTTGGGCAGCCCCGCGTACTTGCAGGCCTGCTTGGCGGGCCCGTACGGGAACAGCTCGTACAGGTACTTGCTGTTGCCCTTTTCCGCGCCGAGCTTCTTGCCGATGGCCTTGGTCAGCACGCGAACGGCCGGCGCGATCTGGTACTCGTCGTAGTACTCGCGCAGGAAGTTGATCACTTCCCAGTGGTTCTCGCTCAGGTCGCAGTTGTCCAGGCGCGCCATCTCCTTGGCGACGTCCTCGTTCCAGTCGGCGCGGTCGGCGAGGTAGCCTTCCTCATCGGTCTCGATGGTCTTGCCTTGCATTTCGATGGGCATTTCAGGTTCCTCTCGGGGTCAAAGCCAGGATTGCACGGCGTTGTGCTCGGCCACGAGGTCCACGAACCCCCCGTAGTCCACCAGGCGAACGCCGTCCATCACCCGGTTCTGCAGGCCGCGCGCCTCGATGTCGGGCTTGAGCGCGTAGATCTGCACGGTTTTCAGAGCTGCCTGCACCTGCGGCGAGACGGCCGTGTCGCGCGCCGCCGCGTACACGCCGTCCTCGATGAGCAGCACCGCGCTGCCCTGCCGGGCGAACTTCAGGCAGGTTTCCAGCGCGCGGTGCTCGAACGGCGACTTGTTGACGGTATGCAGCATGCTTTCCTCAGAAGTTCAGGATCACGTCCTGGGCTTCCATGATCTCGGCGATGCGCTCGGCGCTCACCACCTGCACGGGCACCACCAGGTCGGCCTCGGTCAGGCCGCGCGCCTCGAGCGCTTCCTTCTCGACGTAGAGCTTGGTGACGTCGTAGTCCTGCAGAGCGCGGAAGGTGGGCGAGAAGTTCTTCACTTCCAGCGCCTTGGTGTCCTGGCCCTTGGTGAGCTGGTACACGCCGTCGCCCAGGAAAGCGAGGCTCACGTCCTGCTCGAACGCCGCGCCGATCAGCACCACTTCGAGCGACTCGAGCGCGTAGATCGTGCCGTAGGGCGCCCTGCGGTTCACGTACAGGAACTTCTTGGCGACGCCGCCCGCGTTTTCCTCAGTCACCGAACACCACCAGCCGGTCGGCCTGTATGCCTGCCTCGACGAGTTGGCCGAGGCCCGATATGCGGAACCCGGGCGCCAGGTTGTCGGCGTCCTTGCCGTTGCGCTTGGCCTCGGCCGCATCCATCAGGCCGCGGCGCTGCGCGGCGGCGATGCACACCACGAGATCCAGCTTGTGCTGCGCGGCGAGCTCGCTCCAGCGCCTGACGATGTTGCGGTCGTCCTGCGGCGGCACGGTGAGGCGCGTGCCGTTGTTGACGCCGTCGTGATAGAAGAACACGCGATAGATCTCGTGCCCCTTCGCGAGCGCCGCTCTTACGAACTGGAAGGCCGTGTCCGACGCCTCGTGAGTGTACGGCCCTTCGTTGACCAGGACGCCGAACTTCATGTTCAGAAGCGGATGTGCGCCGAGGCGTTGAGGCTGTTGCGCGCCCCGCGCCAGTTGTCGATGTGGAACTTGGTGAACGGCAGCCCGGTGAGATCGAAGAAGCGCGGCCAGCCGATGCGCTCCACCCAGTCGCCGACGCGCTCCCAGTCGCGCGCGTCCTTCTTGTAGGTGTAGAGGATCTTCTTCACCACCGCGGCCACTTCGGGCCAGCGCGGCGGGTTGTTGGGCAGCCCCGCCGCCACCAGCTTCTGGAACATGGGCTTGGAGCGCGCGTTGGAGTTCTTGCCGCCCACCCAGATCGCCAGCTTGGAGTGCTCCGGGTCGTTGATCTGCATCGGCGGGCACGGCGGATAGCAGGCGCCGCAGCAGATGCACTTCTTCTCGTCCACTTCGAGCGAGGGCTTGCCGTTGACCATCGCCGGGCGGATCGCCGCCACCGGGCAACGCGCCACCACCGAGGGACGCTCGCACACGTTCGCCACCAGGTCGTGGTTGATCTTCGGCGGCTTGGTGTGCTGCACGTTGATGGCGATGTCGCCCTGGCCGCCGCAGTTGATCTGGCAGCACGAGGTGGTGATGTGCACGCGGTTGGGCATCTCCTCCTTGATGAACTCCTCGTACAGCTCGTCCATCAGGGACTTCACCACGCCGGAGGCGTCCGTCCCGGGGATGTCGCAGTGCAGCCAGCCCTGCGTGTGCGAGATCATGGTCACCGAGTTGCCGGTGCCGCCGACTGGGTAGCCCGCGTCGTTGAACGCCTGGATCAGCGGCCCGACCTTGTCCCACTTGGAGACCATCACCTCCAGGTTCGAGCGGATGGTGAAGCGCACGTGGCCTTCGCCGTACTTGTCGACGATGTCGCACAGCAGGTTGATCTCGTAGGGCCCGAGCTGGCGCTGCGTGCCGACGCGCACCGTCCAGATCTCGTCGCCCGAGTAGGCGACGTGGTGCAGCACGCCCGGCCGCGGCCGGTCGTGGTACTTCCAGTTGCCGAAGTTCTTCACCATCAGCGGATGCATGAACTGCATGCCGTCGGGACACCCGCTCTCGATCGGCGGGCGCATCTGCTTCTTCTCAGGTGCCTGTGCTTGTGCCACTGCGACCTCCTCGGTTCCGGGTCAGGCCGTCGCCTGCTTCTTGCGGTCGATCCACTTCTGCGCTTCCTGGTCCCAGTCGTCCAGGCGTACGTAGGAGCTGGTGCGCGGGTGAGCGATCATGTTCGGGTCGACCTCGACGCCGATACCCTCCAGGAATTCCGCCAGGCCGATCCTCTCGATCATCTCGCCGCAGCGCTCGTGCTCCAGGCCGTTCTCGGCCCAGAAGTCGATCACGGTGGCGGCGAGCTCGCGGATCCGGTCGAAGTCCTCGTCGGAGTCCATCTTCATGAACGGCACGATCACCGTGCCCATGGTGTCGCCGATCTTCAGCGTGCGCTTGCCGCCGATCAGCACCGTCACGCCGCGGTCCTTGCCGGGCTTGAGCGCCTTGGTCATGACGTTGATGCAGTGCATGCAGCGCACGCAGCTCTTGTTGTCGACTTCCAGCGTGTCGTCGTCGTTCAAGGACAGCGCCTTGGTCGGGCAGCGCGCGATGACGTTGTCGATCGTGTACTTGCGGCCGTGGCCCGCGACGTATTCCTTCACGCCCTTCTGGTCGACCTGCATGTCGTCGCGCCAGGTGCCGATCACGGCGAAGTCGGCGCGCTGGATCGAGTTCATGCAGTCGTTGGGGCAGCCCGAGACCTTGAACTTGAACTTGTAGGGCAGCGCCGGCCGGTGCATGTCGTCGATGAAGTTGTTGACCAACGTGCGGTGCAACCGGTGCTCGTTGGTGCAGGACTGCTCGCAGCGCGCCGCACCGACGCAGGACATGGCGGTGCGCACGCAGGGGCCCGCGCCGCCCAGGTCGAAGCCGTACTCGTTGATCTCGTCGAAGAAGTGCTGCGTGTTCTCGGTGGTCGAACCGATGAACATGATGTTGCCGGTCTGGCCGTGGAAGGCGATCAGCCCCGAGCCCCATTTGCTCCAGGAGTTCGACAGCTGCCGCAGCATCTTGGTGGTGTAGTGGTTGCCCGCCGGCGGCTGCACGCGCAGCGTGTGGAACTCCTTGGACTCCGGGAACATCGCGGCGACCTCGGAGAAGCGCGGGATGATGCCGCCGCCGTAGCCGAACACCGAGACCGTGCCGCCCTTCCAGTATCCGAGGCGCGTCTTGTAGGAATGCTCGAGCTGGCCGAGCAGGTCGACCATCATGTTGTTCTCGTGCGCCAGGCGCTTCAGCCCGGTGACGAAGCTCGGCCACGGGCCGCTCTCGAGCTGGTCCAGCATCGGCGTCGGATGGAACGCCTTGGTGGACTTCCTCTCCTTGGGCAGGAACGTGCTGTGGCGTGCCGGATCTTTCGGTGGCGTGCGGACGTCGGACATCGCGATCCCTCCTTTGGTGCGAATCGAGCCGCGCTAGTGTAATGACGCCCGGTCGCGGGGCAGCTTGGTCTTTGGGGATAGTCGCAGCGCGAGACCCTACCCCTTTGGGGATATAGAGCTTGCTAATGACCAAAATTGCGGCAAATGCGGTACGTTGTCTGCCCCTTGAGCGCCATCCTGCAGGACGAGAGCGACACCTATTCGCGCTGGCGCGAGCAGAAGCTCGCGCGCTACCCGCGCCGCGCAGAAGACCTGGTCGTGGAAGTGCGGGATCCGCGCAACCTGCGCGATAGCGAGGCCGCCGAAATCCGGCGCCTGTGCGGCGTGGCGAACATGGCCGTCTATGCGAGCCCGCTCGCCGGCGAGGCCGATAAGGACATCGTGCAGCGCCTCGGCGCGCGCCTGGGCCTCGCGCGCCTGCACGCCAACCTGCTCGCCGACGAGGACGGCATCAGCTCGCTCGAGGTGGCGGCAGAGAAATCGGGCCGCGGCTACATCCCCTACTCGAACCGGCGCCTGCTCTGGCACACCGACGGCTACTACAACGCGCCGCACGAGCGCATCCGCGCTTTCATCCTGCATTGCGTCCGGCCCGCCGCAGCGGGCGGCGAGAACCGCCTGCTCGACCCCGAGATCGCCTGCCTCCTGCTGTGCGACGCCGACCCGCGATTCGTCGCGGCGCTCTCGGCGCCGGACGCCATGACCGTTCCGGCCAACGAGGAGGATCCCGCCGCGCAGCGCACTGCGCAGACAGGACCCGTGTTCTCCACCGTGGACGGCGCGCTGCACATGCGCTACACGGCGCGCACACGCAGCATCGAATGGCGGCCCGACGAGACTACGCGCGCCGCGGTGGAATGCCTCAGGCAGATCCTGGAAGCGGATTCGCCCTATGTGTTCAAGCTCCGGCTGGCCGGCGGCCAGGGCCTGGTCTGCAACAACGTGCTGCACGACCGCAGCGCGTTCGAGGACCTGCCCGCGCCCGCGCCGGGTCGGCTGGTCTACCGCGCGCGCTATGCCGATCGCGTCGCCCCGGCATGAAGTACATCCCGCTCAAGTACATCAAGGAAGACCCGGGCGTCGGCGCCGCCGACGACAGCACCGACGCGGCCGAGGAGACCGGGAAGCTCAAGCGCCTGGTGGCCGGCGTGCGCGAGGAGCTCGACGCGCTCTCGCCGGACGCGGCGCCGCTGCGGCGCGCCGACCTGCTGCTGCAGCTCGGCCGCGCGCTGGTGCGCCTCGAGCAGGGCGCCGAGGCCTGGGCGGCGGCGCGCGAGGCTTTCGACCTGTACATGGCCGAGCAGGCGCGCGAAGGCGCGGCGCAGGCCTGCGACATCCTGTTCCTCGCCGAGCAGCCGCAGTCGCTCGCCGCGCTCGGCATGGGCATCTGGCTCGCGGTCACCTACCCGGTCGACCCGGAGCTGAGCGTCGCGCTGCTGCAGCACGTGGTGGAGGAGACGCCGCCCGATGCCGACGGCGCCGCGGTCGCAGCGGTGACCGCCCACTACCTCGTGGACCTGCGCGCGCGGGACCCGCAGCGCGAGCACCTGCTGCTCTACACCAACCAGGTTCTCGCCACGGTCGCGCGCCGGCACAGCGGCGTGGACGGGCAGGAGGCCTTCAACAAGTGGATCGAGGACATGGAGCTGAACGACCCGGCCCTGTTCCTGCCGCGCCTGCGCAACGTCGTCGACGTCCTCGTGCAGGACGACTGGTGGTTCGACCGCGACGCCCTGCAGGCGGCCCTGCCCGCGCAGTGAGCAAGATGGAAGACGTCGTGGACGCCGCGTTCGCGATCGAGTGCCGCAGCCTGCCGGTCGATCATGCCTTCGCGCTTTCGCAGGCAATCCTGGCGGCGCTGCCCTGGTTCGCCGACGAGCCGCAGGCCGGGCTGCACACGGTGCACGGCGCGGCCTCGGGCGCCGGTTGGCAGCGGCCCGAGGGCGAGGACGCGCTGCTGCAGCTTTCCCACCGCACCAGGCTCGTGCTGCGGCTCCCCGAGAGCCGGCTGCAGGATGCGGCGGCACTCACCGGGCAGACCCTGGACGTGGCCGGCTTTCCGATGCGCGTAGGCCGGCTGCAGCCCCGGCCGCTGCCGCGCATCGCCTCGCTCTTCTCGCGCAGCGTGATCTTCGAGGACGCGGATGACGAAGCGGGATTCCTCGCCGCGGCGTCCGAGGCGCTGCGCGCGCTCGGCGTGGAGGCTTCGACCATGCTCTGCGGCCGCGACGTGACGCTCGCCACGCCGCAGCGCAGCTACCGCACGCGCAGCCTGATGCTGACGGTCGCCACGCCAGCGCAGTCGCTCGCCTTGCAGCGCCACGGGCTTGGCGAGGCGCGCAAGCTCGGCTGCGGCCTGTTCATCCCCCACAAGGACGTGGGTGACCTGCGCGGCGCGGCGCGCGCGCGGCAGGACTGGGAGGACTAGCCTTGGCCTTCCGGCTCGCCCTGCCAGAGCATGTCGTACCCGAGCTCCTTGGTCTCGGAGCACATCTTCGCCAGCGCCTCGAACTTGTTGCTGAACGTGGCGTCGGCGTGCGAGCGCTCGTGCTCCTCGAACGAACGCCAGTAGGTGACGATGACGTAGTGCTCGTCCGCGCCCTTGGAGGCGTTGAGCGAGCCTTCGTCGGACGCGAAGCCGGAGAACCTGAACACCTGTCCGGCGATGAACCCGCCCTTGTCGCCGCCGTAGGTTTCCTTGACGACGTTGCACATCTCGCCCACCGCCAGCTCGACGTCCTCGAACTTGACGCCGGGCTTGAGCTTGACGGTGTTGAACAGCATCTTGGCGCCGAACGGCAGCTTGATCGGTTCGAACATCAGCTTGCTCCGTAAGTGAGAGATTCCTTCGACATTCCAATTTTGCCCCGGTTTCAGGAGAAAGGACCATGACCTACGAAGTGAACGGCAAGACCCTCGAGGCCACCGAGAGCGGCTACCTCGTGAACCACGACGAGTGGGACAAGGACGTCGGCGAGGCGATCGCCGCCGCCGAAGGCCTCGCGCTCACCCAGGACCACTGGGACGTGATCGACTACCTGCGCGACGCCTACATCAACCACAACGGCGAGCAGCCCAACAACCGCGCCATCCTCAAGGCCATGCAGGACCGGTGGCCGAACCGCAAGGTGGACAACAAGACGCTGTTCGACCTCTTCCCGGGAAATCCGTCCAAGCAGGCGGGCAAGATCGCCGGGCTGCCCGAGAGCATGAGGAAGGGCGGGTACTGACCGGGCAGGGCCGGGCGACGTTCCAATACCTCAATGGATGTCCGCTTCCGACCCAGAGCCGACATTCGCGGATAGGCTAGTTGCCCACCTGGGTCGCTTGGCGCTGCGCGCCCGCTAAACCAAGCAAAACCTGGGGACCAGCAAAGGAGGATCGCATGATTACAAACGCGAATTCCGGCACCAATATTCACGAGATTGCCGCAGGTATTTACCGTATCAATACGCCGGTCGCAATTCCAGGCGCCGGCGCTTTCAGCTTCAACCAATACCTGATCGCGGATGACGACCCGCTCGTGTTCCATACAGGCCCAAGACGCATGTTTCCGCTGGTCAGCGAAGCAGTTGGGACGCTTCTGCCTCTGGATAAGTTGCGCTACATTGCCTTCTCACACTTCGAGGCCGATGAATGCGGCTCACTTAACGATTTTCTCGCGGTCGCACCGAACTCCGAGCCAGTCTGCAGCCGGGTCGCTGCCATGGTGTCGGTGGACGACATTGCTGATCGGCCTGCCCGGGCGCTGGCAGATGGAGAATCGCTCAAGCTCGGCAGGCACGAAGTACGTTGGCACGACACACCTCACATGCCGCACGGCTGGGAATGCGGCTTGATGATAGAACTACACACGAGCACCTTGCTCTGCGGCGACCTTTTTACACAGGGTGGAAGGGGAGAAACGCCGCTTACCGAGGCCGATATACTCGGGCCGAGTGAGGCGTTCCGCGGCCAGATGGACTACTACGCCCATTCGCCTGACACGCCAGCGATTCTCGAGAGACTGGCCAAGGAGCACCCGAAAGTGCTCGCTTGCATGCACGGCAGCGCTTGGAAGGGTGATGGTGCTGCATTGCTCCGCAGCCTTGCCAAGTCCCTTGATGGAAAAAGTCGCTCCCAATAAGGACCGGCGCTTTCTTGCTGCAATGCAGTGACCGGTCAGCTGAATGTCGGCTTCCGACCCAAAGCGGTCATTCGGGACTATCCGCTAGAACAGCTCGCCAACCCCACGGACCGCTCAAGGCCATGCCTTGACCAGTGCCATTACACACGCCAGCGGTCGTGAACCAGGTTGCCCGCGAACAGGAATGCCGCAGCCACCGCAACTGCAAAGAAAAGCGCAGACGTGCTGAAATCGCCCGGAACCGCCGCAGCGGCGGTAAACATCGGGGCAATCATCGTTCCGCCGACGACCCCGCCGATAGCGCCGATCACGGACGAAACAATCATGCTGCGCCCTTCATTGAAACCAAAATACGAATAGCCAACCCAGCCGAGAATGCCCCCGGCCAGTATCCACATGATGATATTCATTTCGTACCTCGCAGAAACACCGATGGATCGTTCTACTTCTTCTCAGGCTCACGCCCTCAGGATGCGGGGGCATGCGCTTCAATTAGCGTTTGGGCGCCGCGGGCAACATTTCTTGCCGGACCGCGCCTTCCCATAGTTTGGGTGCTGACCTGCGCTCCTTCCATGAGGAGGAACAACTGGTCGGCCAGCAAGCCTGGATCGCTGACGCCCATCCGGGCGCATAGCTCGGTGAGCCGCGCGCGCAGTCTTGTCTTGTGCGTCTCAATCACTTTTCTTGCGGGGTGATCCTTTTCGGTGATCTCCACCGCCGCATTCGCCATCGGGCAGCCGCGAGCTCCAGGGTCCGCCACATGCTTGGCCAGTAGAGCGAAGGCTGCCTTCAGCTGCCTGCGGGGATCGTCCGAATATTTGCGCGACATCGCCTCCCACGTTTTCCAGAACTGAACGTCGTGTTCGCGCAACCACTCGGCGACCAGCTCGTCCTTGGACGGGAAGTTCCTGTACAGGCTCATCTTGGTAGTGCCCGCCTCGGCTGCGATGGTTTCCACGCCGACCGCGCGGATGCCCTTGCGATAGAAGAGTTCAGACGCAGTCCTGAAAACACGGTCGCGGGCACTGCCTCGGACGGCTACAGGCTTGTCACGCGCCAGTCGCTTGTCCTTGGGATCTGTTTTGGTCATATCGATTTAACTGTTGACATGAGAGTTACCGGTCAGTATCATACCAGACGTTCCAGGTAGTGACCAGTCGGATTCTTTCCGCTTTCCTCTTCTGGCAGTCAGATCCCGTTCGGTCGCCCGAAGGCCAAGTGCTGGGCCGGCAGTAGTCCGGATTTGACAACCAAGGAGATGGCAATGTGGTGGATGAATAAAAGCGTAGCAATTCTGGGCGCAGCGGTAGCGGCCATGAGTGTCGCGGGCTGCTCGCCGGCGCCCTCGGCAATCGCGTCGGTCGTCAAGGACAAGGTATACGCGGTTACACCTGACTCGGTGAAGGTAAAGGCCGGCATCGTGACCGGTGAAGTCACGGAAATGAAGGTCATGGAACGTGTCGAGGAAGGCTCGGGCCGCATCGACTCCCCCGCGAAGCTCACCGGCAAACTTGACCTGAAGAACATTTCTGCGGACCAAACCGTCCGTTTGATTGGAGGCAAGATCCTGTACATCGACGCGCAAGGGCTTCCGATCAAGCTCGAGGACAACCGGACCGAGCCGACGATCAAGATTTCCTCGTACGGTTCCTCCGAGCGACTTGATCCTGGCCAGAACGCTACCCAAATGGTGGACGCCGAGTTTCCGGTCGAGGCTTTGAAGGCGAAGAAGCTCAAGGAAATCCGCCTCGAACTCTCGTACGTCTCGTCGCCGTTCAAGCAAGAAACATTGAATTTCAATGTTTCGATCGGCGGGCAATAGGCCCCGGTCGATTGGCGAGGTTCAGTATTTGCAGTTCTATTGAACTAAGCGCTCCTTAGGAGGCATCTCAATATGAAAATCCGTCCATTGCATGATCGCGTGATCGTGAAGCGTCTCAACGAGGAGAAGAAAACCGCTTCCGGCATTGTGATTCCGGACACGGCCGCCGAGAAGCCCGACCAGGGCGAAATCGTGGCTGTCGGCAAGGGCAAGAAGAACGATGACGGCAAGCTCATCCAGATTGATGTCAAGGTTGGCGACCGGGTGCTGTTCGGCAAATACTCGGGCCAGACTGTAAGGGTAAAAGGTGATGAGCTTCTCGTGATGCGCGAGGAAGACATCATGGGCGTAGTCGAGGGTGCCTGATTCGGGCATCCCGAATTGATAGTGATACTAGGAGATCGGAATGGCAGCTAAAGAGGTGCGTTTCCACGAGGGTGCGCGGAGCAAGATGGTCCACGGTATGAATATCCTGGCCGATGCGGTCAAGGTGACGCTTGGACCCAAGGGCCGCAACGTGGTGCTTGATCGCTCGTACGGCGCCCCAACCATCACCAAGGACGGCGTTTCGGTCGCCAAGGAGATCGAGCTCAAGGACAAATTCGAGAACATGGGCGCGCAGATGGTGAAAGAAGTCGCATCCAAGACCTCAGAAGTTGCCGGTGACGGCACCACCACGGCGACCGTGCTTGCGCAAGCCATCGTCCGCGAGGGCATGAAGTACGTCGCCTCCGGCATGAACCCGATGGACTTGAAGCGCGGCATCGACAAGGCGGTGATCGCGGTGGTCGATGAGTTGAAGAAGATCTCCAAGCCCTGCACCACGTCGAAAGAAATCGCTCAGGTCGGCTCCATCTCGGCAAATCTCGACACCAGCATTGGCAAGATCATTGCCGATGCGATGGACAAGGTCGGCAAGGAAGGCGTGATCACGGTCGAAGATGGCAAGTCGCTCGACAACGAACTGGAACTAGTCGAGGGCATGCAGTTCGATCGCGGCTACCTCTCGCCCTACTTCATCAACAACGCGGAAAAGCAGATCGCGGTGCTCGACGACCCGTACATCCTGTTGCACGACAAGAAAATCAGCTCGATCCGCGAGGTGCTGCCACTCCTTGAGCAGGTAGCCAAGTCCGGCAAGCCGCTGCTGATCATCGCCGAGGAAATCGAAGGCGAGGCGCTCGCGACGCTCGTCGTAAATAACCTTCGCCAGACCTTGAAGACATGTGCCGTGAAGGCGCCGGGCTTCGGCGATCGCCGTAAGGCGATGCTGGATGACATAGCGGTGCTCACCGGCGGCACGGTGATCAGCGAGGAATTAGGCCTGAAACTCGAGAACGTGACCCTCAAGGATCTGGGTAAGGCCAAGAAAGTCGAGTCGGGCAAGGAGAACTCCACGATCATCGACGGCGCCGGCAACAAGAAGGACATCGAGGGCCGCGTCAAGATGATCCGCGTGCAGATTGAGGAAGCGACCAGCGACTATGACAAAGAGAAGCTCCAGGAACGCGTGGCGAAGCTCGCCGGCGGCGTGGCGCTGATCAAGGTCGGCGCGGCGACCGAAGTCGAGATGAAAGAGAAAAAGGCCCGCGTCGAGGACGCGTTGCACGCGACCCGCGCGGCGGTTGAGGAAGGCGTGGTCCCGGGCGGCGGCGTGGCGTTCCTGCGGGCGCGCAGGGCGCTCGAAGGCAAGTTGAAGGCTGCCAACCACGACCAGGAAGCCGGCATCAAGATCGTGATCCGCGCCCTGGAAGAGCCGATGCGCCAGATCGTCGCGAACTCGGGGGCCGAACCCTCCGTTGTGCTCAACAAGGTGGCCGAAGGCAAGGGCGTTAACTACGGCTACAACGCGCAGACCGACGAGTACGGCGACCTGGTCGAGATGGGCGTGATCGATCCGACCAAGGTCGCGCGCACGGCGCTGCAGAACGCGGCCTCGGTTGCCGGCCTTATGCTCACCACTGACGCGATGGTGGCGGAGCTGGTTGAGGAGAAGTCCGGCGGCGGCCCGTCCAGTATGGGCGGGATGGGGGGCATGGGTGGCATGGGGGGCATGGACATGTAATCTCGGCGTGAACCAGATTCGTGAAACCTGCTCTATACCCACACCTCCTCATCTGGCAAGATTGGAAGGTGTTGCGTCGATCGGTTGAGCCCGCCGCCGAAAGCCGACACTCACGGTGATGGCGTTCGCAACATGCAAGCGTTATTCGTAGTGCTTCCGCTCCGCCCGCCGCCTCCCCACCTGCTGCACCACCCCCCCGCGTATCGTGTACGGCGGCGTCAGCTCGAAGCCGCCGTACTTCGGGTTGAGCGGCTTGAGGAACCTGCGCTCGCCGTCGAAGACGAGCTGGCGGAAGAACACATCCCCCGCGTATTCCACCACCACGTAACCCCCGTCCTTCGGCGCATACCCCGGGTCGACGATGATCACGCAGCCGTCGGCGAACTCGGGCTCCATGCTGTCGCCGAGCACGCGCAGGGCGTAAGGTTCGAGCGCGCTGCAGCTGCCTTCGACGCTCGCCACTGCTATTCCTTGCCTTCCGGCGGCTTGCGCGGATGCAGCCGCACCACCGACTCCTTGCTCGGCTCGTCCGCGTAGCGCGGCCGTGCCGCATGCGTGCGTCCCTCGGTCTCGGCGAGCTCGCGCTCGCGCGCGCTGATGAGCGACAGGCACTCGCGTAGGTCGCGGATCGTCGCGTCCGACAGCGGGTGGCGCATGCCGTGCGGCGTGGCGGTGTCCTTGATCACGCCGGCAAGCGTCATTTTCACCGCCTGCAGGATGCGTTCTTCGGTGGATTGCTGCGTTTCGCTCATCGCGCGCCTCAGATGTCGGACCACATGCGGATCAGGTTCAGGTAGGCGGCATTCACCTGCGCGGTCTCCTCGGCCCCGGGAGCGCTCTGCAGCAGCTTCTCGCGCGCGCGGTTGAGCCCGTAGAGCAGCTCGCGGCGCGCCGCGTCGCGCACCAGGCTCTGCACCCAGGTCACCGCCACCAGCCGCTCGCCCCGGGTGACCGGGCTGACATGGTGAATGGTGGACGCCGGGTACAGCACCGCGTCGCCCGCCTCGCCTTTCACCGTTTGCTCGCCCGCCGCCGTGCGGATGACCAGCTCGCCGCCATCGTACTCTTGCGGCGCGCTCAGGAATACCGTCACCGCGACATCCGACCGGTACAGCACGCCTTCGGCGCCCATGATCGGGTCGTCTAGGTGCTCGCCGTAGGTCATGCCGGGCCGGTAGCGCGCGTACAGCGGGCTCGCCGCGTGCAGCGGCAGCGCGCCGTTGCGATAGTCCGGATGCCGCGCGAGCGCGCCCATCACCAGGCGGTCGAGCCGCTCGATGTCCGCCGCGCCGCGCTCGAGCTCCTCGTTCGCCTTCACGCGCCGCGCCGCCGCGCCAGCCGAGAGCTTGCCGTCCACGAACGGCGCATCCGCGAGCCAGGAGCGCGCGAGCGCCAGCTCGTCGGGTTTGAGGACGCCGTCAGCGATGAGCAGCATGCGCGCTCAGGTATCGGCCTGCGGCATCGGCAGGCCCGCCAGCCTGCTGATGCTGCGCACCGGGTCGGTGGGAAACAGGCTGTAGATGTGCTTCTCGTAGGCCTTGCGGTCGCGAAAGCGCGCGCCCTCGCGCTGGCCGAGATCCAGGACCATGCGCCGCATGGTCGGCACGGTCTGCGTCTCCTCGAAGTAGTCGCGGAAGTACCAGATCAGCTCCCAGTGGTCCACGTAGAGCTCGAAGCCATCGTGTGCCGCCAGCGCGAGCGCGAACTCCTCGCTCCACTCGCCGGGATCGAGCAGGAAACCCTGCGCGTCGGTCTCGATCGACTTGCCGTTGACGTCGAACTGCATGCCTCACGCGAAGCAGATCCAGGTGGTGGCAATGTACTTGACCCCGGCCTGCAGCGTGACGCCGCGGTGCACGTGCGTCCAGAACGGCGGGAACAGCACCAGCTTGCCCTGCGCCGGCCGGATCAGCACCTGCTGAAGCGGGAACTCGGTCTCCCCGCCCGGCCCCGGCACGTCGTTCAGGTACCAGATGGCGACCATCTGCCGCGCGCTGAACTCGCCGGGCCCGCCGTCGACGTGCCAGTGGTAGAACTCCCCGGGCAGCGTGCGCTGCAGGTTGTAGCCGATGTCCTTGAACTTGTTGGCGGCGAAGAAGGGGAATTCCAGCGCGAAGGCGTTGAACGTCGACACCAGCTGCTGCGCGA
Organism: Burkholderiales bacterium; assembly: GCA_049651845.1. Lineage (GTDB taxonomy): Bacteria > Pseudomonadota > Gammaproteobacteria > Burkholderiales > SG8-39 > RBG-16-66-20. The sequence continues at coordinate 15,115 of JBASCW010000091.1, read as the reverse complement.
GGATCCGGTCGATGTCGCGCCAGTCCTCGCGCCCGCTGATGCGCAGGTCGGTGGAGCGCTTGACCTGCGGCGCGATCTCGCCCGCCTGGCCGATGCGCCCGGGCGCCTGCTGGTCGGTGCAGACCTCGAAGCGCCGGATCGCCTCGGCGCAGACGTCGGCCGGCAGCGCGCGCTCCTTCTCGTAGATGAAGCTGAGCGGCTTGAGCTCGCGCAGGCGCACGTCCGCGAGCGACATCGTTCAGGCGTACAGCAGCTCGGTGTTCTGCATCTCGCCGCCGGCGTCGATGTCCACGCCGACCGCGCCGGGCATGCGCAGCGCGATGTAGCCGGCCATCAGCATGGCGGTGGCCTCGTTGCCGGTGGTGAGGCTGGAGAGCAGGCGGTCGGCGACGATCTGGCAGCGCTGCAGCCGGTCCGGGCAGGCGACGAACTCGCGGCTCATCTGCCAGCCGCGGTCCATGTCGCTGTCGAGCCTGGCGTGGAACTCGGCCGAATCGCGCAGCAGCTCGTCCGGCACCTCGATGGCGTAGACCTGCTCGCCGACGACGACCCTGAATTGCATGGCGGGTTCGAGCCGAGGATCAGGACGCAGCGCGCTCGGCGAGCGCGCGCCAGCGCGCGGCCTCGGCGGAGTCCGCGCCGACCCCGAGGCCTTTCTCGTACATCGTCGCGAGCATCGACTGCGAGCCCGCCAGGCCCTGCGCGGCGGCCTTCTGGAACCAGCGCACCGCCTCGGCCGGGTCGGACCTGGTGCACTCGCCCTGGAAGTACATGAAGCCGAGGCCGTGCTGCGCGAGCGCATAGCCCTGCTCGGCGGCCGCGCGCATCCACCGGACCGCGATCGCGCAGTTCTTCACCATGCCCAGCCCCACCTGCGCCATGATCGCGACGCGGTATTGCGCCTGCGCATCGCCGCGCTCGGCCAGCGGCTGCAGCAGCTGCATGGCGCGCGCGAATTCCTTCGCCTCGAAGGCGGCGATGCCGCTCGCCAACTCCATATCCGGTCCTGACATGTTCCTCCCGCGCGATTATTATCCTTGAATCAGGCGTTTCGACCGGCAACCATGGCCATCATCAGCAGCCGCCCCTCGGTGGCGCTCGTCAAGACCCGCTGGCGCAAGAAGGGTGCGCGCTCGCTCGCGGATTACGCCGGCGTGATCGGCGCGAACCTCTGGCGCGTCTCGCTCGAGATCTTCAAGCACATGGAGAAGGAAGGCTTCCGCTTCGGCTCGGACCGCATGACGACCGCGGTGATCAGCGAGTTCATCGCCTTCGTGGTGCAACTGGCGGACCGCGCGGTGCACGGCAAGCTGGCCGATGCCGACCGCGCCGCGCTGATCGGCGAGGCGGCGCGCCACCTGGCGGCGACGATGGAGAACAATCAACGCGACCTGTTCGGGCCCGGCGAATACCGGCAGCCCTTCATCGACCTGCTCAACGCGCGCTTCGAGGAGTACGCCGGCTTCGAGTACGCGGGCGCATCCCCCGGCTACCCCTGCCTGCAGTTCTTCGCCGGCAAGGTGGCCGAGGCCATGGCGGGCGGCGACAACAAATGGGTGGTCGAGCAGATCATCGACATCGAGGTGCCGGAAATGCTGCGCTTCGTCGCGAAGCTCATCGAGCAGACGATGGCAGAAGGGCTTGCAGCGCCGCCGGCCGCGCGGCCGGGTTGAGCGCGAGCAGCGCGCGCGCGCACGCCAGCCAGCGCTCCTTGCCGTCGCGCACCACCTGCCACAGCCGGTCCAGCGCGCCGCGGCTCAGGAAGTGCTCGTAGGCCTCGAGCGCCTGCGGATACAGCTGGCGGCGCGGCGCATCGAAGGTGGCGAAATAGAAATGCAGCGCCGGCAGGTTGGCGCGCTCGAGCAATCCGGGCAGCGTCGACAGGCAGTCGGCGAGCAGGTCGCGCACCGCGCGCGCGACCGGCTCGCTGCCCGTGCGCGCGACCGTGAGCGCCATCTCGCCCCAGGCCTCGCCGAGCAGCTCGCCCGCCATCGCCTCGCCGAGCTCGTGCAGGATCATGGTCTCCAGCTCGTTGTCGGCCATGCGCGCGAGCGCGCGCTCGGGGTCGGCGATGAAGTCGTAGCTCGCCAGCGTGCGCGCCATGGCGCTGCCCTGCTTGCGCCACTGCCATTCCTCGATCTTCTCCCAGAGGAAGCGGCGCACCGATTCCTGGCGCACGAACACGGTCCGGCCCTGCAGCATCGCGGGCGGCGCCGAGAGTTCGCGCGCGTACTCGCAGGAAGAAATCAGGATCGTGCAGCCGGCCCGGCGCTCCACGCGCAGCAGCCGGCCGAGGAAAAACACCGGCTTCTGGAAGCGCCCGTAGCCCGCGCCGTAGACGCAGCCCTGCGGCAGCAGCGCGCGGTTGGCGGTCTCGGCGTCGAACGGATCGAGCTCGCCGCGGGCCAGCGGCAGCGGCGCGAATGCCTCGGCCTCGATGCGGTCCCAGGCCTGCTCGCGCGTCTTCAGCCAGTCGCCCAGTTCGTCCCTGGGCAGCGCGCGCGCGAACGGCAGCTCGTTCTCCCAGCGGTAGTACTCGCGCATCTTCAGCAGGAAAGTGCACATGCCGTAGTCGCCCGCGTAGCGGGCGTCGGAAATGTCGCAGTTGCGCTGCACCGCGCCGATCAGCCGCGGCAGGTCGCCCGGCATCATTTCGGGGGTATATACTGGTTCGAGCACCCGGTCTCCCACGCAATGCGATGGCCAAAGCGAAGCGACTGAAGCCGCAAGTCACGCTGGATCTGAGGGGGACGGCTTGTCCGGGGCCGATGCTGGGCGCGAAGCGGGTGCTCGAGGAGCTGTTCGCGGGCGAGATGATGCTGCTGGTCTCCGATTGCCCCGCGACCAAGGACGACCTCTATTCCTGGCCCAAGTACGCGGACGTCGAGATCGTGAAGACGCAGAAGTTTCCGCGCGGCGGAACCGGGTACTACATCCGCAAGGGCAAGCGCCGCAAGATCGCGCCCAATGCCGTGCTCGACATGCGCGGCTCTACCTGTCCCGGCCCGATCGTGGAGGCGAAGAAGCTGCTCAACGGCATGCGCAAGGGCGAAGTGCTGCAGCTGGTCAGCGACTGCCCGGGCATCCGGGCGGACCTTCGCAGCTGGGTCAAGGCCACGGGCATGGAGCTGGCGGATGCGCGCGAGCGGGCGCCCGGCGAGTACCAGTTCCAGATTCGAAAGCGCTGAATCATGAGCCTGATGGATGAAATCGTCGGCAGCGGCGGCGGCGACAGGGAACCCCGATTTCCTCACGCACCGGCGGGGTGGACGGCCGCGCTTGCGATCGAAACCGCGCGCGCGGAAGGCCTGGCGATCGGCGAAGAGCATTGGGAGGCGCTGCGCGCCCTGCACGAGTACTACGCCCGGCACGAGGCGACGGCCGTCAACCTGCGCGAATTGCACGATGCGTTGGATGAGAAATTTCATCGCCACGGCGGCATCCGGCATCTCTACCAGCTCTTTCCCGGCGGACCGGTGGCCCAGGGCTGCCGGATCGCGGGGCTCAAGGCGCCCGCGGGCGCGATCGACCGGGGCTTCGGCAGCGTCGCCTGAGCTACTTGCGCTTCAGGAAGAACGTGTATTCCTTGCCGGCGTCGGCCTGCGACAGCAGTTCGTTGCCGGTCTGCTTGGCGAACGCCTGGAAGTCCTTGACCGATCCGGGGTCGGTGGAGACGACCTTCAGCACCTGGCCGGACTGCATGTCGTTCAGCGATTTTTTCGCCTTCAGGATCGGCAGCGGGCAGTTGAGCCCGCGGGCGTCGAGTTCCTTGTCGAAGTTCATAGGTGTGTCCCAGCTTCCCTGTAAGTAACGTTCATCATCCGAAGCGCGCCAGCAGCTCGGCAACCCTGCCCGCCCGCTCGCTGCGCCCATCGGTTCCCGACGGCGGCTCCTGCCGGATCATGCACGAGACCATCTCGTAGAACGCCCGGTCGAGCGCCTTGCGCGCCGCGGCGAGCTGCTGCGCGATGTCCTCGCAGGGCTCGTCCGACGCAATCATGCGCCGTACTGCGCGCACCTGGCCTTCGATGCGCGCCAGGCGCGCGTCCATCGCCTTCTTCGCTGCCGCATCGTGCATGGTCGGTTCGGTCATGGCAGCGCAATATACACCGGAGGGTATTCGATGGCGAGATGCCAGCATGGTGCAGCGCCGCATAAGAGTTTTCACAGGTCTCCATTAGAGGAAATTGTTGGCGCATACTCCTGCCGGGTATTAGCGTTCTCCACCTGAGGAGCCAAAAATGGCCGATGCATCCGACCTGGACCGCCTGATCAACGAACGACTGGACGCGCTGCTGCCGGCGAAGCTCGCCGAGCTGCGCGCGCGGCAAACGCCCTCGCTCACCATCATCTCGACCAAGGGCACGCTGGATTGGGCCTATCCGCCGTTCATCCTCGCCAGCACCGCCGCGGCGCTGGGCTGGAACGTCTCCATGTTCTTCACCTTCTACGGGCTGGGGCTGCTACGCAAGGACATCAGCGACCTCAAGGTGAGTCCGCTCGGCAACCCCGGCATGCCGATGAAAATGCCCTTCGGCCCGGACTGGTTCAAGAGCATCAACTGGAACATCCCAAACGCGGTGCAGTCGGTGGTGCCGGGATTCGAGACCATGGCGACCTCGCTCATGAAGCAGACGATCCACAACAAGGGCGTGGCCGGGGTCGAGGAACTGCGCGCGGCGTGCATCGAGGGCGGCGTGAATCTGATCGGCTGCCAGATGACCGTGGATCTGTTCGGGTTCAAGCCCGACGATTTCATTCCGGAAGTGAAGGAATACTGCGGCGCGGCGCACTTCCTGCCGATGGCGCGCGACGCGGATGTGAGCCTGTTTATCTAGTTTGATTCAAGGGGGGACTATGAAAAGGAAAATTCTCGCCGCAGCAACGGTAGCGGCACTGGCGCCAGCGGCGGCATTCGCCACGACCGGCTATTTCCAGCACGGTTACGGCCTCAAGGCGCAGGGCATGGGCGGCGTCGGCATCGCGCTGCCGCAGGACGCGCTCGCACCGGCGACCAATCCCGCCGGCCTGGGCTTCATCGGCAGCCGTGCCGACGTGGGACTGCTGTGGTTCCAGCCCGACCGCGAGAGCCAGATCACCGGCAACGCCTTCCCGGGCGTGAACGGCAATTACGACGGCAACGGCCGCAAAGGCTTCCTGATTCCCGAGTTCGGCATCAGCCGTTCTTTCGGCCAGAACCTCGCGGTCGGCCTGGCCGTCTATGGCAACGGCGGCATGAACACCACCTACAAAACGTCGCCCTTCACCGGCTTCGGCGGCAGCAGTCCCGCGGGCGTGGATCTGACCCAGATATTCATCGCGCCGACGCTGGCCTACAAGCCGGTGCCGAACCATTCGTTCGGCGTGTCGCTGCTCTACGCCTACCAGGTCTTCTCGGCAGACGGCCTGAACCCGTTCGCGGCGGGCTCGGTTTCGCCGGGCAACGTCACGGGCCGCGGCGACGACACGTCGACCGGCTGGGGTCTGAAGCTCGGCTGGACCGGCAAGATCACCGATGCCGTGACGCTGGGCGTGACCTACCAGACCAAGATGAACATGGAAAATTTCGACAAGTACAAGGGCTTGTTCGCCGAAGGCGGTGGCTTCGATATCCCGGAGACCTACGGCCTGGGTATCGCGGTCAAGGCGACGCCGAAGCTCACCATCGCAGGCGACATCCAGCAGATCAATTACGCCGGCGTCCCGTCCGTCGGCAGACCGGTTGACTGTTTCTTCGCCGGCACCTGCATGCTCGGCGCATCGAACGGCCCTGGTTTCGGCTGGCGCGATACGACGGTCTACAAGCTGGGCGTGAGCTACGAATGGTCCAAGGACCTGACGCTGCGCGGCGGTTACGCGACGCTGCGCCAGCCGATTCCGTCGACCCAGACGCTGTTCAACATCCTGGCGCCGGGCGTGGTCGAAGACCACCTGACCATCGGCGCCACCTGGACTTTCGATACCAACAAGGAACTGTCGCTCGGCTACGTGCACGCGTTCAGCAAGACCGTGAACGGCACGAGCTCGATTCCGCCCGGATTTCCGCCTGGCATGGGCGGCGGCAACGCCAACCTGAAGATGCAGCAGAATTCGCTCGGCGTCGCCTTCGGCTGGAAGATGTGACGAGCGCGTAGCTGTTTTCCGTATTTGCGGTAGGGCCGAACGAGTTCGACCCTTTTTCTTACTTGGCGAGGGGGGTAAGCATGAACGCTGGAGTTTTGAGAAGACTGTCCGTGATCGCCAGCCTCGGCGCGCTGGTCTCGGCGGCGGGCGCGGCGCAGGCTCAGACCGAGATGATGTCGGCCGCATGGGCGAAGTCGGCCTGCGACGCGTGGAACGCGGAGCCGGTGCTGACGGACAAACTGGTCGAGTCCGGCTGGATGAAGAACACCGCCAAGCGCGGCTTCAAAGTCATGCAGGTCTACCGCACCGACTGCAAGGACAGCCCGCGCGTCGAGTTGCGTGTCGCCGAACAAGGCGGCAAGGCGCGCTGCGCCTACGGCGGCAAGATCGAAACCGCCAAGCTGGATCTGACGGCCACTATGTGATGCACGCCGAAACCCCGCGCTGGCAGGAGATGGGGCGCGGCGAGTACGGCCCGATGCGCGCCATGATGTTCGGGCGCCTGCAGTTCGACGGCCCGACCTTCGAGGCGATGGACAACATGGAGCCCTTCGAGAAATTCCTGCTGCTGGTGGGCAAGGTGCCTTCGAGCACCGCGAGCTGCCCGGAGCGACAATGAGACCGAGGACTGTCCAACAGTTGCTTGGCGCCGCGGTTCTCGCTACTGCCGTCGCCTTCGTGCCTGCGGCGGCAGAGGCTCAATCCGCGGCCAAGCAATCGGCGAAAAAGACGCAAGAGGCCAAGCGCTACAAGGTCGTGCTGCAGGTGAGCGACGCCGATCCGGCGAAATGGAACCTTGCGCTCAACAACGCGCGCAACGTCCAGGACGACCTCGGCAAGGCCAACGTGGATATTGAGATCGTCGCCTACGGCCCGGGGCTTGGCATGTTCAAGGCCGACTCGAAAGTCGCCGACCGCCTCGCGCAGGCGATCGACAACAATATCGGGCTCATGGCTTGCGAGAACACGATGCGCAATACCAAGGTCACCAAGGACGACATGTACGCCGGCCTGCACTACGTTGACGCGGGCGTGGTGCACCTCATGAAGCGCCAGCGCGAGGGCTGGGCCTACATACGTCCGTAGCGCAGCTCAGCGCATGCCGAGCGCCGCGCGCGCGATGCCGTCGAGCAGCTTGTCGACCTCCGCCAGCGCCGCTTTCGATGCCGCGGAGCCGTCGGGCCGCCAGGCGCGGCGATAGGACACGGTGACCTTGCCGGGTTCCGCTGCGGTCTCGTAGACCATCATGCTGTACGGGCACAGCGCCACGTTCGCCGCGTCCGCCTCCATGGTCTTGCGCGACAGCGCCGCGCTGCAGAACACGAAGGCCCGTGCGTCGACGTAGAGCTTGCGCGCCGAGCCGACGTCCTTGCCGGTGCGCTCGAGCATGCGGTTGACGTACGACTGGTAGTCGATCACCAGCCCCTTGCCTTCGATCGCGAGCTCGAGCTCGTCACGCACGTCTTCGAATTTCGCGCGCTTTGAGTACGATACGATGGGATGCGGATCCGCCATGTGCCCCTCCTCTGCTTGCCAGATATGCGACGCAGCCTAGCGCCTGCCGGGCGCGCCGTCATGACCGGGATCAAACGCGGCGCAGTCGCCCTGTGCCTGGCGGCCTTCGCCCTGCCGGCAGCGGCGCAGGCGCCGTGGGGGGCGATACAGTTCCCGCAGGACAAGGACAAGTGGTGGTGGGACGGCGCCTGGTGGGAGCGCGGCGCGATGCCGGCGCCGGCCAACCACGAACTCGGCGCGCGCGCGGCGGCCTACCGCAGCGGCGAGGTCGAAGTCCCGGTGGAAATCCACGCGCCGCGCGGCGCAGGGACCTTTCCCGTGGTGGTTTTCCTGCACGGCCGGCGCGGGATCGACCCGCTCACGCGCCTGGTGCCGCTGCGCCTCGCGGCGCGCGGCTTCACGGTCGTGGTCCCCGACCTGTACAGCGGGCGCTTCATCGAGGCCTTTCCGATCGGGCACGATGCCGCGCTCGAGGACGACGCCGCGCGGGCGATCGACTTCGCGCTCGCGCTCCCCGAGGCACGCGGGCAGGCGAAGACCTGCGTCGTTTCGCACACCCGCGGCGGCTATTACGCGCTCAAGGCGCTGGTGAGCAAGCAGCGCCAGGAGAAGACCGCGTGCTACGTCTCCTACTACCCGCACTGGCAGCATCCCGAAGCGCCCGAGCCGATGCAGGTCTACCAGTACGCGCCCGAGGTCGAGGACCTGCAGCTGCCGGTGCTGGTGTTCCTCGGCGAGCACGAGCAGTACCAGCGCGTGCGCCCGATTCTCGCCGGCATCGAGGCGCTGCAGAAGAAGAAGCGCGATGCGCGCGTGATCGTCTACCCCGGCGTCGGCCGCGGCTTCGACTTCCGGCCGCCCGAAGTGCGCAGCTTCGCCGACGACCTCGCCGCGCAGGATGCCATGCGGCGCTCGGCGGAGTTCCTGCGCACGCATCTGCGCGCGCGCTGACTCAGGCGATCGCCTGGTAGTAGAGGTTCTGCGGATGCTTCGCTTCGGCGAAGAAGTACCAGCGCTCGACGAGCAGCCCCGCGTACTGCGCGAGGAACGCCGCCAGCAGGCCTGCTGGAGAATCGGTCAATAGCAAAAGCAGGGCGGGGAGCGGAAAAACCAGCGCGAGAAAGGCCCAGCGCGCCGCGCGCACCACCTCGCGCGGCCGGCCGTGGAAGAACTCGCGCGTGTTGAACGAGCCGCCCATCGCGCCCTGTGCGATCTGCGTGATGCGGGGATGCTTCACGCCGATCGCGGTGGCGAGCGTCGAGCGCGGCCTGAGCCGCTCGTTGCGCGCGAGCGCGGCCAGGCGCGACACGTAGCCGAGCGCGCCCGCGATCAGCGCCGCTGCCGTGTAGGCACGCGCCAGCCCCGGCTGCAGCCATGCGGCGAGCGCCGCGGCGGCGGTGAGGCCCGATGCGAGCCCCAGCAGGATGAAATTCGCCACCGTCAGGGGGCTGTGCCATTCCTGCAGGAACTTGAGGCAGGCGTAGATCATCGCGGTACAGACGAAAAGCACGATGCACAGTGTCGCAGCCGCCGAACCGATCGTGAGGGAAGTATTCCTGTCAAAGGAATCAAGATGTGCATATCCGTAAAGAACCACCGCGGCCATGAACAGCGGCAGCGCGATCACCTCGCGCGAGAGCCAGGAGGTGCGCCACATCGCCGCGCTGCGCCAGGCGCGCTCCGGACGGCCGAGGTGAAAGAACGAGGCCGCCAGGCCCGAGGCGAGCAGCAGCAGCACTACGGCGGCGCAGATGACGATGAAATCTTTCTCGAGATGGAATGCGACGTCAGCCGCAAACACGGCGAGGAACAGCCCCTGCCCGGCGCCGAGCAGGGTGGTGAGCAGGATCACCGACCAGGCGGGCCGCACGGCCTACCAGCTCGTCACGTCGTCGAGCGCCGGCTCGCCGGTCGCCGGGCGCGGCAGCAGGCCGTCGACCTTGAGCGGATTGTCCTGGCGGACCAGCTCGTCCGGGTGGATCTCGGCCGAGCTCTTGCGCCGCGGCAGGTAGTGGTTCGCCGGCTGCGTGCCCCACTCCGGCATCAGCGCATAGCCGCCCTGGTCGCGGATCGCGCGCGACACTTCCGCGTCCGGGTCGTGGATATCGCCGAACAGGCGCGCGCTCGTCGGGCAGGCGAGCACGCAGGCGGGCTTTCTCTCGGCCTCGGGCAGCTTCGCATCGTAGATGCGGTCGACGCAGAGGGTGCATTTCTTCATCACCTTCTGGTGCTCGTCGATCTCGCGCGCGCCGTACGGGCAGGCCCAGGAGCAGTACTTGCAGCCGATGCACTTGTCGTAGTCCACCAGCACGATGCCGTCCTCGGCGCGCTTGTAGCTCGCGCCCGTCGGGCAGACCGGCACGCACGGCGGGTCCTCGCAGTGCAGGCAGGATTTCGGAAAGTGCACGGTCTCGGTCTTCGGGTATTCGCCGACCTCGAAGGTCTGCACGCGGTTGAAGAACGTGCCGGTCGGGTCGGCGCCGTAGGGGTTCTGGTCGGAAAGCGGCCCCGCGGCGCCCTGCGTGTTCCATTCCTTGCAGCTGGTCACGCAGGCATGGCAGCCCACGCAGACGTTGAGATCGATCACGAGGGCGAGCTGCTTCGTCATGCGGGCAGGATCCGGACGCGGACGTCGTACCAGCCGGCCTGGCCGGTGACCGGATCGGAGTTGGAGCCGACGCCGGGCAGCTCGTCGGTGATCAGGTGGTTGAGGATGAAGCCGCGCGTGAACTCGTTCGCATCCGGGGCGAGCGCCCAGGCGCCGGGCGACTTGCCGATGGCGTTCCAGGTCCACACGGTGCCCGGCTCGACCGCCTCGCTATAGCGGCCCATGCAGCGCACGCGGCCCCATGGCGACTCGACCCAGAGCCAGGCGCCGTCCGCGATGCCGCTGGCGCGCGCGGTGCGCGGATTGACGAACAGGTAGTTGTGCGCGTGGATCTGCCGCAGCCAGGCGTTCTGCGAATCCCAGGAGTGGTACATCGCCATCGGCCGCTGCGTGATCGCGGCGAGCGGGTACTTCTCCAGGTCGGTCGCGCGCACTTCGAGCGGCGGGCTGTAGAAGGGCAGCGGATCGAAGTGGGTCTCGACGCGGCCGGCCAGGTGCGGCGGCGGACGGCGGCCCGGCCATTTGCCCTGCGCCGCGAGCCGGAAGCGCTGCAGCACCTCCGAATACAGATGGATCAGCACCGGCTCGCCCCAGCGCCGGATGCGCGCGCGCTGCGCCCATTGCATGTAGCCGCGGTTCCAGTTGCGCATGTAGCGGTACGACGGTGGCAGGGGAAGATGGAACACGCAGTTGTTGCGCTTGTACATCTCCCACTGGTTGGGGTTGGGCTCGCCGCGCATCGACTTGCCGCCGTCGGCGCCGCGCCAGCCGGCCAGAAAGCCGATGCCCGAGCCGGGCTCGGTCTCGTGGCGCACGATGAAGTCGGGATAATCCCTGTATTTCTTCGAACCATCCTTGTTGGTAAACGCCGGCAGCCCCAGCCTGCCCGCCAGCTCGATCAGGACTTCCTGGAACGGCTTGCATTCGCCCTTGGGCGGGACCACCGGCACCCGCACCGAATCCATCGGGCCGTCGAACTCCGAAATCGGCCGGTCGAGCATCGACATCACGTCGTGGCGCTCGAGGTAGGTCGTGTCGGGCAGCACCAGGTCGGCGAAGGCGGTCATCTCGGACTGAAACGCGTCGCAGACCACGAGGAACGGGATCTTGTATTCGCCGTCCGCGCCGCGGTCGTTCAGCATGCGCCGCACCTCGACGGTGTTCATGGTCGAGTTCCAGGCCATGTTGGCCATGAAGATCATCAGCGTGTCGAGCCGGTACGGATCGCCGCGCCACGCGTTGGTGATCACGTTGTGCATCAGCCCGTGCACCGACAGCGGGTATTCCCAGGAGAAGCCCTTGTCGATGCGCACCGGCCGGCCTTCGGCGTCGACGAACAGGTCTTCCGGCGAGCCGGGCCAGCCGAGCGCGAGGCCCGCGAGCGGCGTATCGGGCTTCACGCCTTCGGGCCCGGTGGGCGTCTTCGCCGACGGCGGGATGGCGCGCGGAAACGGCGCCTTGTGCCGGAAGCCGCCCGGCCGGTCGATGGTGCCGAGCAGGCTCATGAGGATCGCGAGCGTGCGCACCGTGTGAAAGCCGTTCGAGTGCGCCGCGAGCCCGCGCATTGCGTGGAAAGCGACCGGATTGCCGGTCACCGTCTGGTGCTCCTTGCCCCAGCAATCGGTCCAGGCGATCGGCAGCTCGATCGTCTCGTCGCGCGCGGTCACGCCCATCTCGTGCGCGAGGCGCCGGATGGTCGCCGCCGGGATGCCGGTGATGCCTTCGGCCCACTCCGCGGTGTGCGGCTGGACCCGGTCGGCGAGCAGCTGGAACGCCGGCTGCACCCGGGTGCCGTCGGGCAGTGTGAAGCTGCCGAACAGATAGGGATCGGTGTCCGGCGTATGGCTGACCACCGGTCCGTTCGAATGCCGGTCCCACCACAGCTGGTTCTGCGGATAGAGCGGATTGCCCGGATCGCCGCCCTCGTCCACGGCGAGCAGCCCGTGGCGCGGCGACGAGGGGTCGGCGACGACCAGATGGCCGCCGTTGGTGTAGCGCGCGACGAACGGCCGGTCGTAGAGCCCCTGCGCGATCAATTCGTGCGTGAGCGCCAGCAGCAGCGCGTCGTCGGTGCCGGGCCGGATCGGCACCCATTCATCGGCGATCGCCGAGTATCCCGTGCGCACCGGGTTCACCGAGATGAAGCGGCCGCCGCGGCGCTTGAACTTCGCGATCGCGATCTTGAGCGGATTGGAGTGATGGTCCTCGGCGGTGCCGAGCATGACGAACAGCTTCGCGCGCTCCAGATCCGGGCCGCCGAACTCCCAGAACGAGCCGCCGATGGTGTAGATCATGCCGGCGGCCATGTTCACCGAGCAGAAGCCGCCGTGCGCGGCGTAGTTCGGCGTACCGAACTGGCGCGCGAACAGGCCCGTGAGCGCCTGCATCTGGTCGCGCCCGGTGAACAGCGCAAAGCGCTTGGGGTCGGTCTTTCTTATGCCGGCAAGTCTTTTCTCCAGGAGGTCGAAGGCTTCATCCCACGAAATCGCCTCGAACTCCCCCGCGCCCCGCTCGCTGTCCCTTTTTCTCTTCAACGGACGCGTCAGCCGCGCCGGCGACAGCTGCTTCATGATGCCGCTCGATCCCTTGGCGCAGATCACGCCCTTGTTGAGCGGATGCTCCGGGTTGCCGTCGATGTAGCGGATCTCGCCGTCGCGCAGGTGCACGCGGATGCCGCAACGGCAGGCACACATGTAGCAGGTGGTGGTCTTGATCTCGGCGTTCACGAGCGGCGTTGTGCTGCAGGAAGGCGAGCATTCTGCGCTTCGCCGCGGGGGATCGCCAACGATTTAATCTGATTCAGCCATCAATCGGGCGATTTGCACGTTCTATGGTCGTATAGGGATATTTGTGCCGGCACGTCGGACCGGGTATTTCCGAGGCGATAGAATTCGGCCGGAGATTCATTGATTCCGATGACCGCCAAGCCCTGGTTCGCCATGCTCGCCACCGGCGCCGCTTCCGGGCTTTGCTATTTTCTGCTGTTTGCGAACGAGAAAGAGGTGATGGCGGCGTTCACGCGCAGCGACGGCTGGTATCCCGCCCTGCCGGTGCTCACGGCGTTCCTCTTCTCGCTGGTGCACGGCGCGTTTGCCGGGTATTTCTGGGAAGCGATCGGGGTCGTCGCGCGCCCGGTAAGCAAGGAAATCGCCCGGGAGGAGATCGAGGAATGAGGCGATGAGCGCTGAAACCTTCATCGCCCTGGAGCCGCACAGCGTCGCGTTCCTGCTCGTGGTCGGATTCATTGGCGGCCTGGTGAGCGGGTTCATCGGCTCTGGCGGAGCGTTCGTGCTGACGCCCGCCATGATGAGCCTCGGCGTGCCCGGCGTCGTGGCCGTCGCGTCGAACCTGTGCCACAAGTTTCCGAAAGCTCTGGTCGGCGCGTACAAACGTCACCAGTACGGCCAGGTCGACGTCAAGCTCGGACTCTGGATGGCGGCGACCGCGTCGCTCGGCATGTGGTGGGGCGCAGGCCTGCAGCAGGACATCCGCAGGACCTACGGCGAGGCCGGCTCCAATCTCTACGTCAGCCTCGCTTTCGTGATCGTGCTCACGGTGGTCGGGCTGTTCGTGCTGCGCGACGCGTTGCGGATCCATCGCAGCGGCGCCGCGGAACAGACTTCGCGGCTCGCGAAATGGGTGCAATCCGTCGACATTCCGGGAACGATGATCGCGTTCCCGGTGGCGAAAGTCCGCGTTTCGGTCCTGTTCGTGCTGCCGGTCGGCTTCGCCACCGGTCTGCTCGCCTCGACCATTGCCGTGGGCGGCTTCGTCGGGGTCCCGGGCATGATGTACGTATTGGGTGCCTCGAGCCTGGTGGCGAGCGCGACCGAACTGGTCGTCGCGTTCGTGATGGGCCTTGCGGGCACCTTCAAGTTCGCGCTCGGCGGGCTGGTCGACATCCGCCTCGCGATGCTGATCCTGTTCGCCTCGCTATTCGGCGTCCAGCTCGGCGCCATCGGCACCACGTTCGTAAGACCGTTCATGATCAAGGTGGTGATGGCGACGATCATGCTGATCGTTGCCGTAAGCCGGGCGCTGGTGGTGCCGGTCTATCTCGCACAACTGGGCTTTCTGTCGATCGGACCGGGGAGCGTCCGGCTGCTGAAGAGGACGAGCTTCGCGTTCATGGTGCTGGCGCTCGCCTCGGGAGCATTCATCATCGCCCGCGCGATGCTGCGCGGCTACCGGAAGACCTGAGGCGCGGCAAGCGTACCGCCGTCATCGAATGCACGCGTGAAGATCTGCATCGTCTCCGACAGCCACGACCGCGCCGATCCGCTCGCGCGCGCGGTCGAGCAAGCGCGCCAGGCCGGCGCCGAGGCTGTGATCCACTGTGGCGATCTCATCGGCACGCAGACGCTGCGCGGCGCGCTCTCGGCGGGACTGCCGCTGCACCTCATCCACGGCAACAACATCGGCGACCAGGTCTCGCTCGCGCGCTGGGTGCGCGAACGCAATGGACAGCTCCAGTATCACGGGCTGGATGCCCGCCTAGAGCTTGCCGGCCGGAAGATCTTCGTCGTGCACTACCCCGAATACGGCTATGCGATGGCCTGCACCGGCGACTGGGACCTGGTGTGCTGCGGCCACTCGCACCAAGCGAGCATCGAGCAGGTGGCGAACGTGAAGGGCGGCAGGACCTGGCTGGTCAACCCCGGCACGGTGGCCGGGCTCGCCGCGCCCGCGACCTGGGCCATCGGTGACTTGGAGGCAATGCGATTCGAGGTTCGGCTGCTTTCCGCCTAGGAGTCTGCGCGGCAGACGAAATTTGTGCGAGTTGAAGTTGTGCCGGGTGTCACTTTTCGGGAATTTCGGTGCGGCGCCCGTCAATTTACAGCCGCAGAGGTTCGTGCGAGGTCGATGCGA
>JBASCW010000090.1:0-40895 GCA_049651845.1 Burkholderiales bacterium | reverse complement strand
GCGAGCGACGGCACCTACGGGGCGATCCGGGTGGCGCGCGATCTGCGCGACTGGGGCGAGCGCTGTGGCAAGCGGCGCACGGGGCGGCTGATGCGCCTGGCGTCCAGACGATGAAGGGGTGCGACCGCGGAGTCACTTTCCAGGAAGCGCGCTACATGAATTCGATGGGCCCGTACGAGTTCCGCAATGCGTATCCCAAGACCCTTTCGGGTGGAATGCGACAACGGCTGGCGCTGGCGCGCGCCTACGCGGTGGCGCCCCAGTTCTTGCTGATGGATGAACCGTTCGGCGCGCTTGATGCCCAGAGTGGTGGTGGTTTCGGCCCGCCCTTCGCGCCTGCGCTGCGTCGTCGAAGCGCCATTTCCCCACCCGCGCACCGAGCAGCTTCACGAGAACGCCAAGTTCCTGGAACTGCGCTCCCGGGTGCGCGACCTGGTGATGCGGGAATACGCCGCGCAGGAACAGCAAACCCGCGACGCGCTACCCCAGTAGGCGTCGCTCTCGCGGTCTACAACTGATTCCCCGGCGTTCTACCAAACCTCGCCGAACGGGCGCGCCTCGATCTCGAACGACCAGGCCGACGGTTTCTGTTGCGTGAGCCGCACGACGCTGTCGGCGACGTCGTCCGGCTTGATGAAGTACTCGTCCGGCTTGCCGGGCATCATTTTGCGCGTCGCCGGCGTGTCGACCACGCCGTCCAGGATAACGAGCGCGACGTGGATACCCGCGGGCCAGAGGTGGCGCGCCATCGATTCGGCCAGGCTCTTCTGCGCGGCTTTGGCCGGCGCGAACGCCGCCGTGCGCGCGCCGCCGCGGCGAGATGCCGTGGCGCCGATGAGGATGATGCTGCCGCCCTTGTTCTTCTTCATGGCCGGTATCACCTGCTTCGACGAGAGTAGTGCGCCAAATACGTTGGTGCGCCAGCTGGCCTCGAAGGCCTCCGCGGCGATGTCCTCGACGTTGGCCCAAACGCCGGCCCCAGGGTTGTAGACGAGCACATCGACTTCGCCGAATTCCGTGCGGATCGCTGCGAACGTGCGCCCGACCGAAGCGGCGTCGGTGACGTCGCACGCGTACCCCCGCGCGCCATCCAGCTCCGCCGCGAGTTTCGAGGTGACCTCCGTACGACGCGCCACCAGCGCCACCCGGTAACCCTCCGATGTGAAGCGGCGCGCGAACGCGGCGCCGTTTCCGGGGCCCACGCCGACGACGGCGCAAACCGGTCTACCAGGCTGAGTGGTCATGCTCTTTCATTCTTTCCAGTGGGGAGGGATGGTATTGACGAAGAACGGCAGTTGCTCGATGTGTCGCATGAACGCGGCGAACCGAGGGCCAATGAGCGGCCCCGCTCCATGCTGTGGTTGCTTGTCGTGCAGCCGCTTGACCAGGGCCAGCAACGGGTAGAGCGTGAAGTCCGCGACCGACAGGTTGCCGGCGAAGCAGTCGCCGTGCAGCGCGCCCTCGAAGTTGGCCAGCTCGCGCCGCAGGTCCGCGATCGCCGCGGCGATGAGCGCCGGATCACCGCTGCCGCCGGCGCGAAATAACGTTTGATCGAGGAGCCGCCGCAGCACGGGGTAGAGGTAATCGTTCGCCTCGGCGGCGACGCGGCGGGCGAGCGCCCGGTCTCCCGGGTTACCGGGGAGGAGCGGATGTTCGGGGTAGCGCTCTTCCAGGTACTCGACGATGGCCACGGATTCGCAGATGGGGATGCCATCATCTTCGACGAGGACAGGCACCTTGCCACGCGGGTTGATGGCCAGGAACTCGGGCGTTTTCAGCTCGCCGTTCCGCAGGGACTTGAGCTTGAGTTCGTAGTGCAGCTGCTTGTGCTCCAGCGCGAGCCAAACTTTCCAGGAGAACGGCGAACCGGAGCCGTAGTAGAAGGTGATTGCCATGGGTAGCGGCGACTTTCTCAGACAACTTGCAGGAGGGTGAGCGCGAGTACCATCTGGCAGCCGAAACCGATGACGAATGCCACCGTCCGCAGCAGCGGCACCGCGAAGGTGTAAAGGATCGGGTGGGCGAGTCGAACGAAAAAGTAAACCGTGCATGCGTCGGCGGTCAGCGCCGTGCTTGTCCCTACCACTTGGAGCGCCAGCACCAGCGGCGCGAAAACCACGAGATTTTCAACCGCGTTGGCATGCGCCCGCATCAGCCGCTCGGCCCATTGCGCCTTCGGGCGGGTGTCGGGCTGGGGGTTCCACACGGCCGGCCAGATGCCGTGCTCCTTCATCCGGTTCAGGATATAAGGCACGAAGATAAGCGCCGTCAGCGTAGCGGTCATCACCAGCCAGTACAGCTCAGTCGTCATCGCATTTGTCATTTCGAAAACTCCTTCGATTTGAAACCGGGCCGCAAGGGAGTGAATCCTTCAGTGGTATGCTGGAATGTGCAGAGTACTTCGAGAATTCGGTCGGAACAATGCCTCGTTCAACTGATTCGTTTGCAGATACTACTGAAGTAGGCTCGTCGGGCGATGTTCTCAGCGACACGCTGAGATCGCTGCGGATCGGTGGCAGTCTGTTGCTTCGCGACGAGTACGCGCCGCCTTGGGCGGTCGCGATCCCGCGTGCCCACAGACTGGGGGCGCTGTTGGGAGTAAAGGCCGGGGTGCGGGTGGTCGCCTTTCATATGGTCGAATTCGGGCACTGCTGGATCAATCTCGAAAACAAAGAGGCGGGTCTCATCGAGGCCGGGGGAATGGCCGTATGTTTTGGCGGTGCTGCCCACCGGATATCGCAGGGCCGGAACCCGCAAGTCGTGCCCGTCCAGACGCTATTGACGGGCGGCGGAAAGAGCTGCCCCCGGCCTGGCGGCGCGGGCCGGGCGCGTGGCACATCGCTCATTTGCGGCGTTTTCCTGCTCCACGACACCTTCCTCAATCCGCTCTTCGCGGCGCTGCCGCCGCTGCTTCGTGCCTCCGTGTCCCGTCCTGGCGAGTTTCACAACCTGGCAGGCGTTGCGCGCCTGATGGCCCAGGAAATCGACCGCAAACCCTTGGGGGGCGGCTACGTCGTCGAGCGGCTATTGGAAGTGCTTTGCGCGGAGGCCGTGAAGGCGCACCTAGAGGCGAGGCCTCGTGTGGGGTGGTTCAGCGCGATCAAGGATCCCGTCATCGGCCGCGCCATTGCGGCGATCCATTCGCGTCCCGGCGAGGACTGGTCGGTACAGCGTCTGGCGCGAAGCGTCACCCTGTCGCCGTCGCGATTCGCCGCCCGTTTCGCCGACACGCTCGGTGACAGCCCGATGGCGTACGTCGCGAAATGGCGCATGAATGTCGCGAGCCGCCTTCTGGCGGGTACCCGGCGAGGAATCGGTCAAATTGCGGCCGATGTCGGCTACGCGAGCCCGGCCGCTTTCAATCGCGCGTTCAAGAAACGCGTAGGCGTCCCGCCGGCGGCGTGGCGGCTACGCGAGCGTTCGTGAGCGCGCCGCCAGTGCTTGCCCCTTTCCAGACGCGACCTTGTCCGTTCAAGCCCTCGAACTGACGCTGCGCCATATCGACCATCGCTCTCAGCGCGGAGGTCTCGAACGCGTCGCTTCTGCGTATGAAGACGGTCGGAACGCGCGCGACATCGGGTGGCAGGGCGTGGCAGTACAGCGCTTTCCTCAGACTGTGGCTTTCAATGACCGCGCGCGGAAGGAGAGTGAGCCCCATGTCCGTGGACACGCACGACAGAATGCCGTCCAGCGTGCCGAGTTCGAGCAGATTCGCCGCCACGAGGCCCGTCTGATGTAGCCATCGCTCGAAGCTCGAGCGATAAAAGCAGCCGCTGCGGAACACCAGAATACTGTGGCGGGACACCTCGCGCACCAGCCGGTCGAGCTTGCGATGCCGGGAACTGCTGACGAGTACCAGTTCCTCCTCGAAGATGGGCTCCTGGCGCAATTCCGGCGCCTGGTGGAACCCGCCGACGAACGCACCGTCCAAGCTGTGGCTTCTCACCGACTTCACCAGCTCGGCGGTGGTGCCGGTGACGAGAGAGAGATGGACCGCGGGATGCCTTTCGCGGTACTTGGCCAGCACCTTGGGCAGCCGGATCGCCGCGGTCGTCTCCATGGCCCCGATCTTCAGCGCGCCGCGCGGCGCTGACGTGTCTTGGAGCGCCTTGCGGCTTTCATCCGCCAGCCGCATGATCTGCTGCGCATAGCCGAGGAAAGTTCTGCCCGCGGCCGTGAGGGTCACGCCGCTTTTCTGCCGCACCAACAGCGTTTGCTCGAGCTCGCGTTCGAGTTCTTTCACCCGCATCGTGACGTTGGACGGAACGCAGTGCACGCGTTCGGCGGCGCCGGTAAAGCTGCCGAGTTCCGAGACCGCGCAAAACATCCTGAGTTGCCGCAGTTCCATGTCGTTCCTCTATGATTCATCAATAGTGAGGTAAATGCTTTCCACAAATCACTTTACAGAATAGCACACGGTGCGCAGCATGCCACGTGCCGAGGCGGCAATCCTTCACTGAGCAATCGGAGGTTCGATGTCAGACATGGAGGTGGAAGCACGTGTGCTCAGCGCGGCCGCCGTCCCCATGTGGATCGGCGGCAAGCGCGTGTCGGCGCCGGGAGCTCGCCACGCCCGGATCGCCAATCCCGCCACCGGGGAGGTGATTCGCGTGGTTCCGCTGGCCGGGGTCGGAGAGGTCGCCGCGGCGGTGACTTCCGCCGCCGCGGCCTTTCCCGCCTGGCGGAACACCCCCGCACTACGCCGCGCCAGGATCGTCAGCCGGTTTCGCGAGTTGATGGAAACGCACAAAGACCAGTTGGCCCGCCTGATGTCGGAGGAACACGGCAAAACGCTCGATGATGCCGCCGGCTCGATTCAGCGCGGCATCGAGGTCGTCGAGTTCGCGGGCGGAATTCCTCATCTGCTCAAAGGCGAGCAGGCGGCCGACATCGGCCGCGGCATCGATTGCCAGTCGATGCTTCAGCCCCTCGGGGTCTGCGCGGGAATCACGCCGTTCAACTTTCCCGTCATGGCGCCGCTCTGGATGTTTCCGATCGCCATCGCCTGCGGCAATACGTTCGTGCTGAAGCCCTCGGAGAAAGATCCCTCCGCCAGCGTCATGATGGCGGAACTGTTTACGCAAGCCGGATTGCCCGACGGGGTCTTGAACGTAGTGCACGGCGACAAGACGGCCTTGGACGCCCTGCTCTCGGATCACCGCGTCAAGGCGGTTTCGTTCGTCGGCTCCACGCCGGCGGCGCGGCACGTCTACCAGGCCGGAACCCGTCATGGAAAGCGCGTCCAGGCCCTGGGCGGAGCGAAGAACCATGCCATCGTGCTTCCCGATGCCGACCTGCAATTCGCGGCCGATGCGCTTGTAAGCGCGGCCTACGGTTCGGCGGGAGAGCGTTGCATGGCGATCTCGGTGGTCGTGGCGGTCGGCGAGATCGCGGATCCTCTGGTCGCGGCGCTCTCGGAGAAAGCGAAGAGCCTGCGCATCGGCGCGGGGGACGCTCCGGGAACCGACATGGGGCCGCTCGTGACGCGCGAGCATCGCGACCGGGTCAAGAGTTACGTGGAAGCCGGTAGGAAAGAGGGCGCCGCCGTCGTGCTCGCAGGCGGCGACTGCCGCGTGGCAGGGTGCGAAGGCGGATTCTTCGTCGGTCCGACGCTGTTCGACCATGTCTCAACGGATATGAGCATCTATCGCGACGAGATCTTCGGGCCGGTGCTCTCGGTGGTACGGGTGCGGGACTTCGAGGAGGCGCTCGCGCTAGTCAACAGCAACTCTTGCGGGAACGGCGCGGCGATCTTCACTTCCTCGGGAGAGGCGGCGCGCCGCTTCCAGCAGGAGGTGGAGGCGGGAATGGTCGGAGTGAACGTGGCGATCCCGGTTCCGGCCGCGTTCTTCTCCTTCGGGGGATGGAAAGACTCGCTGTTCGGCGATCTGCATGTCCATGGGGTCGAGGGCGTGAAGTTTTACACGAGAACCAAGGTGGTCACGACTCGCTGGCCGCAAACCGGCAAGTCCGATCGGACGGGTCTCGCGATGCCGACATTCGCCGGCTAGCGCCCGAACACCTCGCACGTCATGAAAGAGAACTCCACGATCCAAGCCGTTTTCCTGGGCGCCGTTGCACTGCTTCCGCCGGAGGGGCACCGAACGGGAATGTTCAAGCGGCAAGTCGCCGGTCGCGTCGCCGTGACCACGCAAGGACTGGAAGGAGATCAGCAGGCGGACAGACGGTTCCACGGCGGGCCGGAAAAGGCGCTTCACCACTACGCGGCGGAGAATTATGCCCATCTGTCCCGGAGATACCCGCCGCATGCCTCGGAGTTCGTGCCGGGAAGCCTCGGGGAGAACCTGTCCACGTGCGGTTGGAGCGAAAGCGACGTTCACATCGGGGACGTGTTTCGCGCCGGGGAAACCCTCTTGCAGGTGTCTCAGCCGCGCAGTCCCTGCTGGAAGATCAACCATCGTTTCGGAATTGGCGATCTCTCGATGACCGTGGCCAAAGACCGCGTGGCGGGCTGGTACTACCGCGTTCTACGCCCGGGTTCAGTCGTCGCGGGTGACCCGTTCGATCTCGTGGAACGACAGGATGAATCGCTCTCCATTCATGATTTCTGGCGAATCTGGCAAGACCATCGACCGAGTATCGACGATCTAATGACGGTCTGCAGCCTGCGGGGCTTGGCCGCCGGTTGGAGAGAAGCTGTTTGGAAGAGAGCGTCCTGGCTGAAGCAAGCTGGACTGAGTCATTGACCGTTATGCCTTACGTCAACGTCAAGAGCTTGGTTCGAACGGAGTAGAAAAGGCATGAAACAGAAGCATGCGCTGGCGGGTACGAAGGGTATCGGCACCAAGCACAGAATCGCCGGAGGCGGCGGTCTCGGACTGTCGGTGCGTGAATGGGGCAATGGCAACGGGGCGCCGATTCTGTTCATCCACGGTTTTTCCCAGAGCCACCTGTCATGGGCGGCGCAGTACGAGAGCTCGCTCGCCGACAGGTTCCGGCTGGTGGTGATGGATCTGCGCGGCCACGGCGAGTCGGACAAGCCTTTGGAGGCAGCCAACTACACGGATGGGGCGCGGTGGGCCGATGACGTGGCGGCGGTTATCCGGGCGCTTGGCCTGAACCGGCCGGTGCTGGTGGGCTGGTCGTACGGAGGCTTCGTCCTGTGTGACTACGTCAAGCGACATGGCCAGGACGCGGTCGCGGGCCTTAACTTCGTCGGCGCGGCAGTACAGCTGACCCCGGCGTTCGAAATGCTCGGCCCCGGGTTTCTGGAGAACGCCGAAGGGACGATGAGTCCGGACCTGGCGACGCGCATCCGGTCGGTGCGCAACTTCGTTCGTGCCTGCACGGCGAACGCCGTTGCGGCGGACGATTTCGCCACGACCGTCGCCTCCAACATGGTCGTGCCCGTGGAGGTGAAAGCCGGTATGGTCTCGCGGGAATTGAACTTCGACGACGTGTTGGCCGGCCTTTCCATCCCGGTGCTGGTCACGCATGGCCGGGACGACCGCATGGTGCTGCCCGCCATGAGCGAGCGCATCGCAGCGATCGTTCCTCGGGCGCGGATCTCCTTCTACGATGGCGTCGGCCACGCGCCGTTCCTGGAGGATGCCGAGCGGTTCAACCGCGAGCTCGCCGCCTTTGTCGAGCTCGCTTCACACAGGGGAGCAAAAGCATGAAGCAGAAACACGCGTTTGTCGTTTATTCCGGCGCCGGCGACACGGGGAAAGCGTTCCACGCCTTGATTCACGCCAAGCAGGCCCACCGGCGCGGCGACGAGGTTGAGCTCTACTTCGCCGGCGAGGGCACGGTCTGGCCCGAGAAGCTCGCCGACGCGGGCCATCCCATGCACGGCCTGTTCATGGAAGTGCGCGACGCGGGAGCGATCGCGGGCGCGTGCCGGAACTGCGCCGTCGCGTTCGGCCACGAGCCGGGCGCGCAGGCGGCTTGCGGCCTGGTGCAGGGGCCGGAGCAGAGCTTCGGGCAGATCGACATTCTCGGCAAATCGGACGCCGGGTTCCGGGTCTGGCTGTTCTGACTCTGCCGCCGGGGCCTGGACGAACGACCTTGGAGACGATACAGACGCCGATCGCCGGCAGCGAAGACTGCGGCGACCCGAGCCGGCCCGAGCACGCGCTGCGGCAGTTTTACCGGGCATTCAACGGACGCGATCTCGTCCTGATGAGCGAGAACTGGTGGCAGCGCGACGAGATCGCCATGGACAACCCCCTGGGCGGCATCAAGCGCGGCTGGACGGAAATCCGATCGGTCTACGAGCGTTTGTTCGGCGGCCCGGCGCGCGTGTACGTCGAGTTCCACGACTACACGCTTCATGTCTCGCCGGAGCTGTTCTACGCGGTAGGCCGCGAGCGCGGGACCTTCGAAGCGGGGAAGAAGAAGATCGACTTGCAGATCCGCACGAGTCGCGTGTATCGGCTCTCCGGCGGACTTTGGAAGCAGGTTCACCACCATGGCTCGATCGACAGCCCGGCGCTGCTGGCGGCCTATCAGTCGGCCGTGTCGGACGCGCGCCCGGAACCTTCATCCATCGCACCGGAAGGAGGCTATTGATACCTGCGCAAGTAATGTCCCATCCTTCCGCTTGGCGTACCTAGGACAATACTTACGCAGTACTCATTAGCCGGTTGCGCAAGAAGAGGAGATCGGTCATGACCGCGAAGAACTCACGTACTCGACACGCCCGTCGCGACGTATTGCGCGCCGGTGGGGCCGTGGCCGCGGGCGCGTTGATGGGCGCGTTCACCGGAGCGAGCAGGCCCGCCCAGGCGCGGGCGATCAACGGCCCGGTGCCGCAGGTCGACCGGCTTTCAGTACGGGTCGTCACCGACTCCTACCATCTCGCGCTCGCCCCCGCATTCGAACTGAACGGCGCCAAGGTTCAGCGCTTTGGCTTCGCCGTCGACCAGAATCCGCCGGCGAGGACCCTGCTGAGCGAGTTCGGCCTGTCGCTGCATCTCGAATCCGCGAAGGAAGGCAAGACGCGGCAGATCCTGCTCGACTTCGGCTACACGCCGGGAACGCTGCTCAACAACCTGGACATTCTCGGCATCGACGTCGCGCAGCTCGACGCGCTCGTTCTGTCGCACGGGCATGTGGACCATTTCGGCGGCTTGGCCGGCCTGCTCGCCGCGGCGAAGGGCCGGCTCAAGGACGGGACGCCCTTCTATCTCGGCGGCGAAGAGTGTTTCTGCACCCGGGAAATCACCTTCGGCGGCGCGACCTCGAACTTCGGTACGCTCGAGCGCAAGGCGATCGAGGACGCGAAGCTCGACGCGATGATGGCCGAGAGGCCGGCGCTGGTCGCCGGGCACGCCTTCACCACGGGACGCATCGGCCTGGACAGCTTCGAGCGCGTGCTGGCGCCCACGCGCATGAAGATCGGCGTATCCGGGGGAATCGGCTGCTACCCGGATCGGCTGCCGCAGGCGCAGCGCGCCGCCAGCATCGTGCCGGACGACTTCGCCCACGAGCAGGCCACCTGCTTCAACGTCAAGGGCCGTGGACTGGTGGTGATTACCTCCTGCGGCCATCGCGGCGTCGTCAACTCGGTGAGACGGGCGATGGCGATTTCAGGTGTCAAAAAGCTGCACGCCGTGATGGGTGGATTTCACCTCGCGCCCCACAACGAAGAGTACGTGCGCGAAACCGTGGCGGCGCTGAAGGCGCTGAATCCGGACCTGCTCGTGCCGATGCACTGCACGGGGGAGCCCTTTCACGATATCGCGGCAAAGGAGATGCCCGGCAAGCTGGTGCGGTCCTATACGGGGAGCCGTTATGTGTTCGGCGCCTAGAATGGCGCGCGGAACGACTCGTGGGACGCGGCTTGCGGTGCGCCTGCCGCTCGCCGTGCTGACCGGATTTCTCGGTAGCGGCAAGACGACCTTGCTCAAGTGCCTGCTGACGCATCCGGCGATGGCGCGCACCGCCGTGGTCATCAACGAGTTCGGCGACATCGGCCTGGATGACGCCTTCATGGAGCGGACCGACGAGGATACGGTGGTGCTCGCTTCGGGGTGCGTCTGCTGCACGGTTCGCAGCGACCTGCCCGAAGCGCTTGCGCGCCTGCGCGGGCGCGTGCGCAGTGGGAAGATTCCGGCCTTCGAGCGCGTCGTCCTGGAAACGACAGGTCTCGCGGACCCCGCGCCGATCGTTCACACCTTGATGACGCACGCGAGGCTCGCGCGTCAGTTCAGGCTCGAGAACGTGATCGCCACAGTGGACGCGCAGCACGGCCTGCGCCAACTCGACGAACGCTTCGAGCCGGCCAAGCAGGCGGCGGTGGCCGACCGCATCGTACTCACCAAGACGGATATCGCTCCTGCGGCAGACGTTGAAACCCTGCGCGGCCGCCTGCGCGAGCTGAACCCGTCCGCCCCGATCCTGCCTGCGATCCACGGCGACGTTGCGCCGCAAAGGCTGCTTGGCGCCGGTCTCTACGATCCGCGAAACCGGACCCCGGACGTGCGACGCTGGCTGGACGAGGAGTCTTACCGTGCCGCACCGTTCGACGACCACGAAGTGCACGCGCATTCGCATGCGCGGAGCGACGTTCCCGGCAAGAAACGCCATCGACATGGAATCGACAGCTTTTGCCTGACTTTTTTGCAACCGCTGGAATGGTCAAGCCTTGCCGAGGCCTTCTCCCTCCTCATCCAGATGCACGGCGACAAGCTGTTGCGCGTCAAGGGACTGGTGAACGCGCGCGCCGAGCACGCGCCGATCGCGATTCACGGCGTCCAGCACGTGTTTTACCCGCCCACCAGGCTCGGCGCCTGGCCGAGCGACGACCGGCGCACGAGGATCGTGTTCATCGTGCGAGACCTGGGCGCGGACACCGTGCGCCAACTGTTCTCCCCCTTCGTTGCGGGGCGCGCGAGCGAGGCCGATGCAGCTGCGTGACACCGGTCTCGGATTCGGGATAGTCACCATCGTGCTGCATTGGATCGGCGCGATGCTGATCGTGGCGGTCCTGTCGCTCGGCCTGACGGCCGGCCGGATGGACGGCGGGGCCGATAAGCTGCGCCTGCTGGCCTTGCACGGCTCCCTAGGTTTGATCGTTCTCGTGCTGTCCGCCTATAGACTGAGCGCGCGGGCACGGTTCCACCATCCGCTGCCGGTCGGAACGGCGAGCCCGATCGAAGTCATTGCCGGGCGCTTGGTCGCGCTTGGGCTGCTCGTCGCCACTCTCCTGCTGCCTCTCGCCGGATGGATCGCGATGTCCGCGGCCGGCGGCGGAGTCACATTCTTCGATCTTGCCACGCTGCCCGCCGCGCTCGGCCGCGACCGGGACGTCGAGACCGCCGCGAAACTCTTGCACCGGCTGGGCGCCTACGCATTCATGACGGGGCTGGCGCTGCACGTCTTTGGCGCGCTCAAGCACCACTTCGTCCTGCGAGACGACACGCTGAAACGGATGCTGGGAAAGAAAGTAGAGCTTTGAGGAAGGCAGCGGAGCGCGAATCATGGAAACTGGATCCAGAAATGTCGCGGCGGCGCTCTGCGGCGTCGAACACCCTGTGTTCCAGGCAGGTATGGCGGGAATCGCAGGTCCCGAGTTGGCGGCGGCGGTCTCGAACGCCGGCGCACTTGGCCATCTGGGAGGCCTCAGGCAGCCGCCTTCCAAGCTGCGGGCATGGATCCGCGAAACCAGGAAACTCACGGATCGGCCCTTCGGCGTCAACCTGGTGCCCGTCTACGGCGGTCCCGAAGTGTTCGAGGCGCAACTGCGAATCGTCTTCGAGGAACGGCCGAAGGTCCTCTCGCTTTTCTACGGAGATTTCGTGCACGTGATCCCGCGCGCGAAGGCAGCCGGGCTGGTCGTCATGGTGCAGGTAGGGTCGGTCGCGGAAGCCCGCAAGGTGTTCGCCGAGGGCGCCGATATCGTGGTCGCGCAAGGCGCCGAAGGCGGCGGCCATCTGCACTACGGGAAGATCGGCCTCATGTCCTTGCTGCCAGCGGTGGTGGACGTCGCGAAGGGCCAGCCGGTTCTCGCCGCAGGCGGCATTGCCGATCGAATCGACGTGGAGGCGGCCGTGCGCCTGGGCGCGCACGGTGTCTGGGTGGGCACGGCTTTTGTGGCGACCGACGAGTCGCTTGCCCATGAGATCTACAAGCGAAGGCTGGTCGAAGCCTCCACCGACGACACGGAGTATCGAACCGGATACTCCTTCGGCTGGACGTTCGGCACGCCTCACCGAGTGATTCCGAACCGCGACAGGTGGAATCTCGTGCGCTTCGTTGGCGGGGGCGCGCGCGTGGTCGACAAACCCGCCATTGCCAAGAAGTTGTCGCTGTTCTGCGGCCAGGGGGTGGGCAAGATCGCCGACATTGTCCCGGCGGCGCGGCTTGTCGCCAGGCTGGCGGCCGGGTTCAGCGGGAATCAGGCGAACCGTGCGCACGTCGGCCGGGCCGCCTGACCGCGGGACGGAATGAAACGCGCGGCGGGGTCCCCTTAGCGGCCCACTAATGCGGAGAATCGGCAAGCACCGCAAGCAACTGATTGTAAGGCACGACATACTGGCCCGAATCTCCTGCGAACCGTGGGGTCGCGGGCTCGATTCGGAGTGTCCCACGGTGTGCCGCGACCGCGGCTTGCCCCATGAAGTCGGTCCAGTCCATCATCGGCGCGACGCAGAGCCGGTGCGGGGTGGTCATGGGTACTGGCCGGTGGACTCGGCGCGCAGGCGGATCAGGCCGTCGAGGCTTTCGGTGAAGGGCGCGGGCACGCCCGCCTTGCGCGCCACTTCGAGGGTGCCCGTGAGCAGGCCGTCGATCTCCAGGCGCTTGCCGGCTTCCATGTCCTGCAGCGTGGAGGGCTTGAACTTGCCGAGGCGGCGCGCCATGTCGATGCGCGCCTCCGGGTCGATGTCGGCGTCCACGCCCACCGCGCGGCCGATCGCGAGCACCTCGCGCATGATCTCGACCATGTAGGCCTTCACGCGCGCATCGGCGATCAGCCGGTCGGCGCCGGCGAGCGTGAGAGCGGCCACCGGATTGAAGCTCACGTTGCCGAGCAGCTTCACCCAGAAATCCTTCTCGATGAACGACGTCTCCACGGCTTCGAAGCCCGCGCCCCTGAGCGCGGCGACGATGTCGTGCGTACGCGCGGTGTTATTGCCGCCCGGCTCGCCGAGGATCAGGCGCTGGCCCATGCCGTGGCGGATGAGGCCCGGCTCCGGGGTGGAGGCGGCAAGGTGGACCACGCAGCCCACGATGCGTTCGATGGGCATCTCCCTGGACAGGATGCCGCTCGGGTCGAGCGTCTCCAGGTGCAGCTTGCCCTGGCCGAAGGCGAGGCGGTCGAAGAACCACCACGGCACGCCGTTCATCGCGGTGGCGATCGATGTCGTGTCGCCAAGCAGCGGCGCGATGCCGGCCGCGACCTCGGGCAGGTTCTGGCCCTTCACCGCGACGAACACGTAATCCTGCGGCCCGAGCTTCTCCGGGTCGTTGTTGGCCCTCAGCCGGACGGCGGTCTGCTTGCCATCGGATTCGATCCGCAGGCCGTCCCTGAGGATCGCCGTAAGGTGGGCGCCCCGCGCCACGACGGAGACGTCGTGACCGCTTTGCGCGAGCCGGCCGGCGACCAGGCCACCGACCGCGCCGGCGCCGTAAATGCAGATCTTCATGGTGCTATTCTAGCGTTCGACCACCCGGAGCCTTCGCCATGTTCGCCTTCATGAAGAAGATGAAATCGCTGCTGCCCGCTGGCTCTACGATTCCGGGACGCGCGCAGAAGATGCCGGTGCCCGAGACGCACTTCGTCAACGGCCACCGCATCGTGCCGCCGTTTCCCGCCGGCATGGAGCAGGCGGTGTTCGGTCTGGGCTGCTTCTGGGGCGCGGAGAAGCTGTTCTGGAACATTCCCGGCGTGTACAGCACCGCGGTCGGCTACGCCGGCGGCGAGACGAAGAACCCGACCTACGAGGAAGTCTGCTCCGGCTTCACCAACCACACCGAGGCGGTGCTGGTGGTGTTCGACCCGAAGAAGGCGAGCTACGAGCAGCTGCTCAAGGCGTTTTGGGAAGGCCACGACCCGACGCAGGGCATGCGCCAGGGCAACGACAGTGGCACGCAATACAGGTCTGCGGTTTTTGCTTTCGATGATGTCCAGCTTGCAACGGCGAGGAAATCGAAGGACCTGTTCGAGAAGGAGCTCAAGAAGAAAGGCTTTCCGCCGATCACGACGGAAATCCGCGCGGCTCCCGAGTTCTATTACGCCGAGGACTACCACCAGCAGTACCTCGGCAAGAACCCGGACGGCTACTGCGGCCTGGGCGGCACCGGCGTGAGCTGCCCGGTCGGCGTGGCGGCGAGCGCCTAGGCGGTCTTCGCGCCGCGCGGGTAGGCTCGCGGTCCGGCCGCCGGCTCGCGGCCGACGGGCGCCGGCGCCCTGCCGATCAGCGCGCTCAGCATGTTCAGGCGCGGCAGGTTGTCGCGCCGCATCAGCTCCAGGTGGCCGTAGGAGAACGGCGAGAAGTGCAGCAGGTCGCACAGGTGGCTGCCCAGGCGCGCGATCGGCGCCGGCACCGGCAGGCGCAGCGCGCGCCGCTCGCCATGCACGGCGCGCAGCGCCGCGAGGTATTCGGCCATGGTGCGCTTGGTGCTGCCGCCCAGCTCCACTTCGCGCCGGCCTTCGCCGCCGCGCTCGCAGAGCACGGCGAGCGCCTCGCCCAGATCGCGCACGTCCAGCGGCGCGAGGCGGCCCTTCGCGTCGGCCGGATACAAATGAACGGGCAAGCGCGCGACGCGTCTCAGCCAGCCCGCGCCGAAGCCGCCTTCGCCGTCGAGCAGGGCGGGGCGCACGATGCTGTAGTCGGCGCCGCTCGCCATGATCTTCCTTTCCGCGATCAGCTTGGAGCGCAGAAAGCGGCTCCGCGCCTCGGGCCGTAACCCGAGGGCGGAGACGTGAACCAGGCGGACCCGCAGCCGCGCGCAGGCTTCGCCGAGGGCGGCGGACGCCATGTTGTGCACGCGGTCGTAGGTCTCGCTGCCGCGCTCGCGCAGGATGCCGACCGCGTTGACCACGGCGTCGGCGTCCTCGAGCAGCGGCTGCCAGATATAGCGGGTGGTCAGGGACTCGAAATGGGTCTCGCGCAGCTCGCAGCCGTGCAAGTCGGCGGGCAACCTGGCGAGCGCGCGCTTCGGGTGGCGGGTGCCGATCAGTACTGTATGTCCGCGCGCGCGCAACGTGGAGGCGGCATGGCGGCCGACGAAGCCGGTGCCGCCGAGGACGAGGACTTTCATTGGGCAGTCCTTTCTGCTATTTCTGTGTTGACAGAACTTTATGGCAGGACTATCCTGCTGTCAAGTCCAGCCCCGCATCCGCCCGCACGCGCCATGGCCCCCGAATCCGGCATCACCGAGCGCTTCGTCCTGCACTGGGGCGAGATGGCCGCGCGCTGGGGCGTAAACCGCACGGTGGCGCAGATCCACGCGCTGCTGTACCTCTCGGGGCGGCCGCTGAACGCCGAGGACATCGCCGCGCGGCTGCAGGTGGCGCGCTCCAACGTGAGCACCTCGCTGCGCGAGCTGCAGAACTGGGACCTGGTGAAGGTGGTCCATCTCCTGGGCGACCGGCGCGACCACTACGAGACGCTGCAGGACCCCTGGGACCTGCTCAAGGTCATCGCGCGCGAGCGCAAGGAGCGCGAGTTCGACCCGACGCTGGCGTTCCTGCAGGACTGTGTGGACGCGCCGGCGTTCGCGAAGGAGGACGCCGGCGTGCAGAAGCGCCTGCGCGAGACCCTCACGCTGATGCAGGCTCTCTCGACCTGGACCGAGCAGGTGCTCGGCATGGAGAACTCGGTGCTCAAAAGGCTGGTCAAACTCGGGGCAAAGATGCAATCTCTGCTCAAGGCCGCCTGAGATGAACACCACCACCAAGTTCTGCGTCCCGCTGACGGTGTACTACGACAAGTCCTGCTCGATGTGCGCCACGGAGATGCACGTCATCGAGGATCTGGACTGGCGCGGTCGCCTGAAGCTGGTCGACTGCTCGGCGCCGGGCTTTGACGACAGCGCCGCGGCGCAGGAGGGTGTGACGCGCGAGGCGATGATGACCAGGCTACACGCGCGCGACCCGGAGGGCCGCTGGCTCAAGGGCCTCGACGCCTTCGAGGCGGTCTACGCCTCCGCCGGGCTGGAAGGCCCCGCGCGCTTCTGGGGCGATCGCCGCCTGCGGCCGCTGCTCGACCGAATCTACCCGGTCATGGCGCGCCACCGCCAGGCGCTGTCGCGCCTGGGGCTGCACCGTGTCGTCGGCGCGCTGCTGCGCGCGGTCGCGCACCGGCACCGGACGATCTGAGCTAGCGCAGCTGCGCCCAGTCGTCGAGCCGGATCCGGCCGGCGATCTCGAATCCCGCATCGCCGCTTGGCCGCACCGCCGCGATCTCGCCCTCGGCGAGGTAGGGCGGGCCGAATATCGCGTGGAACGGGTTGCCGTGGCTGGAGATCGCGTTGTTCCGACCCGGCGCGGGCGGCGTCGAGAGCAGCTTCCTCAGACCGTCATAGCGCTTCGGGTCGTCCGACTGCACCGGCCCGCCGCGCACGGCGGGCGACTTCTCCGCCTTGCCGAACGCGAGCATCGCGGTCTCCACGGTGCGGCAGAACGGGCTCGCGTAGACCTTGTCCACGGGAATGCCGAGGCGCTTGAGGTGCGCGGCGACGGCGCGCGCCTCGTCGCGGCCCTTGTCGGTGAGCGGACGCTGGTTGGCGCAGTCCTCGAGCGATCGCATGTTCGCGTCATTCCGGCCGAAATCCGTAGAGGTGTGACGCAGGTAGAGGACGTACCCGCCTTTGCGCAGTTCGTCGACGAGCGGCTGGGTGGCGAGGGGTTCCGCCGCCCTTGCAGCAAGAACCCACCCGAGAAAGACCAATAACCCGAGAAACCGGGCCACTGGCGGCGCTACGCGGCCTTGGACGCCGCCGGCCCGGCCTTGGAGATCAGCTCGCGCAGCACGTAGGGCAGGATGCCGCCGTGCTTGTAGTAGTCGACTTCGATGGCGGTGTCGATTCTGCTTTTCACTTTGATTTCTTTTCTCGTTCCATCCGGATAAGAAATCGAAAGCATCAGCTCTTGTTGCGGTCGAATGTCGTCGAGGCCGGAGATCGAAATCACTTCGTCTCCATTGATGCCGAGCGAGGCGGCGCTGTCGGCGCCCATGAACTGCAGCGGCAGCACGCCCATGCCCACCAGGTTGGAGCGGTGGATGCGCTCGAAGCTGCGCGTGATCACCGCCTTGACGCCGAGCAGCTGCGTGCCCTTGGCGGCCCAGTCGCGCGAGGAGCCGGTGCCGTACTCCTCGCCGCCGAAGATCACCGTCGGCGTGCCGTCGGCGATGTACTTCATCGCCGCATCGTAGATCGGCAGCTTTTCGCCCTTGTAGACGGTGAGGCCGCCCTCGGTTCCCGGCAGCATCAGGTTCTTGATCCTGACGTTGGCGAAGGTGCCGCGCATCATCACCTCGTGGTTGCCGCGGCGCGCGCCGTAGCTGTTGAAGTCGGCCACCGCGACGTCG
Source organism: Burkholderiales bacterium (assembly GCA_049651845.1). Lineage (GTDB taxonomy): Bacteria > Pseudomonadota > Gammaproteobacteria > Burkholderiales > SG8-39 > RBG-16-66-20. Next base: position 23,394 of record JBASCW010000090.1, on the reverse strand, counting down.
TTCTCCTGCAGGTAGATGCCCGCGGGCGAGGTCGCCTTGATCGAGCCCGCCGGCGAGATGTGGTCGGTGGTGACCGAGTCGCCGAACACGCCGAGCACGCGCGCGCCGGCGATGTTGCCCGGGTTGCCCGGCCGCATGCCGAAGGCCCTGAAGAAGGGCGGCTCGGCGATGTAGGTCGAGTCGGGCCAGCTGTAGACCTGGCCGGTCGGCGCCGAGATCTTCTTGAACAGCGGGCTCGCGTTGGCGAGGTCGCCGTACAGCCTGCGGAAAGTCGGCGCGTCCATCGCCAGCTTCATGAGCGCCTGCACCTCGTCCGAACTCGGCCAGATATGGCCGATGTAGACGTCCTGGCCGTCTTTCGACTTCCCAAGGGGTTCAGTTCTAAAGTCTTTTAAAACACTTCCTGCGATGGCGTAAGCGACCACCAGCGGCGGCGAAGCGAGGAAGTTGGCGCGGATGTTCGGGTGGATGCGTGCCTCGAAGTTGCGGTTGCCCGAGAGTACCGCCGCGCAGATCAATTCGTTCTTGACGATGGTCTCCTCGATCGGCTGCGCGAGCGGGCCCGCGTTGCCGATGCAGGTGGTGCAGCCGTAGCCTGCGAGGTAGAAGCCGAGCTTTTCGAGGTAGGGCAGCAGGCCGGCCTTGGTGAGGTACTCGGTGACCACGCGCGAGCCCGGCGCAAGCGAGGTCTTCACGTGCGGCTCGACCTTGAGGCCGAGCTCCACGGCCTTCTTCGCCAGCAGCCCCGCCGCGAGCAACACGCCTGGATTCGAGGTGTTGGTGCAGGAGGTGATCGCCGCGATCAGCACGTCGCCGTTGCTGATTTCGAGGCCGTCGTATGTTTTATATTTTTTGCCTAAATCCAAGGAGTTTTTTCCAAAACCATTCTCTTTCACCGGCGCGGAGAAGAGGCTCGTGAAGCTGCTCTTCATCTTGTCCAGGTTGATGCGGTCCTGCGGGCGCTTCGGGCCGGCGAGGGAGGACATCACCGTGGAGAGGTCTAGCTCAAGGTTCTGGCTGTAGTCGATCTGGCCTGCCTTCGGCACGCCGAACATCTGCTGCGCCTTGTAGTAGGCCTCGAAGGCCGCGATCTCGGCGTCGGTGCGCCCGGTGCCCCTGAAGTAGGCGACGGTCTTGTCGTCCACCGGGAAGAAGCCCATGGTCGCGCCGTACTCGGGCGCCATGTTGGCGATGGTGGCGCGGTCGGTGACCGACAGCGACGAGCAGCCCCCGCCGTAGAACTCGACGAACTTGCCGACGACCTTGGCCTTCCGGAGCATCTCGGTGACGGTCAGGACGAGGTCGGTCGCCGTACACGCCGGATGCAATTTACCCTTCAGATTGACCCCCACGACGTCGGGCGTCAGGAAGTAAACAGGCTGGCCGAGCATGCCGGCCTCGGCCTCGATGCCGCCCACGCCCCAGCCGACCACGCCGATGCCGTTGATCATGGTGGTGTGGCTGTCGGTGCCGACGAGGGTATCGGGATAGTAGACGCCGTCCTTCTGGTGCACGCCGCGCGCGAGGTACTCCAGGTTCACCTGGTGCACGATGCCGATCCCCGGCGGCACGACCTTGAAGGTGTCGAACGCCTGCATGCCCCACTTCATGAACTGGTAGCGCTCCTCGTTCCTCTTGAACTCCAGCTTCATGTTGAGGTCGAGCGCGTTCCTGGTGCCGTAGTGGTCGATCTGCACCGAGTGGTCCACCACCAGGTCCACCGGCACCAGCGGCTCGATGACCTTGGGATTCTTGCCCATCTTCTGCGCCACGCCGCGCATCGCCGCGAGGTCGCAGAGCAGGGGCACGCCCGTGAAGTCCTGGAGCACGATGCGCGCGAGCACGAACGGGATCTCCTCGGTGCGCGCCGCGTTCGGCTTCCAGCTGGCGAGCTGGCGCACGTGCTCCTCGGTGACCTTCTTGCCGTCGCAGTTGCGCAGCACGGACTCGAGCACGATGCGGATGGAAATCGGCAATCTCTCGATCTTCAGATTCAGGGACTTGCCCAGCTGCGGAAGGGAATAGAACTTCCCGCCTTTCATGGGCTGGAGGGTGCCGTGCAGGTTGTGGGGCATGGTCAACTTCCTCGTTTGTGCTTCGCCTGCCGATAGACCGCGAAGCTGGTTGTGCGGTAGGCGCCGCTGGCGACGTAGTCGCCGAGCAGCATGAATTCCGCCGGGTCGTAGATGGCCCTGCCGTGCGTGAACAGCAGCTTGCCGTCGAGGTCGTGGAACTGGAACGTGGGCGTGCCGCGCACCCCGGCGGCGCGCGCATGCTGGTTCTCCGGCAGCGTCCGGCCGTCGAAGCCGGTGATCGCCTGCGCGCCGCGCGTGTCGATGGCGATGGCGCGGAAGGCCTTGCGGAAGTACGCCTGCACCTCCGGCCGCTGCAGGACTTCTTGCTTCATGCGCTGACAATACGGGCAGTCGTCGAAGTGGTACATGAGCAGCAGCCCGCGCTTGCCGTCCTGCTTCGCGTCGGCCGCCTCGGCGCGCAGGTCGCCGAAGGAGAGTTCGAAGAACTTCTCCCAGCCCTCGGCGGCACGCGCCGGCGCCAGCACGCAGGCGAGCAGCAGTGCCGCCAGCAGGGCGAGCCGGCGCGTCAAGCGGGCGCGCCTCCGTCGTTGGTCCAGAGCGCAAGCGGGGAACAGGGTTTGCTCTTGACCCAGGAAGACTTCAATTGTGAAAGCAAGAGCGCCCTTTCCTCAATGAGCGCAGCGAGCTGCTCGTCGCAGCGCGCGATCGGCGTCGGATAGTGGCGGATTTCCTCCGAAAGCTCGGCGATGCGTCGTTGCAGGTCGGCGCGCACGTCGTTCTCCTCAGATCACCATCAGGTCGACGAACTCGTGAACGGGAGTATTCTGAAGTCGTCCTTCATCCAGGAACAGATTCAGGATCGCCTGCGATTGTTTCCCCGGGAAGCGGCGCGCGAGGTTGGTCTTGAACTTCTCGACCAGCACCGGCATGCCTTCCTTGCGCCGGCGCTTGTGGCCGATCGGGTACTCGCAGACCACTTCCTTGAGCGTCGTGCCGTCCCTGAACCCGACCGTGAGCGCGTTGGCGATCGAGCGCTTGTCCGGGGCGTGGTAGTCGCGCGTGAACTGCCTGTCCTCGACGCAGACCATCTTCGCTCGCAGCGCGTCGATGCGCGGATCCCTCGCGACGCTGTCCTCGTAGTCGCTGGCGGTCAGCCGGCCGAAGATCAGAGGCACGGCGATCATGTACTGGATGCAATGGTCGCGGTCGGCCGGGTTGTTGAGCGGTCCCTTCTTGTCGATGATGCGGATCGCCGCCTCGTGGGTCCTGATCCGGATTCTCTTGATGTCCTCGATTTTCCTTCCGGAACGCTTGATCTCGTCATGCAGGGTCATCGCGCACTCGACCGCGGTCTGCGAGTGGAACTCGGCGGGGAAGGAGATCTTGAACAGCACGTTCTCCATCACGTAGCTGCCGAACGGGCGCTGGAACTTGAACGGCTTGCCCTTGAACAGCACGTCGTAGAAGCCCCAGCCCTTGGCGGTGAGCACCGAGGGATAGCCCATCTCGCCGGTCTGCGAGATGAGCGCCAGGCGCACCGCGCGCGCGGTGGCGTCGCCTGCCGCCCAGCTCTTGCGCGAGCCGGTGTTGGGCGCATGGCGGTAGGTGCGCAGGCTCTGCCCGTCCACCCAGGCCTGCGAGACCGCGTTGATGGTTTCCTCCTTGGTCAGATTCAGAAGAGACGAGACAACCGCGGTGGACGCTACCTTCACCAGCACCACGTGGTCGAGTCCGACGCGGTTGAAGCTGTTCTCCAGCGCCAGCACGCCCTGGATTTCGTGCGCCTTGATCATGGCGGTCAGAATATCGCGAACCACCAGGGGCTTGCCGTTTCTACTCAAGAAATCCGCAACGGCCAGAATGCCGCCCAGGTTGTCCGACGGGTGACCCCATTCGGCGGCGAGCCAGGTGTCGTTGAAGTCGAGCCAGCGGATCATGGCACCGATGTTGAACGCGGCCTGCACGGGGTCGAGCTGGAACTGCGTGCCGGGCACCTTGGCGCCGTTCGGCACCACGGTGCCCTTGACGAGCGGGCCCAGCAGCTTGGTGCAGGCCGGGTATTCGAGCGCCTCGAAGCCGCAGCCCAGCGTGTCCATCAGGCAGTAGCGCGCGGTTTGGTACGCGTTTTCGCTCTTGATCTGGAAATCCTTGGCGTACGAGGCGATCAGTTCCAGGACCTTGTCCGGCTTCGGCCGGACGTTCGAGATGTGCGACGACACTATTTCGCCTTCCTTTGCGTCTCTGACAGCGGTTCGAAGAGGTATTCATTGCCGCCTGCCTTGGGCGTGTGGCGGTCGGGCAGCGGCGGGGTGCGGCCATCGCCCTCGTGGTCCCACCAGACCGCGCGGCCCCTGCGCTGGGATTCGAGCTCCTCGGGGTGCTTCTCGAGGTACTCGCGGATGAACCGGGTGTGCTCGGACTCGTAGTCGAGATCGCGCACGGGCATGGCTTTCAGCTCCTGTCCCTGAGCGGCACCCAGGTTCGGTTCTCCAGGCCGGTGTAGTTGGCGCTCGGCCGGATGATCTTGCCGTCGATGCGCTGCTCGATCACATGCGCCGCCCAGCCGCTGGTGCGCGAGATCACGAACAGCGGCGTGAAGTGCAGCGTCGGCACGCCCATCTTGCTGTAGGAGACCGCGCTGAACCAGTCGAGGTTGGCGAACATCTTCTTCTCCGCCCACATCACCGACTCGATGCGGTCGGCGACCTGGAACTGCGTCATGTCGCCAGCGGTCATCGACAAGCGCTCGGCGACCGCCTTGATCACCTTGTTGCGCGGGTCGCCGATGGTGTAGACCGGGTGGCCGAAGCCGATGACGATCTCCTTGGCGGCAATGCGCCGGCGGATGTCGGCCTCGGCCTCGTCGGCCGACTTGTAGCGCTTCTGGATCTCGTCGGAGACCTCGTTCGCGCCGCCGTGCTTGGGGCCGCGCAGCGCGCCGATGCCGCCGGTGATCGCCGAGTACATGTCCGAGCCCGTGCCCGTGATCACGCGGCAGGTGAAGGTCGAGGCATTGAACTCGTGCTCGGCGTAGAGGATCAACGAGGTGTGCATCGCGCGCACCCACTCCGCGCTGGGCGCCTTGCCATGCAGCAGATGCAGGTAATGCCCGCCTATGGAATCGTCGTCGGTCTCGGTGTTTATTCTCTCATTTGAATGAGCAAAATGAAACCAATACAGGAGCATCGAGCCGAAGCTCGCCATCAGGCGGTCGGCGATGTCGCGCGCGCCTCCGACCGGGTGCGAGGGACTCTCCCGTTCCAGCGTGCCCAGCACCGAGCAGCCGGTGCGCATCACGTCCATCGGGTGCGCGCTCTTCGGCAGCTGCTCGAGGGCCGTTTTCAGTTCCTTGGGCAAGGAACGCAATCCCCTGAGCTTTTTCTTGTACGCGTCGAGTTCCGCCCGGTTTGGCAGCTTTTCGTGCACCAGCAGGTAGGCGATCTCCTCGAACTCGGCCTGGTCGGCGAAATCGAGGATGTCGTAGCCGCGGTAGTGCAGGTCGTTGCCGGTGCGGCCCACCGTGCACAGTGCCGTGTTGCCGGCCGTCACGCCGGACAGCGCGACGGATTTCTTGGCTTTCGGGGTTACGGCGGGTGTTTCGCTCATGATGCGTTCCCTGGTTGCGCCGGATGTTCTATTTCTTCTCGGCAAAGAGCCGGTCGAGCTTCTCTTCGAAGCTGTGGTAATTGAGGTAGTCGTAAAGCTCGTCGCGCGTCTGCATGCTGGCGACCACGTCTTGTTGCGTCCCATCTTTTCTTATTGTTCTGAAAATATTTAAGGCAGCTTGATTCATGGCACGGAAAGCCGAGAGCGGGTAAAGGGCGATCGCCACGCCCGCCGAGCGCAGCTCTGCCACGGTGAACAGCGGCGTCTTGCCGAATTCGGTGATGTTGGCGAGCACCGGAACCTTCACTTCCGCGGCGATCTTCTCGTACATGCCCAACTCGGTGACGGCTTCTGGAAATACCATGTCCGCGCCTGCTGCCACGTATTTCCTCATACGTTGAAAAGCAAGGTCAAAGCCTTCGCTCGCAAGGGCATCGGTCCGCGCCATGATCGCGAACGAGCGGTCGATGCGCGCGTCCGCGGCGGCCTTGATGCGGTCGCACATCTCGTCGGCGGGCACGATCTCCTTGTTCGGCCGGTGGCCGCAGCGCTTGGCGCCGACCTGGTCCTCGATGTGCATCGCTGCCGCGCCCGCCTTGATGAGCGAACGCGTGGTGCGCGCGACGTTGAAGGCGCTCGAGCCGAAGCCCGTGTCCACGTCCACCAGCAGCGGCAGGTCGCAGACGTCGGTGATGCGGCGCACGTCGATCAGCACGTCCTCCAGCCCCGAGATGCCGAGATCGGGGACGCCCAGCGAGCCGGCGGCGACGCCGCCGCCCGAGAGGTAGATCGCCTTGTAGCCGCTGCGCTTGGCGAGCAGCGCGTGGTAGGCGCATATCGTCCCGATGACCTGAAGCGGCTTCTCTTCCGATATTGCCTTTCTGAATGCAGAGCCGGGGGAATCCATGAATTCGAATCACCCCAAGAGATGCTTTACGCCGTCGCGCTCTTCGTGCAGCTCCTTCAGGGTTGCGTCCATGCGCTTGCGGCCGAATTCGCTCACTTCGATGCCCTTGACGATCTCGTACTTGCCGCCCTTGCAGGTCACCGGGTAGCCGTAGAGCACGCCCTCGGGGATGCCGTAGCTGCCGTCGGACGGAATGCCCATCGAGATCCAGTCGCCGTCGCGCGTGCCGAGCGACCAGTCGCGCACGTGGTCGATCGCCGCATTCGCGGCGCTCGCCGCCGACGAGAGGCCGCGCGCTTCGATGATCGCGGCGCCGCGCTTCTGCACCGTCGGGATGAAGGTGCTCTCGAGCCAGGCCTGGTCGTTGATCCTCGGCCAGACTTTCTTGCCGTCCGCCTCGGCCTGGAACAGGTCCGGGTACTGCGTCGCCGAGTGGTTGCCCCAGACGGTCATCTTGCGGATCTTCGAGACCTCTACGCCCACCTTGTGCGCCACCTGCGACGTCGCGCGATTGTGGTCCAGGCGCATCATCGCAGTGAACTGCGTGGGCTTCAGGCTGGGTGCGTTCTTCATCGCGATCAGGCAGTTGGTATTGGCCGGGTTGCCGACGACGAGCACTTTGACGTTCCGATCGGCCACCTTGTCCAGCGCCTGGCCCTGCGGCCCGAAGATCTTGCCGTTGGCCTCGAGCAGGTCCTTGCGCTCCATGCCGGGGCCGCGCGGCCGCGCGCCCACCAGCAGCGCCACGCTCGCGTCCTTGAACGCGACCATCGGATCGGCGGTCGGCACCATGCCGTGCAGCAGCGGGAAGGCGCAGTCGTCGAGCTCCATCATCACGCCCTTGAGCGCTTTCTGGGCCTTTTCGTCCGGGATCTCGAGCAGCTGCAGGCTCACCGGCTGATCCTTGCCGAGCATTTCGCCGCTGGCGATGCGAAACAGAATCGCGTAGCCGATCTGGCCCGCGGCGCCGGTGACAGCGACTCGGATGGGGGCTTTGGACATGGAGAACTCCGGAGAGTGTACGGCTCGAAACGGGAATTTCGATTCTACCGCACCGCCGCAGCGATATAATGCCCGGGACATGTCCGACGCAGCGCTCAAGTCGCCGGCCAGGAAGCGCCGGCCGAAGTATCTCAACCTGCGAGCGCTGATGTTCGAAATCCGGCTGCCCGTCATGGGCTGGGTGTCGATCCTGCACCGGATCAGCGGCGCGCTGCTGTTCGTGGCGCTGGTCTGGCTGCTGTGGATGCTGGACCGCAGCCTGTCCTCGGAAGCCGCGTTCGAGAAGATCAAGCATTACGCCGGCCTGTGGCCCGTGAAGCTCGCGCTGCTCGCGCTGATCTGGGCCTACTGCCACCATTTCTGCGCCGGCATCCGCTACCTGTTCCTTGACCTGGACCGGGGCGTCGAGAAGGGCGCCGCGCGGCTGTCGGCCTGGCTGGTCTATGCCGTCAGCCTGCCGCTGACCGCGCTGCTGGGGTGGAAGCTGTGGTGAGCGGCAGCGACCGGGACAACCCGGGAGACCACCGGTGACCCAGCGCGTCGTCACCGGCGCGCATTACGGGTTGCGCGACTGGCTCGCGCAGCGCATCACCGCGGCGATCATGGCCGTCTACTCGGTCATCGCCGTCGTCGTCCTGCTTGCGAACAAGAATATTTCCTATGCGGTCTGGCGCGACCTGTTCGCGCAGGGCTGGATGCGCGTGGCGACGCTGCTGTTCGCCGCGAGCCTCGCCTGGCACGCCTGGGTCGGGATGCGCGACATCCTCATGGACTACATCAAGCCCGACGGGCTGCGCCTCGGACTGCAGGTCGGCGCGCTGCTGACGATCGCCGCGTACATCGGCTGGACGGTGCAGATCCTCTGGCGATGACGCAAGGAAATCTCCCGGTCCGCAGGTTCGACGCGATCGTGGTGGGCGCGGGCGGCTCGGGCATGCGCGCGGCGCTCGAGCTCGCGCGCGCCGATCTCAAGGTGGCGGTGCTCTCGAAAGTGTTTCCTACGCGCTCGCACACGGTGGCGGCGCAGGGCGGCATCGCCGCGCCGCTCGCGAATTCCACCGAGGACAACTGGCACTGGCACATGTACGACACCGTGAAGGGGTCGGACTACCTCGGCGACCAGGACGCGATCGAGTACATGTGCCGGCGCGCGACCGAGGTAGTGGTCGAGCTCGAGCACATGGGCATGCCGTTCGACCGCCTGGAGAACGGCAAGATCTACCAGCGCCCGTTCGGCGGCCACACGCAGAACTACGGCAGCGCGAAAATGGCGATGCGCGCCTGCGCGGCGGCCGACCGCACCGGCCACGCCATGCTCCATACCCTGTACCAGCAGAACGTGCGCTCGAACACGCAGTTCTTCGTGGAGTGGATGGCGCTGGACATCATCCGCGACCCGCAGGACGGCGCGGTGCTCGGCGTCACCGCGCTCGAGATGGAGACGGGTGAGGTCTCCATCCTGCAGGCGAAGGCGACGCTGTTCGCCACGGGCGGCGCCGGGCGCATCTTCTACGCGAGCACCAACGCCTTCATCAACACCGGCGACGGCCTGGGCATGGTCGCGCGCGCGGGTCTGCCGCTCGAGGACATGGAGTTCTGGCAGTTCCACCCGACCGGGGTCTACGGCGCGGGCGTGCTGATCACCGAGGGCGTGCGCGGCGAGGGCGGCTTCCTCGTCAACAAGGACGGCGAGCGCTTCATGGAGCGCTACGCGCCGAACGCCAAGGACCTCGCCAGCCGCGACGTGGTGTCGCGCGCGATGACCACCGAGATCAAGGAGGGGCGCGGCTGCGGTCCGCACAAGGACCACGTGCTGCTCAAGCTCAGCCACCTCAAGCCCGAAGACATCATGCACCGGCTGCCGGGCATCCGCGAGATCTCGATCAAGTTCGCCAACGCCGACCCGATCCGCCACCCGATACCGGTGGTGCCCACGGTGCATTACCAGATGGGCGGCATCCCGACCAGGTACACCGGCCACGTGGTGGCGCCCGAGGGCAACAACCTGGAGAGCATCGTGCCTGGCTTCTATGCGGTCGGCGAATGCTCCTGCGTGTCGGTGCATGGCGCCAACCGCCTCGGCACCAACTCGCTGCTGGATCTCGTGGTGTTCGGCAAGGCCGCCGGCGAGCAAGTGATCAAGGACATCAAGGCGCTGCCCAGCCCGCACCGCTCGCTGCCGAAGGACTCGGGCGACAACACGCGCGCGCGCCTTTCGCGCCTGGACGCCAACGCGGCCGGCGAGCGTGTGGTGGACGTGCTAACCGACCTGCGCAGGACGATGCAGGCCCGCTGCGGTGTGTTCCGCTTCCCGGAAGATCTGGTCCTCGGGGTCAGGAAGGTCAAGGAAATCGCGGAACGCGCAGGCCGGGTCTTCATCGCGGACAAGTCCAAGGTCTTCAACACCGCGCGCGTCGAGGCGCTGGAGCTCGACAACCTGATCGAGACGGCGCTGGCGACGATCGTCTCGGCCGAGGCGCGCAAGGAGAGCCGTGGCGCGCAGGCGCGCGCGGATTTTCCCGAGCGCGACGACAAGAACTGGATGAAGCACACGCTCTGGTACAAGGAAGGCAACCGGCTCGCCTACAAGCCGGTGCACCTGAAGCCGATGACCGTGGCAACCTTCGAGCCCAAGGTGCGGACCTACTGATGAAACTATCCATCTATCGCTACGACCCGGACAAGGACCAGAAGCCATACATGAAGGACTACGACGTCCAGCTCGAGCAGGCGGACAACATGCTGCTCGACGCGCTGGTGCGCGTGAAGGACATGGACGACTCGTTCGCGTTCCGCCGCTCCTGCCGCGAGGGGGTGTGCGGGTCGGACGCGATGAACATCAACGGCAAGAACGGCCTCGCCTGCATCACCAAGATCGCCGACCTGCCCGAGCACGTCACGCTGCGGCCGCTGCCCGGACTGCCGGTGATCCGCGACCTGATCGTGGACATGACGCAGTTCTTCAAGCAGTACCACTCGATCCGGCCCTTCGTGATCAACCACGACGCGCCGCCCGAGCGCGAGCGCCTGCAGTCGCCTGCGGAGCGCGAGGAGCTCAACGGACTCTACGAGTGCATCCTGTGCGCCTGCTGCTCGACCTCCTGCCCGTCGTTCTGGTGGAACCCGGACAAGTTCGTCGGCCCGGCGGGCCTGCTGCAGGCCTACCGCTTCATCGCCGACACCCGCGACCAGGAGACCAGCGCGCGCCTGGACAACCTCGAGGACCCGTACCGGCTGTTCCGCTGCCACAGCATCATGAACTGCGTGGACGTCTGCCCGAAGAACCTCAACCCGACGCGGGCGATCGGCAAGATCAAGGAATTGATGGTCCGCCGCGCAGTCTGAGGCGGAGCCGAAGACAAGTGATGGACGCCCTGGCCCGGAACCGGCTGCAGTGGAAGTGCCGGCGCGGCCTGCTGGAATTGGACTTGGTTTTGCAGGGTTTTTTCGAAAGGCCGTTCTCGGACCAGGAAGGCGAGGCCCTGGACGCGCTTCTCGATCTTCCCGACAACGACCTCTGGGATATCGTCAGCGGGCGCCGGGACGATTACGATGCGAGGTTTGGAGGGATCGTGGCGCGCCTGCGCGCCGCGCCGTAGCGACTTGGAGAGGAAAGCAAATGGCGGATAAGAACGCGACCCTGACCCTGCCCGGCGGCAAGACGCTCGATTTCCCGATGATGTCGGGGACCATCGGCCCCGACGTGGTGGACATCCGGACGCTTTACGGCAAGTCCGGCGTGTTCACCTACGACCCGGGGTTCCTCTCCACGGCGAGCTGCAATTCGGCGATTACCTACATCGACGGCGACGCCGGCGTGCTGCTGTACCGCGGCTACCCGATCGAGCAGTTGGCGCAGCACTGCGACTTCCTCGAGACCTGCTACCTGCTGCTCTACGGCGAGCTGCCGAATGTCCGGCAGAAGCAGGACTTCGTCGGCACCGTCACGCACCACACCATGGTGCACGAGCAGCTGGCGCGCCTGTACCAGGGGTTCCGCCGCGACGCGCACCCGATGGCGGTGATGGTCGGCGTGGTGGGCGCGCTGTCGGCCTTCTACCACGACGCGCTCGACATCAACAACGCGGAGCACCGCTCGATCTGCGCGTTCCGGCTGATCGCCAAGATGCCCACCATCGTGGCGATGTCGTACAAGTACTCGATCGGCCAGCCGTTCATGTACCCGAGGAACGACCTGTCCTATACGGCGAACTTCATGCGCATGATGTTCGGCGTGCCGACCGAGGAGTACAAGGTCAACGAGGTGCTGGTGCGGGCCCTGGACCGCATCTTCATCCTGCACGCCGACCACGAGCAGAACGCCTCCACCTCGACGGTGCGCCTGTCGGGCTCCTCCGGCGCCAATCCCTACGCCTGCATCGCGGCGGGCATCGCCTGCCTGTGGGGGCCGGCGCACGGCGGGGCGAACGAGGCCTGCCTGGAGATGCTCGAGGAGATCGGCGACGCCTCGAAGATCGGCGAGTTCATCAAGAAGGTGAAGGACAAGAACTCGGGCGTGCGCCTGATGGGTTTCGGCCACCGCGTCTACAAGAACCACGACCCGCGCGCCAAGCTGATGCGCGAGACCTGCCACGAGGTGCTCAACGAGCTCGGCCTGCACAACGACCGCCTGTTCAAGCTGGCACTCGCGTTGGAAAAGGTGGCGCTGGAGGACGATTATTTCGTCAGCCGCAAGCTGTACCCGAACGTCGATTTCTACTCCGGCATCGTGCAGCGCGCGCTCGGCATTCCGGTGGCGATGTTCACCTGCATCTTCTCGCTCGCGCGCACGGTGGGCTGGATCGCGCAGTGGCAGGAAATGATCTCCGACCCGGAGTACAAGATCGGCCGGCCGCGCCAGCTCTACAAGGGCACGACGCGCCGCGAGGTGAAAACGATCGGACAGCGGTAGCAAGGGGAGCAGCGCGCCATGATGAAGCAGTTTCTCGACAACTCCCACCTGTTCGGCGGCAACGCGCCTTTCGTCGAGGAACTGTATGAGAGGTACCTCGCGGACGCGTCCTCGGTGCCCGAGGAGTGGCGCGCCTACTTCGACAAGCTGCAGGTGCTGCCTGGCGGCGCGGCCAAGGACATGGCGCACGCGCCAGTGGTCGAATCCTTTGCATCAAAGGCAAGAACGGGACTGCAGCGCGCTGCGCCGGACGCTGCGCTCGACCGCAAGCAGGTGTCGGTGATCCAGCTGGTCGCCGAGTATCGCTTTCGCGGCTGCCTGCTCGCCGACCTCGATCCGCTCAAGCGCCAGCAGAAGCCGCACATCGCCGAGCTCGAGCCCGGCTACTACGACCTGACCGAGGCCGACATGGACACGGTGTTCAACACCGGCTCGTTCATCGGCCCGTCCGAGCAGGCGCCGCTGCGCGACATCATCCGCGGCCTGCAGGAGACCTACTGCGGCACGCTCGGGGTGGAGTACATGTACCTCTCGAGCCGCGTCGAGAAGCGCTGGATCCAGGAGCGCCTCGAGCCGATCCGCTCGAAGCCTTCGTTCGCGCCGGACTACAAGAAGCACATCCTCGAGCGGCTCACGGCCGCCGAGGGGCTCGAGCGCTACCTGCACACGCGCTACGTCGGCCAGAAGCGCTTCTCGCTCGAAGGCGGCGACACGCTGATTCCGGTGCTCGACAACCTGCTGCAGCGCGCGGGCGCCGCCGGCGTGCAGGAGCTGGTGATCGGCATGGCGCACCGCGGCCGCCTGAACGTGCTCGTCAACACGCTTGGCAAGATGCCGAAGGACCTGTTCGGCGAGTTCGAGGGCAAGCACGACCACGCGCTGCAGGCGGGCGACGTCAAGTACCACCAGGGATTCTCGTCCGACATCAACACACCGGGTGGGCCGACGCACCTGACGCTCGCGTTCAATCCCTCGCACCTGGAGATCGTCAATCCTGTGGTCGAGGGCTCGGTGCGCGCGCGCCAGCACCGGCGCAAGGACCGCGGCGGCGATCAGGTGCTGCCGGTGCTGATCCACGGCGACGCGGCGGTGGCCGGCCAGGGCGTGGTGATGGAGACGCTCAATCTCGCGCAGACGCGCGGCTACGGCACCGGCGGCACGGTGCACATCGTGGTCAACAACCAGATCGGCTTCACCACCTCGGATCCGCGCGACAGCCGGAGCACGCTGTACTGCACGGACGTCATGAAGATGATCGAGGCGCCGATCTTCCACGTCAACGCGGACGACCCCGAAGCGGCGGTGATGGCGATCGAGATCGCCATGGACTACCGCCAGAAGTTCAAGAAGGACGTGGTGGTGGACCTGATCTGCTTCCGCAAGCTCGGCCACAACGAGCAGGACGAGCCGATGGTCACGCAGCCGCTGATGTACAAGATCATCAATGCGCACCCGGGCACCCGCAAGCTGTACGCGGAGCGCCTGGCCGCGCAGGGGGTGATCGCCGCCGACGAGGCCGACAAGCTGGTGGCGACCTACCGCCAGGCGATGGACGGCGGCTACCACACCAACAAGACCATCCTGGCCAACTTCAAGCCGCCGTTCGCCGTCGACTGGTCGAAGTACAAGGGCACCAAGTGGAACGAGAATGACGACACCACGCTGCCGCTTGCCGACCTGCAGATGCTCGCCGAGCGGCTCACGGCGATCCCGCCGAACTTCAAGCTGCATCCGCGCGTCGAGAAGATCATCGCCGACCGGCGCCTCATGGGGCAGGGCAAGCTGCCCGTGGACTGGGGCATGGCCGAGAACCTCGCCTATGCGTCGCTCCTCAAGGACGGCTACTCGGTGCGCATTTCGGGCCAGGACTGCGGGCGCGGCACCTTCTTCCACCGCCACGCCGTGCTGCACGACCAGAACCGAGAGAAGTGGGACTCGGGCAGCTACATCCCGCTGGCGCACATCGCCCCCAACCAGGGCGACTTCGTGGTCATCGACTCGGTGCTGTCGGAAGAGGCGGTGCTCGGCTTCGAATACGGCTACTCGACCTCCGAACCGAACGAGCTCGTGGTCTGGGAAGCGCAGTTCGGCGACTTCGTCAACGGCGCGCAGGTGGTGATCGACCAGTTCATCGCCGCGGGCGAGGTGAAATGGGGCCGCATCTGCGGCATGGTGATGATGCTGCCGCACGGCTACGAAGGGCAGGGCCCCGAGCACTCCTCGGGCAGGCCCGAGCGCTTCCTGCAGCTGTGCGCCGACTACAACATCCAGGTCTGCGTGCCGGCCACGCCGGTGCAGATGTTCTTCCTGCTGCGCCGGCAGATGATCCGGCCCTGGCGCAAGCCGCTGGTGATCTTCACGCCCAAGAGCCTGCTGCGCCACAAGGAGTCGGTGTCGCCGCTGCCCGAATTCGCCGAGAGCAAGTTCAGGGCGGTCAACGGCGAATGGGATGAGAGCGTCAAGCCCGAAAAGGTGAAGCGATTGGTCCTGTGCAGCGGCAAAGTGTTCTTCGACCTGATGGCCGCGCGCAAGGAAAAGGGCATCAAGGACACGGCCATCGTGCGCATTGCGCAGCTCTATCCTTTCCCGCACGACGAGTTCCAGGCGCAGATCGACATGTACGCGGGCGCGATGGAAGTGGTCTGGTGCCAGGAGGAGCCCGGCAATCAGGGTGCCTGGCACCGCATCCAGCACTACATCCTGCGCCACATGCGGCCGGATCAGGTGCTCGGCTACGCGATGCGTGCCTCGTCGGCCTCGCCGGCGGCGGG
Source organism: Burkholderiales bacterium (assembly GCA_049651845.1). Lineage (GTDB taxonomy): Bacteria > Pseudomonadota > Gammaproteobacteria > Burkholderiales > SG8-39 > RBG-16-66-20. The sequence goes on along the minus strand of JBASCW010000090.1, from coordinate 8,160 downwards.
CTACCTGCAGCTGCACAACGAGCAGCAGAAGGCGCTGGTCGACGCCGCGTTCGCGCCGCTGACCGACAATCTCGTGCTGCCCGTGCAGGGCCTCGGGCGCAAGAGAAGGAAGAAGTAATGCTCATCGAAGTCAAGGTTCCCCAGCTCTCGGAGTCCGTCGCGGAAGCGACGCTGCTGGCCTGGCACAAGAAGCAGGGCGAGGCGGTCAAGCGCGACGAGAACCTCATCGACATCGAGACCGACAAGGTCGTGCTCGAGCTGCCCGCGCCCGCCGACGGCGTGCTGGTTTCGATCCTCAAGGGCGACAAGGGAACCGTGGTCGCGGGCGAGGTCATCGCCAGGATCGACACCGAAGCAAAGGCCTCCGTTGCTGCGTCCCAAAAAGAAGAAATCAGGAAGGAAGAGCCCAAGGCCAAACTAGCTTCTGCGCCCGCCGTCATGCCTTCCGCGCAGAAAATCGCCGCCGAAAAGGGCATCGACACCAGCAAGGTGCAGGGCACAGGGCGCGATGGGCGGGTGACCAAGGGCGACGTTCTCCAGCAGCCCGCCGGAGCGGCTGCAGCTCCCAAGGCGGCGCTTCAACAGCCCCCGGCGCCCGTCGATACCGAAAAGCTGCTCGCAGGCCGGCCCGAGCAGCGCGTGCCGATGTCGCGGCTGCGGGCGCGGGTCGCCGAGCGCCTGGTGCAGTCGCAGTCCACCGCCGCGATCCTCACCACCTTCAACGAGGTGAACATGGCGCCGGTGATGGCGCTGCGCAAGACCTACCAGGAGCGCTTCGAGAAGGAGCACGGCGTCAAGCTCGGCTTCATGTCCTTCTTCGTGAAGGCGGCGGTGCATGCGCTCAAGAAATACCCGGTGGTGAACGCTTCGGTGGACGGCAGCGACATCGTCTACCACGGCTACTTCGACATCGGCGTGGCTGTCGGCAGCCCGCGCGGCCTGGTGGTGCCGATCCTGCGCGACGCCGACCAGCTGTCGTTCGCGGCGATCGAGAAGAAGATCGCCGAGTTCGGCAAGAAGGCGCAGGACGGCAAGCTCTCGCTCGAGGACCTCACGGGCGGCACCTTCTCGATCTCCAACGGCGGCGTGTTCGGCTCGATGCTGTCCACGCCGATCATCAACCCGCCGCAGTCGGCGATCCTCGGCGTGCACGCGACCAAGGAGCGCGCGGTGGTCGAGAACGGCCAGGTCGTGGTGCGGCCGATGAACTACCTCGCGCTCTCCTACGACCACCGCATCATCGACGGGCGCGAGGCGGTGCTGTCGCTGGTGGCGATGAAGGAAGCGCTGGAAGATCCCGCGCGCCTGGTCCTCGAAATATGACGTCTTTTGACGTCGTGGTGATCGGCGGCGGGCCGGGCGGCTACGTCGCCGCCATCCGCGCCGCGCAGCTGGGCCTCGCCACCGCCTGCATCGACGAGTGGCAGACGGCCGACGGCAAGCCCGCGCTCGGCGGCACCTGCACCAACGTGGGCTGCATCCCGTCCAAGGCGCTGCTGCATTCCTCGGAGAACTACGAGCTCGCGGGGCACCACTTCGCCGACCACGGCGTCAAGGTCAAGGGCCTCGAGCTCGACCTCAAGCTCATGCTCGGGCGCAAGGACAAGGTGGTCAAGCAGAACAACGACGGCATCGTCTACCTGTTCAAGAAGAACAAGGTGACCTTCTTCCACGGCCGGGGAAGCTTTGGCTCTTCTGCTTCGGAGATCCTGATTCCTGGAAGACAGGAGAAAATAACTGCAAAGCATGTAGTCGTCGCTACGGGCTCCAACCCGCGCGCGCTGCCGGGGGCGGACTTCGACGAGAAGCTGATCCTCTCCAACGCCGGCGCGCTCGCCATGCCGGAGGTGCCCAGGCGCCTGGGCGTGATCGGCGCCGGCATCATCGGCCTGGAGATGGGCAGCGTCTGGCGGCGCCTGGGCGCCGAGGTGACGATCCTCGAGGCGCTGCCGGCCTTCCTCGGCATCGCCGACGAGACCATCGCCAAGGAAGCCGGGAAGATCTTCGCGAAACAAGGCCTCAAGATCGAGCTCGGGGTTGCGATCTCGAAGGTTTCGCCTTCGAAGAATTCCGTGAAAGTCGAATACAAGTCATCCGACGGTACTTCCAGAATCCTCGAGGTCGACCGCCTGATCGTCTCGATCGGGCGCGTCGCCAATACAACCGGCCTGAACGCCGAGGGCATCGGCCTGAAGATGGAGCGGGGCATGATCGCGGTGGACGGCGACTGCCGTACCAGCGTGCCGAACGTGTGGGCGATCGGCGACGTGGTGCGCGGCCCGATGCTCGCGCACAAGGCCGAGGAGGAGGGCGTCGCGGTGGCCGAGCGCATCGCCGGCCAGAGGCCGCACGTCAACTTCAACACCATCCCCTCGGTGGTCTACACCTCGCCCGAGATCGCCTGGGTCGGGCAGACCGAGCAGCAGCTCAAGGCCGCGGGCGTCGCCTACAAGGCGGGCGCGTTTCCGTTCTCGGCCAACGCGCGCGCGCGCGCGCTCGGCGACACGAGCGGGCTGGTCAAGTTCCTCGCCGACGCGAAAACCGACGCGATCCTCGGCGTGCACATCATCGGCCCGATGGCGGGCGAGCTGATATCCGAGGCCGTAGTGGCGATGGAGTTCGGCGGCGCCGCCGAGGACATCGGCATGATCTGCCACGCGCACCCGTCGCTGTCCGAAGCGATGAAGGAAGCCGCGCTCGCGGTCGACAAGCGCGCTCTCAGTATCTGAGCGCCACGCTGCGAGGCATGCTGTGGATGGCCGCCACCGGCGTGCTGTTCACGATTCTCAATGCCTTGCTGAAAATGGTCTCGCACGAAATCGATCCCTGGCTCGCGGGCTGGCTGCGCTATCTGCTGGGCGCGCTCGTCATGCTGCCGCTGGTGCTGCGGCCGGGCCAGGCGCAGCTCTGGCCCCGCCGCCACGGATTGCAGTTCGTGCGCGGGCTTTTCCACGCCGGCGGGCTGGTGCTCTGGTTCACGGCGCTGCCGTTCATCACGCTCGCGGAACTCACCGCCATCGGCTTCAGCGGGCCGCTGTTCATCTGCCTGGGCGCGGTGCTGTTCCTCAAGGAACGCATGGACGCCGGCCGCTGGGCGGCGGTGCTGGTCGGTTTCGGCGGCGTGATCCTGGTCGTGCACCCCTGGGACGCGGGCGGATTCGACGGCCTTTCCAAGGGCACGCTGTTCATGCTCGCCTCGGCCCCGGTGTTCGCGGGCTCGTTCCTCGCGGCGAAGCTGCAGACGCGCTACGAGAGCTCGGGCGTGATCGTGCTGTGGCAGCACCTCTGGGTGGCCTTGCTGATGCTGCCGTTCGCGCTTGCGGGCTGGAGCATGCCGAACGCCGAGCAGTGGACGCTGCTGGTGATCGCCGGCTTCCTCGGCGCGGGCGGGCACTATTGCACCACGCGCGCCTTCCAGGTCGCCGACATCTCCGCGGTGCAGTCGGTCAAGTTCCTCGACCTGGTCTGGGCGGCGCTGCTGGGCCTGGCCCTGTTCGGCAACGTGCCCACCGGCTGGACGCTGGCCGGCGGCATGGTGATCCTCGTGAGCACGCTGCTGCTGGCGCGGCGCGAGGCGCACGCCGTGGCGCGCGGCGCGTGAGCGACGTCCGCTCGCTGTACGAGGCGAGCCTCGCCAAGCGCGGTTTCGTCGCCGATGACTCGCAGCGGCGCGCCGTCGAGCGCCTGCAGCGGCTCTACGAGGAATGGACCGCCTACAAGGCCCGGCGCAGCAATGCGCTCAAGCGGCTGGTGGTCAAGCCGCCGCTGCCGCGCGGCGTCTACCTCTGGGGCGCGGTCGGGCGCGGCAAGAGCTTCCTGATGGACGCCTTCTACCTGTGCGTGCCGCTGGTGCGCAAGCGCCGGGTGCATTTCCACCACTTCATGCGCGAGGTGCACCGCGAGCTCGCCGAGCTGCAAAACGTGGCCGATCCGCTCGCCGAGGTCGCAGCGCGCACCGCGCGCCGCTACCGCCTGGTCTGCTTCGACGAGTTCCACGTCTCCGACATCGCGGACGCGATGATCCTCGGCCGCTACCTCGAGAAGGTGATGGACCTCGGCGTGGAGTTCGTGATGACCAGCAACTACCACCCGGATCTGCTCTATCCGAACGGCCTGCAGCGCGAGCGCTTCGTGCCGGCGATCGAACTGCTGAAGTCGCGTCTGGACGTCGTCGAGGTGGACGGCGGCCAGGACTACCGGCGCCTGAAGATGGAAAAGCTTCGCGTTTACCACGCCGGGCCGGATGCCGAGGCCGAGCTCGGCGCGATCTTCGAGGAGCTCAAGGACGTCGAGGACGAAAAACAGCCGCTCGACGTCGAAGGCAGGCGAATTGCGTATCGCAAGCGCGCGGGCGGGCTGGTATGGTTCGACTTCGCGGCGCTGTGCGGCGGGCCGCGCTCGTACGCGGACTACGTGGACCTCGCGCAGCGCTTCCACACGGTGCTGCTCTCGGGCGTGCCGCGCATGGGGCCGAGGAACGCCGACGCGGCGCGGCGCTTCACCTGGCTGGTGGATGTGTTCTACGATGATCGCGTGAAGCTGTTCGTAGGGGCGGAGGCGCTGCCCGACGAGCTGTTCATCGGCCCGGAAGATGCGGGGGGCGAAGCGAAGACCGCGGCCGCCGAGTTCCTGCGCACGGCCAGCCGGCTCACCGAGATGCAGACGGCCGAGTACCTGCAGCAGCAACGAAGGAGGGACAGTGGACAAGTTCAGGGCGTATCGGCTCAGCGAGGTCGATAGGAAGATCAAGGCCGAGTTCGTCGATTGCACGCTCGACGACCTCGATCCGGGCGAAGTGGTCGTGCGCGTCGCCTATTCGGACGTCAACTACAAGGACGCGCTCGCCGCCACCGGCAAGGGCCGGATCCTGCTGCGCCCGGTGTGCATCGGCGGCATCGATCTGGCCGGCACCGTGGTGTCCTCGAGCGACCCTGCCTTCACCAAGGGCGACGCGGTGCTCGCGGTGGGCCACGACATCGGCGTCAAGCACCACGGCGGCTACGCGGAGTACGCGCGCATCCCCGCGAAGTGGGCCGTCAAGCTGCCCAAAGGGATGACGCTCTGGGAGGCGATGGCGTTCGGCACGGCGGGCTATACCGCTGGCCTGGCGGTCGTCAAGATGGAGCACAACGGCCTGCATCCGGCCGGCGGCCCGGTCATCGTCGATGGCGCCACCGGCGGCGTGGGCTCGATCGCGATCGCGGCGCTCTCGAAGCTGGGTTACGAGGTGGTTGCCCTGACCGGAAAGGAACAGGAAGCGGACTTCCTGAAGCGCCTGGGTGCCCGGGATGTCAGGTTCCGGAAGGACATTGATTTGACGAAAATCAAGCCGCTCGACAAGGCGACGTGGCAGGGTGCCGTGGACAATCTCGGGGGGGAGGTCCTGGCCTGGATGGCGAGCACCATGAAGTTCAACGGCGTCATCGCCTCGGTCGGCCTGGCGGCCGGCTTCGGCCTGAACACGACGGTGATGCCGTTCATCCTGCGCGGCGTCTCGCTGCTCGGGATCAACTCGACAGATGCGCCCAGCCCCGAGCTCGAGCGCGAGGTCTGGGGCCGGCTCGCCACGGACATGAAGCCGGCGGGCCTGAAGGAGATGGCGAGGACCATCCCGTTCGCCGACCTGCCGAAGGTGTTCGATGATTTCATCAACGCCAGGGTGACCGGCCGCATCGTGGTCGACCTGAACGCATGAAATATGCAGACTTCCACCGGCGCTCGATCGCCGAACGCGACGCCTTCTGGACGGAGGAAGCCAAGCTCGTTCATTGGCACAAGCCGTTCGCCAGGGTGCTCGATTACTCCCGGCCGCCGTTCGCCAAGTGGTTCGTAGGCGGCGAGACCAACCTCTGCCACAACGCCCTGGACCGGCACCTGCAGGCACGCGGCGACCAGAAGGCGCTGGTCTGGATCTCCACGGAAGTGGATAAGGTTGAGAGCTTTTCGTATCAGGAACTTTTTGAAAGAGTAAACCAGACGGCAGCGATGATGCGGTCGCTGGGGGTCCAGCGCGGCGACCGGGTGATCATCTACATGCCGATGATCCCGGAGGCCTGCTTCGCGATGCTCGCCTGCGCACGCATCGGCGCCATCCACTCGGTGGTGTTCGGCGGCTTCGCGGCCGCGAGCCTCGCCGCGCGCATCGACGACGCACGCCCGGCGCTGATGATCACCGCCGACGGCGGCAGCCGCATGGGCAAGACGGTGCTCTACAAGGCGCTGGTGGACGAGTCGCTCGGGCTTGCCAAGCACCCGCCAAAACGTGTCCTGATCTTCCGCAGGGGTTTCGATTCCCGGCTTTCAATGGTCCCCGGCAGAGATGTGGACTGGTCGGAACTGCGAAAGCAGCACCAGAACGCATCGGTTCCCTGTGCCTGGCTCGAATCGAACGAGCCTTCCTACATCCTTTACACCTCGGGGACCACGGGCAAGCCAAAGGGCGTGCAGCGCGATGTCGGCGGCTATGCGGTGGCGCTCGCCTCGTCCATGAAGCGCATCTTCTGCGGCGATGCGGGCGAGACCATGTTCACCACTTCCGACATCGGCTGGGTGGTCGGGCACTCCTACATCATCTACGCGCCGCTGATCGCAGGCATGACCACGATCATGTACGAGGGCGTGCCGGTGCGCCCGGACGCGGGCGTGTGGTGGAAGATCGTGCAGGACTACAAGGTGAGCGTGATGTTCTCCGCGCCCACGGCGATCCGGGTGCTGAAGAAGCACGACCCGGCGCTGCTCAAGAAGTACGACCTGTCGTCGCTCAAGCACCTGTTCCTCGCCGGCGAGCCCCTCGATGAGCCCACCCACGCCTGGATCAGCCAGGGCCTCGGCAAGCCGGTGATCGACCACTTCTGGCAGACCGAAACCGGCTGGCCGATCCTGTCTTCGGTACCCGGCGTGGAGAAGACGCCGATCAAGCTGGGCAGCCCCTCGTTCCCGGTCTACGGCTACGACCTCAAGCTGCTGCGCGAATCCGACGCGAGCGAAGCGGGCCCGGACGAAAAGGCGGTGGTGACGGTCGAGCCGCCGCTGCCGCCGGGCTGCATGAGCACGGTCTGGGGCGACGACGAGCGCTTCGTCAAGACCTACTTCACGATGTTCCCGAAGAAGCTCCTGTACACCACCTTCGACTGGGGCATCCGCGACAAGGACGGCTACTACTTCATCCTCGGCCGCACCGACGACGTGATCAACGTCGCCGGGCACCGGCTCGGCACGCGCGAGATCGAGGAGGCCGTCAACATGCACCCGGGCATCGCCGAATGCGCGGTGGTCGGCGTCGCCGACCAGCTCAAGGGCCAGATGCCGATGGCGTTCGCGGTGGCGAAGGATCCCGCGCACACGGCGACGCCGGAGGCGCGCATGAAGCTCGAGGGCGAGGTCATGCAGACGGTCAACCAGCAGCTGGGCGCGATCGGCCGGCCCGGGCGCGTGTTCTTCGTCACGCTGCTGCCGAAGACGCGCTCGGGCAAGGTGCTGCGCCGCTCGATCCAGGCGCTCGCCGAGGGCCGCGATCCCGGCGACCTCACCACCATCGAGGACCCGGGCGCGCTGCAGCAGATCCGCGAATGCCTGGCCGCGAAATGAAGACGCGGCCGGTACTCACGCTGGAAGACTGCCTGAAAATCTCGGCCGCGGCGGAGGCCGAGGCGCGCAAGAATGCCTGGAACGTGGCGATCGCCATCCTCGACGACGGCGGGCACCTGCTGCACTTCATGCGCATGGACGGCGCCACGCCGGCCAACGCGGCGATCGCCGTGGAGAAGGCGCGTACCGCCGCGGTCTCGCGGCGCTCGAGCGGCGTCTGGGAGGAGTTCGTCAAGGGCGGCCGCACCGCGATGATGAAGATGCCCGGCATCCTGCCAGTGCAGGGCGGCATGCCGATCTTCGTCGACGGCACCTGCATCGGCGGCGTCGGCGTGTCGGGCGTGCAGTCGCAGCAGGACGAGCAGATCGCCAGCGCGGGCATTGCGGCGCTGCTGAAATGAGAACGGGGCCTCGCGGCCCCGTCCCGTCTTCAGGCTTGCGTTGCGGCTAGCCCAACTTCCACAGTTCGCGGTCTTTTCTCCGATCGAGGCGGCATGTAGCGCCGCTGCAACATCAGGTTTTGAGAGCGAGGTTTGATCGGGCGAGTGGTTAGCGCGATCGATTCTGCACTCC
>JBASCW010000089.1:0-23257 GCA_049651845.1 Burkholderiales bacterium | reverse complement strand
GCGCAAGCGTCTGCAGCGCGCCCGGCGCCGCGTCGCGCGGCAGCCGCCGCTCGATCAGCCAGCGCCAGCGGAAATAGCCGACCGTGCGGTCCCACCAGTTGCGCCGCTCCTCGCCCGGCTCGCGCGCACGCCGCCACTCCTCGAAGCCAGGGCGCGGGTCGCGGAAGCGCTCCTGCACGATTGCGCCCGAGAGCGCGTGCGCGCCGCGGTTGACGAGTACCACGCGGTAATCGCAGCGCTCGCCCGCAGTCGCGTAGCGCGGCATCTCGCGGCTCGCCTCCAGCCGCGGGGCGAACAGCCTTGGCAGCAGCAGGCTCGCGAGCCAGGCGAGCGCGAGCAGCGGAACCAGGAACGTGAACGCGCGGTAGGTGACGGTCTGGTTGGTGTCGAGGCCCGCCGCGGCTGCCGCGCCCGCCATGCCGAGCGCGAGCCAGCCGGCGGCGGTCAGCCGCTCGCGCAGCCAGTGGTCCACCGAGCTGGCGAGGCGCAGCGAGCGATAGATGAACCGCTTCATACGCGGACGATGAAGCGCCGCATCGGGCCCGCTACGCGGGCACCGGCACCTCGCGCAGGATGTCGCCGACCAGGGCCGCGGCGCTGGCGCCGGCGAACTTCGCCTGCGGATCGAGCACCATGCGGTGCGCGAGCACCGGCACGGCGAGCTCGTGCAGGTGCTCCGGGCGCACGTATTCCTCGCCGTCGAAGAGTGCGAGCGCCTTGGCGGCGCCCGCGAGCGCGATCGAGGCGCGCGGGCCGCAGCCGAGCTGCACTTGCGGAGCGGAACGGGTCCGTCGGGTCAATTCCACGACATACCGGCGCAGCTCGGGCGCGAGCCGCACGTGGCGCACGCGCTGCTTGAGCGCGACCACCTCCTCGCGCGTGGCCACCGCGCGCAGGCTCGCGAGCGGGTGGCCGAGGTCCTGCGCGGCCAGCACCTCGGCCTCGGTGTCGGCGTCCAGGTAGCCGAGCGCGAGGCACATCGCGAAGCGGTCCATCTGCGCTTCGGGCAGCGGATAGGTGCCGCGGAACTCGACCGGGTTCTGCGTCGCCACCACGAAGAACAGCTCGTCCATGACGTGCGTGCGGCCCTCGACGGAGACCTGGCCCTCGGCCATCACCTCCAGCAGCGCCGACTGCGTGCGCGGCGAGGTGCGGTTGATCTCATCCGCCAACAGGATCGAGGTGAATACCGGGCCGGCGCGGAATTCGAAGGTCTGCTCGCGCTGGTTGAACACCGACACGCCGAGAATGTCCGAGGGCAGCAGGTCGGGCGTGAACTGCACGCGCGAGAACTTCGCGCCGATCGAGGCGGCGAGGCTCTTGGCGAGCGTGGTCTTGCCGGTGCCGGGATAGTCCTCGATCAGCACGTGGCCGCCCGAGGCGAACGCGGCGAGCAGCTTGCGCACGCCCGCGCGGCTGCCGCGCATGACCTTCTCGATATTGCTGGCGATGCGGCCGAACAGCGCGCTCGCCTCGGCCGCCGTCGCGATCTGGGGAGAGGCCGCGTCCACCGGCGTCCTAGGCCTCCTGCAGGCGCCGCTCGCGGATGGTCTGCGCGAAGGCGAGCACCGCGCGCGCGAGCGCCGTGCGGTCCTCCAGCGTGCGCATCACGGTGTTGGCGACCAGCACTTCGATGCCGCTCGCGCGCACGTCCTCGGCGCGCGCCGCGTCCTCGCTGTCCATCACGAAGCCGTCGATGAGCTTGAGGTACTCCAGCGCCACGCGCCGCGCCGAGGGCTCGTGGCCCAGTTCCTTCATGATCTTGCCGGCCGAGCCCTTGAGCGCCTTGCCGCCGACGATCGGCGTCACCGCGATCACCGGCGCGCGGCGCTTGCGCAGCAACTCGCGCATGTTCGGCACCTCGAGGATCGGGCGAATGGTGTGGTAGGGATTGGCCGGGCAGATCACCACTGCTTCCAGGTCCTCGGAGTCGAGCGCGTCGGACACCTCCTGCGTGAGCATGGCGTCCTCGGCGCCGGCGTACTTGAAACCGGTCACCGCCGGCTCGCAGGCGAGCGTGGTGAAGTACTCCTGGAACGACACCTCGCCTTCCTCCGTCTGCACGTAGGTGCGCACCGGCTCGTCGCTCATCGGCAGCACGCGCGCGCCGATGCCCAGTTGCTTGCAGAAATCCAGCGTGATCGCGGTCAGGCGGCGGTCCTCGGCGAGCCAGGCGGTGCGCAGCAACGGCGCCGCCAGCGAGCGATCGCCGAGCGACATGCGGTCGGGGCCGCCGAACTGCTTGAGCGTGCCGTAGAGCGCATGGCTTTCGTTGGCGGGCTCCCAGGGCGCCTTTTCGCTGCCCATGCCCGAGAGCATGTACAGCGTGGTGTCGATGTCGGGCGAGAAGTGCAGCGTCAGGTGCTCGTAGTCGTCGCCGGTATTGACGATCGCCACCAGGTCCTTGCCGCGCAGGTGGTACAGCCCGTCCACCAGCTTCGCCCCGCCCACCTGACCCGTCAGCGCCACTACGGTTCCCATGGCGTAAGTTTACCGGGCCTATACGATAGAGGGCATGCAACCGGCGCCGCTGAGCGGACGCTATCTCCGGCATTGGGAGCGCATGCGGGCGAAGGACCGAACCTGGGTGCCGGGCTGGAACTTCGCCGCCTTCCTGCACAGCACCGGCTGGTTCTGGTACCGGCGCATGTACGGCTGGTCGCTGCTGAACCTGATGGCACCGGTCTTCTGCCTGTTCCTGCCGGTGTTCGTGGTGCAATGGCTCGTGCCCGAGGGCGACATGGGCACGGCGGTGGCGGCGACGGGCGTCGTCTACCTGCTCGCCGTCTTCGTGCTGCTGCCGCTGTACGCGGACTCGCTCTACCTCGCGCAGTTCAGGCGCGAGGGCAAGGCGCCGAAGCCGCCGTCGGTGTTCACCGCGATCGGCGCGCTGGCGATCATCGTGATCCCCGGCACCCTCGCCTATGTCAGCGCCGTGGCGCAGCTCGAGTACTCGCGCCGCGAGCGCGCGAGCGAAGGGCTGGCGCGCGCTGCGGCGCTGAAGGCGCCGGTGGCCGAGTTCCACGCGAACGAGCGCCGGCTGCCCGGGCCGCGGGAGGCGGCGAAGATCGGGGAGAGCGATCCCATGAAGTTCACGAGATCGGTCGGCTGGGACGCCGGGCGGCGCGCGATCGTCGTCACGCTGGGCGAGCGCGACGACGGCAGGCGCTTCGAGATCGCCGCGGTCGAGAAGGACGGCGCGCTGGAGTGGATCTGCCGGACGATCGACTTCGACGCCAAATACCTTCCGTCCAACTGCCGCTAGCCGGGTGGCGTGTCCACCCGGAGCGCGCGCAGGTCCTCGCGCGCATGTGCGCGTAGCAGGCAGCCCTGCGGCCGCTCGTCCAGCTCGAATGCGGGCGGCTCGCCGCCGTGGTGGCGTGCGACCGGGATTTCCAGGCACACCGGCCGGCGGCACGCCTTCTCCTCGCAGTGCTCGCCGCCGAGCGCCGCGATGCGCACGCGCGTGAGCGCGGGCTGCGCCGGAAAGCCGTTGCGCTGCGGCTGCGTAGGGCCGAAATAGGTGGTGAGCGGCACGCCCATCGCCGCGGCGAGGTGATACAGGCCCGTATCGGTCGCGTGCAAGTGCTCCAGGCCGGCGAACTCGGCGAACAGGTCCTCCAGCCGCGGGAACTCGCGGAACTGCGCGCCCGCGGGCAAGCCGCTCGCCCGCGCCATCGCCAGCAGCGGCTGCGCATCGGCATCGGCGCGGTTGATGAGCACGTGGATCGCGCTGCCCGGGTGCGCGCGCGCGAGCGCTTCGATGAGCGTGCGCAGCACCGCGGGGCCCATTGAGCGGCGCGGCTCGTCCGAGACCGGCGCGATGCCGATCACGGGCGGCGGGGATCCGCGCGGCCGGCGCAGCGCCGCGAGGCCGGGAATGTGCAGGCGCTGCGGCTGCGCAAGACCGGGCGCGAACAGGCGCGCGACGCGCCACGCGGGTTCCGACTGCACATGGTCCGGCGGGATCTCGGGCCATTCCGGGAAGACGTCGCGGAAGCGCCCGTCCAGGTAGATCTTGCGCGCCGCGCGCACCATGCGCCCGAGGCGGCGCACCGGCGGCCCGAAGCCGAGCAGCACCAGCAGCGCGTCGAACGGCGGTTCGGTCCAGCGCAGCCAGGCGAGCTTCGCGAACATCGCGAGGCGGCTGGAGAAGCCGACCACGCGCAGGCCGCGCTCGCGAGCGAACAGCGGCGCGTAGTTCGCGCGCACCAGCAGCGTGATCGCGTCGGCCGGGTATGCCTCGGCATAGGCGCGCACGGTGGCGTAGGCGGAGATCGTGTCGCCCAGCTTGCCGCGGATGACGAATAAAACCCTTCGGCTCACAGCGCGGCCGCGAGCTCGGCGCCCTCCAGCATCGCGCGCTTGGCGTCCAGCTCGCCCGCTTGCCTCGCGCCACCGATCAGATGGGTGCCTTTCAGTCTTCTGTCGGGTTCCTGTCCTGCACAAATCACAACCGTGTCGGCCGGCACGAGCTGCTCCTTCCCATCCACGGCGATGTGCACGCCCGCATCGTCGATGCGGCGGTACTGCACGCCGCGGATCATCGCCACGCCATTGCGCGCGAGCTCGGCGCGGTGCACCCAGCCGGTGGTGCGCCCGAGCGTGCTGCCAAAGGGCGTCGTCGAGCGCTTCAACAGGGTGATCTTGATCCTTTCATGAGGCTTTTCCATTCCTTCGGGGGCAAGGCCGCCCGGAATCGAAGAATCCTCGGAAACGCCCCAATGCCTGTTGAACTCCCGGGATTCCAGCATAGAGCGGCTGGTTCGCTCGAGCAGGTACAGCGCGACGTCGAAGCCGATGCCGCCCGCGCCGATGATGGCGACGTTCCTGCCCGCCTGCGCGCGGCCCGAGAGCAGGTCGGCGTAGCCCACCACGCTCGGGTGATCGATGCCCGGGATCTCCGGCCTGCGCGGGTCGATGCCCGTGGCGATCACCGTCTCGTCGAACGCGGCGAGCTCCGCCGGAGCGGGCGCATGTCCGAGGCGGACCGCGACGCCGGCGCGCCGCAGGCGCTCGGCGTAGTAGGCGACCGACTCGGCGAACTCCTGCTTGCCCGGGATCTTCTTCGCGAGGTTGAACTGGCCGCCCAGCTCGGGCGCCTTCTCGAACAGCGTGACCTGATGGCCGCGCTCAGCGGCCACTGCGGCGCAGGAAAGTCCGGCAGGCCCACCGCCGACTACGGCGATGCGCTTTTTGTTCGGAGCCTCCGCATAGACAAGCTTCGACTCGCGCCCTGCCCGCGGATTGACCACGCAGCTCGCCGGCTGGCCGATGAAGTAGTGGTCGAGGCAGGCCTGGTTGCAGGCAATGCAGATGTTGATGCCGGCGCGGTCGCCGGCCTTTGCCTTGGCGGCGAACTCCGCGTCGGCGAGCATCGCACGCGCGAGCGAGACCATGTCCGCGTCGCCGCGCTCGAGGATCGCTTCGGCGATCTCGGGAGCGTTGATGCGGTTGGAGGCAACCACCGGGATCTTCACCGCCTGCTTCAGGCGCCGCGCCGCCCAGGCGAAGCCCGCGCGCGGCACGGCCTGCGCGATGGTCGGGATGCGTGCCTCGTGCCAGCCGATGCCGGTGTTGAGGAGCGTCGCGCCGGCGCGCTCGATGGCGCGCGCGAGCTGCCCGGTCTCGGCGCCCGTGAGGCCGCCCTCGACGAGATCCAGCGCGGAGATGCGGTAAACGATGATGAACTCCGGGCCGGTGGCGACGCGCGTCTGGCGCACGATCTCGCACGCGAAGCGCATGCGGTTCTCCAGCGACCCGCCCCAGTCGTCCTGCCTCTGGTTGGTACGCGGCGCGAGGAACTGCGTGATCAGGTAGCCCTCGGAGCCCATCACCTCGACGCCGTCGTAGCCGGCGGTCTGCGCGAGCACCGCCGCGCGCACGAAGTCGCCGATCGTCTGCTCGATTTCCGGCGCGCCGAGCTCGCGCGGCGTGCCCGGGTTGATGCCCGACTTCACGGGCGAGGGCGCGACGATGCGGTCGTGGAAGCCGTAGCGGCCCGAGTGCAGGACTTGCAGCACGATGCGCCCGCCCGCGTCGTGCACCGCTTGCGGGATCACACGGTGGCGCTGCGCGTCCTCCCTGGTACTCATCTGCGCGCGGTGCGGCGAGAGCTCGCCCACGTCGTTCGGCGAGAAGCCGCCCGTGGCGATCAGCGCAACGCCGCCCTTCGCGCGCTCGGCGTAGAACGCCGCCAGGCGCGCCATGCCGTCGGGCCGCGCCTCGAGGCCCGTGTGCATCGAGCCCATGAGAACGCGGTTCGGCAGCGTGACGCCACCGGCGAGCTTGAGCGGGCGAAACAGATTCGGATACGCGGGCACGGCCCCGCGATTCTAACTGCGCGTGACGAGCGCGGTCCCGGCGAGGATCAGCAGGCCGCCCGCGAGCGCGGCGCCCGGCAGTGCCTCGCCGAGGAACAGCCAGCCCCAGAGCACGCCGAACAGCGGGATCAGGTAGGTGACCGTGAGCGCGCGCGTCGCGCCGACGTCGGCGATCAGGCGGAAGTAGAGCGGGAACGCGACCGCGCTCGCGAGCAGCGCGAGCGCGAGCAGGTTCGCCACGGCGAGCGCCGTAGGCGCAGACGGCGGCGGCAGCACGGGCAGTAGCGGCACGAGGAGCAGCGCGGCGCCGAGCTGGTTGCCCGCCGCCATGGCGCGCGGCGCGGCGCCCTCGGACCAGCGCTTCATGACCACGCCCACCGAGCCGTAGGCGCAGCAGGCGCCGAGCGCCGCCGCGACCGCCCAGCCGAACAGCGGGTCGGTGGCGGTGCCCGGGGGCGCGGCGACCAGCGCGACGCCGGCGAGGCCCAGCGCGAGGCCCGCGAAGCGGCGTAGCGTGGCGCGCTCGTCGCCGAAGGACACGCTCCAGGCGAGACCGAACATCGGCGCGGTGGCATTCAGGATCGACAGCAGCGCGGCGGGCGCGTGCATCGCGGCGAACGAATACAGCACGAACGGCAGCGCGATGCCGATCGCGCCGATCCTCAGGTAGGCGCGCGCGTTGCGCCGCAGCCCGGCGTCGTAGCCCGTGAGCCGGAACCAGGCGAGCAGCGCGAGGCCGCCCAGCAGCACGCGCAGCTCCGCGGTCCAGGCCGGGCCGAACGCGGGCGCCGCGACCCGCATGAACGGGAACGCGCCGCCCCAGATCGCTGCCAGCAGCACCAGGCGCGCGTAATCGGCCGCAGTCACGCCGCCATCATCGCCGATCTGGGCCGCGCCGGCTGGCCGTTTTCGGACACCACGGCGTCAGGTCCGAAAACGGCTAGCCAGCCGCCGCGCGCCGCCTCAGAATGCGGCCATGACGCTGGACGCACAGACCTGTTACCGCGCGTTGCGCGCGCGGGACGCCCGGTTCGACGGCCGCTTCTTCGTCGCGGTGTCCTCGACGCGCATCTACTGCCGGCCGGTGTGCACCGTGAAGCCGCCGCGGCGCGAGAACTGCCGCTTCTACCCGAGCGCGGCCGCGGCCGAGTCCGGCGGTTACCGGCCCTGCCTGCGCTGCCGGCCCGAGCTCGCGCCCGGCAACGCGAGCATCGACGCGACCTCGCGGCTCGCGCAGGCCGCCGCGAGCCTGATCGAGGACCGCGCGCTGGACGAGGACGGCCTGGACGCGGTGGCGGCGCGCCTCGGCATCACCGACCGGCACCTGCGCCGCGCGTTCGGCGCCGAGTTCGGCGTCTCGCCGGTCGAATACGCGCAGACGCAGCGCCTGCTGCTCGCCAAGCGGCTGCTCACGGACACCGCGCTGCCGGTGACCGAGGTCGCCTATGCGAGCGGCTTTGGCAGCCTGCGCCGCTTCAACGCCCTGTTCAGGGAGCGCTACCGGCTGCAGCCGACGCGCCTGCGCCGCCACATGAAGGACGCCGTCGGCGCGGCCGCGCCTGACGCGCTGCAGTTCGAGCTCGCCTACCGGCCGCCCTACGACTGGCCCGCGGTGAGCGCGTTCCTCGGCGCGCGCGCGATCGCCGGCGTCGACGCGCTCGAGGACGGCCGCTTCCGGCGCAGCGTGCGCGTCGAGGTCGATGGCAAGGACAGGACCGGCTGGATCGAGGTTGCGCCCTCGCCGAAGAAGGCCGCGCTGCGCGTCTCGGTGTCTGCCTCGCTCGCCAAGGCGCTGCCGCCGGTGCTCTCGCGCGTGAAGGCGCTCATGGACCTCGCCTGCAACCCGGCCGAAGTCGCGCAGGCGTTGGGGGCGCTCGGCGAGCGCCAGCCGGGCCTGCGCGTGCCCGGCGCGTTCGATGGCTTCGAGGTCGGGGTGCGCGCGATCCTCGGCCAGCAGGTAACCGTGGCCGCGGCGCGCACGGTGGCCGGCCGCTTCGCCGCCGCGTTCGGCGAACCGCTCGCGACGCCCTTTGCGTCCATCGGCACGCTCTTTCCCTCCGCCGCACGAATCGCAGCTGTTCCCTACGGGCAGGTCGCGCGCCTGGGCATGCCCGGCGCGCGCGCACGCAGCGTGATCGCGCTGGCGCGCGCGGTCGCCGACGGCAAGCTCGACCTGACGCCCAATGCGGACATCGAGGCGACGCTGGACCAGCTGCGCGCGCTGCCCGGCGTCGGCGAATGGACGGCGCAGTACATCGCCATGCGCGCGCTCGCCTGGCCGGATGCGTTCCCGCATACCGATCTGGGCGTGATGCGCGCCTTGGGAGAACGCAATCCGCAGCGCGTGCTGGAAGCCGGCGAAGCCTGGCGGCCTTGGCGCGCGTACGCGGTCATGTACCTCTGGAACTCTCTCGCAAAGGAGTGAATATGCTTTCTTACGACGAATTCGAAAGCCCGCAGGGCACCATGATCTTCACGGCGACGGCAAAGGGCCTCGCCGGGGTCTACTTCAAGGGCCAGAAGCATTTCCCGAAGCAGCGCGACTGGCGGCGCGACGCGCGCAACCCGGTGCTGCGGCAGGCGAAGCGCGAGCTCGCGGAGTACTTCGCCGGCAAGCGCACGCATTTCTCGGTCGCGCTCGACCCGCAGGGCACGCCCTTCCAGCGCTCGGTCTGGAGGCAGATCGCGAAAGTCGGCTTCGGCAAGACGCTGACCTACGGCGAGCTCGCGAAGCGCGCCGGCCATCCCGGCAGCGCGCGCGCCGCGGGCGCGGCGACCGGGCGCAACCCGATCGGCATCATCGTGCCTTGCCACCGCATCATGGGCGCAAACGGCTCGCTCATCGGCTACGCGGGCGGCCTGGGCAGAAAACGCGCTTTGCTCGCTCTAGAAGGAAACGGCTAACGTCTGCCGCGAACGGCGCGCCGCACTTGAGGCGTCGGTTTCGGCGGTACGGTTGCGCGGCAAATTCTCAAGCTCGCAAATCCTCCGGCTTCAAGCCGGTGCGCTTTGCGATCCGAACAGGCATGCGCGGGCGCAATCTCTTCGCGGTCGTGAAACGCAAAGACGACGTCAGGCCATCCGGGACGGGACAGGGTTTTGTGGGAACCGGACTGGCGCTTGAGGGCCCAGCCGATCCGGTAGAGAGC
This sequence comes from Burkholderiales bacterium, assembly GCA_049651845.1. Classification (GTDB taxonomy): domain Bacteria; phylum Pseudomonadota; class Gammaproteobacteria; order Burkholderiales; family SG8-39; genus RBG-16-66-20. The sequence goes on along the minus strand of JBASCW010000089.1, from coordinate 13,785 downwards.
TGCGAGTACGCGATTGGCCTTCGACGAAGGCCAAGATGTCATGCCACCGCGATAGAGATCGACTGAGGTCCGGTCTCGTCGTGCTCGAGACGCTCGGCGAGAACCCGAAGGGCCAGCGCCCGGGCTTTCGCCATCGCTTCCTGCGCAGTAGCGCCATACGCAAGAACGCCAGGAAGTTCAGGCACTTCCGCCAGCCAGCGCCCGTCCTCTTCCTTTTCGTGCTCGATGGTGAAATGCATAGAAAGCTCCGCTAGTTGTCGCGATTCTACGCCCGCTGCCGATTTGCGACCCAACGCCCCGCTTCAGCCGCGGCGGCGCGTTAGCGCCGACGTCAGCCGGAAGCGGTTGTTGGGCTATCGACACACCCTTCAGTGGAGTCGACCCTCGTACACACTCTCCATCCCGTTAGTGAAGATAGATCCACTTCGCTACAGAGGGTGCTCCCTGTGCGTTTATCGCAAACATCATGTAATACCCCTTCTGCGCATGGGAATGCGGATGTAACCCGTTAGGTGCCGTAACCAAGATTTGACTTGGGTTTGCGTGATCGTGTCGATTCGCCATTTCGATCACCTTCTGCTCGCTATCGGTCTGGTGAGTGACTGCCATCGGCCGCACAAGCACAACCTTGGTGATGGTTTCTGCCTCCGGCGAAGAAATTGCAAAGGTGCGGCCATGGTGGACCAAGCTTGGGGCCGACGTAATGGTGGGACGCGCGGCGAACATATATGGAGGGCTGAATATCTCGATTTTTGTGTTGTTCCAGCCGGCCATCATCACCTGACCACTGGGAAGGAGAAGCGCCACCGAATGATAGTGGCGGACCGATGGCAACTCCGCTAATGCTGCCCATGCATTGGTCGTCGGGTTGTACATTGAACAAGGCGAGCTTGTTGTTGTGCCACCGGCGACGAAGACATTGCCGTTAGGCAGCAGTACGGCGCTGGCAAGGCTGCGATCAATGCCATCTGGGAACGGAACCGGAGCCCCCCAACTCACCGCGCCGGACAGTGAGGTGACATCCACGATTTCATAGGTACCGCGGTCACCGCCAACACCACCGATCACCATTATTCGGACATAGGGCGGCGAACTGGACAGTATTAGCACTGACATGCCCTTGGTGCGGTTGGCAGAAGCGTTCTGGATATTGTTCCACGCCCCTGCGTTCGGGCCCGAGAAGCTGAAGTAAGCCGACCGTGGGTCATTGGTTGCCGAGCCGCCTGTGCCGGCATTGCCCCAGCCCGTACGCGTATAAAAGACATTGTGGCTGGGCAGCAGGTGCAGACCAGGATAGAGGTTTGGAAAACCGCGATCATCACCCGTGACAGTTGAGAAGGTATTCGTCGCTTCGTTATAGATATCCATGTCGCCGCCCCGATCGCCGCAAGTAACCAGAACCCTCTCGTCGCCTAGCGCAACGGCGGTCGGGTACCACTTGGCTTCGGACATGTTGTTCGACGTCCGCGCCCAGGTCTTCGTGGTAGGGTCAAAAACGTAGCCCGCAAGCGCTTGGCTGTTGTAGCCGTATCCGCCGCCACCAACCGACAACAGCTTGCCGCTTGATAGGAAAACATGGTGTCCGCAGAGCTGGGAATAGCCGTTCGGCATCAGATGGGGCTGGTTGGTCGGGTTCTCGAAGGTCGAGGCCGTCGTATTGTTCGGATCCCAGAGAAGCGTGGTTTCGTCAGCCGTGATGAACAGGACCTTACCGGTGTGGCATAACGCGGCATGGATGACGCCATCGTAACTGCCAGGACCACGGCGCGGAATATCGATGGGGAAGTCTGTCCATTGCCCTTCGACGAGATGTGTCAGATGGAAGAACAGTTCGGGGAAACGCCTGTGATCCAGCAGGTCTCCGACTTTCAGTTCACCCACATGCCGAAGGCCGAGCGGATAATGCTTGTCACGGAATTTGAGAATCTCCGTTGCGAATTTTAGTTGCGCGGCTCGTTCCTGTTTCCTTTTCTGCGCCGCTCCCTTGTCGATGGGCTCGGGTCCATGATCGTCTCCGCCTGGCGTGCCGAGCGCGAAGCCAGCCACCTCAGCATGGGGAATGACGGGCTCGGGTGCCAGCAAATCTTCAGGGCGCACTGCATTGTTGATGGCTCGAAGGACTCGGCGATGAACTGCCGGATCAGCGATCAGATTCGTGATTTCCTTTTCAAGCTGATGTGTTGTCTGCTTCGATTCTGGTTCCGTCTTCATGGTGTTCTCCTTTCGGTTGACGTTTGCGGCTCGGTCCTGATTGTTTCCTGACAGTTACTGACCCAATGAACAACAGCCTAACGTGGAGCCCAGACGCGCGCGCCGCACTGACACTTGCAAGGCACCGCCGGCGCGCGCGCATCGGCCTGCGGCGCCAGGTTAGCCATTGCGCGACGCAAAACGTGGCGTGAAGCGACGAGCAAAGAGGACAGCCGAAGCCAACAGCAAAACCATGCCAGTAATGGCCTCCGACCAGATGGTGACGTTGGCCAAGAGTGTGTGCTCAGAACAGAGCGCGAGCGTGTAGTGGGCCAAACCATCGAGACCGAAGGCGCCGTACAGGGCAAGAAACAACAGCGCAAGGGCAGGAAGCGCGAGTCGGGCGAAGACAAACGCGACGAACCCAAGGCTCGTAACGGCCAACCACGCAAGATAGACCTTCTCGCGGGTGAGCCAGCCGGGCATACCGGGATAGAACGCGATGTACTCGGCGTTGTGTCCGAAGTGAGCGAGGGTGGTGGCGAAGTAGACGGCCGCGAGGACCAGCAATGGCTTTGGGAGAATAGAAGTAAGCACGTTGGTCTTCCGCAACGTCCGGCTTCAGGTGCGCGCCGCTTGCGGCGCGTCGACCTGCGAGCCGTTGTTCGGTGGCACACGCGCTTGACCCCCTGTGTCGACAGGCTGGAACTGGCGAGGAACAGTCACTTGCGGATCCCTAAATCAATTGCTTGGTCGGGGACGCTTGACGCAGCGAGCCACTCGGGAAATGGATTTCTGCCGGCTGCCACCAGTGATTTCCTTGACTTCGCCCGCGGGGCAGCTTCCATCGTCGACATATACGATCTGTCCGTATGACAGCGAACCTCCCGGCGGATCTTGCTTGAGGTATTGAACGCTCGCCTGCTCGCCGGACGTGGCCGGTGTAGCGAAACCGAATCCCTGTCCCGATCCACTTGCCCACGCAACTATGGCGAATACGAAATAACTCGTCGCCGACCAACTGGAAACGGTGTCACCGTCTCGCAATCGTACTGTCCATTCGTACTTCTTCCCGGGCTGAAGGGGCGCCGGCGGGGAATATCTCGGCTCGCGAAGTCCTTCCGAATAGTCAACGAGTGCCCCACTCATTCTGGGTACAACTCCTGTCGCTCCATACGCGAACGAATAGGCGTCATAGATCGCGACATCATAGGAAACCTCAGGTCGCCCTGATGGTTTCCATTCGAGCAACGGCGTCAGATTATGCGTGACTGGGAAACCCATCTCAGTGCCGCTGGGCCGTACCGGTTCTACCCCTTGATAGTTCCGGTCGCATTTTAGTGCCCAAGCTTTGTCGCAGATTTCCACCACCCGCTTGTAGCTTCCGGCCTGCTTCTCCAGGCGCATGAGGTCTTTCACCGCTTCGAGCCTTCCTGCTGTTATCCGAGCGTCGACTCGTTTTAGCGCTTCGGCGTATCGATCCACAACATCGAATCGATAACGGTCCGTGCCGGCTTCGATCCGCAAATCGCCGATGTAAACAGCCTGCCCCGGCTTCGATACCGAAAACGTCGTCATAAGACGGCCCGTGTGACGGGCGCTCGTAACCATTTGGCGCGTAACCTGATACCCGACAATCTCATAGTCACCTGCCCGAAGCGGCCAGTAAAAACTGCCATTGCCCTCGATTTGCATGTACTGCATCTCGCCGCTGCGAACCGAACGAACGAATAGCGTGAGTAAGTCGGCGCCAAACACCGACCCACTCCAGTTTTTTTCCTTGCCGTTCTCCAGATAGTCGATGCGCCCAAACGCCCGACCATAGCCGGCAGCGATGGTCGCAACCTTTTCGTCGACGGGCCGCATCGGCATGTCGCCGCACGCCGAGAGCAATACGGCCGCCACCAATAGTCCCAACATGGCGCCAATTCTTTTGGCAAACAGTACGGTCGATCGCGTCATGTTTATCCCCCGGCGATGAGCCTGTCGCTCCCGGACTAGCCTGCAGGGAAGTCTACGCTTGACTACCGGATTGGGGTCGCAGGCGGTCATCGTCATTGGGTTCCGGTGAGCTACCAGAATCATGCAGTCCCTGAATTTTGGTGCGCGCGGTGCACTGCCGTGCCACCGAACTTGAATCAGTCAGCAAAGTTGCTGGATAACACCGGCGAAGCGATCGACATAATTCCGAGAATCTTCATACGCTGCACATCCTTACGCGATTGAAGTAACTCCGGCAAAAGCTGCAGTTGTCAGCTTGTGGCTATTGCGCAGAAGTGTCCGCCGCGGGCCGGGGGCCGTCAATTGGGCCCGCGGGGGCCGGGACGCTACGCCGGCTGAGCTATCTCGAAGTTGGATGGGACAGGGCGTCGATGTAGGCGGCGCTATCGATGTTGCCGCCCGAGCAGATCACCGCGTAGCGGCGCTTCGGATCGCGCTTTTCCTTGAGGAGCGCGGCGAGCGGCGCGGCGCCGGCGCCTTCGACGAGGTTGTGGGTGTCGCTGAAGTAGTGGCGCATCGCCGCCTTCACTTCGTCGTCGGAGACGCGCACCACGCGCTCGGCGCCCGAGCGGATGATGTCGAGGGCGGCCGGTACCGGCACGCGCACGGCCATGCCGTCGGCGAAGGTGTCGGCGCTCGCGGTTTCTACGGGCTTGCCTTGCTCCAGCGAGAGTGCATAGCAGTCGGCGCGGTCCGAGACGACGCCCACCACTTTGGTATTCAGTCCGAGCACGTCGCGCCAGGCGACGAGGCCGCTGATCCCGGAGCCGCAGCCGATCGGCGCGTAGACGGAGTCGAGGTCCGCGACCGCGGAGAAGAGCTCGAGCGCGTAGCTGGCGACGCCCGCCACGAGCTCGGGATGGAAGGGGCCGATCGAGAAGAGGCCCTCGCTTTGCGCGAGCTGCGCGGCGCGGTCCTTCGCCTCGTCGAAGTCGCGGCCGTGCTCGACGAGCTCCGCGCCCCAGGCGCGCATCGCCGCGTTCTTGTCGCGGCTGTTGCCGTGCGGCACCACGATCACGGTGCGCACGCCGTAGCGCCGCCCGGCGTAGGCGATCGACTGGCCGTGGTTGCCGCGCGTCGCGCTCACCACGCCCGGCAGCCTCGGGTTGGCCTTCTTCAGCGCGTCGAGCATCACCAGGCCGCCGCGGATCTTGAAGGCGCCGGTGGGCGTGTGGTTCTCGTGCTTGACCCACACTTCGCAGCCGGCGCGCGCGTTCAGCAGCGGCCAGGAAAGCTGCGGCGTGGGCGCGATGACCGAGTGCACGAGCCGGGCGGCTTCCTCGAGGGCGGCGCGGTTGAGCGGGAATTTCACAGGTGCCTGCGGAAGAAGTCTGCGATCTTGCGGTCCACTTCGGGCAGCAGCTTGCGGTCGAAGCCGGGAGGATCGTTCAGCAGCTCGGCCGCAGCTTCGGAGAGCTTCGGCGGAAATGGCGAGAGCAGCGCGCCGTGGCCGCCGTTCGCGAGGTCGGCGACGCGCTCGCAGGGCTTGCAGGCCGCGAGCACCGCCTCGCTGTGGAAGCGCGGCGCGAGCCACTTGTCCTGCGCTGCCGACACCAGGCCGAGCGGCACGGGCGGCGCGGCGAACGAGGCCATGTCGAAATCGGCGGCATAGGGCACGGCGGCGACCACCGCGCGCACGCGCGGGTCGCTGTAGCTCACCCAGGACGCGTCGCTGAAGCGCTGGCCGATGATGGCGAGCGACGTCCAGATCTTGAAGCTGTCGGACCAGCCGCCCGTGAGGCGCGTGGACAATCCGACGCAGGCGGGAAAATCCGCGCGGATGTGCGCTTCGCAGTGGCGTGCGACCTGCGCCGGCGCCCAGCGCCCGCCCGCCAGCGTGAGCGCCGTGTGCCCGCCCGCCGACATGCCGTAGACGCCGACACGGTCGAGCTTGAGCAGCGGCGCGAAGCGCGCATCCTTGCCGATCGCGTCGATCGCGCGCGTGACTTCGGCCGGCCGCTTGCGCCAGCTCGCCGGGCCGATGCCGCTCGTATCCTTGTAGTTGTCGCCCGCGTGCTCGGGCAGCGCGACCACGAAGCCGGCCGCGACCAGCGCCTGCGCGAGGTCGGCGTGCACCCAGGGCGAGCCGCCGGACCCGTGCGACACGACGACCAGCCGGCCGTTGCCGCGCACGGGGGCACCCTGCCAGGCGACGTTAAGCTCGAACGGCCCGCGCTTGACCGGCTGCGCGGCGTCGCTCGATGCGTAAAACACGGTGACCGGGCCGTCGCCCGCGAGACCCGCGAGCTCGGCGAGGCCGGTCGCCGCCTGCGCGGCCGCGCCGAGCAGCCCGAGCAGCGCGCCCGCGGCGAAGTGAAGAGCTCTCACTTGGCGCGCTTGTCGACGACCCGCTTGGCCTTGCCGATCGAGCGCTCGATGGTGCTGATCGGCACGACACGCACCTCCGCGCTGATGCCGATCAGCGACTTGATGTCGTGCTGCAGCTTCGCCATCGCCGCGGCTTCATCGGCGCCCGGTACGGCCTCGACCAGCACGGCAAGCTGATCGAGCGGGCCCTGCTTGGTGAGCTCGAGCACGTAGTGCGGCGAGAGCGCCGGCAGCCTGAGGATGAGCTCCTCGATCTGCGAGGGAAACACGTTGACGCCGCGGATGATCATCATGTCGTCCGAGCGGCCGGTGATGCGCGCCATGCGCCGCATCGTGCGCGCGCTGCCGGGCAGCAAGCGGGTCAGATTGCGCGTGCGATAGCGGATGACGGGCAAGGCCTCCTTCGTGAGCGAGGTGAACACGAGCTCGCCCGGCGCGCCGCCGGGCAGCACCTCGCCGGTGGCCGGATCCACCACCTCGGGATAGAAGTGGTCCTCCCAGATCGTGGGACCGTCCTTGGTCTCGAGGCACTCGCAGGCGACGCCTGGTCCTAGGACCTCCGACAGGCCGTACAGGTCCACCGCCTGCAGCGAAGTACGCTTCTCGATATTGCGGCGCATCTCGTCGGTCCAGGGCTCGGCGCCGAAGATGCCGACGCGCAAGGACGACTTCTTCGGGTCCACGCCCTGGCGCTCCATCTCGTCGGCGATCGCCAGCATGTAGGAGGGCGTCACCGTGATGATCTCGGGTTTGAAGTCGCGGATCAGCTGCACCTGGCGCTCGGTCATGCCGCCGGAGACCGGGATCGTCGCCAGGCCCAGCCGCTCGGCGCCGTAGTGCACGCCGAGGCCGCCGGTAAACAGGCCGTAGCCGTAGGCGTTGTGCACCTTGTCGCCCGGGCGCGCGCCCGCGGCGCGCAGCGAGCGCGCCATCAGGTGCGCCCAGGTGTCGATGTCCTTCTTCGTGTAGCCGACCACGGTCGGCTTGCCGGTGGTGCCGGAGGACGCGTGCACGCGCACGACTTCATGCATTGGCACCGCGAACATGCCGAACGGGTAAGTCTCGCGCAGGTCCGCCTTGGTGGTGAACGGGAACCGGGCGAGGTCGGCGAGCGTGCGCAGGTCCTTCGGCTTCACGCCCGCGGCGTCGAACTTCCTGCGGTATTGCGGCACGCGCTCGTAGGCGAGCGCGAGCGTGCGCTTCAGGCGCGAGAGCTGCAATGCCTGCAGCTTCTTGCGCGACGCTTTCTCGACCGGCTCGAGCGTGAACCGCTTCTTCATGGGCATCTCATTCCCCGCTGAAAGCAGGCTTGCGCTTTTCCAGGAACGCGGCCACGCCCTCGCGGTAGTCCTTGCCGCGGCCCACTTCGCGCTGCAGGTCGCGCTCCAGATCGAGCTGCGCGGCGAGCGAATTGCCGGCCGAGGCATGGATCGCCTGCTTGATCAGGCCGAGCGAGCGCGTCGGCCCGCTCGCCAGCTGCAGCGCGAGCTTCTCGGATTCGGTTTTCAGCGAGGCATCGTCGACGCATTTCCAGATCACGCCCCAGCGCTCGGCGTCCTCGGCCGAGAGCTTTTCGCCCGTCATCGCGAGCGCCATCGCGCGCTGCGTGCCCGCGAGGCGCGGCAGGAAGTAGCTGCCGCCGCAGTCGGGCACCAGGCCGATCTTGACGAAAGCCTGGATGAACGAGGCCGAGCGTGCGGCGATCACCAGGTCGCAGGCGAGCGCGAAGTTGGCGCCCGCGCCCGCGGCCACGCCGTTCACCGCGCAGACGATCGGCTTCGGCAGCGCCTGCATGCGGCGGATGAGCGGGTTGTAGCGCTCGTCGAGGCCGCCGCCCAGGTCGATGTCCTTGGCGCTCATGTCGCGCTCGCCAGCGCGCATATCGCGCTCCTTCAGGTCCTGGCCAGCGCAGAAGCCACGGCCGGCGCCGGTGACGAGCAGGCAGCGTATCGCGCTGTCCGATTCGGCGCGCGCCACCGCGGCGGCGAGCGCCTGGGTCATCGCGACGGTGAAGGCATTGAGCGTATCCGGGCGGTTGAGCGTGACGCGCAGCACGCCCGAATCGAGCGAAACGAGAACGGGTTCCATGGGCAAAGCTTAGCTAAAATCCCGGCCATGCCCAAGGTCTATTCCATCGACGGGATCGTTCCCGTCGTGCACCGGTCCGCGTTCGTGCACGACAGCGCGGTGCTGGTGGGCGACGTGATCGTCGGCGCGCGCGCCTACATCGGGCCCTGCGCCAGCCTGCGCGGCGATTTCGGCCGCATCGTGGTCGAGGAAGGCGCCAACGTGCAGGACAGCTGCGTGCTGCACGGCTTTCCGGGCAAGGACACGGTGGTCGGCCGCGACGCCGCGGTGGGGCACGGCGCGGTGCTGCACGGCTGTGTCGTGCAGCGCGGTGCGCTGATCGGCATGAACGCGGTCGTGAACGACAACGCCGAGGTGGGCGAGGACGCGATGGTCGCGGCGCTCGCCTTCGTGCGCGCCGAGGCGAAGATCCCGGCGCGCGCGCTCGCCGCCGGCATCCCGGCCAGGGTGCTGCGCGAGCTCTCGGCCGACGAGCTGCGCTGGAAGCGCGACAATGCCGCAATCTATCAGCGTCTTGCGGAGCGCAGCGTGCGGACCATGGCGCGCGTGGAGGCGCTGGCCGAGGTCGAGCCGAACCGCCGGCGCTTCGCGATGCCGGACGTAATCCCTCTTTCCGAAATGAAGGCGAGGAAAGCATGAGCTACGAATTCATCACCACCGAAGTGAAGGGGCGCGTGGCGCTGATCACGCTCAACCGGCCCAAGCAGATGAACGCGCTCGCGCCCAAGCTCATGCAGGAGCTGGGCGCCGCGCTCTACGCCTTCGACGCCGACGACGGCGTCGGCGCGATCGTGATCACCGGCAGCGGGAAGGCCTTCGCCGCGGGCGCCGACATCGCCGCGATGAAGGATTTCGACTTCGCGCACGCCTTCAGGAGCAACTTCATCACGCGCGACTGGGAACACATCCGCAACGTGAGGAAGCCGGTGATCGCCGCGGTCGCGGGCTACGCGCTCGGCGGCGGCTGCGAGCTGGCGATGATGTGCGACATCGTCGTCGCGGCCGAGAGCGCGAAGTTCGGCCAGCCGGAGATCACCCTGGGCATCCTGCCGGGCTCGGGCGGCACGCAACGCCTGCCGCGCGCGGTCGGCAAGGCGAAGGCGATGGACCTGTGCCTCACGGCGCGCATGATGGACGCCCAGGAGGCCGAGCGCGCGGGCCTGGTGTCGCGCGTGGTGCCGAACGAAAAGCTCATGCAGGAGGCGCTGGCGGTCGCCGACAAGATCGCCGCCTTCTCGCTGCCCGCGGTGATGATGGTGAAGGAGGCGATCAACCGCGCCTACGAAGGCACGCTGTCGGAGGGCGTGCTGTTCGAGCGGCGCCTGTTCCATGCTGCGTTCGCGCTGGACGATCAAAAGGAGGGGATGGCGGCGTTCGTCGAAAAACGAAAGCCTAAATTCAGGCACCGCTGAACGCAGCCAAAGTTATCATCGGCGCCCACATCCTCTCGATGCTGGGCTTCGCGACCTACGCCGCGCTGCTGCCCGAGCTGCGCGATCTCTGGCAGTTGTCGAACGCGCAGGCGGGCCTCATCGGCAGCGCGTTCTTTCTCGGCTACACCGCGACGGTCTCGTATTGGACCGCGCTCACGGACCACGTCGACGGCCGGCGCGTCTACCTCGCCGGCAGCCTGCTGGGGTTCGCGGGCGCCGCGGGATTCGGCGTGGCGGCGCAGGGCCTGGCGAGCGCGGCACTGCTGCAGGCGCTGCTCGGGGCTGGCGTCGCCGCCACCTACATGCCGGGCCTGCGCCTGCTCTCGGACCGCGTCACCGGGCCTTTGCAAAGCCGCTACATCTCGTTCTATACCTCGTTCTTCGGCATCGGCACCGCGCTCTCGCTCGCGCTCGCCGGGCTGCTCGCCGCCAGCCACGGCTGGCGCACGGCCTTCGTGGTCTCCGCGCTGGGACCTTTGCTTGCGGGGACTACGGTCTATCTCTTTGTTGAGAAAGTCGATCAGGAGAAAAGAGAAAATCCGCCGTTCTCCCTTGCCACGCTGTTCCCGGTCGCCGCCTGGCGCAGGGTGCTCGCCGATCGCGCCGCCGCCGGGTACACGCTCGGCTATTGCGTGCACTGCATCGAGCTGTTCGGCTCGCGCGGCTGGATGGTCGCGTTTCTCGCCTTTTCGGCGGGCCTGCAATCCCAGGGCGAAGCCTATCCTTGGAACGTCGCCGCGATCTCCGCGGTCGTGAACCTCGCGGCGGTGCCCTCGTCGATCCTCGGCAACGAGCTCGCGCTGCGCATCGGCCGCGGCCGCTGGGTGCGCATGGCGATGGTCGCCTCGGGCGCCACCGGCCTCGCGCTCGCGCTCTGCGCGCCGGCGCACTGGGCGCTGGTGCTCGTGCTGCTGGTCGTGCACGCGCTGCTGGTGATGGCCGACTCGGGCACGCTGACCGCCGGGCTGGTCGGCACCGTGCCGGCGGAGCTGCGCGGCGCGGCGCTCGGCCTGTATTCGCTCGCGGGCTTCGCCGGCGGCATGGTCGGGCCGTCGCTGTTCGGCCTGGCGCTCGACCTGGCCGGGGGCGACGAGAGCGGCGCGGCCTGGGTCTGGGCCTACGGGGCGATCGGCGCGGGCTGCCTTGCTGCGCCGCTGATTGTGAGAATTTTTCGAACGACACGATAGTTTGTCTGTAGATCGTCTGCGATCTGATTTCGTCGCAGACATCAGAAAATCTCGCTTCAATCCGAAATCCTCGTTGGACAAGCAATGCGCGCCAAATTAGAAAGTCGGCGTGCGTCGTTCCAGACAACTCATCCCGACGTTGTGCGCGGCGTTTGCGATGCAGTCTGCGCATGCGCAGACGACCGCCGCGGGCTTCACGCCGGGGAGCTTCCGGGTGACGGAGTCAGGTGCGGCGGAGTACCGCATCCCGATCCGCGTGCCCCCAGGGATCGCGGGCATGGAACCGAAGCTCGCGCTGGTCTACAACAGCCAGGCGGGCAACGGCCTGCTCGGGGTGGGCTGGAGCCTGGAGGGACTGTCGGCGATCACGCGCTGCCCGAGGACCGTGGCGCAGGACGGGGTGCGGGGCGGGATCAACTATGACTGGAACGACCGCTACTGCCTGGATGGGCAGCGGCTGATGGCGATCTCAGGCAGCTACGGTGCGGACGACACGGAGTACCGCACCGAGCGCGAGAGCTTCACCAAGGTCATCAGCTACGGCACGGCGGGCGCCGGGCCGGCCTGGTTCAAGGCCTGGACCAAGGCGGGGCAGATCCTGGAGTACGGCAACACCGCAGACAGCCGCATCGAGGCGCAGGGCAAAGCCACCGTTCGCGTCTGGGCGCTCAACAAGGCCTCGGACACCAAGGGCAACTACCTGACGGTCAGTTACACCGAAGACAACGCTAACGGCGACTTCTCGCCTTCGAGAATCGATTACACCGGGAATTCGTCTGCCGCTCTCGCCCCCGTCAGTTCTGTCCAATTCGTCTATGCCACCCGGCCCGACGTCTATGACGCGTACGCGGCCGGCTCCATCATCAGGAGCCTGAATCGACTGAGCAAGCTTACGGTTTCCGTCGGCGCAAACCTGGCACGCGAATTCCGGCTGACCTACGAACAGAGTCCAAACACGCTGCGCTCGAGGCTTGCGAGCCTGCTCGAATGCGGTCCGACCAATTCATGTCTTGCCCCGACCGCATTCGCGTACACCGCCGGGAGCAACGGTCTCGATCCGAACATCTACAGCATGGTACTCACGGGCCATCAGATGCAAACCGCCGATGGCTCCGGCGCAATTTACCTGGGGGATTTCAACGGCGACGGCAGGCTCGACGTTCTGCGCGGCACCCCGGACCCGGCCTACAACACGATCTGGTACGGCACCGCCGACGGATTTCCAAGCTATCAAATGGTCCTGACTGGACATCAAATGCAGACCGGCGACGCGACGACACGAACCTACGTCGGTGACTTTAACGGCGACGGCATCGCCGACGTGCTGCGTGGGACAAGCGACCCGGCCTATAACACGATCTGGTACGGGACAGCTTCAGGATTGTCCGCCGGCTATCAGCTGGTCCTCACGGGACACCAGTTGCAGACCGGGAACGGCTCGACGCGCACGTACATTGGCGATTTCAACGGCGACGGCATTGCCGACGTGCTGCGCGGGACCAGCGACCCGGCCTACAACACGATCTGGTACGGGACGTCTGCCGGCCTGTCCACCAGCTATCAGATGGTACTGACCGGGCATCAGCTGCAGACTACCGACGGCTCGACGCGTACTTACATCGCCGACTTCAACGGCGACGGCATCGCCGACGTGCTGCGCGGGACCGGCGACCCGGCTTACAACACGATCTGGTACGGGACTGCTTCCGGATTGCCGTCCAGCTACCAGATGGTCCTGACGGGACACCAGCTGCAGACCGCGGACGGCGGAACGCTGACGTACGTCGGCGATTTCAATGGCGACGGCAAGGCGGACGTGTTGCGCGGAACCGGCGACCCTGCATACAACACGCTCTGGTACGGCACGGGCACTGGTTTCACGAACTACCAGTTGATCTTGACAGGTCATTCGCTTCAAGTCAGCGGCGGTTCGTCGGTGTCCTACGTCGGCGACTTCAATGGCGACGGCAAGGCGGATGTCTTGCGCGGGACCGGCGACCCGGCTTACAACACGATCTGGTACGGAACAGGAACTGGGTTCACGAATTACCAGCTTGTACTGACCGGACACCAGCTGCAAACCTCCGACGGGTCAACACGCACATACGTTGGCGACTTCAACGGCGATGGCAAGACGGATGTGCTTCGCGGCACCGGCGACCCGGCCTACAACACCCTTTGGTCTTCCCCTTCCTTTGTTCCTGACGTTGCGGAGTCGATTTCCGACAGCCTCGGGGCAGTGACGTCAATCGCCCACAAGGCCATCACCGACGCTTCGATCTACGCCAAGCACTCTGGCACGAGTGCGGCATCGTATCCGAATGTGGATCTGCAGGTGCCCCTGTACGTAGTGAGTTCGTCATCGGGCAACGGCGGTGGTTCGACGATCACGAACACGTACGACTATGGCGGACTCAAGGCCAATTACCAGGGCCGCGGGCTGCTCGGCTTCCGCTGGCAAGAGTCGACGAATGCATCCACCGGGTTGAAGGCGCGCACCGAGTATCGCCAGGACTGGCCGTTCACGGGGATGGTGCAGCAGGTGAAGCGCACTAGCC
>JBASCW010000088.1:0-52881 GCA_049651845.1 Burkholderiales bacterium | reverse complement strand
TGGCCGAGCTGAAACACACCGCGCGCGGCCGGCTCAAATCCGCACAACGGCGCTCCGCGATCATCGCCGCTTGCTGGACCCAGGCTGAGCTGATCTAGTGTCACACGGTTAGGTAATTCTCAGTAGGTAGGGGCATAGCGAGGCATCCTTAACCCGCTGTCCCGATCAACCAGAACCTTCCCAAAACGCTGATTTTTCCCGTATAATCCGCGCCTTTTCGCAAGGCGGGGACTCCCGAATGGTTGTTATCAGACTGGCGCGAGGCGGCGCCAACAAGCGGCCTTTCTATCACCTGGTGGTGGCCGAATCGCGGCGTGCGGCAAGCGGGCGCTTCATCGAGCGCGTCGGCTTCTACGACCCGAAGGCCCCCGAGGGCCGCGAGTCGCTGCGCGTGAACGTGGAGCGCGTGAAGCACTGGGCGGGCAAGGGCGCGCAGCTCTCGCCGACCGTGTCGCGCCTGGTCAAGCAGTTTGGCAAGGCGAAGAAAGCCGCCTGAGCGCCTGATCGAATTCGGCCGCGTCGCCGGTTCCTACGGCGTGCGCGGCTGGATGAAGGTGGCGGTGGACGACCCGGAGCTGCTCGCGGCGCAGCCGGCCTGGTGGCTGGACGGCGCGCAGCGCAAGGTCGAAGAAACGAAGATCCACTCCGGCAAGCTGCTCGCGAAACTGGGCGGCATCGATACGCCGGAGGCGGTGCGGAGCTACAAGGGCAAGGCGATCTCGATTCCCCGGCCCGAAGCAGGCGAAGGCCGGTACTACTGGGATGACCTGATCGGCCTGGAAGTGGTGAACATGCAAGGCCAGGTGCTCGGCGTCGTGAAGGGGATGTTCTCCAACGGCGCGCACGACGTGGCGGAGCTCTCGGGCGACAAGCCGCGGCTGCTGCCCTGGGTGCCGGTGGTGGTGAAGAAGGTGGACCTGCCGGAGCGGCGGGTCGAAGTGGAATGGGGAGCCGACTGGTGAACGGTCGGCTTGACGGCAGGGGCGCGGATTGGTGAGGCGGATCCGGTGATCCGCTTCGAGGTGGTGACGCTGTTCCCGGAGATGTTCGCGGCGGTCACGCGCTGCGGCATCCCGGGGCGGGCGATGGAGGCGGGGCTGTGGTCGCTCGGGTTGTGGAACCCGCGCGATTTCACCCGGGACAATTACCGGACGGTCGACGACCGTCCGTACGGCGGCGGGCCCGGCATGGTGATGCTGGCCGAGCCTCTGGAGCGGGCGCTGGATGCGGCAAGGCAAGCCGGCGGCGGAAAGGTGGTGTACCTCTCGCCGCAGGGCAGGAAGCTCGATCACGCGAAGGTGATGGAGCTGGCGGGACGGCAGTCAGTGACGCTGCTGTGTGGGCGCTACGAGGGCGTGGACGAGCGCCTGGTCCGGCGCCGCGTGGATGAGGAGCTGTCGCTCGGGGATTACGTGCTCTCGGGCGGCGAGCTGGCGGCGATGGCGGTGATCGACGCGGTGGTGCGCCAGATTCCCGGCGCGCTGGGCGGCGAGCAGTCGGCGGCGCAGGAATCCTTCGCCGACGGGCTGCTCGATTGCCCGCAGTACACGCGCCCCGAGGAATACCGGGGCGAGAAGGTGCCGGAGGTGCTGATGTCCGGGCACCACGAGAACATCCGGCGCTGGCGCCTGAAGCAGGCGCTGGGCAGGACGTGGCTCAGGAGGCCGGAGCTCCTGGCGGCGCGGCAGTTGGGCGGCGAAGAACGAACGTTGCTGGAGGAATTCCAGCGCGAACAGAAAGAGAGCGGAACATGAACCTGATCCAGAAACTCGAGCAGGAAGAGCAGCAGCGCATGAAGAAGTCGGTGCCGGAATTCTTGCCGGGCGACACCGTGGTGGTGCGCGTGAACGTGGTCGAAGGCGACAAGAAGCGCGAGCAGGCCTTCGAGGGCGTGGTGATCGCCAAGCGCAACCGCGGCCTGCGCTCTTCCTTCATCGTGCGCAAGATCTCCTCGGGCGAGGGCGTCGAGCGCACCTTCCAGACCTACTCGCCGCTGATCGCTGGCATCGAGGTGAAGAGGAAGGGCGAAGTGCGCCGCTCCAAGCTGTATTACCTGCGCGAGCGCTCGGGCAAGAGCGCCCGCATCCGCGAGCGCACAGGCGCCGCCGAGGGCGAAGCCCAGGAATAGTCCGGGTCGTCCGGCGCCGGATTGCAGGAACGCGGGGCGCGCGGCCCCGGGCGCATATAATCCGTCCATGCGCCGAGAGAAAACCGCCATCAGCCCGGTCGCCGAGATCGTCGCGGAAATCCGCGCCGGCCGGATCGTGGTGCTGGTGGACGACGAGGACCGCGAGAACGAGGGCGACCTCGTGTTCGCGGCCGACTTCGTCACGGCCGAGAAGGTCAACTTCCTCGCCACGCACGGGCGCGGCCTGATCTGCATGCCGATCACCGAGGCGCACGCGGCGCGCCTGGGCCTCAGGCCGATGGTGAGCGAGAACCGCTCGCGCCACGGCACCAACTTCACCGTCTCGATCGAGGCGGCCGAGGGCATCGCCACCGGCATCTCGGCGCACGATCGCGCGCTCACCATCCGCGTGGCGGCGGCCGCAGGCGCGACCGCGTCCGACATCGTCCAGCCCGGCCACGTATTCCCGCTGGTCGCGCAGGACGGCGGCGTGCTGGTGCGCACCGGGCACACCGAGGCCTGCTGCGACCTCGCGCGCCTCGCGGGGCTCACGCCGGCGGCGGTGCTGTGCGAGATCATGCGCGAAGACGGCACGATGGCGCGGCTGCCGGATCTGCTCGAGTTCGCCGCCGCGCATGGCCTCAAGATCGGCACCATCGCCGACCTGATCGAGTACCGCAGCCGCAACGAGTCCATGGTCCAGCGCAGCTCGGAGCGCGACCTCGAGACCGCCTGGGGCAGGTTCCGGCTGGTGGCGTTCCGCGACCTGCCGACCGGCGCCACGCACCTTGCGCTCACGCTCGGCGCGCTGAGCCCGCAGGACGAGACGCTGGTGCGCGTGCACGAGCCGCTGTCGGTGCTCGACCTGCTCGACGCGGGCCGGGGCAGCCATTCCTGGGGCGTCGGCGAGACGCTCAGCGCGATCCAGCGCGCCGGCCGCGGCGTGATGGTGCTGCTCAACTGCTCGCAGAGCGACGAAGCGCTGCAGGCGCAGCTCTCGGGCGCCAAGCCCGCGCGCGGCGGCCGCAGCATGGACCTGCGCACCTACGGCATCGGCGCACAGATCCTGCGCGACCTGGGCGTCGGCCGCATGCGGCTGATGGCGACGCCGCGCAAGATGCCGAGCATGGCCGGCTTCGGCCTGGAGATCAGCGGCTACGCCGATCGAGCCCCGGGATAGGGGCGCCCGATGAGCGCGCCGCGCATCGGAGTGGTCCACTCCCGGTTCAACGAGGAGATCTGCAACGCCCTGCTCGGGACGGCGCGCGCCGCGCTCAAGGACGCCGGCGCGCAGGCGGAGTTCATCGCCGTGGCCGGCGCGCTGGAGATCCCGCTCGCGCTGCAGTGGATGGCGCAGTCGGGACGCTTTGAGGCGCTCGCGGCGATCGGCGCGGTGATCCGCGGCGACACCTACCACTTCGAGGTGGTGGCCAACGAGTCGGCGCGCGGCCTGATGGAGGTGGCGCTCGAGACCGGCCTGCCGGTGGCGAACGGCATCCTCACCACCGACACCGAGGCGCAGGCGCTCGCGCGCAAGGACAAGGGCGCCGAGGCGATCCGCGTGGCGATCGAGATGGCGCAGCTGCGCCGGGACCTGGCGCAGCGATGGCGCTGAAGGGCGCAGCGTCGTCGGCGCGCCGCCGCGCGCGCGAGGTTGCGCTGCAGGCCCTCTACGCCTGGCGCATGCAGGGCGGCGACGCGCTCGGCCACGCGCGCTCGCTCGACGGCTGGGAGCGCTGCGACCAGGCGCTCGCCGAGCAGCTGCTTTCGCAGATCATTCTGCACGTCGACTCCCTGGAAGAGAAAATCACCCCCCATCTGGACCGCAGCCTCGCCTCGCTGTCGCCGATCGAGCGCGCGATCCTGCTGATCGGCGCCTACGAGCTCGCCGAGCGGCCCGAGACGCCGTTCAAGGTGGTGCTCAACGAGGCGATCGAGCTCGGCAAGAGCTTCGGCGGCACCGACGGCCACAAGTTCGTCAACGGCGTGCTGGAGAAGCTCGCGCGCAAGCTGCGCGCCGAGGAAATCGCCCGGGTCCGCCAGGCGGTCTAGCGGATTGATCTCGGAATTCGAACTGATCCGGAAGTACTTCGACAGGCCCACAGGTGGCGCCGTGCTGGGCGTGGGCGACGACGCGGCGCTGCTGCGGCCCGCCGCGGGCATGCAGCTCGCGGTGTCCACCGACCTGCTGCTCGAAGGCCGCCATTTCCGGGCGGGCGCCGATGCGCGCAAGCTCGGCCACAAGGCGCTCGCGGTGAATCTCTCGGACATGGCGGCGATGGGCGCCGCACCGCGCTGGGCGACGCTGGCGCTCGCGCTGCCCGCGGCTGACGAGCCCTGGCTGGACGGCTTCGCGCGCGGCTTCTTCGCGCTCGCCGAGCGCTACGGCGTGGAGCTCATCGGCGGCGACACGACGCGCGGGCCGCTTTGCATCTGCGTCACGATCCTCGGCGAAGTGCCGCCCGGCCAGGCGCTGCTGCGCGCCGGCGCGCGCGACGGCGACGAAATCTGGGTCTCGGGCGAACTCGGCGGCGCGGCGTGCGCGCTTGCGGGCGCAGGCGAGGCGGCCGCGCAGCGGCGCCTGGACGAGCCCGAGCCGCGTGTCGCGCTCGGGCTTCGGCTGCGCGGCGTCGCCAGCGCCGCGATCGACGTCTCCGACGGCTTCGCGCAGGACCTCGGCCACATACTCGAATGTTCGGGCGCCGGCGCGACGGTGGAGTACGAGCGCCTGCCGAAATTTCCCGGCGCGAGCGCCGGCCTGGTGCTCTCGGGCGGCGACGACTACGAGCTCATCTTCACCGCGGCGCCGCACATGCGGATGCAGATCGAGGGCCTGTCGAAGCAGCTCGGCCTCGCGCTGACCAGGGTGGGGTCGATCCATTCGCGCTCCGCCGCGCTCGACATTCTCGACGGCCGCGGGCAGCGCATGGCCGCGGCGCGCGGCTTCGACCACTTCGCCGCATGATCCTCGCGCGTCCGCATCCGCGCTTCGCCTTCAGCCATCCGGCGCACTTCATCGCGCTCGGCTGCGGCGCGGGACTGTCGCCCGTCGCTCCCGGCACCGCGGGCACGCTGGTCGCGTTCCCGCTGTGGTGGCTGCTGCGCGGGCTGGAGGCGCCGGCGCTGCTGCTGGGCGTGCTGCTGTTCCTGTTCGAGCTCGGCGTCTGGGCCTGCGGCGTCACCGGCCGGCACCTGGGCGTTTCGGATCACGGCGCGATGTGCTGGGACGAAGTGGTCGCGTTCCTGCTCGTGCTCGCGCTCGTGCCCGACGATCCCTGGTGGCAGGCGGCGGCGTTCTTCCTGTTCCGCGCCTTCGACGTGGTCAAGCCGCCGCCGATCCGCCAGCTCGAAATGCGCTTCAAGGGCGGCTTCGGCGTGATGTTCGACGACATCCTCGCCGCCGGGTATACGCTGCTGGTATTGGCGCTTTGCAAGAGGCTTTTCTTTTGATTGAAAAGATTTCAAGAACGGTAGGGAAAAAGCTCAAGCAGTCGCATGCCATGCTCGCTACCGCGGAGTCCTGCACCGGCGGCTGGGTGGCGCAGGCGGTGACGTCGGTCGCCGGCTCTTCGGACTGGTTCGAGCGCGGCTGGGTCACCTATTCCAACGCCGCCAAGCGCGAGGAACTGGGCGTCACGAAGCGCACGCTGGAGCGCTATGGCGCGGTGAGCGAGCCCGCGGCGCGCGAGATGGCGCGCGGCGCGCTCAGGCGCAGCCGCGCCCGCGTCGCTGTGGCGATCACCGGCATCGCCGGCCCGGGCGGCAGCTCGCCCGGCAAGCCGGTCGGCATGGTGTGCTTCGCCTGGGCGCAAGGGCGTAGGATACGCAGTCAGACCAGGCAGTTCCGGGGCGGCCGCAGCCGCGTGAGGCGGCAATCGGTGATCCATGCCCTGCGCGGAGTGCTGAAATGGCTTTGAAAGCGGGCGCCACCGTCCGCCCGGCCGCAGTGGCCGGGATGTTCTACCCGGGCAACGCGCGGCAGCTCGCCGCCGAGGTGGACGAGCTGCTGGGGGGCGTCGAGAGCTTCGAGCCCAGGCTCGGCTTCCCGAAGGCGCTCATCGTGCCGCACGCCGGCTACGTGTATTCGGGCCAGGTCGCGGCGCGCGCCTACGACGAGCTCGCGGCCGCGCGCGGCGCGGTCAAGCGCGTGGTGCTGTTCGGGCCGTCGCACTACGTCGCGGGGCGCGGCCTCGCGGTGCCGCTCGCCGACTATTTCGAGACGCCGCTCGGCCACATCCCGGTGGACCGCGAGGCGCTGCGCTCGCTCGCGGACCTCAAGCAGGTCGTGCCCAGCGAACCCGCGCACGCGCAGGAGCATTCGCTCGAGGTGCAGCTGCCGTTCCTGCAGCAGGTGCTAGGAGAATTCTCGCTGGTGCCGCTGTCGGTGGGCGCCGCCACGCCGGAGGAGGTGGCGCAGGTGCTCGAGCGCCTGTGGGGCGGGCCCGAGACGCTGATCGTCATCAGCACCGACCTGTCGCACTACCATCCCTACGACGAGGCGAGGCGCATCGACGGCGCGACGCTCGGGCGCATCGAGGAGCTCGCCACCGACATCAACCACGACGAAGCCTGCGGCGCGACCGCGCTGAACGGCTTCCTGCGCGTCTGCCGCGACAAGGGGCTGCGCGTGCTGCGGCTCGCCGCCTGCAACTCGGGCGACACCGCGGGCGGCAAGGCGAAGGTGGTCGGCTACGCCTCGTTCGCCGTGTTCGAGCGCGCGGGGCCCGCGGTCACCGACGCCGGGCGCACGCTGGTCGAGATCGCGCGCGGCGCGATCGCCAACGGCCTGGGCCTGTCCTCGGTGCCGGTGAAGCGCAACCACCTGCCGTGGCTGCTGCAGCCGGGGGCGAGCTTCGTCACGCTCATGAAGGACGGCGCGCTGCGCGGCTGCATCGGCAGCCTGCAGGCCACGCGACCGCTCGGCCAGGACGTCGCCACCAACGCGCGCGCCGCCGCCTTCGACGACCCGCGCTTTCCCAAGCTCACGCGCGACGAGTGGGCGCGCTGCGCGGTGGAGGTCTCGCTGCTGTCCTTGCCCAAGCCGATCCGCTTCGCCGACGAGACCGACCTGCTGCTGCAGATCCGCGCCGGCGAGGACGGCGTGATCCTCGAATACGAGGGCAGGCGCGCGACCTTCCTGCCGCAGGTCTGGGAAGGCCTGCCCGACAAGCGCCAGTTCCTCGGCGCGCTGCTGCCCAAGGCGGGACTGCCCGCCGACACGCGGCTCGCGCACTGCAAGCTGTGGCGCTACCGCGTGGCGAAGTTCAAGTGAGCGCAATTGCCGAGAGGGACTACCCCGGGCGCTGGTGGCACGCGCTGCCCGACGGGCGCATCCAGTGCGACCTCTGCCCGCGCGACTGCCGGCTGCACGAGGGCCAGCGCGGCATGTGCTTCGTGCGCCGCATGCACGGCGGGCGCATGCAGCTCACCACCTACGGCCGCTCCTCGGGCTTCTGCGTCGATCCGATCGAGAAGAAGCCGCTCAACCAGTTCTACCCGGGCACCAGCGTGCTGTCGTTCGGCACCGCCGGCTGCAACCTCGCCTGCAAGTTCTGCCAGAACTGGGACATCTCCAAGTCGCGCGAAATGGACCGCCTGATGGACCAGGCATCGCCCGCGGCGATCGCCGATGCGGCGCTCAAGCTCGGCTGCAAGTCGGTGGCGTTCACCTACAACGACCCGGTGATCTTTGCCGAGTACGCGATGGACGTCGCCGATGCCTGCCATGCGCGCGGCGTGCAGACCGTCGCGGTCACCGCGGGCTACATCCACGCCGAGCCGCGGCGCGAGTTCTACGCCAAGATGGACGCCGCAAACGTCGACCTCAAGGCGTTCACCGAGGATTTCTATTTCAAGCTCACCGGCGCGCACCTGGCTCCGGTGCTGGAGACGCTCGAGTACCTGGTCAAGGAAACGCGCGTCTGGACCGAGATCACCACGCTGCTGATCCCGGGGAAGAACGACTCGGATGCGGAGCTGCGCGCCGAATGCGAGTGGATCGCCGCGCATCTCGGGGCCGACGTGCCGCTGCACTTCACCGCTTTCCATCCGGACTGGAAAATGACCGACATCGAGGCCACGCCGCCGGCGACGCTCGCTCGCGCACGCGCCATCGCCCTGCGCGCGGGCCTGCGCTACGTCTATACAGGCAACGTGCATGACGAAGACGGCGGTTCCACCTACTGCCCGTCCTGCGCCAGGCCCGTCATCGTGCGCGACTGGTACGAGATCAATGGCTACCACGTGACGGAGGGCGGCGCCTGCGACCACTGCGGCACGCCGCTCGCCGGCCGCTACCAGAAGTTCGGCAAGCCCTTCGGTTCGCGGCGCATCCCGGTGCGGCTGAGCGCAGCCGCTTGAAATTCCTGCCCGGTTCGGCCGCCTGGCTAGCGGTGCTGTGCGCAAGCCGCGTGCTCTCCGCGGCGTGGTTCGTGGCCTACTCGGCGGTGCTGCCGCTGGTGCGCGAGGACTGGGGGCTGTCGGCGCGCGACGCCGGCATGATCCAGGGCGCGTTCCACCTCGGCTACCTGGCGTCGCTGTTCATCGTCGGCTTCCTCGCCGACCACTTCGGCGCCAAGCGCGCCTGCCTCGTTACCGGCGTCGCCGGCTTCCTGAGCCCGATCGCGTTCGTGCTCCTGGTGGACGGATTCTGGTCGGCGCTGTGGCTGCACGCGCTCACCGGGCTCACGCAGGGCGGCTACTACACGCCGGTGCTGGCGATGGTCAACGAGCACGTGGCGCGCGAACGGCGCGGGCGCGCGATGGGCCTGATGATCGCCGCCTCGAGCGCGGGCTACGCGCTCGCGCTCGGCGCGGCGGGCCTGGTGGTCGCGCTTGCCGGCTGGCGCGAAGCGCTCGGCGCGATCGCCGCGATGCCCGTGGCGTCGTGGCTCATCGCGATGGTGGCGCTGCGCGCCACGCCGAACATCGTGCACCCGCGCCCGGCGGGGCACACCATCGCGGCCTCGATCCCGGCGGTGCTGCGCAACCGTGCGGGCATGCTTTCCGTCTGGGGCTACACCTTCCACAGCTGGGAGCTGCTCGGGCTCTGGGCCTGGATGCCGGCGTTCCTTACCGCCGCGCTGATGGCGGGCGGCGCCGGGGCGGCCGAAGCGGCGGCGCTCGGCGTGTCGCTGTCGGCACTCACCTACGTGGCGAACATCGGCGGCTCGATCACCGGCGGCATCATGTCGGACCGCTGGGGGCGCACGCAGACGATCCTCTTGTGGTCGAGCGTGAGCCTCGCGCTGTCGTTCTCGATCGGCTGGCTGATGGCGCTGCCCGTGGCGCTGCTCGTCGCGATCGCCTGCCTGCACAACTTCTCGGCGATCGCCGACTCCTCGGTGCATTCGACGGTGATCGCCGAAAGCGTGCCGCCGCACATCCTCGGCGCCGCCTACGCGGTGCGCTCGGTGGTCGGCTTCGGCACCGGCGTCATCAGCCCGGTCGTGTTCGGCTGGGCGCTCGACCTCGCCGGCGGCGGCAAGACCTCGTCCGACGCCTTCGCCTGGGGCATCGCTTGGATGACGCTGGGAATCGGTGGATTGCTGGGCCCATTTGCGACTTGGAAGCTCCACCGAAAAAAAGGGGGTCAGAGCAACATGTCAGCTTGAGGATCGGGTTGATCAATTCCAGTTTCGACCTGCTTTAGCGGCCTTCCGCGCCGAGCAGGACGGACGGATCGACCAGCTAACGCTTCCATTCGGTCGAGAAACGGCTCAGAGCCGAGCGCCCATCCTCTCTTGATTGCAGTTCGAAGTCTTTTCGCATCCTTCTCGTTGACCGGATCCCGAAACAGCGAGACGAAGACGCTCCTGCGACGCTCGGGTGTCGGCCCGAGGCTGAGATAGACCTCATGCTCGGCGATCAATGCATCCGGCTTGCCGCTTGCGTAATAGGCATGACTCGACCAAGCGTAGTCCGCGGGCCGCTCGACCATGCCGGCTCGTACCGGATTGAGTTCGATGTAGCGATGGCACGTGATGAGGTAGGTTTCGCTGTCGATCAGGTTCGACTTGAATCTGCCTTCCCAGAGGGTGCCCGTTCTCCCTCGGACTTCATTGATGGTGCGCACGTATTGCCGCCCGAGATCCTGAAACATCAAGGACGCTGCGCCGATCTGCATAGGCGTCAGTAGTAGGTGGACGTGGTTACTCATCAACGCATATGCGTGAATCTCGCAGCCGCGGCGGGCGGCGGATTCGCGCAGGCATTTCAGATAAAACCGGCGATCGAGATCGCTGAAGAAGCACGCCGCCCCGTTGTTGCCACGCTGGACAACGTGCAGCGGGACGCCCGCTATCTCGGTCCGCGCTGGACGCGGCATGTGACCATGCTGCTTGAGTTCGACATGGTCACATCAACGCGCCTTCCGAAAAAAAGTTACTCCGACCCCCTTTTATTTCAGCAGGCTCATCAGCGCGGTGTTGTCCCAGCGGCCGTGGCCGGCGGCGGCGATGCGGCCGAAGTACTGCTCGATCAGCGCGGTGCCCGGCATGTGGGCGCCGTTCTTCTTTGCTTCGGCGAGCGCGATGTTGAGGTCCTTGCGCATCCAGTCCGCGGCGAAGCCGAAGCCCTCGAACTTGCCGTCCACCATCGTCTTCCAGCGGTTGTCCATCTGCCAGGACTGGGCGGCGCCCTTGGAGATCACCGAGATCACCTTCTCCATGTCGAGGCCCGCGCGCATGCCGAAGTTGAGCGCCTCCGACAGTCCCTGCAGCAGGCCGACGATGGCGACCTGGTTGACCATCTTGGTGAGCTGGCCCGCGCCCGGCGCGCCGATCAGCGCGCACATCTTGGCGTAGACGTTGAGCACCGGGAGCGCCTTGTCGTAGTCGGCCTGCTCGCCGCCGCACATGATGCCGAGCTGGCCGTTGACCGCGCCCGCCTGGCCTCCCGAGACGGGTGCATCAACGAATCCAGCATCGCGTTTTTTGGCCTCTGAGAAAAGTTCTCTAGCCAAAACCGCAGAGGCTGTCGTGTGGTCCACCAGGATCGCGCCCCTTTTCAGGCCGGCGAGCACGCCGCTGTCGCCGTAGGCGACCGAGCGCACGTCGTCGTCGTTGCCCACGCACATCAGCACGAAATCGGCGCCCTGGGCGGCCTCCTTCGGGGTGGCCGCGGACCTGCCGCCGCACTCCTTGACCCACTGCGCCGCCTTGGCCGGGCTGCGGTTGTAGACGGTCACCTCGTGGCCGCCTTTCTTGAGCAGGTGGCCCGCCATCGGATAGCCCATCACCCCCAGGCCGAGGAACGAAACTTTCGCCATCGTCTTGTCTCCAAAGAAGTTTTTCGGATTTTACCGCAGCGCGTTTGACAGGGACCTGTCAACCGCCCACAATACATGTGCATTTATACAGTATCCGGTGTCGGCCCAGATGCTCGGTCCTCGCAGGGGCGTGAGCCTGCCGTAGATGTCGACAGCCTATAAGAAGAGGTACGCAGCAATGGACGACAACCGACAGAAGGCGCTGGCAGCGGCGCTGGCGCAGATCGAGAAGCAGTACGGCAAGGGCTCGATCATGAAGATGGACGACGCCGCCATCAAGGACATCGACGTGGTGTCCACCGGATCGCTCGGGCTGGACCTCGCGCTCGGCGTCGGCGGCTTGCCGCGTGGCCGGGTGGTCGAGATCTACGGGCCGGAATCCTCGGGCAAGACGACCTTGACGCTGCAGGTCATCGCCGAGATGCAGAAGATCGGCGGCACCGCCGCCTTCATCGACGCGGAGAACGCGCTCGATATTTCCTACGCCGCCAAGCTCGGCGTGAAGACCGAGGACCTGCTGATCTCGCAGCCGGACACCGGCGAGCAGGCGCTCGAGATCGCCGACATGCTGGTGCGCTCGGGCGCGGTCGACGTGATCGTGATCGATTCGGTGGCCGCGCTCACGCCCAAGGCCGAGATCGAGGGCGAGATGGGCGAGCCGCAGATGGGCCTGCAGGCACGCCTCATGAGCCAGGCGCTGCGCAAGCTCACCGGCAACATCAAGCGCACCAACACGCTGGTGATCTTCATCAACCAGATCCGCATGAAGATCGGCGTGATGTTCGGCAATCCCGAGACCACCACCGGCGGCAACGCGCTCAAGTTCTACGCCTCGGTGCGCATGGACATCCGGCGCATCGGCTCGATCAAGAAGGGCGACGAGGTCATCGGCTCGGAGACGCGCGTCAAGGTGGTGAAGAACAAGGTCGCGCCGCCGTTCCGCAACGCCGAGTTCGACATCCTCTACGGCGAGGGCATTTCCTGGGAGGGCGAGGTGCTGGAGCTGGGCGTGCTCCACGGCGTGGTGGAGAAGTCCGGCGCCTGGTACATCTACAACGGCGACCGCCTGGGCCAGGGCAAGGATAACTGTCGCGACTTCCTCAAGGAGAACGCGGCGCTCGCGAAGGAGATCGAGCAGAAGATCCGCGAGAAAGTCGGCATCGTGAAGCCGGCGGCGCAGGCGGAGGCGCCCGTCGACGACAAGAAGGTCGAACAGCTGCCGACGCGCAAGCGTGGCTGAGAAAGAGCAGCCCGACAATGTGGTGGAGCTCCGGGCGCGGGCATTACGGCTGCTCGCGCGCCGGGAGCACACGCGCCAGGAGCTGGAAGGCAAGCTGCAGCCGCACGCGGGTTCCTCCGAACAGCTGCAGTCGCTGATTTCGGGGCTCATGCAGAAGAACCAGCTTTCCGAGGAGCGCTACGCCGAAGAGCGCGCGCGCCGGCTCTCGCGCAAGTACGGCGCCGCGCGCATCCGCCAGGACCTGAAGGCCAAGGGCGTGCCGGAGGAACTGGTCGCGCGCTTTTCGTCTCCAGAAGATGAATTGCAGAAGGCCAAGTCGATCCTGGAGCGCAAGTACCGCACGCCGGCCGCGACGCGCGAGGAGAAGGCGAAGCGCATGCGCTTCCTGCAGTCGCGCGGCTTTTCTTCCGCGGTAATTTTCACACTGCTGTCGGCGCGCGGCGCCGCCTGAGCGTTCATCTGCTGGCTGCGTTTGCAGCGGACAGGAGGTGAATCGAATGGATCAAGCACAGGCATTGAGCGTCGTGCGCTCGCTCGCCAACGGCGTCGATCCGGAGACCGGCGAAGTGTTCCCGGCCGAGAGCGCCTACCAGCGCGCGCAGACGGTGCGCGCGCTGTACGCGGCGGCCGAGGCGCTGGAGAAGGCCGAGCGCTTCGAGCGGCGCAAGCAGCAGCTGCCGGCGAAGACCGGCGAGCCCTGGACCGAGGAAGAGGACCGCAAGTTGCTCGCGGGCTTCGACGCGGGACGCGGCTTGCCGGATCTCGCGAGCGCGCACCAGCGCACGCAGACCGGCGTGCGCGCGCGGCTCGTGAAGTACGGGCGCCTCGCGGCGTAGCGCGGGCGGACCGACGCAGCGCCCGGGCGCTGCGCGGTTCGCCTGCGGGCATCCCGTAAAATAGGCGGAACATGAATTCCGCCGAGATCCGCTCGAGCTTCCTCGAGTACTTCAAGTCCAAGGGCCACGCGATCGTGGCCTCCAGCCCGCTGGTGCCCGCGAACGATCCGACGCTGCTGTTCGTCAACTCCGGCATGGTGCAGTTCAAGGACGTGTTCCTCGGCAGGGAGCGGCGCCCCTACAAGCGCGCCACCACCTCGCAGCGCAGCGTGCGCGCGGGTGGCAAGCACAACGACCTGGAGAACGTCGGCTACACCGCGCGCCACCACACCTTCTTCGAGATGCTGGGCAACTTCAGCTTCGGCGACTACTTCAAGAAGGACGCCATCCAGTACGCCTGGGAGCTGCTCACCAAGGTCTACAAGCTGCCGCCCGAGCGGCTCTGGACCACGGTCTACGAGTCCGATGACGAGGCCTACGACCTCTGGACCAAGATGATCGGCGTGCCGAAGGAGCGCGTGGTGCGCATCGGCGACAACCCGGGCGGCGCGAAGTACCAGTCCGACAACTTCTGGCAGATGGCCGACACCGGCCCCTGCGGCCCCTGCAGCGAGATCTTCTACGACCACGGGCCCGGCATCGCGGGTGGCCCGCCGGGATCGCCGGAGGCGCACGGCGACCGCTACATCGAGATCTGGAACCTCGTGTTCATGCAGTACGACCGCGACGCGAAGGGCGTCATGACGCCGCTGCCCAAGCCCTGCGTGGACACGGGCATGGGGCTGGAGCGCATCGCCGCGGTGCTGCAGGGCAAGCACTCCAACTACGAGATCGACCTGTTCCAGGACCTGATCAAGGCGGCGGCGCGCGAGACCGGGCAGAAGCAGCTGAAGAGCCCGTCGCTCAACGTCATCGCGGATCACATCCGCGCCTGTGCCTTCCTCGTGGTGGATGGCGTGATCCCGGGCAACGAGGGTCGCGGCTACGTGCTGCGCCGGATCATCCGGCGCGCGATCCGCCACGGCTACAAGCTCGGCCAGAAGCGGCCCTTCTTCCACAAGCTGGTGCCGGACCTCGACCGCGCGATGGGCGAGGCCTACCCGGAGCTGCGCGCGGCGGCCAGGCGCGCCGCCGACGTGCTCGAGCAGGAAGAGGAGCGTTTCGCCGAGACGCTGGAGCACGGCATGGGCGTGCTCGAGGGCGCACTTGCTTCCGGCGAGAAGCTGCTCGACGGCGAGACGGCGTTCAAGCTCTACGACACGTTCGGCTTCCCGGTGGACCTCACGGCCGACATCTGCCGCGAGCGCGGCGTGAGCATCGACCTCGCGGGCTTCGAGGCGGCGATGGAACAGCAGCGCGAGCGCGCGCGCGCCGCGAGCAGGTTCGCCTCCGCGGCGGGCCTGGACTATTCCGGGCGCAAGACCGAGTTCCGCGGCTACGACACCCTGAGCGTGCAGTCGAAGGTGGTGGCGCTGTACCGCGAAGGCACGCAGGCCGAGGCGCTGAAGAGCGGCGAGACCGGCACCGTGGTCCTCGACCAGACGCCGTTCTACGCCGAGTCGGGCGGCCAGGTGGGCGACCGCGGCGAGCTGGTGGCCGCCGGCGGCACCTTCGCCGTGGACGACACGCAGAAAATCCAGGCCGAGGTATTCGGCCACCACGGCACGCTGAAGGCCGGCGCGCTCAAGGTCGGCGACCCGGTCGAGGCGCGCGTCGACGTCGCACGCCGCGAGCGCACGATGCGCAACCACTCGGTGACGCACCTCATGCACAGGGCGCTGCGCGAGGTGCTCGGCGCGCACGTGCAGCAGAAGGGCTCGCTCGTCGACCCGGACAAGACGCGCTTCGACTTCGCGCACGACAAGCCGATGAGTGCCGGGGAGATCCGCGAGATCGAGCGGCGCGTGAACGCCGAGATCCTGCGCAATACGCCGACGCGCGCGCAGATCATGCCGATCGAGGACGCCAAGAAGTCCGGCGCGGTGATGCTGTTCGGCGAAAAGTACGGCGACGAGGTGCGTGTGCTGGACATCGGCAGCTCCCGCGAATTCTGCGGCGGCACGCACGTGGCGCGCACCGGCGACATCGGCTTCTTCAAGATCACGGGGCAGGCCGGCGTCGCCGCGGGCGTGCGCCGCGTGGAGGCGATTACGGGCGAGGGCGCGCTCGACTGGGTGCAGGCCGCCGAGGGCGAGAAGCATTTCGTCGAGGACTTCTACCAGGCGAGCGGCGAGGCGCTGCGCAAGAAGCTCACGCAGGAGCGCGAAGAGCGCAGGAACCTCGAGAAGGAGATCGCGCGCCTGCGCAGCAAGCTCGCCATGGGCCAGGGTACCGACCTCGCCTCACAGGCGGTCGAGGTCAAGGGCACGAAGGTGCTCGCGGCGACCATCGAAGGCGCCGACGCCAAGACGCTGCGCGAGGCGATGGACAAGCTCAAGGACCGGCTCAAGAGCGCCGCCATCGTGCTGGGCGCGGTGAGCGACGGCAAGGTGGCGCTGATCGCCGGCGTCACGGCGGACCTGACCGGCAAGGTGAAAGCTGGGGAGCTGGTGAACTTCGTCGCCCAGCAGGTGGGCGGCAAGGGCGGCGGCCGTCCCGACATGGCGCAAGCGGGCGGCACCGAGCCCGCCAAGCTCGGCGGCGCGCTCGAATCGGTGAGACCGTGGGTCGAGCAGCGCCTCTAGCCGAGGAGAAGACCATGAAACGACGCGACTTCATCGCCTTGCTGTGCCTAGCGCCCGCCGCGGCGCTCGCCCACCACGGCTGGAGCGAGTACGACTCGAGCAACCTGCTCAAGCTCTCGGGCAAGATCGTCGAGACGGGCTACGAGCACCCGCACGGCTACATCCGCCTGGAGACGCCGGGCAAAACCTGGCTGTGCGTGCTCGCGCCGCCCTCGCGCATGGAGAACCGCGGCCTGGCCAAGGGGCTGCTCGCGCCCGGCGGCAGCGCCACGGTCGAGGGCTACGCCAACCGCGGCAAGCCCGAGGAGATGCGCGCCGAGCGCATCAGTGTGGGCGGGAAGACGATCGAGCTGCGCTAGCGCGCCGGAGCGCGAGCGCGAACCCTGCGATGCGAGCGCGATTGCCATGACCGCCATGGGCGGCATCGAGGCGAGCGCCCTTGGCGTGGCCATGCGCCAGTGGCTCTGGCTCTACCCCGCGGTCGAAGTCGTGCACCTCGCCGGCATCGCGCTGCTGGTCGGCTCGGTCCTGGTGCTCGACGTGCGCTTGCTCGGCTTTTCGCGCACGCTGCCGGTGCGCAGGCTCGCGGCGCACGTGCTGCCCTGGACGATCGGCAGCTTCGCGCTGATCCTGCCGAGCGGCCTGGCGATGTTCGTCGCGCACGCGGGCGACCTCATCGCGAGCCCCGTGTTCGCGCTCAAGATGTGCCTGATCCTCGCCGCCGGCGTGAACGCGGCGGTATTCCACGCCGGCGTATTCCGCGGCGCCGCCGCCTGGGATGTCGGGGCGACGCCGCCCGCGGCGGCGCGCGCCGCGGCCGCGCTGTCGCTCGTGCTCTGGCTCTCGGCGATCGCCTGCGGGCGGCTGCTCGCCTATACCTGAACGCGCCCGCGCGTCGCTAGAAGCCGATCCGCGACTTGCGCCCGCCGCGCGGCAGGTCGATGTCCTCGGCGGCGAGCTCGTCGCGGCCGGCCACCTTGGCGTTGCCGAACGCGGCCTGCACCGCGCGGCGCATCTCGCGCGGCGTGAGCAGCGCGAGCTTCTCGACCACGCTGCCCGAGGGCGCCTCCGGGAAGCGCTTGCCCCAGTCGTGGGATTCGCGGATTTCCCGGTACAGCGAGCGCGCGATGCGCGCCGAGCCCTCGGGGTCCGGCGCCTCGATCTCGTAGACGTGCATGCGGTTGAGCAGCGGCTCGGGGATGCGCGCCGCGTCGTTGGCGGTAGCGAACCAGACCGCGCCCGAGGCGTCGATCGGGATCTCGGCGAACTCGTCGGTGAAGCGCGTCGCGGTCTGCGTCTCGAGCAGCTCGTAGAGCGCGCCGAGCGGGTCATACTGGCCGTCGGCGCTCGCCTTGTCGATCTCGTCCACCACCATCACCGGGTTGGCGTATTCGCCGTTCAGGAAAGTCTCGAACACCTTGCCGGGCTTGGCGTTCTTCCACTGCGAGGAGGCGCCCGACAATACCCAGCCGGCGGTGAGCGAGCTCATCGGCACGAAGCCGTAGCCGGTGCCGAGCAGCTGCGACACGCGGCGCGCGAAGTGCGTCTTGCCGATGCCCGGATCGCCGAGCAGCAGGATCGGCGTCAGCTCGACGTCGTCCTCGGAGTCCACGCACAGCGCCAGCTGGCGGCGGATGTGCTCGAGCACCTCGGCGAAGTTGGGCAGCTCCTCGAACAGCGCCTGCATCTGCGGCAGCCCCGAGGGCTTCACCGCGAAGCGCTGGCCCCCCAGGCGCAGCATCTTCTCGTAGAGCGCGCGCAGCGCCTCGTTGGCCGAGGCGGGCAGGTCCTGCAGCGCGCGCTCGACGGATGCCGTGTCGTAGACGTCCTTGAAGCCGGCGACTGGAATCGTCGGCGAGCGCACCGGAAGAGCGACGTTTGAGGGCATGGGCTACCTCCTGACGTTCTTGTTATCGGCCGAAACTCCGGGAAAAAAATAGCATGCTGCTTTTCCCGTAGCAAATCGCGGGCTCGCCGGGCGCGCTGGCAGTGGGCGGCGGCGAGTGCCAATCGTGTAGGTTGCGCGGACCATGAGCGCCAGAACGTCCAGCTTCAGACCCGAGTTGACGCCCGAAGCTTTCAACGGCCGCAGCGCCGGCCACCTGCCCGGGCCGGTCGGGCTGCGCATCCTCGCGCTGTTCCGCAGCACGCAGATGGTGCTGTGGCCGAAGTAGACAGGCCCCGGGCATTCGTGATTGAATGACCCCATGAACCGCTGGTTCTTCGGCTATTTCTTCACCTTCCCGCGCCATCTGGCGGAGGGGAACAGCTAGCCGCGCAACCAGCGACCCCCGACCAACCGCCAGAGCAGAGATGCCTGGCGGTTTTTGTTTTTCGGGGCCCGCAGCCTTCATCCAGGAACCGCCATGACCCTGACCATCGACGACAAGACCTCGCTCACCGACGACGAGCGCATCGAGAACATCGTGCCGCTGCCGCCGCCGGAGCACCTGATCCGCTTCTTCCCGATCCAGGGCACGCCCGTGGAGCGGCTGGTCGCCGACACGCGCAAGCGCGTGCGCGAGATCGTGCGCGGCAAGTCCGATCGGCTGCTGGTGATCATCGGCCCGTGCTCGATCCACGATCCCGCTGCCGCGCTCGCCTATGCAGAGAAATTGCTGAATGAAAGAAAAAGACATGAGAGCGAACTGGAAGTCGTGATGCGCGTGTATTTCGAGAAGCCGCGCACCACGGTGGGCTGGAAGGGGCTGATCAACGACCCCTACCTGAACGGCAGCTTCCGCATCAACGAGGGGCTGCGCATCGCGCGCGACCTGCTGGTGCGCATCAACCGCGCCGGCATGCCCGCGGGTTGCGAGTTCCTCGACGTGATCTCGCCCCAGTACATCGGCGACCTCGTGTCCTGGGGCGCGATCGGCGCGCGCACCACCGAGTCACAGGTGCACCGCGAGCTCGCCTCGGGCCTGTCGGCGCCGGTGGGCTTCAAGAACGGCACCGACGGCAACGTGCGCATCGCGATCGACGCGATCCTCGCGGCGCGCCAGAAGCACCATTTCCTCTCGGTGCACAAGAGCGGGCAGGTGTCGATCGTCGAGACGCGCGGCAACGAGGACTGCCACGTGATCCTGCGCGGCGGCAAGGCGCCGAACTACGACGCCGCGAGCGTCGCCGCGGCCTGCGCCGAGCTCGAGAAATCGAAGCTCGATTGCCGCCTGATGGTCGACTTCTCGCATGCCAATGCGCAGAAGAAGTTCAAGCGCCAGCTCGACGTCGCGCGCGAAGTCGGCGCGCAGGTGGCCGCGGGCTCGCGCTGCGTCATCGGCGCGATGGTGGAATCGCACCTGGTCGAAGGCAGGCAGGATCTCGCGCCCGGAAAATCCCTCACCTTCGGCCAGAGCATCACCGATCCCTGCCTGGGCTGGCAGGACTCGACCGGCCTGCTCGGCGTGCTCGCCGGCGCGGTCAAGGCACGGCGCCGCAGTGAGCAGGGGGGGCGCCGGGCGGCCCCCCCGCACCCCCCCAGAGCCCGGCGCTGAGCTTCGCGCTCACGCATCCGCCCGAGATTCTCGCGCTCGCGGCGCTGGTCGTCGCGTTCGCCTACACCGCCTTCGGGCTGGCGGGATTCGGCTCGACGGTGATCGCGCTGCCGCTGCTCGCGCATTTCTTCGCGCTCAAGTTCGCGGTGCCGCTGCTCATGCTGCTCGACCTGGCGGCCTTCCTCTCGTTCGGCGCGGGCGTGCGCCGGCAGGTGCGCTACCGTGAGATCGGCTGGCTGCTGCCCTTCATCCTCGCCGGCATGGCCGCGGGCCTCACGCTGCTGATCGAGGTGGACGAGCGCGCGCTGCTCGCGGTGCTCGGCCTGTTCCTGCTCGCCTACGCGGGCTTCGGACTCGCGCGCCGCGGCCCGCCGCGCGCGCTCGCGCGTGCCTGGGGCGTGCCGGCGGGACTCGCCGGCGGCGTGTTTTCCGCGCTGTTCGGCACGGGCGGCGTGATCTTCGCGCTCTACAACGCGGGCCGCATCCGCGACAAGGCGGCGCTGCGCGCAACCAACGCGGCGATGATCGTGCTGGCGTCGCTGTTGCGCGTGCTGCTGTTCGGCGCGGCCGGCCTGCTCACGCAGGCCGGCCTGCTCGTCACCGCGCTCGCGCTGTTGCCGGCGATGCTCGCCGGCGCATGGCTCGGCGACCGGCTGCACGCCGCGGTGCCCGCGGCCGCCGTCGTCAAAGCGGTGTACGCTTTGCTGGTGATCGCCGGCCTGACGCTCCTCGCGCGCTCGCTTTGACAGGGACCCACCCCCGGCAGTGGCTGCTGCTCGCGCTCGGCGCGACGCTGCTGCTCCGGCTCTGGCTCTCGGCGGCGGCGCCGGTGAGCGCCGACGAGGCCTATTTCATCCTCTGGGGCCGCGCGCCCGCGCTCGGCTACTACGACCATCCGCCGATGGTGGGCTGGATGCTCGCGCCGCTCGCCGCGCTGGGCGAGGCGCCGTGGCTGCTGCGCCTGCCCGCGGTGCTGGTGCCGCCGGCCGCCGCGCTGATGGTGCACGCTGCGCTCGCGCGCTGGTTCGGGCGCGACGCGCAGACCGCGGACCTCGCGGCGCTCGCGGTGCTGCTGATGCCGGTCAACGTGTGGAACGTGCTCGTCACCACCGACACGCCGCTCGTGCTCTTCTCGGTGGCCTCGCTGCTCGCGTTCGCGCGCGCGGCGCAGAGGAACTCGAACGGCCTGTTCTTCGTCTCCGGAATTCTCCTGGGCCTGGCGTTTCTCTCCAAGTATTTCGCGGTGCTGCTGGGCCTGGCGTTCCTGTTTTGGGCATTGCTTTCCCGGCATCCGAAGTCGTTCCTGCTCGTGTTCCTCGGCGGGCTGCCGTTCGGGCTGCTCAACCTCTACTGGAACTACGAGGCCTGCTGGTGCAACGTGATGTTCAACGCCGTCAACCGGCACGGGGAGGGCGACAGCGGCTGGTCGGCCGCGACGCCGGCGCTCTACGCCGCCTCGCTCGCCTACGTGGGCGCGCCGCTGCTCTGGTTCGCCTGGCGCGGACGCGCGCGCCTCGCCGAGGCCTGGCGGCGGCCCGGCGAGCGCGCGCTGCTGCTCGCCTGGCTGGTGCCGCTCGCGGTGTTCGCGCTGCTCTCGCCGGTGAAGCGCATCGGCCTGCACTGGCTGCTGTCGTTCGTGCCGGCGCTGGTGCTCAGTGCCGCGCTCGCGCTCGAGCCGCGCGCGCTGGCCGCGAGCGTGCGCTGGTTCGCGCTGCTCGCCGTGCTGCACGCGGTGCCGATCGCGGTGATCGCGGCGCTGCCGCTGGAGACCTGGAGCAGCTCGCCGCTGTATGCGCGACTCGTGTTCCCGGGCCGCATCGCCGAGCTCACGGCCGCGGTCGCGCCGGACCTGCAGGGCCGCGTCATCGCCACCGACAGCTACGCCGCC
The DNA here is from genome assembly GCA_049651845.1 of Burkholderiales bacterium. Taxonomy (GTDB): domain Bacteria; phylum Pseudomonadota; class Gammaproteobacteria; order Burkholderiales; family SG8-39; genus RBG-16-66-20. The sequence goes on along the minus strand of JBASCW010000088.1, from coordinate 31,340 downwards.
GGGGCGCTGCTCGAATACCATTGGCGCCGGCCGGTCGCGGTGTTCGGCCGCGGCACCTCGCACGCGCGCCAGGACGACATCGACACCGACTGGCGCGCGCTCGACGGCCGGGACATCGTCATCCTGCGCCGCGAGCCGCCGCCGCCGGGCGAGTACGAGCCGTACTTTCGCCGCGTGGAGGCGAAACGCTATGCGCTCGGCGCCGGCAGCTATCACGCGCTCGTCGGCACGGGCTTCGACTACGCGGCCTATCGGTTGGGCGTGCTCGCGCAGGTGCGCGACCGCTACTACCGGATACCCGCACGCCTGCCGGTCGGGCGCTGTTACTTCCTGGAGCGCTATTTCCCGCGCAGCGCGCCCTCATGAAGCGCCTCGCCGCGCTGCTCGAGCTGATGCGCCCGCGCCAGTGGGTGAAGAACGGCTTCGTGCTGATCGGCCTGCTGTTCGGCCATGCCTGGCGCGACCCGGCGATGGTCGAGGCGGCGCTCGTCGCGACAGCGGCGTTCTGCCTCGCCTCGAGCGCCGTGTACGCGTTCAACGACGCGCGCGACGCGCAGCACGACCGCAACCATCCGGACAAGCGCCATCGGCCCGTAGCGCGCAACGCGGTTTCGTCTGCCGAAGCCGGCCTCCTGTCGGCGATCCTGAGCATTGCATCGCTCGTTCTTGCCATGTCGGTGAGCTGGACGGCCGCGGCCCTCATCGCGGGCTATGTCGCGATGAGCTACGCCTATTCGCTGGGCGTCAAACGGGTTCCGGTCCTCGACGTGGTGATCATCGCGGCGGGCTTCATGCTGCGCCTGCTCGCGGGCACGCTCGGCATAGGCATCGAGCCTTCGAACTGGCTGATCGCCTGCGGCTTCCTGCTCACGCTGTTCCTCGGCTTCGGCAAGCGCCGCGCCGAGATCGGCCGCCTGGCCGAGGGCGCGGGCCGGCACCGCGCCGTGCTGGAGCACTACAGCGCCGCGTTCCTCGACAAGGCGATCATGCTCTGCGCGGCGGGCATGACCATCGCCTACGCGGCCTACACGCTGTCGGCCGAGACGGCGCAGCTGCACGGCACCGGGCGCCTCGCCTGGACGCTGCCGTGGGTGCTGCTCGGCACCTTGCGCTACCTGTACCGCCTCAAGCGGCGCGGCGGCGGCGGCGATCCCGCCGAGGAGCTGCTGCGCGACCCGGTGCTCGCGGCGGCGGCGACCGGCTGGGTGGCAACCGTGCTCTGGCTCATCGGCTAGAATCCCCGGCGAGTCCTTCCCTCCAACCCCTCTCATGGCCGAACGCCCCGGATACCTGGTCCACCTGGAGCATCTCGGCGACGCGACCAAGTTCTCGCCGCAGATCCACGCGCTGATCCCGCGCTGCCACCTGCTGGAGAATTTCTCGCCCGCGGAAGTGCGCCTGCTCGCGCACTTCATGAACGTCTACCAGGCGCCGGCCGGCGTCGAGATCATCCGCGAGGGCGAGGCCGGCGACTTCATGCTGATGGTCATCGAAGGCAAGGTCGAGGTGCTCAAGCGCGACCGCTCGAACATGCCGCAGCCGATCGCGGTGGTCGACGCCGGCAAGACGCTCGGCGAGATGTCGATGATCGACGGCGAGGCGCGCTTCGCGACCTGCGCGTCGCTCGAGCCCACCGTGCTGGCGGTGCTGGACCGCGAGAACCTCGCGCGCATCATCGTCGAGCAGCCGATGCTCGGCGCGAAGATCCTGATGCAGATGATTCTCATGCTGTCGCAGCGGCTGCGCGCGACCAGCGGGCGGCTGCTGCAGCTGATGGACGAGAAGTCGCGGCGCGCGACCCTGCCGTAATGAAACCCCGCCTCCGCGCGACGGAGGACGCATGACCCGGGCCCGCATCGCCCTGCTGCTGCTGTTGCTCGCGGTCACCATCGCGTTCTTCGCCTTCGGCGGCCACCGGTACCTGAGCTTCGAGTACATCAAGTCGCAGCTCGCGGCGGCGCAGTCGTACTACCAGTCGAACCGGTTCGAGGTGGTCGCCGGGTATTTCGTGCTGTACGTCCTGGTCACCGGCTTGTCTCTTCCCGGGGCAGTGCCGATGACGCTGATCGGCGGCGCGATCTTCGGCGTGCTCTGGGGAACGGTGCTGGTGTCGTTCGCCTCGTCGCTCGGGGCAACGCTCGCGTTCCTCGCGTCGCGCTTCATCCTGCGGGACTGGGTGCAGCAGCGCTTCGACCGGCATTTGCGCACCATCAACGACGGCATCGCGAAGGACGGTGGTTTCTACCTCTTCACGTTGCGGCTCATTCCGGCGATCCCGTTCTTCGCCATCAACCTGGCGATGGGCCTGACGCCGATCCGCGCATGGCGCTTCTACTGGGTCAGCCAGCTCGGCATGCTGGCCGGGACGATCGTCTACGTCAACGCGGGCACGCAGCTTGCGGCGATCGAGTCCGCGTCCGGTATCCTTTCGCCGGGCCTGATCGGCGCTTTCCTGCTGCTCGGCTTGTTCCCGCTGATCGCCAGAAGGATCCTCGATCTGGTCAAGGCGCGGCGCGCCTACGCGCGCTGGCCCAGGCCCGCGCGCTTCGACCGCAACCTGGTGGTGATCGGGGCCGGTTCGGCCGGGCTGGTCGCGGCGCTGATCGGGACCACCGTGCGCGCCCGCGTCACGCTGGTGGAAAAGCACCAGATGGGCGGAGACTGTCTGAACACGGGCTGCGTTCCCTCCAAAGCGCTCATCAAGACGGCGCGCGTGCTCTCGACCTTGCGCCGGGCCAAGGAGTACGGGCTACGGTCGGCACAGACCGAGTTTGACTTCGCCGACGTCATGGAGCGGGTGCAGCGAGTGGTGCGAACGATCCAGCCGCACGATTCGGTCGAGCGCTTCGCCGGCCTGGGTGTCGAGTGCCTCGCGGGCGACGCGAGGATCGTCTCGCCCTGGGAGGTCGAGGTGCGGTTGAACGACGGCGGGATCCGGCGCCTCACCACGCGTTCGATCGTGATCGCGACCGGCGCCGAACCGTTCGTGCCGCCGATTCCGGGCATCGAAAAGGTTGACTGCCTTACCTCCGAGACGCTATGGGATCTGCGCCAGCTGCCGCCCCGGCTGCTTGTGCTCGGCGGCGGCCCGATCGGCTCTGAGCTGGCGCAGGCCTTCGCGCGCCTGGGATCGAAGGTCACCCAGGTCGAGATGCTGCCGCGCATCTTGCCGCGCGAGGACCCGGAGTTTTCGGAGCTGGTGGCGCAGCGCTTTCGCGCAGAAGGCGTCGATGTGCGCACCGGCCACACGGCCAAGCAGTTCCTCGTCGAGAACGGGCAGAAGGTGCTCCGCTGCGAAGCCGAAGGGCGCGAGGTGCGCGTCGAGTTCGATGCCCTGATCTGCGCGGTCGGACGCGTCGCGCGCACCAGGGGCTTCGGCCTGGAAGAGCTGGGCATCGGCACTACCCGCACGCGCACCGTCGAGACCAACGAATTCCTACAGACGATCTATCCCAACATCTACGCCTGCGGCGACGTCGCCGGGCCCTACCAGTTCACCCACACGGCCTCGCACCAGGCCTGGTATGCCTCGGTGAACGCGCTGCTCGGCGGTCTGAGGAAGTTCCGCGCCGACTACTCGGTCATCCCCTGGGCCACCTTCACCGACCCCGAGGTGGCGCGGGTCGGCCTGAACGAGCTCGAGGCGAAGGAGCGGAACATCCCCTACGAGGTGACCGTGTACGGCATCGACGACCTCGATCGCGCTATTGCCGACGAGGAGGCGCACGGCATGGTCAAGGTGCTCACCGTTCCCGGCAAGGACCGCATTCTCGGCGTCACCATTGCGGGCGAGCACGCGGGCGACCTGATCGCCGAGTACGTCGCCGCCATGCGCCATGGCTTCGGCATGAACAAGATCCTCGGCACCATCCACATCTATCCCACGCTCGCCGAGGCCAACAAGTACGCCGCCGGCGTGTGGAAGAAGGCGCACGCGCCGCAGTGGGCGCTGCAGCTGGCGGAGCGGTTTCATGCTTGGAGGAGGGGATGAGCAGGCTGATTCTGGGACTGGTTTTCTTCTCGACTTCGGTTTTCTCCCAGAACTTCGACCATGCGCATCAAGCCTGGGATGGGCTACTTAGAAAACACGTAGTTCTGCTCCCCGGCGCCAAGTCGTCGCAGGTCCGCTACGCCGAGCTCGCCAAGGATCGCGCCGCCCTCAAGGCCTATCTCGATGCGCTGTCCGGCGTTGCCGAGGCCGAGTTCGCCAGCTGGAGCAGAGCGCATCGGATGGCGTTCCTGATCAATGCCTACAATGCGTTCACGGTGGAGAAGGTGCTCACGCGCTATCCGGAGCTGCGCTCGATCCGGGATTTCGGCATGCTGTTCGGCAACCCGTTCAAGGACGAGTTCTTCATGCTGTTCGGGCGCAAGACTTCGCTGGACGGCATCGAGCACGGCATGCTGCGCAAGAAGGGCGCCTATGACGAGCCGCGCGTGCATTTCGCGCTCAATTGCGCCTCGGTAGGCTGCCCGATGCTGCGCGAGGAAGCCTATGCGGGCGCTCGCCTGGAAGCGCAGCTCGAGGACCAGACGCGGCGCTTCCTCGCCGACCGCAGCCGCAACCGGCTGGCGGACGGCCGGCTCGAGCTCTCGCGCATCTTCGACTGGTACCAGGAGGACTTCGCGCCGCTCGAGCGGTTCCTCGCGCGCTATGTGGACCTTCCGGGCAACGTGTCTGCGCCCGTCAGCTTCCTGGAGTACGACTGGACGCTAAACGACTCTCGATCATCGTCCCGGCGCTGAACGAGGCGGCCGGCATCGCGGCCTGCCTGCAGGCGCTCGCGCCGCTGCGCGCCGGAGGACACGAAGTCATAGTGGTCGACGGCGGCAGCGAGGATCGCACGCAGGAGATCGCCGCGCCGCTCGCCGACCGCGTGCTGGTGGCGCCGTGCGGGCGCGCGCGCCAAATGAATGCGGGCGCGGCAGCAGCGAGCGGCGACGCGCTGCTGTTCCTGCACGCAGATTCACGCCTTCCGCCGCTGGCCGACGAACTTGTGGTGCAGGCCCTGAGAGAGCGCAACTGGGGGCGATTCGATGTCCGCATCGACTCCGTCCACCCTTTGCTGCGCGTCGTGGCGCGCGCGATGAACCTGCGTTCGCGGCTGACCGGCATCGCCACCGGCGACCAGGCGATCTTCGTGCGCCGCGCGGACTTCGCCGGCTTCCCCGAGATCGCCCTCATGGAAGACATCGCGTTCAGCCGGGCGATGAAGCGGCGCGCGCGGCCTGCCTGCCTGCGCGCGCGCGTGACGACCTCCGGCCGGCGCTGGGAGCGCGGCGGCGTCCTGCGCACGGTGCTGCTGATGTGGCACCTGCGCCTCGCGTACTATTTCGGCGCGTCCCCGGATGAGCTCGCGCGGCGCTACGGACATTGAGCGTGCGCTGATCGTCTTTGCGCGTGCACCCGAGCCGGGGCGCGTCAAGACGCGCCTGGCGCCGTTGCTGGGAGAGCGCGGCGCTGCCCGGTTGCATGCGCGGCTGGTCGAGCGGACGCTGAGCACCGCGCGCGCCGCGGGGTTCATCCCGATTCACCTGTATGGCTCGCCCGGAGCCAAGGGCCGGTACTTCGAGAAAATGAAAAAGCGCTACGGCGTTCGATTGCGCGCCCAGGGGCGCGGCGATCTGGGCGAGCGCATGTACCGGGCGCTGCGCCGCCATCCGGGCGCGGTTCTGGTCGGCACCGACTGCCCGGCGCTGCGGCCCGCCGACCTGCGCGCCGCCGAGCGCGCGCTGCACTCGGGCGCAGACGCGGTCTTCACGCCCGCCGAGGACGGCGGCTATGCGCTCATCGGGCTGCGCCGCGCCGTGCGCGCGGTCTTCGAGGGCGTCGACTGGGGCAGCGCGAAGGTGATGGCGCGGACGCGCCGCAACCTGCGACGCCTCAAATGGCGATGGCGGGAGCTGCGCACCGTGTGGGACGTGGACCGCCCCGAAGACGTGGCGCGCCTGAAGAGATCCGGGCGCCTCGCGCCGCTTGCGGCGCGCCTGCCAACGGCTAGACGGCGCCCGCCTTCTTCAGCAGCTCGTAGAGGCGCTCGGCCATCAGCCGGTAGCCCGCGGCGTTCGGGTGTATCTGGTCGGACTTGAGGTTGGAATCCCTCAGGATCTTGCTGAGCACCTCGCCCTCGTAGGGGATGCGGAACTCCTTCGCAATCTCCGCGTAGAAGTCCGCCGGCGTCAGCAGGAATCCGAACTCCGGCGTGCCGAGCAGGACCACGTCGATGCCGCGGCTCCTGGCGAGCTGCACCATCGCGCGCACGTTGGCCGCGGCCTCCGCCTTGGGCAGGCGGCGCAGGAAATCGTTGCCGCCGTGGCAGAGTAGCAGCAGGCGCGGCTGGTGCTCGTCGAGCGCGGCCGGCAGGCGCTGCAGGCCGGTCGCGCTGACTTCGCCCGGCACGCCTTCGCGCACCACGCGCCGGCCCGAGAGCCTGGCCAGTTGCGCTGGATAGCTCTCCGCTTCGCTCGCGCCGGTGCCATAGGTGAGGCTGTCGCCGAACGCGAGCACCACGGCGTCGGCGGGCAACGCCGCCAGCTTGGCTTGCTTGCCGCAGCCTGACGCGAGCAGCAGCAGGGCGCACAGCAGAAAAACCGCGGGTGCGGCGAGCAGTGCCCCGAATCGGGGCGAGACGGCCGTCGCCGGCGGGCGCTGCGCCATAATCGCCATGCTACACTCGTGCGCGAGCGGGAGGAGTGCATGAAAATCAAGAGTCCACGGGATTTCTGGGCCGGGCTGATGTTCATCGCCTTCGGCCTGTTCTTCCTGATCGTCGCGCAGCTGAACTACCAGATGGGCACGGCGGTGCGCATGGGGCCGGCCTATTTCCCGTCGGTGCTCGGCGGCATCCTCGCGGTGCTCGGCGCGATCGTGCTGTTCGACTCGTTCGTACTCGGCGGCCCGAAGGTGGCGAAGTTCCATTTCCGGCCCCTGATTTTCGTCATCATCTCGAGCCTCGCCTTCGCCTACCTGCTCAAGCCGCTCGGTCTGGTGCTCGCCTCGGCGGCGCTGATCTTCATCAGCGCCTACGGCGGGCATGAATTCAAGTGGAAGGAGGTCGCAATCCTGACAGCGGTGCTGATCGTCTTCGCGGTGGTGGTGTTCGTGAAGGGCCTCACGCTGCCGTTCCCGATCTGCCCGAGCTTCGTCGACATCTGCCCGATCCGGTAGAAGGCCGAGGCGACCGCAATGGAAAGCATCATCAGCAATCTCGGCATCGGCTTCACCGAAGTCTTCAAGCTGCAGGCGGTGACCGTTGCCGGCATGTCGATGACGCTGCCGTTCAACATCCTGATGTGCCTGATCGGCGTGGTCCTCGGCACGCTGATCGGCGTGCTGCCCGGCATCGGGCCGGTGGCGACCATCGCCATGCTGCTGCCGGTGACCTTCAACCTGTCGCCGATCGCGGCGCTGATCATGCTGGCGGGCATCTACTACGGCGCGCAGTACGGCGGCTCGACCTCGGCGATCCTGGTCAACCTGCCCGGCGAATCTTCGTCGGTGGTGACCTGCCTGGACGGCTACCAGATGGCGCGGCGCGGCCGCGCGGGGCCGGCACTCGCCACGGCTGCGCTCGCTTCGTTCTTTGCCGGCTGCGTCTCGACGCTGATCGTCGCCATGTTCGCGCCGCCGCTGGCCGAGGTGGCCCTCAAGTTCGGGCCGGCCGAGTACTTCTCGCTGATGGTGCTTGGCCTGGTGTCGGCGGTGGTGCTCGCGCACGGCTCGCTGATCAAGGCGATCGCCATGGTGATCCTCGGCCTGTTGCTGGGCCTGGTGGGCACCGACGTCAACTCGGGCGTGCTGCGCTTCGCCTTCGGCATCTCGGAGATGGCCGACGGCATCGGCTTCGTCACCGTGGCGATGGGCATGTTCGGCATCGCCGAGATCATCGGCAACCTGGAGCAGAAGGAACACCGCGAGGTGTTCACCGACAAGGTCGGCCACCTGATGCCCAGCGCCGAGGACTTCAAGCGCATCATCGGCCCGACGCTGCGCGGCACGGCGCTCGGTTCGGCGCTCGGCATATTGCCCGGCGGCGGCGCGTTGCTCGCGTCGTTCGGTGCTTACACGCTGGAAAAGAAGGTCTCCAAGAACTCGGCAGAGTTCGGCAAGGGCGCGATCGAGGGCGTGGCGGCGCCCGAGTCGGCCAACAACGCCGGCGCGCAGACCTCCTTCATCCCGCTGCTCACGCTGGGCATCCCGTCCAACGCGGTGATGGCGCTCATGATCGGCGCGATGATGATCCAGGGCATCGCCCCCGGCCCGCAGGTGATGACCGAGAGGCCGCAGCTGTTCTGGGGCATGATCGCCTCGATGTGGGTGGGCAACCTGATGCTGGTGCTGCTCAACCTGCCGATGATCGGGCTGTGGATCAAGCTGCTGACCGTGCCCTACCGCATCCTGTACCCGTCGATCCTGCTGTTCATGGCGGTGGGCGTGTTCTCGATCTCGAACCAGCCCTTCGACTGCTTCCTGATGGCCTGCTTCGGCCTGCTGGGCTACGTCTGCGTGAAGCTGGAGTGCGAGCCCGCGCCGCTGATCCTCGGCTTCATCCTGGGGCCCCTGATGGAGGAGAACCTGCGGCGCGCGATGCTGCTGTCGCGCGGCGATCCCTTCGTATTCATCAGCCCCTCGAAGCCCATCAGCCTGGGCTTCCTGATCGCCTCGGCGCTGCTGCTCATCGTCATCGCGCTGCCGGCGCTGCGCAAGAAGCGCGAAGAGGCGTTCGCGGCCGAAGAGCAGCCGTCGCATCACCCCTAGAGCCATTGCGGCGCGTTCTGGCTTTCATCGCCTTGCTTGCAGCGGCGCAATTGGCCGCGGCGCAAGCCTGGCCTTCCAAGCCGCTGCGGCTGGTCGCGCCGTACGCCGCAGGCGGGCCGATCGACATCTCCGCGCGCCTGCTCGCCGCCAAGCTCCAGGAGGGCCTCGGGCAGCCCGTGCTGGTGGAGAACCGTCCGGGCGCCGGCGGCAACATCGGCGTGGATCTCATCGCCAAGGGCCCCGCCGACGGCTACAACCTGGTGATGAGCGCGATCGCCACGCTGGCGATCAATCCGTCGCTCTATCCGAGCCCGCCCTACGACCCGCTCGGGGACCTGCGCCACGTGACGCTGCTGGTGCAGGTGCCGAACGTCCTCGTCGTGCGCAACGACCTGCCGGCGAAGAGCGTGCCGGAGCTGATCGCGCTCGCGAAAGCGAGTCCCGGAAAGCTCGACTTCGGCTCCGGGTCTACCGGGTCCACCGGGCACCTCGCTGGCGAGATGTTCAAGATGATGACGGGCACCTTCATGGTGCACATCCCCTACAAGGGCGCCGCGCCTGCGCTCGCCGACATGATGGCCGGCCGCATCGACCTCATGTTCGACAACCTGGCGAGCGCGCTGCCGAGCATACGGTCGGAGAAGGTGCGCGCGCTCGCGACCACCACGCGCAAGCGCTCGAGCTTCCTGCCCGGCGTGCCGACGCTGGACGAGGCCGGCCTCAAGGGATTCGACATGACCACCTGGTGGGGCGTGTCGGTGGCCGCGAAGACGCCGCAGCCGATCGTCGATCGCCTGTCGGCCGAGATCCTCAAGGCGATGGATTCCCCGGACTTCAGGGAGCGCCTGCGCAACATGGGTTCGGAGACGCCGGCGGTCCGGTCACCGGAGCAATTCACGTCCTTCGTGGCGTCTGAACTGAAGACCTACACCGAGCTGGTCAAGCGCTCCGGGGCAAAAGCCGACTAAATCGCAGCGATTGCCTGGACTTCGACCAGGAACGGCTCCTGGACGAGGCGATCGATGACGAGCAGGGTGTTCGGCGGGTACTTGCCGTCCGGGAACAGCTTCGGGAACTCGCGCAGGCGCCAGGCCATGAATTTCGGGATGTCCTGCGAGTGCACCAGGTAGGTGGTGAACTGCACGACGTTGCCCCAGCCGGCGCCGGCGGACTTGAGCGCGGTCTCGATCTGCCGGAACACGCCGCTGCACTGCGCGTCGAAATCGTCTCCCGGCGCCAGCATTCCGGCGATGTACAGCGTCTCGGCTGCATTCTTGACGCGCGTCAGGTGCGAGTACTGGCCGAGCGGCTTGCCCAGCGCTTCGACGTTCTGGATGCGGATCTCGGCCATGCTCACTTCCCTCCGTGTTTGGGCTTGCCGCGCGCGGCGATCTGCGCCTTGACCGTGGCGACGAGCGAATTGCGCTCGACCGGCTTGACCACGTAGGCGTTGGCGCCGGCCTTCATGCAGCGGTCCTTGGTGGCCTGGTCCGAGAGCACCGAGACGATGATCGCCGGCGTGGCCGCGTTCGGCGAGGCGCGGCGGATCTCGGCCAGCACCTCGAAGCCGCCCACGCCGGGCATCAGCAGGTCGAGCAGGATGGCGTCGTAGGCGTAGTTGCCCGCCAGGCGCAGCGCCTGCTCGCAGGTACCGGCGAGCGTCACCTCGGCCTTCAAACCCGCAGTGATGGCATGCGCGAGGAACAGGCGCATCGACTCCTCGTCGTCGACGATCAGTACGCGGTGGCGCGTGGTCCTGCTGCTGGCGTGGCTCACCGGCGCGCCCTGGGCGGCAGGCCGCGCGCCATCCTGCGGGCGAGATCGACGAAATCACTGGCGTTGTAGTCGAAGTCGGGCTCGGGCTTCACATCGAGCTTGACCTTCGGCCCCTGCTCGCGCGGCCGCGCGACGAACGCCGTGGCGAGGCCGCAGGCCTGCGCGGCGCGCAGGTCGTCCTTGTGCGCGGCCACCATCATCGCTTCCGAGGGCTCGACGCCGAGCATGGCCGCGGCGCCGAGGTAGGCCTCCGGATCGGGCTTGTAGTGGCGGAACAGCTCCGCCGAGAGCACCGTGTCCCAGGGCAGGCGCCCGTGCCTGGCCATGTTGACCAGCAGCGCCACGTTGCCGTTGGACAGGGTGGCGACCACGTACCGGCGCTTGAGCAGCGCGAGGCCCCGGCGCGCATCGGGCCAGGGGTCGAGCCGGTGCCAGACGCGGTTCAGGTGATCGAGCTCGTCCTCGGTGAGCACGTCCAGGCCGAACTGCGCGAGCAGGCCGTCGAGGATCATGCGGTGCAGCTGGTCGATGTTCATCCAGGGCAGCTCGCCCGAGCGCACGCGCGCCATGGCGGGCCGGTAGCCCGCGCGCCAGGCGTCGGCGAAGCCTTCCCAGTCGGCGGCGATCTTGCGGCGCCGGCCGAGCGCGCGGCACTCGCGGATGATCGAGCCGCGCCAGTCCACCACGGTGCCGAACACGTCGAACAGGAGCGCGCGGATCTGGCGTGGCACCGAGGGCATGCGCCGATTCTAACCGCGGCGCCGCGCGCCGCGGCGCGCTTCCGGACGCGGCGATAAGCTGCGCTAGCGCCGCCTGGCGCGCTCGTGCCGCCAGAGCACGTCGCCGCGCCGCCCGGCGCGGTTGAGCGTGCGGCCGAGCACGAACAGCAGGTCCGAGAGGCGGTTCAGGTACTGGCGCGGCGCCTCGCCCACGTCCTCGGCGCGCCCGAGCGCGACCAGGCTCCTCTCGGCGCGCCGGCAGACGGTGCGCGCAAGATGCGCGAGCGCGGCAGCGCGCGTGCCGCCGGGCAGGATGAACTCCTTCAACGGGGCGAGCTTGCGGTTGGTGGCGGCGAGCGTCGCGTCCAGGCGCAGGACCTGCGCCTCGGCGAGCATGCGGTGGCCCGGGATGCAGACCTCGCCGCCGAGGTCGAACAGGTCGTGCTGGATCTGCAGCAGCGCCTTGCGCACGTCGGCGGGCAGCTTCTCGGCGAGCAGCACGCCGAGCGCCGAGTTCAGCTCGTCGATGTCGCCGAGCGCCTGGATGCGCGCCGAGTCCTTGGCCACGCGGCTGCCGTCGCCGAGGCCGGTTTCGCCCCGGTCGCCGGTGCGCGTCGCGATCTTCGATAATCGGTGGCCCATGGCGGCCTCAGGGCAGCAGCAGCGCGAGCCCCACGATCGCCGGCAGCGCCTGGATGAAGAGAATGAAGCGGTTTACGGTGACCGCGCCGAACACGCCCGCGACGATCACGCAAGCGAGGAAGAAGATCTTCACCTCGAGCCCCGTTTCGCCGAGCGCCAGGCCCCAGACGAGGCCGGCGGCGAGAAAGCCGTTGTACAGGCCCTGGTTCGCCGCCAGCCCTGCCGAGGCCGCGGCGAATTCGGGCGTGGTCCTGAACACGCGCCGTCCGAAGGGCTTGTCCCAGAGGAACATCTCGAGCACCAGGAAGTACGCGTGCAGCAGGGCCACGATGGCGATCGCGATGTTGGCGGCTGTCGTCATGGCTGGTCCTAGGCCTTGAGTATTGCACGCCAGGCGGCGAGCTTGCGCGCAAAGGGCAGGGCGGCGTGCGCCGGGCTGGTCGAGGGCAGGCGCGTGAAGCGCACAACCCGGTCGCGCAGCGCCTGGCCGAGTCGCGGCCGCACGTGGCGACGGAAGCTCGCCTCGGCCTTGGCGCCGTTGAAGAAGACATGGCGCAGCCGCGGGTGCGCGCGGAAGAAGCGCTCGAAGTCGTTGGCGATCTCCGCCTCGATGCTCGCGTCCAGGCTGCCCTCGCGCTCGCAGGAGTGCAGCACGTCCCAGACGGCGATGCGCCTGGCTTTCAACGCCCGCACACGAGCCCGGTAGGGGCTCGTGCGCCCGATGCCGAACAGCGCCTCCATGATCTTCCAGAACTGGTTCTGCGGATGGGCGTAGTACTGCTTGCGGCGCAGCGATTCGGCGCCCGGCAAGCTGCCCAGGACGAGGATGCGGGCGTCCTTTGCGGCGATCGGCAGAAAACTGTGGATACGTGTCTTGCGCAAGCGCAGAATTGTAGGCCCCACCCAAGGAGGAACCATGGCCAGCATCCGCAAAGCCGACTACTACACGATGAAAGTCTCGCAACGCCCGGGCGCCGGCGCCAAGCTGCTCGCCGCGATGAAGGCAGCGGGCGTCAACCTGCTCGCCTTCACGGGCTTCCCGACGGGCGGCGGCGCGCAGGTGGACTTCGTCCCCGACAACAGCGTCAAGTTCCGCCAGGCCGCGAAGAAGGCGGGCCTGCGCGTCTCCAAGCGCAAGACCGTGTTCCTCGCGCGCGGCGGCGACCGCGTCGGCGCGCTCACCGGCATCCTCGGCAAGCTCGCCAAGGCGAAGATCAACCTCGTGTCGCTGAGCGCCGTGAGCGCCGGCAAGCGCCGCTACGGCATGGTGTTCTGGGTCAAGAAGAAGGACCTCGGCCGCGCCTCGCGCGTGCTCGGCGCGCGCTAACGCAGCTTCTTCAGGACCCGGCTTTCGAGCCGGCCCCTGGCGAGCGTGGTGGTGACGCGCTCGCCTTCGGCGACCTGCGCGGCGTCGCGCACGATCTCGTCCTGCATGTTCAGCGTGAGGCTGTAGCCGCGCGCCAGCACGGTCTGGTGGTCCAGCCCCGAGAGCCTTGCCTCCGCAGCGTCCAATGTGGAGCGAAACTGCAATATCTGATGCTTCATGGCGGCCGAGAGTCGTGCAGAAAGGTGCAGCAAATGCTGCCGCGAGTTGCGCAAGCGATCCGCCGGGTGCACGAGCCGGCGCGCGAGCGCGTCCACCGTCTGCATCGCGGTCTCGATGCGACGCGCTGTTTCGCGCGCGAGGCGCAGCGCGGCCTGCGCCAGCTGCGCGCGCAGGGCCTCGAGCGGCGGGCTGACGAGTTCCGCGGCCGCGGTGGGCGTGGGCGCGCGCTGGTCGGCGGCGAAATCGGCGATCGTGAAATCGGTCTCGTGCCCGACGCCGACCACGACCGGTATCTCGGAGGCCCTGATCGCGCGCGCGAGCGCCTCCTCGTTGAACTGCCAGAGGTCCTCGATCGAGCCGCCGCCGCGCACCAGCAGCAGCACGTCGCACTCGGCGCGCCGGTTGGCGGCGGCGAGCGCCTGCGCGAGCTTCGCCGCCGCGCCTTCGCCCTGGACCGGGGCGGGGTAGACGATGACGGGGATCGCCGGATTGCGCCGGCGCAGCGTGGTCAGCACGTCGCGCAGCGCCGCCGCGGCGAGCGAGGTCACCACGCCGATGCGGCGCGGGTACTCCGGCACCGGCCGCTTCGCCGCGGGATCGAACAGGCCTTCCTTCTCGAGCTTGTCCTTGAGCTTGAGGAAGCGCTCGTAGAGCGGCCCCAGGCCCGCGCGGCGCATCGACTCGACGTTGAGCTGGAAGCGCCCGCGCGGCTCGTACAGCGTCACCAGCGCGCGCGCCTCGACGCGCTGGCCGTCGGCCAGGTCCCAGTCCAGGTGCGCGGCGCGGCCCCTGAACATCACGCAATCGACCTGCGCGGCCTCGTCCTTGAGGGTGAAATACAGGTGTCCCGAGGCCGCCGGCCGGAGGTTGGAGACTTCGCCCGCGATCCACTGCAGGGGGAAGCGCCGCTCGAGCACGTCGCGCGCGCTGCGCAGCAGCTGCGAGACGGTCAGGACCGGCGCGCCGCCGGAGGAAAGGTCAAGTTCCATGAGGTTCTCGATGCACCTTGCGCTATGGGATGCCTTTGTTGAACAGGAATCTGGGCCGCTGCTTGATTCTTTTCGCCAGTCTCACCAGATCGCCGCGCAACACGCGCGCATCCCGGCCAAAGGTCGCGCCGGCCGCGCTCGCGTCCAGCGTCCCCGCCTCGGCTTGCTCCTTGAGCATGCTGAAAATCGCGCTGGCCGTATCGTCGAATTCAAGTTCGGGGCGCCGGTCCGCCCAGAGGCTGGCGGCTTGCGCAAACGTGAACGCATTCACCAGATTCCACCTCTCGTAGTCTGGCCTGAGCTCGTTCCTTCGCCTCTGCCAGCGCAGCTCCATGAGGCTGGTGTAGAGCCACAGTCCGCCGGCGAGTCCGTAGACGCTCAGCACCGCCGCCACGGCGGCCGGCATTTGCACGAGCGAGGCCCACAGATAGGTGCCCGCACCCGGAATCACCGACGTGGCCAGCAAGCCGCGCGTCCCGGCCCTCTCGAGCGCCGCGAGAAGCCGGTCCACGACTGCGAGCCCTCCAGCCTCCTTACCCATGACGGAGAGCTTACAGGTCCGATTCGCATTGGAAATCGCAGGCTCGTTGTCAAGTGCCTCGCACGCACTAATCCACACGCAGCCGGGCGATCCCCGGCGCTGCCGCGGAACTCCGCGCGGAAGCCGATTCTTATCCGTAAGCGGCTGTTTCGGCGGCGAAAACAAGTGATGAAAAATTAATCGCACCCGAGTCTTGCGCGGTCACTAGGCTGACGCAACCCGCCGTTCAGGGATAATCCACAAACTTATCCACATCTTTTGTGGATATCGGGGTGTCCGAAGGTGGTTCGGAAGATGCGGGCTTGCCGCCGAAGTTGCTGCTGACGGAGGCTTTGGCTAAAGTGCGCGCACGAAAAATGCTTTTTCCTTCCAAAGGATAGCGACTTGTTTGCCATCATCCAGGCCGCCGGCTGGCCGATCTACCCGCTGTTGCTTGCTTCCATCATCGCCGTCGCCCTGATCATCGAGCGCTCGGTGTCCCTGCGCGAGGCGAAGATCGTGCCGCCCACGCTGCTCGACCAGGTGATCACGGTGCACGCGCGCCAGGGCGTCACGGGCGACATCGTCGACAAGCTCGCGCAGGATTCGCCGCTCGGCGAAGTGCTCGCCGCGGGCCTGCGCAACGAGAAGAGCCCGCGCCACGTCATGAAGGAGGCGATCGAGGAGTCCGGGCGTGCTGTGGCGCACAATCTGGAGCGCTTCCTCACCACGCTGGGCACCATCGCCACCGCGGCGCCGCTGCTGGGCCTGTTCGGCACCGTGGTCGGCATGATCGAGATCTTCGGCTCGCAGTCGCCCACCGGCACCAACCCGCAGCAGCTCGCCCACGGCATTTCGATCGCGCTCTACAACACCGCCTTCGGCATCGCGATCTCGATTCCGTCGCTGATTTTCTACCGCCACTTCAAGAACAAGGTGGACGGGTTCGTGGTGCAGATGGAGCAGGCGGCCTCCAAGCTGATCGACATCGTGCACGGCGAGCGCGAGGGCTACCAGGCGCGCGCGGCGCAGGCCTAGGCCCGGGGGCTCGCGATGAACTTCCAGCGCGGCCGCTACAAGGAGGAGCCCGAGATCAACCTCGTGCCCCTGATCGACGTGATGATGGTGATCCTGATCTTCCTCATGATCACCACCACCTACTCGAAGTACACCGAGCTGCAGATCAACCTGCCCACCGCGGACGCCGAGAAGCAGCTCGAACGGCCGGGCGAGGTGAGCGTGCTCGTCAACGCGCGCGGCCAGTACGTGATCAACAAGCAGCCGGTCGAGTTCGCGAGCACCGAGCAGCTCGCCGGCGTGCTGCGCAGCGCCGGCGCCGGCCTGCGCGAGCCGATCGTCATCATCAGCGCCGATGCCGCGGCCAGCCACCAGTCGGTGATCCGCGTGATGGAAGCCTCGCGCCTCGCCGGCCTGTCGCAGATCACCTTCACCACGCAGTCCTCGAAGTAGTGCGGCACTGGACCCGCCGCGGCGCCATCGCCTGGCTGCTGTGGCCGGCGAGCCTGGTGTTCGCGGTCGTGGTCCGGGTTCGGAGAGTTTTCTATAAGCTGAAAATCTTCGGCTCGAAGCACCCCGGCATCCCCGTCATCGTCGTGGGCAACCTCAGCGCGGGCGGCAGCGGCAAGACGCCGCTGGTGCTGCGCATCGCCGAGATCCTCAAGGAGCACGGCTGGAAGCCCGGCATCGTCTCGCGCGGATACCTGGGCGGCGCGCGCGGCGCGGGCGGCCGAGCGGATGCGCCGCGCGAGGCGACCATCGCCGCGGACCCGGCCGAGGTCGGCGATGAGCCGATGCTGCTCGCGCGCCGCAGCGGCTGCCCGGTCTGGGTCGCGCCCGACCGCGTGCAGGCCTGCCTGGCGCTGCGCGCGCAGCACCCCGAGTGCGACGTGATCGTCAGCGACGACGGCCTGCAGCACTACGCGCTCGCGCGCGACCTGGAGATCTGCGTGGTGGACGAGCGCAGCCTGGGCAACGGCTTCCTGCACCCGGCCGGGCCGCTGCGCGAGCCGCGCGCGCGCCTGCGCTCGGTGGACGCGGTGGTGGTGCACGGCAAGTCGGAGCAGCCGGGCTACCGCATGACCCTGGAAGGCGACCAGCTCGTGTGCATGACAGATGCGCGCGCGTTGCGCACGGCCAAGTCCTTCGCCGGACAGCGCGTGCACGCGGTCGCGGGCATCGGCGATCCGAAGCGCTTCTTCCTGCAGCTTGCGCGCTTCGGCCTGAAGCCGGTGCCGCACCCGTTTCCCGACCATCACCCGTTCCGCGCCGACGATCTTGCGTTCGGCGACAAGGACCCGGTCGTGATGACCGAGAAGGACGCGGTAAAATGCAAGCGCTTCGCGCAGGCGCACTTCTGGGTGTTCCCGGTGAGAGCCGCGCTCGACCCCGCGTTCCAACGCTGGCTGCTGGAGAAGCTCGGTGGATCCAAAGCTGCTTGAAATCCTCGTCTGCCCGCTGTGCAAGGGTCCGCTCGTGTACAGGCGCGACGCCGCCGAGCTGATCTGCAAGGCCGACCGCCTCGGCTTCCCGGTGAAGGACGGCATTCCGGTGATGCTCGAGGAGGACGCGCGCAAGCTGCCGCCC
The DNA here is from genome assembly GCA_049651845.1 of Burkholderiales bacterium. Lineage (GTDB taxonomy): Bacteria > Pseudomonadota > Gammaproteobacteria > Burkholderiales > SG8-39 > RBG-16-66-20. Next base: position 13,786 of record JBASCW010000088.1, on the reverse strand, counting down.
GACGAGGAGGTTGCCTGACGCGGGGGGATTTGAAGGGGGGCGGAGACGTTTTGTCGCAGCCCCCCTTTCACGTCCTGATTCCGGCGCGCTTTGCATCGACGCGCTTCCCGGGCAAGCCGCTCGCCGAGCTCGCGGGCAAGCCGATGGTGGTGCACGTCTGCGAGCGCGCGCGCGCGAGCGGGGCGCGCACGGTGGCCGTCGCTACCGACGACGGCCGCATCCGCGAGGCGGTGGAGCGCGCCGGCTTTCGCGCGCTCATGACGCGCGCCGACCACGCCTCGGGCACCGACCGCATCGCGGAGGCCGCCGCCGCGCTCGGGCTCGCGGGCGAGGCGATCGTGGTCAACGTGCAGGGCGACGAGCCGCTGATCGAGCCCGTGCTGATCCGCGATGTCGCGTCGGCGCTGGCGGGCAACGGCGCGGCGAGCATGTCCACCGCCTGCCACCCGATCCGCGACGCAGCGGCGTTCGCGAACCCGAACGTCGTGAAGGTCGTTCTCGATGCGAACGGCTACGCGCTGTATTTCAGCCGCGCGGGCATCCCGCATCCGAGGCAGGACAAGCCGGCGGCCTACCGGCACGTCGGCATCTACGGCTATCGCGTCGCGTTCCTGCAGCGTTACGCCGCGCTGCCCGCGTCGCCGCTCGAACGGGCCGAGGCGCTCGAGCAGCTGCGCGCGCTCTGGCACGGATTCCGCATCGTGGTGTCGGTGAGCGAGGCCGAGTCGCCGCCGGGCGTCGACACGCCCCAGGACCTCGAGGCGGTGCGTAGAATGCTGGGCTAAGGGAGAACACCAACATGCGCTTGATCCTGCTCGGCCCGCCCGGCGCCGGCAAAGGTACGCAGGCGAACTTCATCGCGAAGCACTTTGGCATCCCGCAGATTTCCACGGGCGACATGCTGCGCGCCGCGGCGAAGGCCGGCACGCCCACGGGGCTCGCCGCCAAGAAGCTGATGGACGCGGGCCAGCTGGTGTCCGACGACATCATCATCGCGCTGGTGAAGGAGCGTCTCGCGCAGCCCGATTGCGCGAAGGGCTACCTGTTCGACGGTTTTCCGCGCACCCTGCCGCAGGCGGAGTCGCTGAAGAGCGCGGGCGTGGCGATCGACTACGTGCTCGAGATCAACGTGCCGGACGCGGAGATCATCGCTCGCATGGGCGGCCGCCGCGTGCATCTCGCTTCGGGCCGGACCTATCACGTCAAATTCAATCCGCCGAAGGTCGAGGGCAAGGACGACGTCACCGGCGAGCCGCTGATCCAGCGCGACGATGACAGGGAGGAGACGGTGCGCAAGCGCCTGACCGTGTACCACTCCCAGACCGAGCCGCTGATCAAGTACTACCAGCGCTGGGCGGCCGCGGGCGACGCGCGGGCGCCGAAGCACCGGCGCATCTCGGGCCGCGGGTCGGTCGAGGAGATCCGGGTCCAGGCGATCGCCGCGCTCGGGGGCTGACCGGCGCCTGAACGGCGCCCGATCCTGCTAGAATTCGCCCTCTTTTCAAGGGGGTAATCGCATGTCCGGTGGCGTCATTTTCGCGCTTGCCTGCGCCGTGGTCGCAATCCTGTACGGCGCGGTCTCGATCAGGTGGATCCTTTCGCAGCCCGAGGGCAACGAGCGCATGCGCGAGATCGCTGCGGCCGTGCGCGAAGGCGCGAGCGCCTACCTCAACCGCCAGTACATGACCATCGGCATGGTCGGCCTGGTGCTGACGGTGCTGATCGGCATCTTCCTGGACGGCTACACCGCCGCTGGCTTCGTGATCGGCGCGGTGCTCTCGGGTGCGACCGGCTACATCGGCATGAACGTCTCGGTGCGCGCCAACGTGCGCACCGCGGAAGCCGCCCGCACCGGGCTGAACGAGGCGCTCAACGTCGCGTTCCGCGGCGGCGCCATCACCGGACTGCTGGTGGTGGGCCTCGCGCTGCTGGGCGTCGCCGGCTACTTCGCGATTCTCTACGCCAACGCGCACGACCAGAAGGACCTGGCCAAGGTGATCCACCCGCTGATCGGCCTGGGCTTCGGCGGCTCGCTGATCTCGATCTTCGCGCGACTGGGCGGCGGCATCTTCACCAAGGGCGCCGACGTCGGCGCGGACCTCGTCGGCAAGGTCGAGGCCGGCATCCCGGAGGACGACCCGCGCAACCCGGCGGTGATCGCGGACAACGTGGGCGACAACGTCGGCGACTGCGCCGGCATGGCCGCGGACCTGTTCGAGACCTACGCGGTGACGATCATCGCCACCATGATCCTGGGCGCGCTGATGGTGAAGACCACCAGCGCCAACGCGGTGATCTACCCGCTCGCGATCGGCGGCTTCGCGATCATCGCCTCGATCGTCGGCACCTGGTTCGTAAAGGTGAGCCCGGGCGACAAGAACGTGATGCCCGCGCTCTACAGGGGCCTGATCGTGGCCGGCGCGATCGCGCTGATCGCCTTCTGGCCTATCACGCAGTGGATGATGGGCGACATCGTCAAGAACGTGCCCTTCGACATCGGCGGCCAGAAGAAGATGATCGGCGTGGCGCACCTGTGGGGAACCGCGGTGGTCGGCATGGCGCTCACCGGCTTCCTGGTCTGGATTACCGAGTACTACACCGGCACGCAGTTCAAGCCGGTGCAGCACGTCGCGGCGGCCAGCGTGACGGGCCACGCCACCAACATGATCGCGGGCCTGGGCGTGTCGATGAAGTCCACCGCCTGGCCGGTGGCCGCGGTCTGCGTCGCGATCTTCGCTTCCTACGCGCTCGCGGGCCTGTACGGCATCGCCATCGCCGCGACCTCGATGCTGTCGATGGCCGGCATCATCGTCGCGCTGGACGCCTACGGGCCGATCACCGACAACGCCGGCGGCATCGCCGAGATGGCGGACCTGCCCGACTCGGTGCGCGACATCACCGATCCGCTGGACGCGGTCGGCAACACCACCAAGGCGGTCACGAAGGGCTACGCCATCGGCTCGGCGGGCCTCGCTTCGCTGGTTCTGTTCGCCGACTACACGCACGCGCTGGAGGCGGCGGGCAAGAACGTGTCGTTCGACCTGTCGAATCACATGGTCGTCATCGGCCTGCTGATCGGCGGCCTGGTGCCGTACCTGTTCGCCTCGATGGCGATGGAGGCCGTCGGCCGGGCGGCGGGCTCGGTGGTGCTCGAAGTGCGCCGCCAGTTCAAGGAGATCAAGGGCATCATGGAAGGCACCGCCAAGCCCGAGTACGGCACCGCGGTGGACCTGCTCACCAAGGCGGCGATCAAGGAGATGATGATCCCGTCGCTGCTGCCGGTGCTGGTGCCGATCCTGGTCGGCCTGATCCTCGGGCCGCAGGCGCTGGGCGGCGTGCTGATGGGCACCATCGTCACGGGCCTGTTCGTCGCCATCTCGATGTGCACGGGCGGCGGCGCCTGGGACAACGCCAAGAAGTACATCGAAGACGGCCACCACGGCGGCAAGGGCTCGGAAGCGCACAAGGCCGCGGTCACGGGCGACACTGTGGGCGATCCGTACAAAGACACTGCGGGCCCCGCGGTGAACCCGCTCATCAAGATCATCAACATCGTCGCGCTGCTGGTCGTACCGCTGATGTGAGCGTCCGGGGCCCGTGAAGCAGGATCCACTGGCCCTCGCGTTCTTCGGGGCGGCGCTCGCGCTGCTCGCGGCGCTGCTGCTATACGTCTTCGTCCTCAGGAAGCACGAGCCCGCGCCCCCAGCTCCGGCTGGCGCACCCGGCACGCTGGAGTCGCTGCGCAGCCGGGTGGAAGGCGCCATCGATCAGCTGCGCGAGAAGCACGCGCCTGCCCCCGCTCCTGAACCCGCGCCGCCGCCTGCGCGAGTCGCCAAGCCCGCTCCGTCGGCCGCCAAGGCTGTGCCGCCGACCGCCAAGGCTGCGCCGGCACCCGCCAAGCCGGGGGCCTTGCCGACTCTACAGCCCGGTCATGCCTGGCGGTACGCGGTGACCGTGGAGCCGCCCGTCTGGCGCGATGTCGTGCTCCTCTATCGCACGCGCCAGGACGCCGCCGGACTTGCGGTCGATACCGAATTCACCCATGCGGCTGGGCGCATGAACTTCAACCTGGGCATCTATGCCGCAGGGCACGCGTCGCACGCCAACACGCGCTTTCCCGGCTTCTTCATGCATCCGAGCTACTTTTCCGGGCCGCTCGAGCCCGGGCAGAAGCTCAGCTGGGGCTGGGCGTGGCAACCGCAGCGAGAGGGCCGCCTGAAGCGTTACGAGGCGCAGGTCCTACGCTGGGAGGAAGTCACGGTGCCCGCCGGCCGCTTCCGCGCGGCACCGATCGCGGCCGACCTCTATTGCATCGAAGGCGGCCAGGTGCGCGCCCAGGCGAAGGAAACGCTCTGGTACGCCCCCGAGGTCGCGCAGCTGGTGAAAGTGGTGCGCGATGGGCGCACGCCGGACGAAGGCTCGACCCGCATCGTCGCCGAGCTGGCTGAGTATCGCTAGAACTTGCTCGTCAGCCGAAGACCGCGTCCCAGTCGACGACCGGGTTCGGCGTGCGCCGCAGCGCGCTCTTCACCCAGGCGATGTGCACGCCTTCCTCGGCGGCCAGCTCGGCCGCCAGCGCGGCGACCGCGGGATCGGCGATCTGCTTGCGCGCCGATTCGAAGAATTCCGCCGCGCGTTCTTCCGCGCCGAGCGCGATTTCGAGGGCGGAATGCGGCGTGAGCAGGTTGAGCACCAGGTCGTGCGCGGCGTTCTCGGGCGCCTCGCCGCCGATCCAGGCGTAGTCGCCGGGCGCGATGGCGGGGAGCTGCAGGCCGGCGGCACGCCGCTCGAGCTCCTGCTCGTGCTCCTTTTCCAGCCGCGCGAGGCGCAGGAACAGCTCGCCCACCATGTCGTTGCCCAGGTCGCTCATGCGCTCGCCCAGCTCGGCGTAGCGCGTGGCCGCCTCGCGCTCGATCGCGATGGCGTGCGCGTAGAGCTGCTCCGTGGTGCGGATCTGCGGGGCTTGCGTCATCGGGCGCCTCCCTTCTGCCTGACCTGAAAATCCTAGGAGGACCCAAGCCGCGCGCTTTGCGCTAGGTCAGGAAACCCGCAATCAGCGCCCCAGGCGCGCCGCGATCTCGTCCACGCATTCGGCGACGCCGCGGCCGATGTCCACCTCGATCGCATCCCGCGGCGGCTCGAGGGTGGCGAACTGGCTCGCCAGCAGCGAGGCCGGCATGTAGCGGTGCTTGCGGTCCGTCAATCTCGATCGGATGAGTTCGATGCTTCCTCTCAAATACACGAACCGGCAATCGGGAATATCGCTCGACAGGCTTTGTCTGTAGCTCTCCTTGAGAGCGGAACAAGCCAGAACGGCATCGGGAAGCGCGCGGAGTTTTTCATTCAGGAGCTTGAGCCATGGCAGCCGGTCGGCGTCGGTGAGCGGCGTGCCCGCGGCCATCTTGGCGACATTGGCGGGCGGATGGAACTCGTCGGCGTCTAGGAACGGCAGCCCGAGCCGCGCGGCCAGGGGCTCGCCGATCGTGCTCTTGCCCGAGCCCGACACCCCCATCAGAACAATGATCACGCTTGCGTGATGGCGATCACGCGCGCTTGACGGGGTGGCCGCCGAACTTCACGCGCATCGTGGCGAGCAGCTTCCTCGCGTAGTCGGACTTGCCCTGGCTGGAAAAGCGCGCCATCAGCGCCATCGTGATCACCGGCGCGGGCACGCCCAGCTCCACCGACTCGAGCGCGGTCCAGCGGCCTTCGCCCGAGTCGGCGACCACCGGCGCCACGCGCTGCATCGCCTCGTCCTCGGCGAGCGCCTCGGCGCACAGGTCGAGCAGCCAGGAGCGCACCACGCTGCCGTGGCGCCAGGTTTCGGCGAGCCGGCCGAGGTCGAACTCCAGGTCCTTGCGCGCGGCCAGCAGCGCGAAGCCCTCGGCGAAGGCCTGCATCATTCCGTACTCGATGCCGTTGTGGATCATTTTGGCGAAGTGGCCGGCGCCGCTCGGCCCGCAGTGCAGCCAGCCGCGGTCGGGCGCGGGCGCGAGCAGGCGCGCGAACGGCTCAAAGCGCTCGACCGACTTCGGCGTGCCGCCCAGCATCAGGCAGTAGCCGTGGTCGAGGCCGTGAATGCCGCCGGAGACGCCGGCGTCGATGTAGCGCAGGCCGCGCTGCGACATCTTCAGCGCGCGCGCCATCGAGTCCTTGTAGAACGCGTTGCCGCCATCCACCAGCGTGTCGCCCGCCGAGAGCAGCGGCAGCAGCGCGGCGAGGGTGTCCTCGGTGGCGGGACCGGCCGGCAGCATCACCAGCACCACGCGCTCGCCGCTCAGCCTGGCGGCGAGCGTGGCGAGGCCGTCCACGCATTCGACGTTCTTCTCGGCCGCGAGCGCGGCGCGCGCTGCCGGATCCCGGTCGTAGGCGACCACCCGTGCGCTGCCGCGCGCCATGCGCCGCGCCATGCTGCCGCCCATCCTGCCCAGGCCGATCGCGCCGATTTCCATGTAGCCTCCGTGTCAGTCCATTCTATAATCGGCGCAGAGAGAGAGGAGACCTACCGATGAAACGCATGCTCGTCCTGGCCGCTGCATTGCTCTTTGCGGCGCCTGCACTGTCGCAATTCCCGAACAAGCCGATCCGCATCGTGGTGCCGTTCGGCGCGGGCTCGGCGACCGACCTCATCTCGCGCGTCATCGGTGCTTCGGTGTCGGCCGCGGTCGGGCAGCCGGTCGTCGTCGACAACAAGGCGGGCGCCGACGGCGCCATCGCGGCTTCCGAAGTGGCGAAGGCCGCGCCCGACGGCTACACGCTGCTGATGGCGACCAACAGCCCTCTGTCCGTGGTCCCGGCGATGAAGAAATCGCCGCCCTACGATCCGGTGGCCGATTTCACGCCGATCACCGACATCGGCCGCTACACCTTCTTTGTCGTGGTCAATCCCGACCTGCCGGTGAAGACGCTGCAGGAGCTGGTCCAGTACGCGAAGGCCAATCCAGGCAAGATCAACTACGCGACCGGCAACACCACGGGCATCGTTTCCACGGCGCTGCTCGCCTCGCTGGCGAAGATCGAGATGGTGCACGTGCCCTACAAGACCGAGCCCCAGGTCATGCCCGACCTGGTGGGCGGCCGCGTGCAGATGATGTTCGCATCCTCGACGACCTCGATACCGCTGATCCGCGACGGCAAGTTGCGCGCGCTGGTGACCACCTTGCCCCGGCGCAGCCACCTGCTGCCCGACGTGCCGACCATCGCCGAGGCCGGCTACCCGACTTTCAGCATCATCTCCTGGGCCGGGCTGTTCGGCCCGGCCAAGATGCCCGCCGACGTGGTGGCGCGCCTGAACAAGGAATTCGTCGCGGCGATGGGCCGCCCGGACGTCCAGGAAGCGATGCAGAAGCAGGCCTTCGTGCTGACGCCGTCCACGCCCGAGAAGCTCGCGGCGTACGTCAAGGAGCAGCTCGAGGGCTATCGCAACATCCTGAAAGCCGTGGGCATCCAGCCGGAGTGACGACATGAAGAAGCTCCTCGTCGCAGTCACCGCCGCGCTGGCCTGTTCCGCTGCGGCCGCACAGTATCCGAACAAGCCCGTCCGCCTGATCGTGCCGTTCCCGCCCGGCGGCGCGGCGGAGCTGGGGGCGCGCATCTTCACGCAGCCGCTGTCGCAGCAGCTCGGCCAGCCGATCCTGATCGAGACGCGGCCCGGCGCCGAGGGCATCATCGCCTCGGAGGCGGTGAAGAAGTCGGATCCGGACGGCTACACGCTGTACTACGGCACGGCGACGGGGATGTCGTTCGCGCCGGCGGCGAAGAAAGTGGCGCCCTACGATCCGGTCAACGATTTCACGCCGATCTCGATGGTGGGGATTTTCGGTTTCTTCGTCTTCTCGCACGCGAGCCTGCCGGTCAACAACATCAACGAGCTGATCGCCTACGCGCGCGCCAATCCCGGCAAGCTCAACTACGGCACGGGCAACGCGACCAGCATCCTCGCCACCGCGCAGTTCGCGGCGCAGCAGAAGTTCGACGCCGTGCACATCCCTTACAAGGGCGACGGACCGCTCACGCTCGATTTCATCGCCGGACGCGTGAACTTCACCATCGCCACGCCCGGCAACATCGCGCCGCAGGTGAAGGAGGGCAAGGTGAAGGCGCTCGCCACGCTGCTGCCCAGCCGCAATGCGCTGCTGCCGGATGCGCCCACGCTCAAGGAAGCTGGCCTGCCGGACGTGCCGATCACGCCCTGGGGCGGCCTGTTCGGGCCGGCGAAGCTGCCCAGGGAAATCGTCGAGCGCCTGAACAGGGAAATGGTCGTGGTGCTCGCCAAGCCCGAGGTGAAGGAGGCGTTCGGCAGGCTCTCCTTCGAGCCGCGCAGCTCGACGCCGCAGGAGCTCGCCGCGTTCGTCGCAGAGCAGCTGCGGGCCTACGGCGCGGCCGCAAAAGCGTCGAACATCAGCCTCGACTGAGCGCCGCCGGCGCTCAGTCCCTGCTCAACGCGGCGTCGAGCTCGCGCGCGGGCGCGAGCCCCGGCAGGCTGCGCAGCCAGGTGAGCTGGCGCTTGGCGAGCTGGCGCGTCGCGGCGACGCCCGTCTCGCGCAACGCCGGCGCCGAAATCTCGCCCTCGAGGAAACGCCACGCCTGCCGGTAGCCGACGCAGCGCATCGCGGGCAGTTGCGCGCTCAGACTGAATTTCTTTCTCAACGAGCGCAGTTCATCGACCAATCCCGCCTTCAGCATCGCATCGAAACGCACGGCGATCCGCTCGTGCAGCGCGGCGCGATCCTCCGGAACCAGGGCGAAGCCCCTCAGCTCGAAGGGCAGCGCGGCGGGCTTGCCCGACTGCAGCGCCGAGATCGGCCTGCCCGTGAGGCGCCAGACTTCCAGTGCGCGCTGGATGCGCTGCGCGTCGCCGGGCTCGAGGCGTGCCGCGGTCTGCGGGTCCGCGCGGGCGAGCTCGGCATGCAGCGCGGGCCAGCCGCGCTGCGCGGCATCGGCGTCGATCTGCGCGCGCAGTTTGGCGTCGGCAGGCGGCAGCGCATCCATCCCCGCGGCGAGGGCGCGGTAATAGAGCATCGTGCCGCCTGCGAGCAGCGGAATCTTGCCGCGCGCGAGGATCTGCGCGACGGCGCGCACGGCGTCCTCGCGGAAGCGGCCGGCGGAGTAGGCCTCGGTCGGATCGACCAGGTCGATCAGGTGGTGCGGCACCGCCTCGCGCTCGGCCGCCGAGGGCTTCGCCGTGCCGATGTCCAGGCCGCGGTAGACCTGGGCCGAATCGACGCTGACGATCTCGATCGGGTGCTGCAGCGCGAGTTCCATGGCGAGGCGCGACTTGCCGCTCGCGGTGGGACCCAGCAGAGCGAAGGCAGGGGGCTTAGCGGCCGCCCGTGACATCGAGGATGGCCCCCGTGGAATAGGAGGCCTCGCCCGAGAGCAGCCAGAGGATCGCGCGCGCCACCTCCTCGGGCTCGCCGCCGCGCTTCATCGGGATGCTGTCGCGCAGGCGCTCGATGCGGTCGGGGTCACCCGCGCCCGCGTGGATGTCGGTGTTGACGAAGCCGGGCCGCACGCAATTCACGCGGATACCCTCTTCGGCGAGCTCCTTCGCCAGACCGAGGGTCATGGTGTCGATCGCGCCCTTGGAGGCCGCGTAGTCGACCCATTCGCCCGGGGAGCCCAGGCGCGCCGCGCCCGAGGACACGTTGACGATCGCGCCACCCTTGCCGCCGTGGCGCCTGGACATGCGCTTGACGGCCTCGCGCGCGCACAGGAAGGCGCCCACCACGTTGACCGCGAACATGCGCTCCAGGCGCGCGGCGTCCATCGCCTCGACGCGCGCGCGCGTCGCCACGATGCCCGCGTTATTGACCAGCGCGGCCAGGCGCCCGAGCGAGCGGTCGCAGGCGTCGAACAGGTGCAGCACGTCCTTCTCGACCGAGACGTCGCCCGCCACGGCGATCGCGCTGCCGCCGTCGTCGCGGATGTCCTGCACCACGCTCTCGGCGGCGCCCTTGTCGCGCAGGTAGTTGACGCAGACCGCGTAGCCGCGCTTGGCCGCGAGGCGCGCGGTCGCCGCGCCGATGCCGCGGCCGGCGCCGGTGACCAGCAACACGCGCGGCGTGCCGGTCACGGTCACTGCCCGCGCAGGAACAGGCGGTCGAGGTCCGCCATGCTGAGCTGATACCAGGTCGGGCGCCCGTGGTTGCAGCTGCCGGAGCGCTCGGTCTCCTCCATCTCGCGCAGCAGGGCGTTCATCTCGGCCGTCGTGAGCGCGCGGTTGGCGCGCACCGCGGCGTGGCAGGCCATGGTGGCGAGCAGCTCGTTCTGGCGCGCCTGCAGCACCGCGCCTGCGCCGTACTCGCGCAATTCGCGCAGCAGGCCGCGCACCAAACCCGCGATATCGCCGCCCGCGAGCAGCGCCGGCGCCGAGCGCACCGCGAGCTCGTTCGGGCCCGAGACGCTCGTCTCCAGGCCGAGCGTTTCCAGCGCCGCGGCGTTCTCTTCCGCGGTCGCGACGTCGAGCGTATCCACCTGCAGCACCGCCGGCACCAGCAGGCTCTGGCGCGCCACCGCGCCCGCATCCAGGCTCGCCTTGAGCTTCTCCATGACGATGCGCTCGTGCGCCGCGTGCATGTCCACCAGCACCAGGCCCGCTTCGTTCTGCGCGAGGACGTAGACGCCGTGAAGCTGCGCGAGCGCAAAGCCCAGGGGAGGGACCCTGGGCTCCTGTCGCGCCAGCGGCGGGGACCTCTCCGTCACGGGCAAGGGCGCCGCGCTCGTCGCGGCCGCCATGAATCCCTGGTAGGCCGCGGCCGGCTGCGCGACCTGGAACTCCTGCTGGAAGGCCGGCCGCAAAACGGGCCCGCGTTCCGGCACCCTCGCATAGGCGACCGGGGCCTCGGCGGCCGAGGGCGACAGCGCGCGCTTGAGCGCGTGGAACACGAACTGGTGGATGCCGCCCGCGTCGCGGAAGCGCACCTCGATCTTGGCCGGGTGCACGTTGACGTCGACCGCGCGCGGGTCGAGCTCGAGAAAGAGCAGGTAGGCGGGCTGGCGCTCGCCGTGCAGCTGGTCGCGGTAGGCCTCGCGCACCGCGTGCGCGAGCACGCGGTCGCGCACGAAGCGGCCGTTGACGAAGAAATACTGCGCGTCGGCGCGCGAGCGCGCGGCCTGCGGCGTACCCGCGACGCCGTACAGGCGCAAGGGGCCGGCCTGCACGTCGACCGCGAAGCTCGCCTCGAGGAACTCGCGGCCGAGCAGCGCCGCCGCGCGCTCGCCGATCGCCTGCGCGCGCAGGTGCGCCGACACGCGGCCGTTGTGCTTGAGCGTGAAGGCGATCTCGGGGCGCGCCAGCGCGATGCGCCGGAACGCCTCCTCGCAGTGGCCGAACTCGGTCTGCTCGGTGCGCAGGAACTTCCTGCGCGCCGGGGTGTTGAAGTAGAGCTCCTCCACCAGCACCGTGGTGCCCTTGGCGCGCGCCGCGGCCGCGGGGACGCCGGCTGCGCCGCCCCCGGCGCGGATGGTCCAGGCGTGCGGCGCGCCGGCGGGCCGGGAGGTGAGCGCGAGGCGCGCGACCGAGGCGATCGAAGCGAGCGCCTCGCCGCGAAACCCCATCGTGGCTACGCCCTGCAGGTCGTCGAGGCTGGCGATCTTGCTCGTGGCGTGGCGCGCGAGCGCGAGCGGCAAATCGTCCTTTGCCAGTCCCGCGCCGTCGTCGTCCACCTGCACGCGCTTCGCGCCGCCTGCCTCGAGCGTCACCACGATCTCAGCCGCGCCCGCGTCGAGCGCGTTCTCGAGCAGCTCCTTCAGCACCGAGGCGGGTCGTTCGACCACTTCGCCCGCGGCGATCTGGCTGATCAGCAGCTCGGGCAGAAGCCGGATCGTGCTCAAGCGGCCGCCTCGGCCGCCACGTCGACAGGCCGCCCGCCGGTGATGCGCAGCAGCTCGTCGTACGTCAGCCGGAACACCGTATGCGGATGGCCCGCAGCCGCCCAGATCTCGCGGTAGGCGGCGAGGCTGGTTTCCACGTAGGCGGCGAGGGGCTGCGGATGTCCGACCGGCGCCACGCCGCCGATCGCAAATCCCGTGCGCCCGCGTACGAACGCCGCATCCGCCTTGGCGACGGGCTCGCCGACCGCGGCAGCCAGGCGCTGCGTATCCACGCGCCGCGCGCCCGAGGACATGACCAGCAGTGCTTCGCCGGAGCGCTCGGCGCGGAACACCAGCGAGTTGGCGATTTGCCCGAGGCCGCAACCGAGGAAGGCCGCAGCGGCCTGCGCGGTGCGCGCAGCGCCCGGCAGCTCGACGATTTGCGCCGCGACACCGGACGCGGCCAGCGCGGCGCGCACCCGCTCGACGCCTGGATTGGTGAGCACCGCGGACATCGGGAAATTATATAGGGACGCCCGGTACAATCGGCGCGTGGAACTGCTCGTCCAGGCCTGGGAAATCGCGATGCACCTCGACGTGCATCTGGCCGAATTCGTCGCCGCGCACGGCGCCTGGGTGTACGCGCTGCTGTTTACGATCGTGTTCGTCGAGACCGGCCTGGTGATCTGGCCGTTCCTGCCCGGCGATTCGCTGCTGTTCGTCACCGGCGCGCTCGCCGCCGCGGGCGGCATGGACCTCGCGGCGGTGATGGCGGTGCTGATCGTCGCCGCGCTCACGGGCGACAACGTCAATTACTTCGTCGGCCGCTGGGTCGGGCCGCGGGTGTTCCACTACGAGCGCTCGCGCTGGTTCAGCCCCAAGCACCTCGCGCACGCGCATGCGTTCTACGAAAAGCACGGCGGCAAGACCATCATCCTCGCGCGCTTCATACCGATCGTTCGCACCTACGTGCCGTTCGTCGCCGGCATCGGCAGCATGCCCTACACGCGTTACATCGGCTTCTGCGTGGCGGGCGCCGTGATCTGGGTGGTGAGCCTGTGCAGCGCCGGCTATTTCTTCGGCAACCTGCCCGTGGTGAAGAAGAACCTCTCCGCGGTGATCCTGCTGATCGTGCTGATCTCGATCTCGCCGGGTCTGTTCGCCTGGATGAAGACGCGCGCCGCGAAAAAGGGGGTCTGACCCCCTTTTATTCAAAAAGGGGGCTTAGCCCCCTTTTCTAGTTCAGCGCAATGGGCGAGGGGCGCGGCGGGTGCTTGGCGAGGTAGCGCTTGATGCCGGCGAGGATCGCGCGCGCGAGCTGCTGCTGGTAGGCCTCGTCGTTGAGGCGCTTTTCTTCTTCGGGGTTCGAGATGAACGCGGTCTCCACGAGAATCGAGGGTACGTCCGGGGATTTGAGCACCGCGAAGCTCGCCTGCTCGACGCGCGCCTTGTGCAGCGTGTTCACCTGGCCGAGCTCGCCCAGCACCGAGTTGCCGAGGCGCAGGCTGTGGTCGATGGTGGCGGTCTGCGACAGGTCGAGCAGCGTCTGCGCGAGGTACTTGTCCTGGACGTCGATGTTGACGCCGCCGATCAGGTCGGCTTCGTTTTCCTTCTTCGCGAGCCAGCGCGCCGCTTCCGAGGTCGCGCGCCGCTCCGAGAGCGCGAACACGCTCGAGCCGCGCGCGTGCGGCTTGACGAAGGCGTCGGCGTGGATCGAGACGAACAGGTCGGCCTTGACGCGCCGCGCCTTGTCGACGCGCACCTGCAGCGGCACGTAGAAGTCGGCGTCGCGCGTGAGCACCGCGCGCATGTCGGGCTCGGCTTCCACCAGGTCCTTCAGGCGCCTGGCGATGGTGAGGGTGATCTCCTTTTCGAGCGAGCCGCGCCGGCCGCGCGCGCCCGGGTCCTCGCCGCCGTGCCCCGGGTCGATGACGATGGTGGCCATGCGCGCGACGCGCGGCCGCTCGGGCGC
>JBASCW010000087.1:0-8156 GCA_049651845.1 Burkholderiales bacterium | reverse complement strand
GGCGCGACCTGTCCAACCGGACCTGCCTCGGCTGCCACGCCAAGGAAGGCTTCGCCGCTGCGGGCGCCGGCGGCAAGCCGCGCGCGCTGCACCTCGTCGAGGAGCGCTCGGCCGCAGGGTGCACGGCAAGCGCAACTGCGTCGAGTGCCACGCCGACATCACCGAGATCCCGCACCAGCCCGGCCTGACCCACACAGTCAAATGCGTCAACTGCCACGACTCGCTGTGGAAGAAGGCCAACGCCGACAACACGGCGAAGGACCACGCGCGCCTCGGCGTGGTGGTCGAGCAGATCGACCACTACATGAAGTCGGTGCACGCGCGCGCGGCGCGACGACCAGTCGCGCGCGAACGCGATTTGCCACGACTGCCACTCGCCGCACTACGTCTTCGCCAAGGACAGCCCCGAGCGCGCCGCATGGCACCTGAGCGTGCCCGACGTCTGCGGCAAGCGCCACACCAAGGAGCGCGAGGAGTACGCGAAATCGGTGCACGGCAGGGCCGCGCTGGGAGGCAAGAACGGCGCGGCTGCCGTCTGCTCGAGCTGCCACACCACGCACGACGTCGCCGACCCGGCGAAGGACGACGCGCGCTACCCGGCGATCTGGCTCGCCTCCAAGTTCCTGCTGGTGATGATCGCCGGCGCGTTCGTATTCTTCTGGTCGCACACCGCGCTGTGGTTCTACCGCGAGTATCAGGATCGCAAGGCGCGCGTCGCGCGGCCGCAGGTGCGCACCGCCGGGCTCGGCGAGGCGCGGTTCCTGGGCAAGCAGTACCAGCGCTTCCCGGTCGCCTGGCGCATGGCGCACCTGCTGTTCGCGCTGAGCCTGATGATGCTGGTGATGACCGGCATGTCGGTGCTCTACGCCGGCACCCCGTGGGCGCAGGCGATCATCAACGCCCTGGGCGGCCCGAAGGTCGCCGCGGTGATCCACCGTACCTTCGCCGTGCTGTTCCTGGTGGTCTTCGTCGGGCACCTCGGGCACCTGGTGGTCCACGCAGCGCAGCGCCGCGGCAGCTTCGACTGGCTCGGGCCCGACTCGCTCGCGCCGCGCGCGCAGGACCTGCGCGACATCCTGGCGATGTTCCGCTGGTTCATCGGACGCGGCCCGCGGCCGGTGTTCGACCGCTGGACCTACTGGCAGAAGTTCGACTACTGGGCGCCGTTCTCGGGTGGTGCTCATCGTCAGCGCCTGCGGCCTGATGCTGTGGGCAGCGGCCAAGACCCCCGCGATCCTGCCGGGCTGGGTGCTCAACATCGCCACGATCTTCCACGGCGAGATGGCGGTGCTGGCGGTGCTGTTCCTTTTCACCGTGCACTTCTTCAACAATCACTTCAGGCCCGACAAGTTTCCGCTCGAGCTCGTGATGTTCACCGGCTCCATGCCGCTTGAAACCTTCAAGCGCGAGCACCGGGCCGAGTACAACAGGCTGCTCGCCTCGGGCGAGCTGGAGAAGCGCCTGGTCGAGGCACCGTCGGCGCCGATGACGCTCGCCTCGAAGGTGCTCGGCTTCGCGCTGATCGCGTTCGGACCGGTCCTGCTCGTGCTCGTCCTGATGGGCTTGATCGGCAGCCTGGCGGCCGGATGAACGGCCACCGACGGGCAGATTCAGGACGGCGATGAGACCGGATTGACCTAAATCAACCGGCTTTGACTGGGGATTGCTAGCGTCTGCCGATTGACCCCATCGCGGATCCGGTAGAAATGGCCAAGGAGTAGCGCTAGGATGCCCAAGCACATTTCCAGAATGCTCCTGCTCTTCGCCGCCTTGGCTGCCATCGGACTTGCGGCCAAGTGGTTTTTCACTGCTGACTCGTTCTACGAGTATGGCCATTACCGCGGCAAGTCCGTCGCCGAGATTGCAGCTCAGGAACCCGCGTACCAGACCCCGCGCTACTGCCTGGACTGCCACAGCGAGCGCCATGCACAGTGGTCGGCCAACAACCACAAGTCGGTGAGTTGCGAGGTGTGTCACGGTGCGGCGCAGGACCATCCTGCGAAGGGCAAACTGCCGATTCCTGCAGATACGCGAAAGCTGTGCACGCTGTGCCATGAAAAAATGCCGGGGCGGCCCCGCACCCAACCGCAGATCGACCTGACGCAGCACTCCTTCGGCGAGCAATGCACGGTCTGCCACAACCCGCACGCGCCCAAGCTTGCCGGGGTGGTGGCCAAAGTGGCTGGCGACGCCAGGGCTGGCCGCAACAAACATGCCGCCGACTGCGCGAGTTGCCACGGCGAGCAGGGCATCAGCCCGAACGACACCTGGCCGAATCTGGCCGGACAGCACGCCGCGTACCTCGTCGGCATCCTCGCCGCGTACAAATCCGGCGCCCAGACCGACATCATGATGTCGCCATTGGCGCAAGCATTGAGCGATGCGGAAATACAGAATCTCGCTTCATATTACGCCGGCCTGAGTTGCAGCACGGTGCCCGCCAAGACGGGCATCGGCGACGCCGCTGCCGGCAAGGCGCTGGCGCAGAACTGCGCAGCCTGCCATGGCGAGACCGGCATCGCCGGCAATCCCGCCTGGCCGAACATTGCGGGCCAGAGAGCCGGCTATCTGGTGAACGCGCTCAAGGCGTTCCGCGCCGGCCTGCGCAAGGACCCGATGATGGCGGGTGTGGTCCGGGGCCTTAGCGACACGGACATCGCCAATCTTGCTGCGTATTACAGCGCGCAGAGTTGCCGGATCGCGGCGCAGGAAAGGAAGAAGCAATGAAACAGGAAGCCATCAGTGCATTGGTTGCGCGGCGCGGATTTCTGCGCAAGGTCGGCGGCGCGGCGGCGGCAACGTGCGTCGGCACCGGCGCAGGCGCGGGTCTCGCGCAGAAGGTGGACGCAAGGGGCAAACCCGCCGCCGAACGCGGTCCGGTGCCGAACTACGACTGGGGCGAGCACCGCTGGGGATTCGGCGTCGATGCCACGAAATGCATCGGCTGCCTGCGCTGCGTCGAGGCCTGCAAGCGCGAAAACGACGTGCCGCTCACAGCGCATCATTTCCGCACCTGGGTGGAGCGTTACGTTTACCTGGAAGGCGAGGACAAGCCGCGCATCGACAGCCAACAGGACCCGGTGAATGTCGCGGCGTCCGGCTCGGAGCGCGAGTACCGGTTCGCCAACCGTTACAAGGATGCGAAGGTCGAGAAGGCGTTCTTCGTGCCCAAGCTTTGCAACCACTGCACCCATCCGGCCTGCGTGCAGGTGTGTCCGGTCGGCGCCACCTACAAGGCCAAGGACGGCACGGTTCTCATCGATCACGAGTATTGCATCGGCTGCCGGTACTGCGTGCAGGCCTGT
Source organism: Burkholderiales bacterium (assembly GCA_049651845.1). GTDB lineage: Bacteria > Pseudomonadota > Gammaproteobacteria > Burkholderiales > SG8-39 > RBG-16-66-20. The sequence continues at coordinate 4,851 of JBASCW010000087.1, read as the reverse complement.
CCCTACGGCGCGCGCTTCTTCAATGAGGAGAAGGGGGTCACCGACAAGTGCACCTGGTGCTATCACCGCATCACCAAGGGACTGCAGCCGGCGTGCGTCGAGGTTTGCCCCGTCGGCGCGCGCATATTCGGCGATCAAAACGACAAGCAAAGCCCGATCAGCCTGTTCATCCGCAACAACCGCGTCGACGTGCTCAAACCAGAGACCGGCAACGCGCCGAACGTCTTCTACGTCGGCATCGACAAGGCGGTGGTCTGATGGACGCCCCCATCCATTACGCCCCATATGTCGGCTGGGTGTACCCGAACGAGACGGTCATCGAGTGGTCCGTGGCGATCGTCGTCTATCCCTACATCACGGGGCTGGTGGCAGGCGCGTTCACGGTGTCCAGCCTGTACCAGGTGTTCGGCTTCCAGCGCCTCAAGCCGGTGGCGCACCTCGCCCTGCTCACCTCGCTGTGTTTCATGTTCTTCGTTCCGTTGCCGCTGCTGCTGCACCTCGGTCACCCGGAGCGCGCCTTCAACAACCTGCTCACGCCGCACCTGACTTCGGCCATGGCCATGTTCGGCTTTTTTGCGACCTTCTACATCCTCCTGCTGCTCACGGAAACCTGGTTCGCGTTCCGGCCGTACATCGTGGATCAGGCGCAAAAGGCGAGCGGATTGCGGGGCACCTTCTATCGCCTGCTGACGCTCGGCTCGTACGATGTCTCCGAGCACGCGCTGAATTACGACCGAAAATGGATCTTCTGGCTGGCAATCGCCGGCATACCGGGCGCGCACGGCCTGCACGGCTATGTCGGCTTCGTATTCGGCTCCCTCAAGGCGCGCGAATGGTGGTCCTCGGACCTGATGCCGCTGGTATTCCTGTTTTCGGCCATCATCTCTGGCGTAGCGTTGCTGATAGTGCTGTACGTCCTGTCCTGCAGGCTGCGCAGGATCGCGATCGATCTGGACTGCCTGAAGGGCCTGGCCTACACGGTCTGGGCGTTCATCATGGTCGCGCTGGTGCTGGAGGCGCTCGAGTTCTCCAACATCATCTACAAAGGCCGGGAGGGCGTGGAAATGATCGTGCAGTACGTCACCGGCCCGCTCCTCGTTCCCTACTTCGTCCTGCAGTTCGGCATCGGCGCCATCGTGCCGTTCATCGTGCTGACCTACATGATCTGGCGCGGCACCACCGGACGGGCGCTGATCGTGGGCGTGACCTCGAGCGCATGCCTGGTGCTGCTTTCAGTATTCATGATGCGCTGGAACGTGGTCATCGGCGGCCAGGAGATTTCCAAAACTGGCGAAGGACTGCTGACCTACCAAGTTCAGCTGTTTGGCAAGGAGGGATTGTTCGTATCGCTGCTGCTGGTCCTTGCGCCGCTGCTGATCCTGTTGGGGATAACCCGGCTGTTTCCGCCCTGGGACGACCATGTCATCGCCTCGAGCCGCACATCGCAATGAGATGGCTAAGATATCCGCCAAACCGGCTTTTCGACCACCTCTTTTCGAGCGCCCACTGAGCCAACTCCGATGATCGAACCCATCCTGCGCCGGATCGCCGCAACCATCGTTACCGGCTTGTCGATCGCTTTGCACCCAGCAGCGAGCTGGGCGCAGCCGGCCAAGCCGGCCGCGAGCGCCGATCTGCGGACGATTTTCGCGACGGCGCCAGACATCATGGAAGGCAAGCGGCTCGCCGACGTCTCGTGCACGCGCTGCCACGGCGCCACCGGAATCAGCACCACGGCGGGCGTTCCGCACATCGCTGCGCAGCGCCCGCCCTATATGTACGCGCAATTGCGCGCCTATTTGCAGGGGGCACGCCCGCAGAGTGCAATGACCGGCGCAGTCAAATTCCTGAGTGACGATGCGCTCGTCAAGGTCGCCGCGTACTACGGCACGCTGGAGCCCGCGCGCCCCGCCCCTGCGCCCAAGCCCTCTCCCAAGGCGGCCGCGCAGAAGGATCCGGTCCTCGCCGGCAAGGCCGCGGCCGAAGCCTGCGCTGGCTGCCACGGGGACAACGGAGTGAGCAAGACGCCCGGTTCTCCCAGCCTCGCCGGGCTCGATCCGAAATACCTGGCTGCGGCGACGAAAGCCTACAAGTCGGGGCAGCGCAAGAACGACCTCATGAAATCGCTCGTCGCCGGCCTGAGCGACGCCGACATAGGCAACGTCGCGCTCTACTACGCGCTGCAGAAGCCAGCCCGCGCCGGTACACCGGCCGCGGGCGACGCAGCGGCCGGCAAGAAGGCGGCCAGCACCTGTGCCGGTTGCCACGGCGACACGGGGATCGCCTCGGACCCGGTCAATCCGAGCCTCGCCGGCCAGGACGCGCAGTACCTCGCCATCGCAACGCAGGCCTACAAGGACGGATCGCGCAAGGACGAGGTAATGAAGCCGGTCGTCGCCGAGCTGAACGAGGCCACGATCAAGAACATCGCGGCGTACTACGCCTCCCAGCAACCGCAGGCGCCCAAGGTGCGCAAACCGCTCAGCCTGGCTGAGTTGAGCGAACGCTGCGACCGCTGCCACGGCGTCAACGGCAACAGCATCGATCCCCTGGTGCCGGCCATCGCCGCGCAGCGCGCCGACTGGCTGGAACAGGTCCTGAAGACCTACCATACCGGGGCGCGCAAGAGCACGGCCATGGCTGCGATGACCTCGGTGCTGAGCGATGCGGAGATCACGGAACTCGCCGCCCACTATTCGCGGCAGACTGCCCGCGCGGTGACTTTCGTCCCGCTACCCTCCAAGTAACCAGCGCAAGCAAAGGAACCGACCTTGAGCGAGACCCCCGTCCATCGGCTCTACAACCACTTCTCCGAGCTGCCCAAGAGTTTGTGCGTGCTGTACACCGCGGTGCTGCTGGTGCTTGGCCTGGCCTATCTGTTCGCCGGGATCTACCTTTTCCACACCTACTCGGGCAAGGATGGCAACCCCATGACCCTGTCGTACGACGACATCGTCGTCGCCTACAGCGGCAGCACCAAGGGCTCGCGCCTTGAAGGCGCAATGCGCGGCTCGATGTCGGCGATGCTGCCGTTCGAGGAAAAGAACCTTCTCCTCGAGTGGGCGAGGGAAGGCGCTGACCGGGCCAAGTTCGAGTCGGGCATCCGGCCGATCCTGGACAAGCGCTGCATCGCCTGCCACGACGGCAGCAACCCGAACCTGCCGAACCTCAACGGACACGACAACGTTCTCAAGGTCACCGAAAGCGACACCGGCACGGCCCTGTTCACGCTGGTGCGCGTCTCGCACATCCACCTGTTCGGCCTGACGATGGTTTTCTTTCTCGTCGGCATGATCTTCAGCCACGCCTACGTGCGCCCGGTCTGGTTCAAGTGCACGGTCATCGCCATGCCGTTCGTCTGCCTGGTGCTCGACATCGGTTCCTGGTACTTCACCAAGCTCTACAACCCGTTCGCCTGGGTGGTGATGATCGCGGGAGGCGTCATGGCCCTGTCGTTCGCCTACATGTGGTTCGTGTCGATGTACCAGATGTGGTTTTCGCCGCCTCCCGCCGCCGTGACCGACCGCACGGCACGCGACCTGGCGAACGTGGGATGAAGCACGCTCCTCCGAGGACTCCGATGAAGCGACTGGTGCTCGGTCTTGCCTGTGCGATCGGACTCGCCGGCTGCGGCGAGCGCGAGCAGCCCGCGAAGACCGCAGCCAAGGCGCCCGTGGTCGCAGCCGCGCCGGGCGACATCAAGGCAGGCAAGGCGTTCGCCGAAACCGAATGCAAGGGCTGCCACGGCCTCGAAGGCGGCAGCGTCGCGCCCGGCGTGCCGCACCTCGCGGCGCAGGACGAGCGCTACCTGCAGGCGTCGCTGAAAGCCTACAAGGAGGGCAAACGCTCGCACGCGGCGCTCAAGGTGATCGCCGAGCGCATGAGCGAAGCCGAGATGCGCAATGTGGCGGCCTATTACGCCAGCCTGCCCGCCGAGGGCCTCGTCAAGGCGAAGGGCCTGTCGCAGGAATCGCCCTACGAGCGCGGCAAGGCGCGCGCCGCCGCCTGCGCCAAGTGCCACGGCGCCGACGGCAACGGCACCGCGCCCGGCATCCCGAGCCTCGCGGGCCAGCAGGCGCGCTACCTCGTCATCGCGCTGCAGGAATACGTGCGCGGCGAGCGCAAGTCGGGGCCGATGCACTCGGTGATGCGCACCCTCTCGCCGGTGGACATGGAGGCAGTCGCGATCTTTTTCGCCTCGCACGAGCGGCCCGAGCGCGCCGCCACGCCCGGCGGCGACCCCGCGGCGGGCGCGCCGCTCAGCGCGGTCTGCAGCGGCTGCCACGGCCTGCACGGCGTGAGCTCGGACTCGATGACGCCGAACCTCGCCGGGCAGGACTACAAGTACCTCGTCGAGGCGATCAAGGCGTACCGCACGACGCGCAAGCGCGAGAAGATGCGCCTGTACGTGAGCGGCCTCAAGGACGAGGACCTCCAGGACATCGCCGCGTACTACGCCACGCAGAAGTCCGGCCCGGCCGAGCGCGGCCAGACCATGGTGCGCGACCTCACCGAGAAATGCGACCGCTGCCACGCGCCGGGCGCGGGCGGCGGCGCGATGGCGGTGCCGAAGATCGCCGGCCAGGACCGCGACTACCTGATGATGGCGATCCGCGCCTACCGCGACGACCGCCGCGAGAGCACGACCATGCACAAGATGAGCCTGCCCTACGGGGACGCGTTGATCGAGAGCCTTGCCTCGTATTACGCGAGCCAGCCCGCGCGCTAATGATTGCTGCATAACTAATGTCCTATTTTAGGCAAAGAGAGAGGGCAGTGGCGTAGGAAGGAGCGCAACAGCGTCGGGTTGTCGCCAATTTCCAAGACGCTTAGCTGTGCCTGCATGGCGAG
>JBASCW010000086.1:0-20569 GCA_049651845.1 Burkholderiales bacterium | reverse complement strand
GGACCTGTGCGCGGCGCGCGGCCGCGAAGGCGCGAAGCTCGCCGCGATCCTGCTCGGGCGCGCGGCCGAGATGCGCAGGCGCCTCGCCGAGATCGGGCCGCTCGTGCCCGAGGCCGTGGCCGCGCAGCGCGCGCGGCTCGCCGAGCGGCTGCGCGAGGTGATCGACGCGGGCGTCGAGGAGCGCATCCGCGCCGAGGTCGCGCTGTTCGCGGCGAAGTCGGACGTCGACGAGGAGCTCACTCGCCTCGCCGCGCACCTGGACGAGGTCGAGCGCGTCATCAACGAAGGAGGAACCCGGACGGGCGGCGCGGTCGGCAAGCGGCTGGATTTCCTCGCGCAGGAGCTCAACCGAGAGGCCAACACGCTCGCCTCCAAGGCCGCGGGCCTGAAGATCGCCGACGGCGCGCTCGAGCTCAAGCTGCTCATCGAGCAGATCCGCGAGCAGGTGCAGAACATCGAATGAAAGGCACGCAAGGAAGCCGATGAACGGGTTGCTCTTCGTCATCACCGCGCCCTCGGGCGCCGGCAAGAGCTCGCTGATCGACGCGCTGCTCAAGGATGACCCGCTGCTGCGGCTGTCGGTGTCCTACACCACGCGCGCGCCGCGGCCGGGCGAGGTGAACGGCCGCGAGTACCACTTCGTCGGCGACAAGACCTTCCTCGCCATGCTCGAGCGCGGCGAGTTCCTCGAGAGCGCCGAAGTGCACGGCAACCGCTATGGCACCTCGCAGGCGGTGATCCGCGAGGCGCTCGCGCGCGGCCAGGACCTGGTGCTGGAGATCGACTGGCAGGGCGCGCAGCAGGTGCGCAGGCTCTACCCGGCGTGCATCGGCGTGTTCATCCTGCCGCCGTCGGTCGCGGAGCTCGAGCGGCGCATGCGCGCGCGCGGCCAGGACTCGGAGGACGTGATCCGCCGGCGCATGGCGAGCGCCGAGGAGGAGATCTCGCACGCCCCGGAGTTCAACTACGCTATAATCAACAAAGACTTCGACGAGGCCAAGCGCGACTTGCAGGCCATCATCCGCGTCGAGCGACTCAAACCCAGAACCTGAAGGATCGGAAACCAGATCATGGCTCGCATCACCGTTGACGATTGCCTGAAGCGCATTTCCAACCGTTTCCAGCTCACGCTGACCGCGACCTACCGCGCGCGCCAGCTCGCCGCCGGCGCCTCGCCGCTGGTCGAGCCCAACCGCGACAAGCCCACGGTGATCGCGCTGCGCGAGATCTCCGTGGGCAAGATCGGCACCGAAGTCCTGCGGCGCAACCAGACGCCGGCGGCCGTCCCCGCGGCGCCGGCCGCGGCGCCGACGCCCACGCTCTAGCGGCGTCGCAGCCCGGCGGGGGGGCCGGGCCATACCCGCATTGCGGGTATCCAAGACTAAACTCTCCCCATGGCGGCTGTTCCCGTCCTCGACGAAGCCCGTTTCGGCTACCTGAAGCCGACCGACGTCGCGCGCGTCGCCGAGGCCTACCGCTTCTCGGGCGCGGCGCACGCGGGACAGACGCGCCAGTCGGGCGAGCCCTACATCTCGCACCCGCTCGCGGTGGCGGAGATCCTCGCGGGCTGGCGCCTCGACGGCCAGGCGCTGCAGGCCGCGCTGCTGCACGACGTGATGGAGGACACCTCGGTCACCAAGTCCGAGATCTCCGACACCTTCGGCAAGCCGGTGGCGGACCTGGTCGACGGCCTGTCCAAGCTCGACAAGATCGAGTTCCAGTCGGCCGAGGACGCGCAGGCCGAGAACTTCCGCAAGATGTTGCTGGCGATGGCGCGCGACGTGCGCGTGATCCTGATCAAGCTCGCCGACCGCCTGCACAACATGCGCACGCTCGCCGCGGTGGCGCCGGCCAAGCGCCGGCGCGTGGCGCGCGAAACGATGGAGATCTACGCGCCGATCGCCAACCGCCTCGGCCTGAACGAGCTGTTCCACGAGCTGCAGGAGCTCGCGTTCTCGCACACGCACCCGATGCGCTACCGCGTGCTCGCCAAGGCGACGCGCGCGGCGCGCGGCAACCGCCGCGAGGTCGTGGGCAAGATCGAGACGGCGATCAAGGCCCGTCTCGCCGAGGCCGGGGTCGCGGCCTCCATCACCGGGCGCGAAAAGCACATCTACTCGATCTACCGCAAGATGATCGAGAAGCACCTGTCGTTTTCCGAGGTGCACGACATCTACGGCTTTCGCGTGGTGGTCAGGGACACGCCGACCTGCTATCTCGCGCTCGGGGTGCTGCACGGCCTGTACAAGCCGGTGCCCGGCAAGTTCAAGGACTACATCGCGATTCCCAAGGGCAACGGCTACCAGTCGCTGCATACCGCGCTGATCGGCCCCTACGGTGTGCCCGTGGAGGTGCAGATCCGCACCGAGGAGATGCACCGCCTCGCGGAAGCGGGCGTGGCCTCGCACTGGATGTACAAGAGCGACGCGGACTCGCTCTCCGAGCTGCAGAAGAATACGCACCAGTGGCTGCAGTCGCTGCTGGAAATCCAGAGCCAGTCGGGCGACTCGCAGGAGTTCCTCGAGCACGTCAAGGTGGACCTGTTCCCCGACGAGGTCTACGTGTTCACGCCCAAGGGCCGCATCATGTCGATGCCGCGCGGCGCCACCGCGGTGGATTTCGCCTACGCGGTGCACACCGACATCGGCAACAAGTGCGTCGCGGCGAAGGTGAACGGCGAGCTGGTGCCGCTGCGCACCGAGCTGCGCAACGGCGACCGCATCGAGATCATCACCACCGGCTACGCCAAGCCCAACCCGGCCTGGCTGCAGTACGTGCGCACCGGCAAGGCGCGCTCCAACATCCGGCATTTTCTCAAGACCATGCAGTACGACGAGTCGGCGGCGCTCGGCGAGCGGCTGCTCGCGCAGGCGCTCAAGGCCGCCGGCCAGAGCTCGGCCGACATCGACGACGCGAGCTGGGAGCGCGTGGTGCGCGACTCGGGCGCGCATTCGAAGCAGGCGATCCTCGCCGACATCGGCCTGGGCCGGCGCCTGCCGGCGGTGGTGGCGCGGCGCCTGCAGCGCAAGGCCGAGCGAGACGAGGCCAAGGCCGGCGCGGTCCGCCCGGCGAGCGTCGTGATCCGCGGCACCGAAGGCATGGCGGTGCAGCTCGCCTCCTGCTGCCGGCCGATTCCCGGCGACCAGATCGTCGGCTCGATGAAGAAGGGCCAGGGCCTGGTGGTGCACTCGGCCGAATGCAGGCAGGCCGTGCGCTCGCGGCGCGTCGAGCCCGAGCAGTGGCTCGACGTCGAATGGGACCGCCAGACCACGCGCCTGTTCCACGCTGCGCTGCGCGTCACGGCGGCCAACCAGCGCGGCGTGCTCGCCAAGGTCGCCTCCGAGATCGCGCAGGCCGGCTCCAACATCGACTCGATCAGCATGGAGGAGGACCGCGCGCTGTTCACCTCGATGCTGTTCGTGCTCGAGGTCGCCAACCGGCAGCACCTTGCGCGCGTGATGCGCGCGCTGCGGCGCCTGCCGGAGGTCGAGAAGCTCGCGCGCGTGCGCGAGTAGCCGCTCGTTTGAAACCAATGACCCTTTAGGGGAAACTGGAGCGATGAAGCTGGCGATGGTCGTCTTCAACAGCTACTTCATGGACCGCGTGATGGCGGTCCTGAAGGAGAACGGCATCGACTACTACACGAGCTGGGACGGCGCCAAGGGCAAGGGCCACGGCACCGAGCCGCACCTGGGCGCCGGCGCCTTCGCGAGCACCAACTCCGTGGTGATGATCGCCTTCCAGGACGAGGCGCCGCTCGCGGCGCTGATCAGCGGCATCGAGGCGGCAAACGGCGAGATCCGCCGACCCTCGGATCGCATTCGCATGTTTCAGATGCCGCTCGAGCGGATCGTCTAGGGGCGCGCGCGAGACGCCGGCCGAACGAATGAGCCCGCTGGACTCATTCCTGATCGGCTTCCCGATGGTCGCGGCAGGGATCGCCTCGTTTGCCTGGGGCCTGTGGTGCCGACGCAGATGGGAGCGCGGCGAGGGCCCGCATACCGCGGCCTACGCCAGCTTCCGATCGCCGCCTGCCGCGCCCGGCGGATGGTGGATCGGCCTGGGCATCGCGCTCGGATTCGTCGGCGCGATCATGCTCGCGCCGTTCGTCGCCAGTCTGTAGGCTGGAGGCGATGGCCGCGTCAGCGGCTTCGCGCCATCTCGAATGAAGCCTCGGGTTTCACCATGGCGCGGTAGCTGTTGGCATGATCTCCAACATGCCGGCCGAGCTGTTGCTCGACGAGCGCCGCGTGTTGAGCGAAGCTGCATTTGCCGAGCTGGTGGTCTGGCGGGTGCCCGCGCCAGTGCGCGGCTCGCAGCACGGGCTCAGGTACCGGCTCGCCCTAGTCGTTGATGGAGTGTGCGTTCTGCGTTACGACAATGAGGCAGGCAAGGGGTGATCACAGGCATGTCGGCAAGAAAGAGTACGAATATCGGTTCAAGAGCGCCGAGCAGTTACTCGCCGATTTTTGGGCAGAGGTCGAGGAGGTGCTGAAATGAGAACGGTGACACTTTCGGTCGCTGGCCGGCAAACCGTGAAGCAGCGCGCGCTGGAGGCTTTCTCGGGTAAGCGCCGCCGAACACATATCTCCTTCGCGTCCGCGGATCTGCTCTGGAAGGTGCTTACCACCAAACGCTGGGACTTGCTGAAAGCCATGACGGGCGGCGATGCGATGACGCTGCGGGAAGCCGCGCGCCGCGCCGGGCGGGATGTGAAAGCAGTCCACGGCGACGTGCGCGCCTTGCTCGCGGCAGGGGTCCTGAGAAAGAACGCCGAAGGAAAGATTGAATTTCCGTTCGACGCCGTGCACGTCGACTTCGTGCTGAAGGCGGCGTAGCACCTGCCCCTTACAGCTCCGGATAGGAGAGATTGGTAGGCCGTGGCGGATTCGAACCGCCGACCCGGCGCCAGGTCGCTGTACGTTTGCGTCTCGACCTAGGAGGCAACGTGGACTTGCTGACGATTTTCGGCCTGTTTGCAGTGACCGCGATGATGCTTTGCTACGCGCTCGAGGACCGCAGCGCCTGGTTCGTCCTCGGTTTTGCGGCTTCGTGTCTGCTCGCCTCAGCATACGGGTTTCTGCAAGGTGCATGGCCGTTCGGCGTGGTCGAGGCCATCTGGGCGGGCATCGCCTTGCGACGTTGGCACTCCCGCAGATCTAGACCGCCAGCTCCGGTATGAAAAGAAAGAACGCGTTGAGCATGTAGAGGCCCGAAAGAATCAGGACCACGCCGCCCAGAATCTCGAAGGCGCGTTGATGCCTGCTCAACGGCTTCATCGCTTCCAGCGCGCCGACCGCCCACCCGCCAAGGAGAATCGGCAGCGCGCGGCCGATGGCGAACGCGAGGAGCAGCAGGACGCCGAAGGTAATCGACCCGACCCCGGCCGCGACGCCGAGCAGAACCACTAAGGCCGGCGTGCAGAAAGGACAGACCGCCACGGCGAACGCGGCCCCTAGCGCGCCGGCGCCCAAGGCGCTTGTCGCGCGACGGGCCCGCACCGCGATCTGCGGAAGGCGCAACTTGATCCAGCCTGGCCAGGCAAGGCCAAGTACGATCAGCAGCGGACCGAGGATCAAGCCCCAGTAGCGCCCAAACAGCTTCTGGACCCACAGGCCGCCGAGCGCGGCAATCGCGCCCAGCGCGATGTGAACCAGGAGCATTCCGAGGACGAACGCCACCGCGTAGTGCAGAGCAACGCGCTGCTCGTGCGACTTCGTCACATACGCGAGCGACACCGGGATGGCGGCCAGGGCGACCGGGTTGAAGCTGAACAGGAACCCGGTGGTGAACCCTATGATCAGTGAGGCGAAGCTCGCCTGCTGCGCGACCGCCCGGATCTGCTCTACGTCCACGTCAGCCCCACCCCGCGCTCGAGCGGATCGCGTCGCGCAGCTCGGATGCGCTCGGCATGCTGCCGAACATGAGCTTGCCGTCGATCGCCACGGCCGGCGTGGAAACGACCCCGAGATCGACGGCGCGATGGGGGTTCTTGGCTATATCTATTTCCTTCCACTCCACCCCCGGCCCCTGCGCGGCGTCGCGCAATGCTTCTCGCGCTTCGGCGCACTTGCCGCATCCGCCCGCGAACAGGAACTCCACGGAAACGACCTTCTTGCCCACTATGGTTCGACCTTGCGCAAAGACGACGGGAATCCCTTCTTCGCGGTCGCCGTAGTGAGGTCCTCGGTGCTCGCCTTCGCCGGGTCGAAGCGGACCAGGACCTCTTTCTTGTCGACATCGACATCGACCTTGCTCACTCCGGGCACGCTGCGCAACGCCTTGGTGATAACGGCAGCGCACGCTTCGCAGTAAATCTTGCTCGCGTACAGAGTCGCCGTCTTCGTCTCTTGGGCGCTCGCCGAAGCGGTCAAGGCGAGCAGGACCGCAGTGAACGCCAACCGCTTCATTGCCGGCCCTCGACGGCGAATCCGGCCTTTGTTACGGCCTCAGCGACCCGCGCAGCGTCCGTTTCCTTCGGATCGTAGAAAACAGAGGCAGAGCGCTGCGCAAACGAGACGCTGGAGGATTTCACACCTGGCTCGCGGGCAAGAATGGACTGGATCGTGCTCGCGCAGCCTTCGCACTGCATGCCGTCGATTTTCATTTCGAGTGAGTTCATTGGCAGAGTTCCGTTTCTGCGGCGCTTGCGCCGGGGTGGACCGCTATCGCCGATTCGAAGTTCCGCCGAATCGAGCGCTTCCAGTATCGTGCATGAAGCGAGCGTCCCGCGTCCCGGGCACGCCGCCACCAGCTTGTCCAAAGCAGTGCGGATTCGCTCCATCTCGAGCAGACGGCGCTTCACGTCCGCGGCCTTGGCGGCGGCGCGCGAGCGCACGGCCGCGCAGCTCGTCCCGGCCGTCACGCGCAGAGCGAGCATCTCCTTGATCTCCTGAAGCGTGAACCCCAAGGCTTGCGCGTTGCGGATGAATCGAATCCGCAAAGCCGTTTCTTCCGGATAGGCCCGGTAGCCGCTGCTCGGCCGCGCAGGGCGCCGAACGAGGCCGCGGCGCTCGTAAAAGCGCACGGTCTCCACGCCGACGCCCGCGCGGCGCGCAAGTGTTCCGATGGTCAGCGAGGTCATTTCGCAAGGATACCCCCCGAGCTTAAGGCCCGTACCGCGGTACGGGGTCAAACTGGCTTAAGCGCTGGGGTCTGCCCTACGCTGAGAATCGCCTCGAAAAAGATGCGCGGCTTGCCGCGCAACGAGTTGAAAAAGATCGCGCTGACACTGATCGCCATCGCAGCCATCGCCCAGATCGGGTGGATCAGGCCCGTCGCTGCCAGGGGCACGCCCATGCCGTTGAACACGACGGCCAGGGTAACGTTCTGCAGCATCTTCTGGTAGCTCCAGCGGCTGATCTCGCGCGCCTCCACGACCGCCTCGAGCCGGTTGTTCAGGACGATGATGTCGGCGGATTCGATCGCGATGTCCGTCCCGCTACCCATCGCAATGCCGACGTTCGCCTGCATCAGGGCGGGCGCGTCGTTGATACCGTCTCCCACCATCGCCACGTTGCCGCTTCGCTGCAGCTTCCTGATCAGCTCCGCCTTGTCCTGCGGAAGCAACTCCGCGCGCACTTCATCGACGCCAAGCTCGCTGGCGATCCGCTGCGCCGCCCCCGCGTTGTCGCCGCTCACGATGTAAGTGCGTACGCCGGCATCCTTCAAAAGCGACATCACGCGGCGTGCGTCGGCGCGCACGCGGTCTCCAAAGGCGAGCAAACCAATCATCCGGCCGTTCCTCGCCACCCCGATTGCCGTGTTGCCGTTCGACTCGAAGTATCGGACGCGCTCTGCTACATCATCGAGCGCCACGCCTTCCTCTAGAAGGAACCGCGGGCTACCTACCAAGATGTCTGCGCCGTCGACCCCTGCGCGAACCCCGCGCCCCGGCACCGCCTTGAATTCGCCGAATTGAAGCGGTTTCACCCCCCGTTCCATCGCAGCCGCCATGACGGCGGCGGCAAGGGGATGTTCGGAGGCCGATTCGGCCGCAGCAGCGATCGCAAGCAGCCGCTCCTCCGACTCTCCGAGCGCGACGATTTCGCGCAGGCTCGGCCGGCCTTCGGTCAGCGTTCCGGTCTTGTCGAACACGACATGGTCGACCAGGCGATACCCCTGGAAAGCCTCGCCCGTCCGCATCAGTATTCCGCGCTCGGCCGCCTCGCCCGCGCCGCGCACGATCGATAGAGGCGCCGACACGCCCAATGCGCAGGGGTATCCCATGACGAGCACTGTCAGCCCCGCGAACACGGCGCGCTCCAGATCCGGCGAGCCGCCGAAGAGCATGGGCCCCACGATCCAACCGATCACCGCCGCAGCCGAGAGCGACAGCACCGCGGGTGCATATACCTTCAGCACTCGATCGACGAGGTGCAGCATCCCGGGCTTCAGCGCCCGCGCATCCTCGACCTCGCGCGCGACGCGCTGCAGAAAGCTCTGCGCGCCGACGGCCGAAACTCGGACGAGCAACGTACCCAAGCCATTCATCGAGCCACCGATCACCGTGTCCCCTGCTTCCCGCTCCACCGGCAGCGGCTCGCCGGTGACCAGCGATTGGTCGACCGCCGAGCCTCCTTCGATCACGCTGCCGTCGACCGGAATGCGCTCGCCCGGCCGAATCCGCACAACGTCACCGATAGCGACTTCCTCGATGCGTAGGACCGCCTCGACTCCCCCGCGCACGACGCGCGCCGTGTCCGGCTGCAATTCGAGCAGCCGTCGCACGGCCTGCGAGCTGCGCGTCTTCACGATGAGCGACAGCCACTCGGAAAAGATATGGTAGTTGCACACCATCACCGCGACGCAGAAGAACGGCGCGGTCGGAAAGTCCGGACCTCCGGCGCTCAAACCGTAGATACCGCCCGCGAGGCCGGCAAACGCCGCGGCTTCGAGCAGAACGTGCTGGTTGATGATGCCGCGCCGCAGCGCATGCCATGCCATGACAAGGATCGGCTGTGCCAGGAAAAACACCACTGTTACAGCGAGTCCGGCCGCGATCCAGACATCCCATCCTTCGAGATGGCCGGCCTGCTTCAGCCATAGAAGCCCGAACGAGTACACAAACGCGGCGGCCGTGCCCGCGATGGCCTTTCCCAGACTTGAGGCACGCAGAACGAGGAACACGAAGCCGAGAAGGCATACCGCAACGAACCCTTCGAGCAAGGCGTACCAGAAGTCGCCCGGGCGGGCGATCAACGAGAGCGAGCCAAGGCTCAAGACTGTCGCGAGGAGGAACCGTCGCCCCTCCTGGACTAGCAGGTGTTCGTCCTGCTCGAAGGGCTGCACCTTACGAGGATCGGAAACCGCGTAGCCCATCTGCCCAAGCGTGGTCAGCAAGTCTTCGGGGCGCACCCGGCCCGGGTCGTATTCGACCAGCGCCTGCTCATGCGTCAGGCTCACAGCGACCTTGTCCACCCCCGCGTGCCGCTTGAGGGCTTTTTCAATAGTGCCCGTGCAGAGTGAGCAGTGCATTCCCGCAACCCGCGCGCGTATGCGAACGCGATCCGGCCTGCTGGCTGCTTCACGCGTCCACAATTCTGCTGCCAGTGCCTGGTTACTCATAGTCGACCTCGATCGTTTCCACCAACGTACCAGCCGTACCGCAATACGGTGTCAACTGCGACCAACGGATTTTTTCCGCGCGTGAATGGCCCCACGCTCAATCGAGCACTGTGGCCGCAAACCGTAGACGCGTCAGCCACATACGCGGTCGACCAACGGACTATTTGTCCACGAACTCCCCACGCTCAAAAACCGCGTGCGTGCTTAGCGTTGCGCCAAGCCTTTGAGAATTTTGGTAGGCCGTGGCGGATTCGAACCGCCGACCAACGGATTGAAAGTGGAACTTTACACCGTAAGTCATTGACGAACCGGCCCGCCCTCACCCGTCAACGCCCGTCAATGACCGCCTGAACCCTACGTTTTCCCTACGTTCGCGCTAAGAATTAGTTGCGCTAAACTGCAACTATGCATGTCATCGAGATCGACGCCCAGGTCGTTTTTCAGGCGCTTTCGGATTCGACGCGCGTTCGGGTGGTGAGGCTTCTTGCAGTTGAAGAGGAAGAAGCGTGCCTGTGCGAGCTTGTCGACAGCCTGCGCGAGCCCCAATACAAACTGTCCCGTCATGTGAAGATCTTGCGGCAGGTTGGCATTCTCGCCGCGGAGAGGGATGGCCGCTTCGTCTATCACCGCCTCATGCGGCGCCCGCCCTACCTCGTCCGGCTATACGACGCCATTCTCGCCCTGCCGGACAGCAGGGGACGTTTTGCCACCGACTTGCGCCGCTTCCGGGAGCGTGTGCGTCTGCGCGAGTCCGGCCGCTGCCGCATCGGCATCCAGACGCCTGCACTCGCCGCGTGATAGCTACCCTTTCGCTGTTCCATATTGCTCAAAATGGATTGCGCCGCCGAGGAGCAGATGGTGCGCGACGCCCTGGAGGGCATGGCGGGCGAGCCGGATTTTCTCGACCAACGACGCAATCGCGAACGCAGGCGTGATCCTCGCCGGGTTCCTGGTCGCATGGACAGGATCGCGGCTACCGGATCTGATAGTCGGCTGCGTGATCGCAGTCGTTGTGTTCTCCGGGGCGCTGCGGATTCTGCGCCTGCGCTAGAGAACGACGAATCGGAGGCGACATGACTGAGCCGCAACCCGACCAGACGCCGGACGATAGGTATGTCGACGATTTGAAGAACCGTTTTGGCGACATCCTCGAGAAGCCGGCGGGAAGCGGCCGTTGGGCGGTGATCAAGGATCGGCTCGCGATCGTCGCCGTGATTCTCGTCTTCGCGATACTCATGTTCCTGATAATGGACGGCTCGTTCACGAATTTCCGCTGCACCTTCGCTGAGTTCGTCAGTTTCGAGTGCAATCGCTGGGCGGGCGAGGAGCATCCTTCGCTCCGGCGATATAACGAGGAACCCGCTGGCGGCTCAGACCGCCGCTAGCACCGCACGCCCTTGGCGAGCGATCGCGCATCCGGAGCCGACGCCGAGGACCGCCGGCACACGTAGCCGCCGACCAACGGATTAGAAGCCGAATCCGCCGCATGCGAATCGCTGCCATGTGCCGAAGCAACCAGTTTGGTTCAGTGCTTGTGTCCCTTGTGATCCGGCTTCGCGCCGAGCTGGAAGCGCGCTCGTTCGGCGTTGCCTTGCGCGGGGGTGAAGCTGATGACGATTTTTGCGTCCTGCCGGATCGGGAACGCCGCCTCGCCATTCAACGTGTTGCCGCTGGCCGGCACGAGCGCTACAACGCCCTTGTCCTTTCCTGAGAAGACGTTCGCTTGGGCTTTGGCGTTCGCCGCATCGACCGGTTAGTCGTCATGGTCGTAGACGTGAAGCGTCAGTGCCTTGTCCTTGGCGACGAGCTCCAGGTGAAATTTGCCGGCCTCGGCGACGACACCCCCATGCCTCGGATCCGGATGATGGTCCTTGTCTTTGGCCCAGAGAGAGGGCGCGAGCGTGAGAGCCGCGGCAGCGATCAGATAGTGCAGTTTCATGATCTCTCCTTTCGTTCGAATCTGGTGACGACCCACTCGTAGACCACCGGCAGCACCAGCAGCGTGAGCGCAGTGGAGGTGATCAGCCCACCGACGACCACCGTGGCAAGGGGCCGTTGCGTTTCGGCGCCCACGCCGCCTGAAAGCAGCATCGGCACCAGGCCGAGGATCGCGACCGAGGCGGTCATGAGCACCGGACGCAGGCGCAGGAGCGCGCCCTCGCGCACGGCTTCGCGTACGGCCATGTCATGGGTCATGCGCATCTCGTGGATGAACGCCACCAGCACGATGCCGTTCAGCATCGCCACGCCAAACACCGCGATGAAGCCGATCGCGGAGGGGACCGAGACGTACTGGCCGGTGACCGCGAGCGCGAACACGCCGCCGATGACCGCGAAAGGCACATTGGCGATGATCAGCGCGGCGTAGGCGAACGAATTGAACGCCGTGTAGAGAAGCAGGAAGATCAGCGCGATCGTCACCGGCACGATCACGGCTAGCCGCGCGAGCGCACGCTGCTGGTTTTCGAACGCGCCGCCCCATTCGATCCAGTAACCCTCGGGCAGCTTGACGTCGCGCCGGATCTTCGCCTCGGCTTCCCGCACGAAACCGTCCACGTCGCGCCCGCGCACATCCATCTGCACGACGGCATAGCGCTGCAGGGCCTCGCGGCGCACGAAGGAATAGCCTTCCTCCGCTTCCACGCTCGCCAGCCGCGACAGCGGCACCAGCGCGCCGTTGGCCGTCCGCACGGTCAGCGCGCGGATCGCCTCCAGGCTGTTCCGGTTCGCCTCGTCGAAACGCACCGCGATGTCGAAGCGGCGGGTCCCATCGAGCAGCGTAGAGACCGCCTTGCCGCCGATGCCCGCCTGCACCAGGTCCAGCACGTCGTCCGCGTTCACGCCGTAGCGCGCGGTCGCCTCCCGGTCCACGCGCAGCACGATCTGCGGCATGCCCTGGTTCGCCTCCAGCGACAGGTCGGCGACGCCCGGCACGGCCGCGAGCGAGCGCTTCATCTGTTGCGCCAGGCGGTCCAGTACGGCGAGATCCGCCCCAAACATCTTGAGCGCCAGCGTGGCGCGTACTCCGGAAATCAGCTCTTCGACACGCATCTGGATCGGCTGGGTCGCGCTCAACACCGAGGTAGGCAGAGCATCCTCCAGCGCTTCCCGCATCTCGCGCGAGAGCTCGGGCATCGTCATCCTTCTCGGCCACTCGACGGCCGGCTTCACGTCGACGAGTATCTCCATGTAATTTACGTTGTTGGTTTCGCCCTTTTCGGCGCGTCCGATGGTCGCGACCACCGACTTCACCTGCGGAAACTTCTCCCTGAGCACGTCGTTGAAGCGCTGCGAGACGCGCACCGATTCGTCGAGCGACGTGGCCGGAATTCCCGTCACCCGGAACATGATCTCGCCTTCCTGCAGCGTCGGCATGAATTCCTTGCCGAGAAACGGAAACGCCGCGAGTGCGGCGGCGAGCAGACCGAGCGCTCCCCCGACGACTTTCTTTCGATTGCCAAGCGCCCAGTCGAGCAGCGGGGTGTAGAGCCGCCGGGCCGCGGCAAGCAGCCAGGGCTCCTTCTCCGGGCCCGCCTTGAGCGCGAGCGACGCGAGCACGGGGACCAGCGTCAGCGAAAGTATGAGGGAGCCCGCCATCGCGAAGCTGATGGCGTAGGCCATCGGCTTGAACAGCTTGCCCTCCAGGCCCGTGAGGGAGAAGAGCGGCAGGAACACCACGATGATGATGAGGATCGCGAAGGCGATCGGCTGCGCCACTTCCTGCGCCGCGTGCAGCACCACCTGCGGGCGCGAATCGTGGCCGGCGTGCGCGAGGCGGCGGAACGCGTTCTCGACCATTACCACCGCGCCGTCCACCATCATGCCGATGCCGATCGCGAGACCCGCCAGCGACATCAGGTTGGCCGATAAGCCGAATCGTTCCATGAGGATGAAGGCGAACAGCATCGCCAGTGGCAGGGTGGCGATCACCACGAGCGCCGAGCGCAGCTCGCCGAGGAACAGGAATAGCACGATCGCCACCAGCACCGCGCCCTCCACCAGCGCAGAGCGTGCCGTATCCAGTGCCTTCTGCACGATGTCGGTACGATCATAGACGGGGTTGATGGTGACGCCCTTGGGCAGGGCCTGCTGCACGGTCGCGAGCTTTTTCTTCACCGCCTCGACCACGCTCGCCGCGTTCTCGCCGATGCGCGCGAGCGCGATGCCGAGCACCACTTCCTTGCCGTCGCGCGTCACGGCGCCAAACCGCGGGGCCGGACCTTCTTCCACCATGGCCACGTCCCGCACCCGGATCGGCGAGCCTTCGCGCGTCGCCAGCACGATGCCGCCGATGTCGCGCGCATTCGCCACCAGACCGAGACCCCGCACCAGGTACTGCTCCACCCCGAGGTTGACGAATTGGCCCCCCACCTGCCGGTTGTTGGCCGCGAGGCGTTCCATGACGTCCTTGAAGCCGATGCCGTATTTCACGAGTTTCGCCGGATCGATCTTCACTTGGAACTGCCTCTCGTGGCCGCCCCAGGTCGTGACGTCATCCACGCCCGGCGCGGTGCGCAGCGCAAGCCGCACGGTCCAGTCGTGCAGCGTGCGCAGGTCCATGGCCGAGAGCTTCGCGTCGGCCGATTCGATGGTGTACCAGAACACCTGGCCGAGGCCCGAACTGTTCGGGCCGAGTACCGGCTCGCCGTAACCCTGCGGTATGCGTTCCCGGGCTTCCGCCAGCTTTTCGCCGACGAGGCGCCGCGCGAACCAGATGTCCATGTCATCGCGGAAGTAGATCGCGACATAAGAGAGGCCGAACAGCGACACCGAGCGGATCACCTCCACGCCGGGCAACCCGGCCATTGAGGTCTCGATCGGGAAGGTCAGCAGCTTTTCCACGTCTTCGGCTGCGAGACCGGGCGACTCGGTGTAGATGTTCACCTGATTGGGGGTGACGTCCGGGAAGGCGTCTACCGGCACCCGGGTCAGCGCGAAGCCACCGTAGACGGCGAGGCCGGCGAAAAGCACCAGCACCAGCAGCCGGTAGCGCAGCGATATCGCGACGATGGAATCGAGCATCATCGGCCCCTAGTGCGCATGACCGGCGCTGATCTGGGATTTCAGGGCGCGCGCCTTGAGGGCGTACACGCCCTCCACAGCCACCAACTCTCCGGGCTTGAGGCCGGACCTGACCGCCACCCTGCCGCCGGCGCGCGCGCCCAGTTCCACGGCGCGCGCCTCGAAGCCTTCGCCTTCCTCGATGAACAGCGTAGGCAGACCCTGAACCAGCGTGACCGCGGACTCGGGCACGGCGAGCGTCTTCAAAGCCGCGCCGGTTGGTATGACGACGGTCGCGAACATCTCGGGCTTGAGCCGCCCGTCGCGGTTGGGTACTTCGATGCGCGCGAGGACGGTGCGGGTTTCCTTGTCCAGCGTCGCGCCCACATAGGCGACGCGGCCCGGAAACGCTTCCTCCGGCCAGGCGGCGACCTTGACCTTCGCGGCGCTGCCGCGCTTGACAGCCGCAAGATCCTTTTCCGCAACGTTGGCCTCGATCCAGAGCGTCGACAGATCGGCCACCGTGTAGAGAGACTCATCCGGCTTGGCGAGTTCCCCCAGCACCGCGTGCTTGTGCGTGATGGTGCCGCCGATTGGCGACGCGACTGGAAAGGTCGACGCTGCCCGATCGCTTTTCGGCGCAACGCCGAGCATGCGCAGCTTGTCGGTGGCGGCGGCCAGCTGTGCCCGCGTCTTCTCGTGCTCGAAGCGCGCGCGCTGCCAATCCTTGGTCGGCATCACCTGCTCGGCGTGCAGTGTCTCGGCCCGCTCGAAGGCGGCGGCGGCGAGCTTCGCTTCGCTCGCGGCTTGCAGGTAGGCCGATTGGGCCTCGCCCACTTCCAGGCTGTCGAGCAGGACCAGCGGCTGGCCGGCTTTGACGGGGTCCCCCAGTTTGGCGTAGACGGCGACGATCCGGCCCGGCACGCGCGGCGCGACGTGGGCGAGCGCGTCCTGGTTGGGCTGCACCGTCGCGGTGAGCACGAGTTCGCCCGAGAGTTCCGACTCCTCGATCGGCTCGACGCGCACGCCGGCACGCTTCAGCTCCTCGGCCGAAAGCTTGATCAGGTTTTCGTCCGCGTGCTCGTCCTTCTTCGCCGTCTTGTCGTCGGCATGGGTATCGGGCTGTCCGCTGCCGCAGCCCGCGAGAAACAGGGCGGCGAGCGCCGCGACGATGAGGTTCTTGTGCATGGGACTCTCCGGGTTCAGGGCGTCCAGCCCGCGGCGCGCTCCAGCGCGACCTGCGCGAGCCGCAGTTCGGTTTCGGCCTCCAGCGCGTCGCGCCGGCCGTCCAGCACCTGCCGGTTGACCAGCAGCAGCTCGGTCAGACCGATCTCGCCCGCGCGGAAGGCGCTCTGCGACAGCCGCAGGTTTTCCTCAAGCGGTGGCAATACCGAGGCACGCAAGCGGGCCGTTCGCTGGCGCAACTGTTCGACCCGGGTCCACTGCGCGAGCACCGCGGCCCGTGCATCGCGGATGGCGGCTTGGCGCTCGACCTCGGCTTGCGTCAAGTCCGTCATCGCCCTGCCGATGCCGGCCTGGTTGCGCCGGAACACGGGTAGCGGCACCGAAACGAAAAGTCCGACCACATTCACCTTCTCGCCCAGCGCGCCGGACCCCTGGCGCCCGGTGTTTACGCCCAGCGTCACGTCGGGATAGACCGATGCGCGTTCGAGTTCGAGCCGGCTGCGGGCGGCCGTTTCGCGGCGCTCGAGGGCTGCGAGTTGCGAGCGTTTCCCCGCGCTTTCGACCAGCGCCTCCCGGCTGTAGGACGCACGGCGCTGAATATCGCCGGTCGCCTCGGGCAGGCTTTCCGGGGCAAGCTGCAACACCTGCGCGAGCCCGGCACGGGCGCTCGTCAGGCTCTCGCCCAGAAGGCCGAGCTGATTGCGCGTGCGTTCCGCTTCCACCGCTGCGAGGTTGCCCTCGAGCCGGCTTGCTTCGCCCGCCGCGACGCGTTTGCCCATGACTGCGGCGGCGGATTCGACCAGGGCGAGGTTCTCGCGCTCGAGATTCACCCGGCCCTGCAACGCGAGCACGCGCACGAAGCGTTCTTCCACATCGGCCCGCAACTGGCGCAGCAGTTCACTGACCGAAAAATCGAGGGACGCGATGTCCTGCTGCGCGGCTTCCCTGCGCCAGCGCTGCTGCCCGGCGATTTCGAACGTCTGCGACAGGCTGGCACTCCATTCGCGGTAGCGCTGGCCCGATACGTCGGAGTGCCTGGGCGTAAGACGGCTGGGCTCGTACGAGACCGTCGGATTGTTGCGCAGTAGGACGTCGCTCTCGGCCAACTGACCTTCGGCGGCAAAGCGGTTGGCCCGTGCGGAGCGCAGGACCGGATTCGCCTGTTCGGCAAGCCGCCAGGCCTCCTCCAGGGTGAGCTTTTGCGCGGCGACACCAGGCGCGGCGAACGTCAACGCAACGATAACAATGCGCGCCTTCAGGCCGCGCGAAACGACAAACATGGCAATTCCTTTCCGTCATTGCGAGGCGCGCCAGTTGGCGTGCCCCCGATTCAGTTCAAGACCGAATCGACGCGGTCAGCGGTGGGCGGAAAGGCAGGGTTGGAATGTGCAGCGGTGAAACCGAATCGGCAGGGGATGCCGCGGGCTCCGAGACGTTTGCTTGAAGCGCAAGAGGACCCGGCGATGCGTGCCACTGGTAGTGCTGGCCGATGTGACCAGCGCAACCATGCGGACAATGCAGGAGCGCCGGTTCAATAGGCGGGTTCTGCGAATCGAACAGGACCGCCTCATTGCCATGCTCCAGCACTTCCGCCAGCACGGCCGAAGGCCCCACGGCGAGATTCGCCAGCAGAAGCGCGGCGAGAAAGATGGAGACCCAGCGGCGAGCCATGACGTCGATTCTATCGGATTTCCGCGGACTGCCGCGCCGTCGGATCGCCGGCGGCGGACGCGGCTTCGAATCCCAGAAGGCGCAACCCGTTGAACACCACGATCAGGCTCGCCCCCATGTCGGCAAAGACCGCCATCCAGAGCGTCGCCATGCCCAGAAATGCGAGCACAAAAAAAACCGCTTTGATGCCGAGGGCAAGTGCGATGTTCTGGACCAGGATATCGCGCGTGCGACGGCTGAGCCGGATGAACTGCGGGATCTTGCGCAGGTCGTCGTCCATCAGCGCGACGTCCGCGGTCTCGATCGCGGTATCCGTGCCCGCGGCACCCATCGCGAATCCGATGGTGGATTTCGCCAGCGCGGGCGCGTCGTTGATGCCGTCACCCACCATGGCCACTGCGCTGCCGTCGGCAAGCAGCGCGTCGATGGCCTTCAGCTTGTCTTCCGGCAACAGGTCGCCGCGCGCGTCGTCGATGCCCGCGGCAGTCGCGATCGCGCGGGCGGTCTTCGCATTGTCGCCGCTGAGCATCAGCGTACGCACCCCCAGGGCATGCAGCTCGGCGACCGCCTGCCGGCTGGTCTCCCTTAGGGTGTCCGCGACCCCGATCATGAGCAAGGGTGACGAGTCGTCGCAGAGCACGACGGTCGTCTTGCCCTGGGCCTCGATTCTTTCCAGCTCAGTCTCGGTCTCCGGCGTGCAGATTCCCAATTCCTCCACCAGCCGATGATTGCCCAGGAACAGCCAGCGCTCGCCCAGGCGGCCCTTCACGCCACGCCCAGCGATCGCTGCAAAGTCCCGAATGCCGTCCGGCGCCGCGGCGCCGGACTGCGCATTCCAGTGCGCGCTGACCGCGGACGACGCGGGGTGGTCCGAGCGTGCCGCGAGCGCAGCCGCCAAATGCAGCCCTTCTGCCGCCGCCATCTTCAGCGGAACGATGTCCGTGACCACAGGCTTTCCCTGCGTGATGGTTCCGGTCTTGTCCAGCGCCAGCACCTCGAGATGGCGGCCGTCCTCCAGGTAAGCACCGCCCTTGATCAGGATCCCGTGCCGCGCCGCGGCCGCCAGGCCGCTCACGATCGTCACGGGCGTGGAAATCACCAGCGCGCACGGGCAGGCGATGACGAGCAGTACGAGCGCCTTGTAGATCCAGTCCATCCACGGCAGACCGAACGCGAGCGGCGGGACGAGAGCGACGAGCACCGCCACGACGAACACCGCGGGCGTGTAAATCCGCGCGAACCGGTCGACGAAGCGCTGCGTGGGCGCGCGGCTGGCCTGCGCCTCCTCCACGACTTTGATGATCCTCGCCAGCAGCGAGTGGCTCGCGGCGGCGGTGACCCGGTACTCGAAAGAACCCGCTTCGTTGATGGTTCCCGCGAACACCGGGTCGCGGGCGTTCTTGGATACCGGCATGCTTTCGCCGGTGATGGGCGCCTGATTGACGGTCGATTGGCCGGAGACCACTTCGCCATCCAGCGGTATGCGCTCGCCCGGTGCGACGCGCACCCGCGCGCCGATCTCGACGCGGTTCGCTTCGACGACGCTCCAGGTGCCGTCGTCACGCTGCACGTTCGCGGTCTCGGGCGCCAGCGCCAGCAGCGCGCGGATCGCATTGCGCGCGCGATCGAGCGACAGCACTTCAATCAGTTCGGCCAGCGCGAACAGGAACATCACCATCGCGGCCTCCGGCCACTGGCCGATGAGCATCGCGCCCGTCACCGCGACGGACATGAGCGCGTTGATGTTCAGGTTGCCGTTGCGGATCGCGATCCAGCCCTTCTTGTAGGTGTCGAAGCCACCCAGGGCAACAGCCAGGAGCGCGAGCGCGATCGCGCCCGGCGCGGACTCGTCGCCCGTCCGCCAGGCAAGCGCCTCCGCGAGCACGGCGCTCGTGCCGGCGAGCGCCATCGCCCACCATTGCCGGCGCGATACCGAGGAACGCGCCGGCTGCGCTGCGTTCGCATCGGCGGGAGGCTCGACCACGGCCTCCATGCCGATCGACTGAAGTTTCGCCAACACGGGAGCGAGATCCGCAAGATTGTGAACCACAGAGAGCTTGCGGTGGACAAGGTTGAATTCCAGGGACGCGACGCCCGGCAGGCGAGAAATACTGTCGCGAATTAAGGCCTCTTCAGTGGGACAGTCCATTTTTTCGACGCGAAGCACGTCCCGCCGGGCGCCTGCTGTGTCCGGTTGTTGGGCTGCGGACGCCTGCGAGGCCGGAGCAGCTTCGCAGGCGCAGCGTGCACCTGTCTCTATGTTCATGCTTTGCGGATTGCAAACCCTGTAGCTACTATCGGGTCAAGCCCCTCCCGGAAAGACCCCGATGCGCATAGGCGAATTGGCAGAACAGGCTGGCGTGGACGTACAGACCGTCCGCTACTACGAGAAGGAAGGCCTGATCGAGGCCCCATCGCGCAATGCATCCGGGTATCGGAACTACGGCCCGTCGCACTTGGAACGAATGCAGTTTGTCCGGCACTGCCGGTCTCTCGACATACCGCTTGCAGACGTAAAACGCTTGATTGCGCTCTCAGGCGACAAAGGGGTGTCCTGCGACGAAGTGAACGCAATGGTACGAGCACACCTGGACCGCATCCGCACCAAGCGAACTGCGCTAGAACTCCTCGAAAAGCAGTTATCCAACCTCAATTCTCAATGCGAGTCTGGCCATCGCGTCGCCGACTGCGGAATCCTGGAGGAATTGATCCATGCGGGGCGGGGCGAGGCATGCGCCTGCCACCCCGCAACTTATCCTCGACAAAACGCACACCAACCGCACGAGTCGAGATGAGCGGACACAGGTAACACTTCCGCGCAACACACGCACCAGGCCCCCTGTCACGCGGTTGCAAATACCCGACGCGGCCCGTCGCGTCGCCGTCAATCCTGTAGTCCGAAACGCGCTGCCCAGCGCGGCTTGATGCTGTCCCTTTCTTTCGCCCCTCAGCCGTAGCGAAGGGGACGAAAGCGTGAGCAGCAGACAAGCCGCCAGAAGCTAGAAGGACCAGCGCGTAGCTAATGATTGCTGCATAACTAATGTCCTATTTTAGGCAAAGAGAGAGGGCAGTGGCGTAGGAAGGAGCGCAACAGCGTCGGGTTGTCGCCAATTTCCAAGACGCTTAGCTGTGCCTGCATGGCGAG
>JBASCW010000085.1:0-36768 GCA_049651845.1 Burkholderiales bacterium | reverse complement strand
GCCGAGCTGAAACACACCGCGCGCGGCCGGCTCAAATCCGCACAACGGCGCTCCGCGATCATCGCCGCTTGCTGGACCCAGGCTGAGCTGATCTAGTGTCACACGGTTAGGTAATTCTCAGTAGTCTCGTTTCCGGGCTGCTGCGGCCCACGCTGGGGCGCATCCTGTTCGACGACCGGGACGTGACCGCCAGCGCGCCGAACGAGCGCAACATCGCGCAGGTATTCCAGTTTCCGGTCGTCTACGACACCATGACGGTCCACGACAACCTCGCGTTTCCGCTACGCAACCGCGGCATGCCGGAGCCGCAGGTGCGCGCGCGCGTGCGCGAAATTGCCGCCCTGCTCGACCTCGAGCCGATGCTGGCGCAGCGCGCTGCGGGGCTGACCGCCGACGGCAAGCAGAAGATCTCGCTGGGCCGCGGCCTGGTGCGCCCGGACGTCAACGTCATCATGTTCGACGAGCCGCTGACCGTGATCGACCCGCACCTGAAATGGCGGCTGCGCTCCAAGCTCAAGGAGCTGCACCAGCGCATCGGCGTCACCATGATCTACGTGACCCACGACCAGACCGAGGCGATGACCTTCGCCGACCGGGTGGTGGTCATGCACGAAGGCAGGGTGGTGCAGGTCGGCACGCCGGTGGAGCTGTTCGAGCGGCCGCGCCATACCTTCGTCGGCCATTTCATCGGCTCGCCCGGGATGAACCTGCTGCCCTGCGTGATCGACGACGGCGTGGCGCGTTTCGACGGCCACGCGCTGCGCACGGCGAACGCAGTGCCGCGGTCGGGTGCGGGTGGACGCACGCAGATCGGGGTGCGGCCCGAATTCGTGCGCTTTGACGGGGAGGGCATCCCGGTCGAGGTCGTTCGCACGAGCGACGCGGGGCGCCACCAGATCGTCGAAACGCGCCATGGCGCGACCACGATCCGCGTGCTTGCTGGCGAGCGCGACCCTGTGCCGTCGGGCGCGGCGCGCGTGCGCTTCGATCCGGCCTACACCAACCTCTACCTGGACGGCTGGCTCGCCGGCCCGCAGCAGCCGTGAGCGCCAGGGCTGTGAACCAGAAAGCGTGGTGGCTGGTGCTGCCGGTGGTGCTGCTGGTGGGTTTCAACGCCGTGATTCCGCTCATGACGGTGGTCAACTACTCGGTGCAGGAAACCTTCGGCAACAACCGCTTCTTCTTCGAGGGCGTGAAGTGGTTCAGCGAGGTGGTGCATTCGGGCCGCTTCCACGATGCGCTCAAGCGCCAGCTGCTGTTCACTGCGATCGTGCTTGCGATCCAGGTGCCGCTCGGCGTGGCCATCGCGCTGGCCATGCCGCGCCGGGGCGCCTGGGCCTCGCTGTGCCTGGTGCTGATGTCGATGCCGCTGCTGATTCCCTGGAATGTCGTCGGTGCCATGTGGAACATCTTCGCGCTGCCGGACATCGGAATGCTCGGCTGGACACTGAATCACCTCGGCCTGGATTACAACTACACGCGCCAGCCGCTCGCGGCCTGGGCCACGCTGGTGGCGATGGACGTGTGGCACTGGACCTCGCTGGTCGCGCTGCTCTGCTACGCGGGGCTCAGTGCGATCCCCGACGCTTATTACCAGGCGGCGAAGATCGACGGTGCGTCGGCCTGGGCGGTGTTCCGCCACGTGCAGCTGCCCAAGCTCAGGCACGTACTGACGATCGCCGTGCTGCTGCGCTTCATGGACAGCTTCAACATCTACACCGAGCCGGTGGTGCTCACGGGCGGTGGTCCGGGCAACGCGACCACGCTGCTGTCGATCGATCTGGTGAAGATCGCGCTCGGGCAATTCGATCTCGGGCCCGCGGCGGCGATGTCGCTCATCTATTTTCTTATCATCCTGCTGCTGTCCTGGCTGTTCTACCAGGTCATGACTCAGGGCGAGGAGCAGGCATGAGGCGGCTGCGGTGGCTTGTGCCGGCGCTCTACATCCTGTTCCTCATGCTGCCGATCTACTGGCTGCTCGTCATGTCGTTCAAGACTACCAACGAAATCCTCGGCGGCTTCGCGCCCTGGCCGCGCGAGTTCACGCTCGACAACTACCGCAAGATCTTCACCGACCGGACCTGGTACATGGGCTACGTGAATTCGCTCATTTACGTGGTGGCCAACACCGTGCTGTCGGTTAGCGTGGCGCTGCCGGCGGCCTATGCCTTCTCGCGCTACCGCTTCCTCGGCGACAAGCACCTGTTCTTCTGGCTGCTCAGCAACCGCATGGCGCCCGCCGCGGTGTTCGCGCTGCCGTTCTTCCAGCTCTATTCGGCGATCGGCCTGTTCGACACGCACGTGGCGGTCGCGCTGGCGCATTGCCTATTCAACATCCCGCTCGCGGTCTGGATCCTCGAGGGCTTCATGTCGAGCGTGCCGCGCGAGCTGGACGAGCTGGCGTTCGTCGACGGCTACCCGTTCTGGGCCTTCTTCCTGAAGATCTTCGTGCCCGCCATCGCCGCCGGCATCGGCGTGGCGGCCTTCTTCTGCTTCATGTTTTCCTGGGTCGAGCTGCTGCTCGCCAAGACGCTCACCTCGGTCGAGGCCAAGCCGATAGCCGCGACCATGACCCGCACCGCGAGCAGCTCGGGCTACGAACTGGGCCTGCTCGCGGCGGCCGGTGCGCTCACCATGGTGCCGGGCGCGTTCGTGATCTATTTCGTGCGCAACTACATCGCCAAGGGGTTCTCGCTTGGACGCGTCTGATCTCGTGCGGCGAGGAGCGTGCGCATGGACCTGAGCTGGATGGCATGGACGTGGCAGACCGCGCTGTTCTTTGCGGTCATCGCGTTGCTGCTCGCCGGCATGAGCCTGTGGGAGCGCTTTGCGCCGGGCGGCGCGCCGCGCCGCGGCATCCTGCTGATCCGCACCACGCGCGGCGACCGCCTGTTCATCTCGCTGCTGCTCGCCGCCTACATTCATTTGATTTGGCTTGCCGCGACGCGCCTGCCGCTGTGGGGTGCGAGCGTGGTGGCGCTGATCGCCGCGGTGCTCGTCTTCCGGAAAGTCTAACCGGGCACGCGAATTCCTCCTGGGTGCGGATGCCCGGCCTCCTATTTCCGGGGGCCGCTGCACCGCGGCGACCCTGCATGATCCGCGTCAATGATTTCGGCGCGCGGGGCGATGCTAATATGCGGCGCTCCAGGGAGAGCGCCGCCGCATGAAAATCCACGAGTACCAGGGCAAGGAACTGTTCCGCAAATTCGGCGTGCCGACGCCGCGCGGCGTTCCATGCTTCAGCGTCGACGAGGCTGTCGAGGCCGCCAAGAAGCTGGGCGGCAGCGTCTGGGTCGTGAAGGCGCAGATCCACGCCGGCGGCCGCGGCAAGGGCGGCGGCGTCAAGGTCGCAAGATCGCTGCCCGAGGTGAAGTCGCTGGCGGGCAAGATCCTCGGCATGCAGCTCGTCACGCACCAGACGGGCGCGGGCGGCCAGAAGGTGCGGCGCCTGCTCATCGAAGAGGGCGCCGACATCAAGAAGGAGCTCTACGTTGGCATGGTGGTGGACCGCGGCACGCAGAAGGTCGTGCTGATGGCCTCCTCCGAGGGCGGCATGGACATCGAGGAAGTCGCCGCCAGGACGCCCGAGAAGATCCACAAGGTGTTCGTCGATCCGGCCGCCGGGCTGACCGACGCCGAGGCGCAGGGCGTCGCGCGCAAGATCGGCGTGCCCGAGGGCGCGCTGCGGCAGGCGGGCGCCCTGCTGCAGTCGCTGTACCGGTGCTTCTGGGAGACCGACGCCTCGCTCGCCGAGATCAACCCGCTGATCCTCACCGGCGATGGCAGGGTGGTGGCGCTCGATTCCAAGCTCAACTTCGACGACAACGCGCTGTTTCGCCATCCCGACATCGTGGCGATGCGCGATCTCGACGAGGAGGACCCGCTCGAGATCGAGGCCTCGAAGTACGACCTGAACTACATCTCGCTCGACGGCGCGATCGGCTGCATGGTGAACGGCGCGGGCCTCGCCATGGCGACCATGGACACCATCAAGCTGTTTGGCGGCTCGCCGGCGAACTTCCTCGACGTGGGCGGCGGCGCGACCGCCGAGAAGGTGACCGCCGCGTTCAAGATCATGCTGTCGAACAAGAAGGTGCGGGCGATCCTGGTCAACATCTTCGGCGGCATCATGAAATGCGACACCATCGCCTCCGGCATCGTCGCCGCGGCGCGCGAGGTGCATCTCGCGGTGCCGCTCGTGGTGCGCATGAAGGGCACCAACGAGGACATCGGCAAGAAGATCCTCAAGGATTCCGGGCTGCCGATCATCTCGGCCGACAACATGGCGGATGCGGCGAAGAAGGTGGTTGCGGCCTTGAAAAAGAAGAAGGCGAAACCCAGGCCCAAGGCGAAACCCAGGCCCAAAGCGAAACCCAAGAAGAAGGTGGCGCGGAGGAAGAAGAAATGAGCATTCTCATCAACAGGAACACCCGCGTGGTGACGCAGGGCATCACGGGCAAGACCGGCATGTTCCACACGCAGACCAGCCGCGCCTACGCCAACGGCAGGAACTGCTACGTCGCGGGCGTGAATCCGAAGAAGGCGGGGGAGAATTTCGAGGGAATACCCATCTTTGGTTCTGTAAAGGAATCAAAAGAAAAGCTCGGCGTGAACACTTCGGTCATCTATGTTCCGCCGCCCTTCGCCGCGGCGGCGATCTGGGAGGCGGTGGAGGCCGACCTGGACCTCGTGATCTGCATCACCGAGGGCATCCCGGTGCGCGACATGATCGAGGTGCGCGAGCGCATGCGCAAGCAGAACCGGCGCAGCCTGCTGGTGGGCCCGAACTGCCCCGGCGTGATCACGCCCGAGGAAATCAAGATCGGCATCATGCCGGGCCACATCCACAAGAAGGGACGCGTCGGCGTGGTGTCGCGCTCCGGCACGCTCACCTACGAGGCGGTGGGCCAGCTCACCGAGCTCGGCATCGGCCAGTCCACGGCGGTCGGCATCGGCGGCGACCCGGTGAACGGCATGAAACACATCGACGTGCTCAAGCTCTTCAACGACGACCCGGACACCGATGCCGTGATCATGATCGGCGAGATCGGCGGCTCGGACGAGGAGAACGCGGCGCAATGGGTGAAGGCCAACATGAAGAAGCCGGTGGTGGGCTTCATCGCCGGCGTCACCGCGCCGCCCGGCAAGCGCATGGGCCATGCGGGCGCGATCATCTCCGGCGGCAAGGGCACTGCGCAGGAAAAGCTCTCGGTCATGGATGCCTGCGGCATCAAGGTGACGAAGAACCCCGCGGAGATGGGCAAGCTGCTGAAGTCGGCCCTGCGGTAGCCGGGCCGCGCTCAAGCCGATGCTGCGCCGGTTCGCCGCGGATTTCGGCGGCGTCTATGCCGTCAACGGGCTGATCGCGTTCATCTTCGCCACCACCGGCCCGGTGGCGGTGATCCTCGCGGTGGGCGCGCAGGGCGGCTTGAGCGAGTCGGACCTCGCCTCCTGGATCTTCGGCGCGTTCTTCGCCGGCGGGCTGCTCTCGCTCGCGTTCTGCCTGCGCTACCGCCAGCCGCTCGTGTATTTCTGGACCATCCCCGGGGCGGTGCTCGTAGGGCCTGCGCTCGGCCACCTGAGTTTCGCCGAGGTGGTGGGCGCCTTCATCGCCACCGGCGTGCTGATGCTCGCGCTTGGGCTCTCGGGCTGGGTGCGGCGCCTGACCGAGGCGGCGCCGATGCCGATCGTGATGGCGATGGTCGCCGGCGTGTTCCTGCGCTTCGGCCTGAACCTGGTGTTCGCGGTGCGCGACGACGTCTGGGTCGCCGCGCCCATGGTGTTGGCATTTATTTTTCTGTCCTATGAAAAACGGCTCAGCCATCTTCTTCCGCCGGTGCTCGGTGCGCTGGTGGCAGGAGCGATCGCGATCTGGATTTTCGGCCGCTTCGAGCCGCCGGAGACGCTGTTCGCATTCGCCTCGCCCAACCTCTACCTGCCCGCGTTCTCCTGGCAGGCGATGCTCGAACTGGTGGTGCCGCTCGCGATCACGGTGCTGGTGGTGCAGAACGGCCAGGGCTTCGCGGTGCTCACGGCCGCGGGCCACAAGCCGCCGATCGACGCCATCGCGGCCGCCTGCGGAGCGGGGTCGATCGCCATCGCGTTCGTCGGCTCGGTCTCGACCTGCCTGACCGGCCCGGTGAACGCGATCGTCTCGGCCTCGGGCGAGCGGCACCGGCACTACACGGCGGGCGTGTTCGTAGGCGCGCTGGCGCTCGTGTTCGCGGCCCTGTCGCCGTTCTTCACGCGCCTGCTGCTCGCCACGCCGCCCGCGTTCATCGCGGCGCTCGGCGGCCTGGCGATGCTGCGCGTGCTGCAGACCGCGTTCACGGTGTCCTTCGGCAGCGGCAAGTTCGCGCTCGGCGCGCTGGTGACCTTCCTCGTCACGGTGGCCGACGTGACGCTGTTCAACATCGGCGCCGCCTTCTGGGGGCTGGTGCTCGGCTTCGCGGTGTCCTGGCTGCTCGAACGCGCGGATTTCCGGCGTTAGAATGAATGCAGGCCGGTTTACGGCCTGACGTCCAACGCCTTTTCTCTCCTGGAGGACACCATGCACAAGGCAAGATTCGCTGCGCTCGCGATCGGCGCCGCCTTTGCTCTCGGCGCGCAAGCCCAGCAGCAGACGTGCTTTCCCTCGAAGTTCGGCCCCAACGACCAGGTCGGCAACGCCAACTACGTCACGCCTGAGAAGACGCTGCAGGGCGTGAAGACCATTACGCGCGGCAAAGCCTATGCGCTGGGCATCGAGACCAACAAGGACACGCCGGCCTTCC
This sequence comes from Burkholderiales bacterium, assembly GCA_049651845.1. Lineage (GTDB taxonomy): Bacteria > Pseudomonadota > Gammaproteobacteria > Burkholderiales > SG8-39 > RBG-16-66-20. The sequence goes on along the minus strand of JBASCW010000085.1, from coordinate 29,995 downwards.
CGCCGCGCACCTTCTCGATATCAATCGTGCAGCCCGGGCAGACAGCGGGCAGTACGCTTGGGCCGACCAAGACCACCTACAACGACGACATCATCATGGGCTGGGTGGGAATCGGCTCGCAGCTGGACGGCCTAGGCCACATCGGCATCGACAACGTCTACTACAACTGCAACAAGGCGCAGGATTTCGCGCAGGCGGGCGGGCTCACCAAGCTGGGCATCGAGAAATTTCCGCCCTTCGCGACGCGTGGCATCCTGCTCGACATGGCAGGCTACTTCAAGACCGACATCGTCAAAGAGGGAACCGCCTTCAATCAGGCTGAGATCGAGGGTGCGATGAAGAAGCAGGGCGTGAAGAGCATCGACCGCGGCGACGTGGTGCTGTTCTATACCGGCTGGACCAAGCTCATCGGCAAGGACAACAAGCGCTACGGATCGGTGGAGCCGGGTCTGGGCGTGGGCGGCGCGAAGTTCCTCGCCGCACGGGGCGTGGCGGCGGTGGGCGCCGATACCTGGGGGCTCGAGGTGATTCCCTTCGAGCCGAACCAGGGCGTGTTCGAGGTGCACCAGATCCTGCTGCCGATGAACGGCATCTACATCCTGGAGAACATGAACACCGAGGAGATGGTCAAGGACAAGGCCTGGGAGTTCCTGTTCACGCTCGGACCGTCGCGCGTCACCGGCGCGGTGCAGGCGATCGTCAATCCGATCGCCATCAAGTAGGCAGCTCGGTAGCGATGGCGTGCGCCGCGCACACCGGGACGCTGCTCGACCGCGACAGCAAGGTGGGCCGGCTCTACGGCGCGGTCACCACGCCGCACATGTACGTGATCGACCCGAAGGGCACGCTGGTGTACGTGGGCGCGATCGACGACAAGCGCTCGAGCAACCCGGCCGACGTGAAGACGGCGAAGAACTACCTGCGCGTCGCGCTCGAGGCGTCGATGGCCGGCAAGCCGGTCTCGACCGCGAGCACCACGCCGTACGGCTGCTCGGTCAAGTACTGAGCGCGCAGGTCTGGCGCGCTAGCCCGGGCGCCCGTCGGCGCGCGCGCGCGTGAGGATCGGCCAGAACTTGACGACGAAGGCGCCGAAGCCGAGCGTCCAGAGCGCGCCCGAGAGCCCGATCGAGGCCAGCGTGAGCGCGGGCGCCGCGACCGGCACGAGCACGCGCACGATCGCGGCGAGCTGGATCAGCGCGTAAGCCGCCGTTTCCGTGCCGCTTGCCTGAAGCGGGCGGCCGGTGTGCCCGCGCGCGGTGCGCGTCATCATGCCCAGGATCAGGCCGCCGATCGCGCCCACGGTGAGCGCGTGCGTCGCGGCGCTCGGCGCGAGCAGGCCGCCGAGCGCAAGTGCGCGCAGCGCCAGGTGGATGACGATCCACGCGTACGAGGCGTGCAGGATCCAAAGGATCGGGTGGCCGAGCGTGGCCCAGGGCCGCCACAGCGCAATGCGCGCAGCATGCGCGCAGGCGGCGAACGCGGCGCAGGCGGCGAGTGCGAGGTCCGGCAGGCCCGCGAGGCTGCCCGCGAGCAGGGCGAGGACGCTGCCGAGCGCCGTGGCCTCGATCCAGGGCAGCCGCCGCACGCGCACCTGGCGCGCGCTGGCGGTGAACATCGGGATCACGCGGCCTCCCATCACCACCATCACCACCAGGACCAGGTCGAGGCCCAGTTGCACCAAGCGCCGCGGCGAGACTTCGAGCGCGCCCGCCATCGCGAGGTGAAAGGCGACGTTGGCAGCGCCGAACGCCAGCAGCAGCGCGACGAAGAACGCGTTGCGCGTGTTGCGCGCTTGCGCGATCGGCCGGCCGATTCCCCAGGCGGCGGCCGCGGCAAAGGCGGCATCGGCGGCGGCGGACGCGAGCGGCATGCCAAGGGCGAGCAGCACGCGCGCCGCCAGCCAGAGCGCGACGATCGCAGCGAGGGTTGCACCCTCGGGCGTCGGGCGTCCGGTCCAGTTGCGCACGGCGGTGAAGAGGAAACCCACGATTACCGCGAACGCGAAGCCGAAGATCATCTCGTGCGCGTGCCAGAGCGGGCCAGACTGCCAGAGGCCGCCGTGCCAGCCGAGGAACTGCGCCACCCAGGCGCCGATCGAGACCGCGGCGAAGATTCCGGCGCCGAGGTAGAGCGGTCGGAAGCCGAGCGCCCACAGCGCGAACGGCTGCGCGGGCGGCCGCGAATCGCCGTCTTCGATTTTCAGGAGCGTGGCCATGCGGGTGGCCAAATCCTACTGATTCGCTCAGGCATCGGATTTGATATGCATCAAGCCGTTTTCAGCGTATGACCCCGAGCCGATCGGGGTTGCTCAATCCAGTCTGAAAAAGCCGACCGGATCGCGCGTGAACGCGACCGACAAGATGTAGAGCACGACCAGGAGCGCGAGCCAGAATGCGACCGTGCGCACGTTCTTGCTGCGGCCGCGCTTGAGCGCGACGGTGCCGAGCGCGATGTAGGCGACGAGCGCAAGCAGCTTGGCGGTGAGCCAGGCCTGCGCGAAGGGGTACTGGCTGCTCTGCCAGGCGAGCACGATCGCGCTCGCGAGCAGCAAGGTGTCCACCACGTGCGGCGCAACGCGCGTGAAGCGCATTTGCAGGAGGGTGGAGTCGCGCAGCATGAGCGCGCCGCGCATCACGAAGCCGGCGATGCTGAGCAGCGCGCACGTCATATGGACCAGCTTCATCAACTGGTAGTCCACCGCCTCAGTCGTGCTCGGCAGTGTCGGCCATGCGGCCGGTCATCAGGTCCGGCTCGCCGCAATGGCGCAGGATCTCGGCGCGCGCCGCGTCGCGCATCTCGATCGCCGCGGCCCAGTCCGTGCCCTCCGGCCGGATCGGCGCCGCGATCGTGACCGAGACCGCGGCGCGGCGCAGGTACCAGGTGCCGTCGCGCATCACCGAGCGCAGGCCGCGCAGCGCGACCGGAATCACCGGCACGCCGGCCTGCGCGGCGGCCTGGAAGGCGCCGGTGCGGAACGCCATGAGCCCGGTGCGGCGCGTGAGCGTGCCTTCGGCGAACACCACCAGCGACACGCCGCGCTTCACCGCCTCGACCATCTCGCTCGCGTGCTCGGCGCTCTTGGCAATGTCGAAGCGCTCGATGAACTGCGTGCCGAAGCCCGCGAGCAGACGCGCCATGAGGAAGCTGGCCAGGAATTCGCGCTTGGCGACGAAGGCGAAGCGCGGGTCGCCCAGCAGCGCGACCAGCGCCACAGCGTCCAGATAGCTGGTGTGGTTGACCACGAGCACGGCGGGCGCGCCGCCCTGCAGGTGCTGTCGGCCGCTCACCGCGAGCGGGATGCCCGAGAGCGCGAGGAACAGCCGGCACACCGCGCGGCCCACGGTCCAGCAGCCTTTGCCGGGGACGAGCAGCGCGGCGAGGAACGCGAACGGGAACAACACGCCGAACACGAGGTAGCCGCGCAGCGCGAACGCCAGGCCGACGGCGGCGACCAGGCCGCGGCGCAGCTGCGGGCCGGCGCCGGCGAGCAGCAGGCGCAGGAACTGCAGCCAGACCGCCGAGGGCCGCACCGACGTGGGGCCGCGCTCGTAGAACTCGCGCGCCGCGTTGCGCCGGATCTTGCCGCTGGAGGTCTTCGGCACCGTGGCCGGCGGCGCGAGCACGATGTCGTCGGCGGGCGCGCCGGTCAGGGTCACCGCGAGCTCGTTGATCATGCGCTTCAGGTCGTCATGGCGCGAACTGCCGGACTCGCGCATCTCGGCCAGCACCACCACGCGCTCGGTGCCGGTGGCCGGGTCGAGACTGCCGAATACCGCGACGCAGCCGCGGCGCACGCCGGCGAGGTCGCCCACCGCCTGCTCGAGCTCGTAGGGGCTGATGTTGCGGCCGCCGCGGATGATGATGTCCTTCTCGCGGCCGGTGAGGAACAGCGTGCCCTCGGACAAATAGGCGCGGTCGCCGGTGTTCACCCACTCGCCGTCGAACAGCGTCTTGGTCCCCTCGGGATTGCGGTAGTAGCCGGAAGTGGAGGAGGGGCCGCGGAACTGCAGCAGGCCTTCCCGGCGGTCGGGCAGTTCCATACCGGCCGCGTCCACCACGCGGATATCGTGTCCGGGAATCGGCGTACCGCAGCCGATCACGATCAACGGCGAGGCGTCCTCGGGGCTCGCTGCGACCGCCTCCCCCGTGCGCGAGAAGCGCGCGCGATCCAGGCGGTCCGCGCGCCAAGGCGTGCCCGGCACGGTGATCGCCACGCCCACCGAGGACTCCGCCAGGCCATAGGAAGGCGACAGGCAGTTCTTGCGCAGCCCCCACTTTGCGAAGCGCTTCTCGAACTGGACGATGGTCTCCGGGCTGACCGGCTCGGCGGCGTTGAAGGCGAAGCGCCAGCTCGACAGGTCGATGCCCTCCATGTCCTCGTCGGCGATGCGCCGCAGGCACAGCTCGAAGGAAAAGTTCGGGCCGCCGGACATGGTGCCGCGATGGCGGTGGATGGCGCGCATCCAGCTCACGGGCCGCGACAGGAAGGCGAGCGGCGACATCAATACCGTGGGAAAACCGAGCACCAGGGAGGCGAAGTTGGCACCGATCAGCCCGAGGTCGTGGTACAGCGGCAGCCAGCTCACGAACACGTCAGCCGGATTCGCGTTCACCGCCGCACCCATGGCGCGCACGTTGGCCATCAGATTGGCGTTCGACAGCACCACGCCCTTGGGCGTGCCCGTGCTGCCCGAGGTGTACTGCAGAAAGCCGATGTCACCGGGCTTGCAATGGAACGGGACGAACTTCTTGTCCGACGGGGATTTCAGGTCTTCGGGTACCAGGATCGCCCGCAGGGATTCCACCTGCGCGCGCAGCAGCCAGGCGAGCGGCTTCGCCTCGGGAATGGTGATCATGATCGACGGGCCGGCGCTCTTGAGGATGCTCACATGGCGCGTCATGTGGTCCTCGATGGTGGTCAGCCGGGCCGGCGGGTAGAGCGGCACCGGCACGCCGCCCGCGAGCAGCACGCCGTAGAAGGAGAACAGATAGTCCCTGGAGGTGGGCAGCATGATCGCCACCATCTGCCCCGGCTGCAGGCCCGCCTGCCATAGATTCGCCGCGTAGCCGAGCGCGCCGTCCCAGAGCGCCCTGTAGGTGAGCGGATACTCGTTCTGCTCTTCGTACATGAACACCGTGAGGCGGTCGGGCTGGCGCTCGACGTGGTACTCCAGCGCCTCGGTGAGTGTGTGCGCCTGGCTTTCGCTGGGGGCGCGCACCGCCTCGCCCTGCGAGGTCTGGACGGCGATTGCATTGGCGGCAAGCCGCGCGGACGCGGGCGCCCGGCCGGCGCCGGCCAGCAGAAAACGCAGCAGGTCGCGCGGCGTCTCGCTGGTGGCGAGCGCCTGCTCGGGCAGCGCGACGTCGAACTCCTTCTCCAGCCGCAGCACCAGTTCGACGCGCGCGAGGCTGTCCAGGCCGAGCTCCTTCTCGAGCGAGCTGTCGAGCGCCGGGTGCGGCTCGACGTTCGGCCGCGCCTCCTTCGCCACCGCCGCGACCACCTGCAGCAGGCGCTCGGGCTGGATGCGTTCGCTGGGATGATTCATGCGTCGCGCCCGTCGGCGAGCGCCGCGCTATTGCACGGTGACGCCGGCCGCCTTGACGACTTTCGCCCAGCGCGGGATCTCGGCGCGCACGTGCGCATCGAGCTGTGCGGGCGTCGAGCCGACCACCTGGTAACCCGAGCTTTCGATGATCTTCTTCACCTCGGGCACGTTCATCGCCCGGACGAACTCGGCATTCAGCTTCTGCACGATGGGCGCGGGCGTGCCCGCGGCGGCGAACACGCCGTACCACACCGACACGTCGAAGCCCGGCACGCCGGACTCGATCACCGTGGGCACGTTGGGCAGCACGGCCGCGCGCGCGGCGGTGGTGACCGCGATGGCGCGGAACTTGCCGGCCTGGATCTGCGGCAGCGACGAGCCGATGGCGTCGAACATGAGGTCCACTTCGCGGCCGAGGATCGCCGTGATCGCCGGGCCGCTGCCCTTGTAGGGGACGTGCGTCATGTCCACGCCAACCGTCATCTTGAAAAGCTCCACCGCCAGGTGGCTGGTGTTGCCGGGGCCCGCGGAGGCGTAGTTGAGCTTGCTCTTGCTGGATTTCGCCGCCTCGATGAGCTCGCGCACCGTGCGGATCGGCGAGTCCGCGTGCACTTCCACCACCAGCGGTGCCACGGCCGCCAGCGTGATCGGCGTGAAGTCCTTGAGCGTGTCGTAGGGCAGCTTGGGCATCAGCGTGGCGTTGACCGCGTGCGCGGTCAGCAGCAGCACGATGGCATAGCCGTCGGGCGGCGATTTGGCGATGAAATCGGCGGCGATGGTCGAGCCCGCGCCCGGCTTGTATTCGATCAGCACCGGCTGGCCGAGTCCCTTGGTCATTTCGTTGGCGATCGGCCGCGCGAGCACGTCCGAGCTGCCCGCCGGCGGGTAGGCCATGACGAACTTGATCGGCCGATTCGGGTATTGCGCCTGGGCAGTCGCCGCGGCAAACGCAACGCAGGCCAACAGCGATTTCAAGACAGGGTTCATGGTCCGAAGATCTCCTCTTAGGGTTGCGCGGCAGTTTACCGCGAGTAGACTGGTCGGCAGGAGGATCCATGGCTGCGGCTGCGAACCCGTTCGCGCACCTGCTCGCGGTCGCGCGCGAAGTCTCGTTCTTGAAGGGCGCCGAGCTCGTCCGGCAGGGCGAAGTTTCGCGCGGCGCCTTCCTGATCCGCGCCGGCGCGGTCGAGGCGCGCGTCGCGCTGCCGGGCGGCGGCGCGCTCACGGTGGCGCAGTTCCGCGACGGCGACATGTTCTGCGAAATGGCGCTCATCGAGTGCGGCGTCGCCTCGGCGACCGTGGTCGCGCAGTCCAACGTGGACGCCTGGTTCATCGGCCGCGACGATTTCCGCGCGCTGGTGGCGAGCCGAGAGATCGCCGCGCTCGAGACCCAGCGCGCGATCACGCGCACGCTCGCCGACCGGCTGCGTGCGCTGAATGCGCGCGTGCAGGAGCATCCCGCTGGCGAGGACCGCCCGTACGCGGATGCCGCGCCCGCGGGCGACCCGCTCGCAGGCGTCAAGCGCTCGCGCCACGCGTCCTTCGACTGGAAGGCCTTCGTGCCGGTGCTGCCGTTCTTCGAGGGCTTCGACGCCGACGAGGCCGACGAGCTCTTGTCGCTCGGCAAGGTCCTGGAGCTGCCGCGCGGCGCCCTGGAAATCTTCACCCGGAACGAGGCGATGCAGCGCCGCGTCGCCATTGCGGGGCCCGGCGAACTCGTCGGCTTCATGGCGGTGATCACGGGCGCGCCACGCGCGAACCATGCGCGCGCGCGCGAGGCCTGCTGCCTGCTCGAGCTGCCGCGCGCGGCGTTCATGGAGCTCTACGAAGGCAATTCGGGCGCCACGGTGAGCCTGCACCACGCGATTCACCGCAGCCTGCTGCGGTCCATCTCGCGCACCAACACCCAGCTCACGCGCCTCATCGCGCACGCCCGCCTCGGCGCCGCGACCGCTCGGGCAGTCGAGCTCGAAGCGGCGCTGCACGCCCAGCTCTGGCGCGCGGACGCCGGCTAGGACTTGAAGGCGTCGGTGACCAGCATGTCGGGCAGCCAGGTGGCGAGCTCCGGGAAGAAAATCACCCCTAGCAGCACCAGGCCATCGCCGATGAAGAACGGAATCGTCCCCTTGACCACGTCCTGCAGCGAGATCTTGGACGTCCCGCTCACGGCGAACAGGTTCAGGCCCACCGGCGGGGTGACCACGCCCATCTCGATGTTCAGCGTGAGCATGATGCCGAGGGCCACCGGGTCGATCTTCATCGCGTAGGCGACCGGGAAGATGACCGGCACGGTGAGCAGGATCATCGCCACGCCGTCGACGAACATGCCGAGGATCAGCAGCACGCCCATGTAGGCGAAGACGAAGCCGAGTGGGGTGAGGCCCCAGCCGACGATGGTGTCGGTGATCTTCTGCGGCCAGTACATGTTGGCGGCGAGGAACTGGAACACGCCCACGCTGCCGATCAGGAACATGATCACGCCCGTCAGGTTCATCGCGCGCATCGCCGTGGGCAGCAGCTGGCGCACGAATTCGCCGCGGCCGACGATCAGGCCGTAGACCATCGCGTAGCCGCAGGCCGCGGCAGCGGCCTCGGTGGGCGTGAACAGGCCGCCGTAGAGGCCGCCCAGGATGACCACCGGCATGCCGAGGGCAGGCAGCGCATATTTCGACTCGCGCTTCACCCGTGCGAACTCGAACCTGCCGCCGCGCGGCAGCTTGAGCCAGATCGCGATCGCGATGATGGTGATGATGTTGCCCAGCGCGAGCAGCAGCCCCGGGATCACGCCGGCGAAGAAGAGACGGATGATCGAAGTCTCGGTGACGATGCCGTAGATCAGCAGCGGGATGCTCGGCGGGATCAGGATGGCGATGCCGCCGGCGGTCGCCACCAGCCCCCCCGAGAGCCAGTCGGGGTAGCCCCGCTTTCTCATCTCCGGGATTGCGATCACCGACATCGCGGCTGCCATCGCCACGCTCGATCCGGAGATGGAGCCGAACAGCACGCAGGCGATCACGGTGGCGACGCCGAAGCCGCCCGGCAAGTGCCCGACCAGGGCATCGGCGAACTTGAACAGCTGCGCGATGAGGCCGGTCTTCTCCATGAGGAAGCCGGCGAAAATGAACAGCGGGATCGCGGTGAGCGAATAGCGCGTGATGAAGCTGAAGAACTGCCGGAAGATGACGGTCGGCTCGAGCAGCGGGTCGACCATGATGTACGCCGCCGCCGCCGAGCTCAGCGCGATGCCGATCGGCACCGCGAGCAGCAGCAGCGCGAACAGCACGATGCCGACGATGGCCATCAGTGCGTCCCGTCCATCTTCTCGACCGTCTCCTCGAGCACCGTGCGACCGCGCAGCGCCTGCACCGCCCGGTAGATCTGGAACAGCATGGTGATCCCCATGCAGGCGAAGGACACGAGCAGGATGGCGAGGAACGGCCACATCGGGAAGGCCAGGCTCTCGGTGCGCGACTCGTACTTGATGCTGTCCTCGACCTCGGGCAACCCCCACCAGACCACCGCGCCCATGAAGGCGCAGGAAAACACGAGGGCGACGAGCTTTACCGCCGCGGCGGCCTTGCGCCAGCGCCCGCCGAACACGTTGAACAGCTCCGGGACCAGCGTGACGGTGAGGTGCGCGTCACGCCGCTGCGAGACGCTGAAGTAGAGGAACACCCCGCTCAAGATGAAAAAAGTGACCGCGTCCTGCTGCCACTCGAACGACAAGCCGAGGATGTAGCGCCGGCCCACCTCGAGCAGCGCGAGCAGCGTGGCGCCGACGAACAGCACCGCGGCGGCGGGCGCCAGGAGCCGGTCCTGGAACGCTCGCCAGGCCGCGTAGGCCTTCTCGACGGCCTCCTGCACTACCTAATGACGATCTTCGCCGCGTGTTTCGAGCAGTCGATTTTCTCGATCCACGACGATCCCGCCGGGTGCTGCCGCGACAGCTCCTGGCCTTCCTTGCGGAAGTTGTCCACGAGCTGCTGGCCAGCCGCCGGCAGCTTGCTCTTGATCCAGTTCGACGGCCCCTCGCCGAGCGCGCCGGTGAGTTGCGTCACCTCCTGCGGGTTCATCCAGTACACGCCCGGCTTGGACGGGTCCTTGGTGCCGTACTTGTCGTAGGTCATCTTGTCGACGCACCAGTTGAGTTCCTTCTGCACCTGGATGGTCTCGGCGACCAGCTTCTCGAGCGCCTCCTGCGTCGCCTTGGGCAGGCGGTCCCACCAGCGCCGGCTCGCGCTGATCATGTAGTAGTCGCCAGTCACCACGCCCGGGCCGCCGGTGGTGTAGAAGGGCGACTGCTGGCGCACGCCCAGCCAGCCGCCGATGCTGGTCATCAGGCCGTCGATCACGCCCGATTCCAGCGCGCTCGGCACTTCGCCGAAGGCCATCACGACGGGGCTGGCCTTCCAGGACTCGAGCACCGGGTTTTCCGCCGGGCCCATGCTGCGTACCTTGCGGCCGACGAAATCAGCGGGCGAGAGATAGCGCTTCTTGCCGCCCACGCCCATGCCGAAACTCATGTGCCCGGCGCCGAACACCTTGATCGCCTGCTGCTTCTGCAGGCGGTCGACGAGGAACTGGTAGGTCTTGGTCTTCTCCAGGTTGTCCACCGCGCCGACCGTGGTCAGAACGCCGGGCCCGACCACCGCCATCATGTACGGATCGACCGGCGCCGCCTTGCCCATCTGCATCCACGTCATCTCGAGGTTGCCCTGGCGCATGGCCTCGAAGGCCTCGGGAATCGAGTAGAGCGCGCCGGCGTAGTAGAGCCGCGCCTCGCTGCCGGGGATCACCTGCGGCAGGCGGTCGCCGAAGTGCTTCATCGCCAGCCCCGCCGGGTGCGGAGGTCCCTGGAAATCGGAAACGAAGCGCAACACGACGGGCTTCACCTGTGCAATCGCCACGCCTGCCGGCGCGGCGCCCAGCGCAGCCACGGCTGCCAGCGCCACGGTCGCGGCCTTCAGCCGACCAAGTGGCTTCTCCATGTGCTCCATCGGACCCCTCCATCCTTGTGAGCGCCGCTCGGATTGCGGCTCGTTTCCCGCGTAGCTGCGGGTGGCTGACCGTATCCCACCAGAGGACCGAGCGTCAAGGTTTCTCGTGCCGAAATGCGCTGCAGCATTTACCCTGCGCGGCGAAGCAGGTAGATTGCGCGCGAGGAGGAGTCACCATGAAACACGTCTTCGCCGCTTCCGCCGCCGCATTGCTGCTGGGTGCCTGCGCATCGACGCCGGACGAACCCCTGCGCGCGACCGCGCAGCTGCAGCCGACCAAGGGCAACAAGACCTTTGGCGAAGCGACCTTCGAGGAAGTCGACGGCAAGGTGCATGTCGTGATCTTCGTGCAGGGCCTCAAGCCCGGCCAGGAGCACGGCCTGCACATCCACGAGGTCGGCGATTGCAGCTCGGGCGATGGCATGAGCACCAAGGGCCACTTCAACCCCTTCGGCAAGCCGCATGCGCACGCCGCCACGTTGGAGCGCCATGCCGGCGACCTGCCGCCGCTCAGGGCAGGCAAGGACGGCCGCGCCAAGATCGACGTCAAGCTCGACATCATCACGGTCGCGCCGGGCCCGGCGAGCATCGTCGGGCGCGGGCTGAACGTGCATGCCGATCCCGACGACTACAAGACGCAGCCCACCGGCAACGCCGGTGCGCGCATCGCCTGCGGCGTGATCCGCCCGGGCTGAGCTAGTCGAGCAGTCGTACGGCGACGCGCGGCCGGCCGTCCCGGATCTCGGCGAACAGCGCGCCGTACTCCGGCAGCTCGACCCAGGCCGAGGTGTCCCGCGTGAGCGGCTCGGAGGCGACGATGATCGAGTCGGCGTTCTCCGCGCCGCCGGTCATCCTCCATTCGCCGTCGTGCATTGCGTAGTCGCGGCCGAGCGTGTACCAGAGCGAAAGGAAGCTCAGGTTGGCCTCGTGCACCCTGGCGGGGTCCTCGGTGCGGTAGCAGCCGAAGTCGAAGCAGTAGCGCAGCGCGGCGAGCTGCCGGCCGTTGGCGACGAAGAGGTTGACCGAAGACGACAGCGCGATGCCGAGCTGCGCGCGCGCGCCGCGAATGATGTCAAGCGTCTCCTGGATCGCATTGAAGAGCGAATTTTCAGCCAGATCCTGGTGAGGGCTGGCGAGCCTGGAGATCAACAGCGCGTAAATCCATTCGCTGTCGGTGGTGCCGTGGATCTGCGCGAGGTACTCGGGCCGGATGTGCGCGAGCAGCAGCGGCTTCATGCGCGCGAACTCTGCGAGATCGCCGTTGTGCGCGAGCACCAGCGGCATGCCGGCGAAGTGGAACGGGTGCACGTTCTGCAGCGAGATCTCCACGCGCGTGGAGTAGGCGACGCCGCGCACGTGCGCGAGCACGCAGGACGGACGGATTTTCTGCGCCAGGTTCTGCAGGTTGCGGTCGAACACCGGCAGCGACTGCGAGTAGTAGGCGAAGGCCCGCTCGGGATCGCTGCTCGCCGGATCCCAGGCGCGCAGGCCGAAGCCCGCCAGGTTCAGCATGTGCAGCATCTTCGGCATATAGCTCTGCCGGATCAGCGCCGAATCGGGCTGGTAGAGCAGGTTGTCCAGCAGCACCGGCTGGCCGAGGTAGAGGAGCGCGCGGCACATGGCGTCGCTATGCGCGCTGCGTTACTTGACCACCCGGAGCACCATCCGGTATTCGCTGGCGACGTTGTTCCAGTGCTGCAGCATCTCGGCCAGATTCGGGTGGTCCCTGAACTTCTCCACCACGGTCTCGCTCCACTCCACCATCTCGAAGTCGACGCCCGCGTAGAGCGCAAACGGCGAGTTGGAGCCGCGCTGGGCCTTCCAATGCAGGTTCTGGGCCTTCGAGAACAGCGACAGCGTCATCGGCGTGACGGCGCGCACGTGCGTCGGATCGTCGAAGAAGTTGTCGTGCCGGGGATGCGGCACGGCGATGCGCACGAGCGCGCCCGGCCGGCAGACCCGGTAGAGCTCCTTCATGATGCCGACGAACACCGCGGCTTGCGCGCCGACGTGCTCGAGCACGTGGTAGGCGACGACTTCCTCGACGCTGTCGTCCTCGAGCGGCCAAGGGAACTTCTCCAGGTCCATGACCAGGTCGGGGGCGACCGCGGCCTCGCGGTCCACGTTCACGAAGCCCGCCATCCGGTTCTGCCCGCAGCCCAGGTTGAGCTTCACTTCGCCTTCTGCTCCTCGAGCCGGTCGGTGGCGGGTGGCGGCGTGCGCGAGAGCGCGGCGAGCTCGGCGCGCAGCGCCGGCGTCATCTCTACCTTCACCGCGGCGAGCGAATCGCCGAGCTGCTCGAGGTTGCGCGCGCCGATGATCGGCGCCGTGACCGCCGGGTGCGCGCCGACCCAGGCGACCGCCGTGCTGACCGGGTGCAGGTTCCGCTGCTTGCAGAACGCAACGAACTTCCCGGCGACTTCGAACATCCACGGCTCGCCGTAGCGCGCCTCGTACATCTTGTTGGTCTTCAGCCGCCCGCTGGCTGCGCCGCTGTACTTGCCGGACAGCAGCCCGGCGGCGCCCGGGCTGTAGGGAATCACGCCGATGCCGTTGGCCTCTGCCATCGGCAGGATCTCCACCTCGGCCTGGCGCTTGACCAGGTTGTACATCGGCTGGATGACCTGCAGCCGCGCCCAGTCGTGGCGCTCCTGCACGTCCAGCGCGCGCTGCGTCTGCCATGCCGACCAGTTGCTGACCGCGGGGTAGAGCACCTTGCCCGCTCGCACCAGGTCCTCCAGCGCGCGCATCGACTCCTCGATCGGCGTGCGCGCGTCGAACTGGTGCAGGAACAGCACCTCGACGCGGTCGGTCTGCAGCCGCTTCAGGCTGGCCTCGATCGCGCGCGTCACGTGCCGCCGCGAGGTGCCGCGCGCGTTGATGTCCTCGCTCGCCGGGTTGAAGCACTTGGTGGTGACGACGAGGTTGTCGCGCTCGCCCTTCATGAGGCGGCCGAGGATCTCCTCGGACCGGCCCTTGTTGTACTGGTCGGCGCAGTCGTAGAAGTTGATGCCCGCGTCGCGCGTGGCCTTGTACATCGCGGCAGAGGCCGCCTCGTCGGCGTCGCCGCCGAAGGACATGGTGCCGAAGCAGAGCTCGGAGACCTGCACGCCGGTGCGGCCGAGAGGTTTGGTCTTCACGCGCGCATCCTACCGTGAAGCGCGCCGCTCCAGCGCCAGCGCGATGGCCTCGTTGATCGCGAGCGCGGCCAGCACGATCAGACCGCCGAGGATGACGGCCGCGCCCGGCTCCTCGCCGCGCGCGAGCCACACCCAGAGCGGGCCGAGCACGACTTCGAGCAGCGAGAGCAGGCCGACTTCGGCGACGCTCAGCCGGGGCAGCACCACGCGCACCAGCAATATGCAGGGCAGCGCCAGCTGGAACGCGGCGAGCGCGCCGTAGATCGCGAGATCCCGTCCGGAGGCGGTGAACGGGCCGGCCTGCGGCCAGGCGATCAGCACCGAGATCAGCGCGCCCGCGAGCAGGGCGGGAACGAGGTCCACCTTGCCGCCGCTCCGCTTCACGACCACGGTGTTGGCGGCCGCCGCGACCGGAATCGCGAGCGCGATCAGGCTGCCGGCGAGATTGCCGGTGCTCAGTGCGTCGTGGAACATCAGGCCGATGCCCGCGGATGCGGCCACGATGGCGATCCAGGTGCGGGCGGCAACGCGCTCGCCGAGGAACAGCCGGCCCGCGATCGCGGCGCAGAACGGCATCACGCCCATGATGAACAGCGCGTTGGCGACGCTGGTGAGGCTGAGCGCGAGCATGAAGCACACGAACATCGCCGCCCAGCACAGGCTCGACGCGAAGCCCGGCCAGCCCATGGCGAGCACCGCGCGCAGCGCACCGGCGCGGTGCTGCGCGAGCATCAGCGCGGCGACCACCAGGCAGAGGAACAGCGAGCGCCAGAAGGCGGCCTCCCAGCCGTTGCTCACCGAGCTGTAGCGCGTGGCCACGCCCGCTGTGCTCCACAGGAACGAGCACAGCACGAGCACGGCGATGCCGAGCCGGTGCTCGGCCGGCGTTGCGGCGGCGGCTTGGATGCGGGCTTCCTAGGCTCTCGGGCGCACCCAGGTCTCGGACCAGGCTAGGCAGGCGCTCGTGGCGTCGCGATCGCCGCGCTTCTCGGCGTACGGCGTGCCCATGGTCGCCTTGCCGTTCAGGGCGATGCGCGCCTTGCGCGCCGGGAAGAAGGTGCTGAACACGCCGATCGGGCGGTTCGCGCTGCCGGGTGGCATGTTGAGCACGAAGGGCGCGAGGAAATCCTCCCAGCTAAGCAGGATCTCGGCGTCCTTTGCGGTGACCAGCTCCGCGGCCTTGCCGTCGACGCCGCCGGAGCGCGTGAAGGCTGCCGGCGCCACGGGGATCTTCGCGTCGGCAAACGCCGGAAACAGCAGCGCTTCGATTTCCTTCTGCAACCAGCGCGCCACCGGCGGGTTGTCGGACCAGATCTTCACCTCGCCCGCGGTCAGGCCGCTCTTCAGGAACAGCGCGTGGCCCGCGCCAGCGGGGCACCAGAGCACGCGCCAGTGGCTCGCGCGGTCGGACTGCGTCTTGCCGCCATTGGCGCTGAAGCGGATGAACGAGTTTTCCCCGGTCATCATGACATCGTTCGGATCGACAGGCGAACTCACGGGCACCTCCGGAATTGCGATGCCGGATAATTGCAGAATGTCCGTCGCCGAGGCAATCGATTTCCGCCCTGATTCGCAGGATTTCCTGCGCGACCCGTTCCCGGCCTACCGGCGCCTGCGCGCGCAGGACCCGGTGCACTGGTGCCCGCGCCTGAAGTCCTGGGTGCTCACGCGCTACGACGACGTGCGCCAGGTGCTGCTCGACCGCGAGGTTTCCTCGGACCGCATGCGGCCGTTCTTCGCCACGCTGCCCGGGCCCGAGGCCGAGCGCATCGCCGGCATCATCCGCTACCTGTCGACCTGGATGGTGTTCCGCGACCCGCCCGAGCACACGCGCCTGCGGCGCCTGACGAGCAAGGTGTTCCACCTGCAATCGATGAACGCGATGCGCCCGGCGATCGAATCGCTGGTGGAATGGCTGTTCGGTCGCATCGGCGGCCGCGAGGAGATCGATTTCGTCGCCGATTTCGCCGGACCGCTGCCGGCGCTGGTGATCATGGCGATGCTCGGCGTGCCGAAGGAAGAGCTCGGCAGGGTGAAGCGCCTCTCGGACGACATGGCGCTGTTCATCGGCAGCTCGCGCATGTCGCCGGAGAAATACGACATCGCCGAGCGCGCAACCTGCGAAATGGCGGGTTTCTTCAGGGCATTGATTCAGGACAGGCGCAAGGCGCCGCAGCGGGATCTGCTCTCGCAGCTGGCCGCGCTCGAAGACGAAGGCGACCGCCCGAGCGAAGACGAGCTCATCGCCACCTGCATCCTGCTGCTCTTTGCCGGGCACGAGACCACGACCAATCACATTGCCAACGGGCTGCTCGCGCTATTGCGTTTCCCGGAGGAATTGGCGGCCCTGCGCGCGGACGACGCGCTCGCGCCGCGCGCGATCGAGGAGCTGCTGCGCTACGACGGGCCGAGCGGCGCGCAGGTGAGGATCGTGAAAGTCGAGCAGGCGCTGCGCGGCAAGCGGCTCAAGCCCGGCGACCGCGTGTTCCTGATGCTGAATGCCGCGAACCGCGATCCGGAAGTCTACGAGCAGCCCGACCGCCTGCAGCTCGCGCGCGGCGGGCCGGCGCACCTCACCTTCGGCTTCGGCATGCACATCTGCCTCGGTTTTCCGCTGGCGCGCCTGGAGGGGCAGATCGCGCTGCCTGCGGTGCTGCGGCGCTGGCGGCACATCGAGCTTGGCATCGCTCCCGAGCGCATCGAGTGGCTGAACTCGATGGTGTTCCGCGGCATGACGTCGCTGCCGCTTCGGATCGGAACCTGAGAGCTTGACCGCCGTCAATCATTTCCGCAATACCGCTCCCCGATAATCGCGGTGTGACAAAGAGCGGCAGAGGGAAATTCGGCCTGAAGGGCCGCGGCGTCGAGCCGAAGGCGCTGGAGGAAGTTCGCGCGCTGCTCGGCCAGGCGCCGCGCCGCCGAGACTTGCTGATCGAGCACCTGCACCGCATCCAGGACCGCTACGGGCACCTGTCGGCGCAGCACATCGCGGCGCTCGCGCAGGAGATGAACCTGCCGCAGACCGCGGTCTACGAGGTCGCGACCTTCTATCACCACTTCGACGTGCTGCGCGAGGGCGAGGCGCCGCCGCCTGCGCTCACGGTGCGCGTGTGCGATTCGATCTCTTGCGCGCTGGCCGGCTCGCAAGACCTGCTGAAGAAGCTGCCGGCGCTGCTCGGCAAGGAAGTGCGCGTGCTGTACGCGCCCTGCGTGGGGCGCTGCGAGTCGGCCCCGGTGGTGGTCGTTGGACAGAGTCCGATATTGAATGCGTCTGTTTCTTCAGTTGAAAAGGCAGTTCTTGCACGGCACACGTGTTGCCCCGAAACGAAATACCTCGATTTCAGTCCCTACCAGAAGCAGGGCGGGTACCAGCTGATCGCCGACTGCCTCGCGGGCAAGCGTACGCGCGAGGAAATCACCAAGATCATGGAGGACTCGGCGCTGCGCGGCCTGGGCGGCGCGGGCTTCCCGACCGGGCGCAAGTGGAAAATCGTCGCGGCGGAGCCGGCGCCGCGCCTGATGGCGCTGAACATCGACGAGGGCGAGCCCGGCACGTTCAAGGACCGCTGGTACCTCGAGCGCGATCCGCACCGATTCCTCGAAGGCATGCTGGTCGCCGCCTGGTGCGCCGGCGTGGGCGAGATCTACATCTACTTGAGAGACGAGTACGCGGGTTGCCGGGCGATTCTCGAGAAGGAGCTCTCGACGTTGCAGTCGAAGGCGAAATTTCCATTGCCGCCGATCCACCTTCGGCGTGGCGCTGGCGCGTACATCTGCGGCGAAGAGTCGGCGATGATCGAGTCGATCGAGGGCAATCGCGGCATGCCGCGCCTGCGGCCGCCGTACGTCGCGCAGGTCGGGCTGTTCGGCTACCCGACGCTCGAGCACAACCTGGAAACGGTCTACTGGGTGCGCGAGATCGTCGAGAAAGGCGGCGCCTGGTTCGCCGCGCAGGGGCGCAATGGCCGCAAGGGCCTGCGCTCGTTCTCGGTTTCCGGGCGCGTGAGGAAGCCGGGCATGCACGTCGCGCCCGCAGGCATCACCGTGCGCCAGCTGATCGACGAGTATTGCGGTGGCATGCTCGAGGGCCACAGCTTCTACGGCTACCTGCCGGGCGGCGCTTCGGGCGGCATACTGCCGGCGAGCTTGGGCGACGTCCCGCTTGATTTCGACACGCTGCAGCCGTACGGCTGCTTCATCGGCTCGGCGGCGGTGGTCATTCTCTCGCAACACGATTCGGCGGCCATGGCCGCGCGCAATCTCATGAAGTTCTTCATGGACGAGTCCTGCGGCCAGTGCACGCCCTGCCGGGTCGGCACCGTCAAGGCGCTCGGCCTCATGAGCGAGAAGAAGTGGGACCAGCCATTGCTCAAAGAGCTCTCGCAGGCGATGATGGACGCCTCGATCTGCGGCCTGGGGCAGGCGGCGCCGAACCCGGCGCTCAGCGTGATGAAGTTCTTCCCGCAGGAAGTCGAGTAACAGGAAAGGCGCGATGGACCGCATCAGCACGAAGCAGCTCGCGACGCTGCCGATCGAGTTCAAGCTCAACGGCAGGACCGTGATCGGCCGGCCCGACGAGCCGATCATCGAGACCGCGCGCCAGAACGGCATCAGCATCCCGCACCTGTGCTACTCGCGCACGCTGCGCCCGGACGGCAATTGCCGCGCCTGCGTGGTCGAGGTCAAGGGCGAGCGCGTGCTCGCGCCGTCTTGCTGCCGCTATCCGGCGCAGGGCATGGAAGTGACCACCGACAGCCCGCGCGCGCTCGCCTCGCAGAAGATGGTGCTCGAGCTGCTGCTCGCTGACATGCCCGAGACGCAGTACACGCCGAACAACAAGGTTGACGTCTGGGCCCGCAAGCTCAGTGTTGGAAAGCCAAGATTTCCTGCAAGAGCAAGAACGAGTCCTGATCTTTCCCATCCAGCGATCGCGGTGAACCTGGACGCCTGCATCCAGTGCACGCGCTGCGTGCGCGCCTGCCGCGAAGAGCAGATGAACGACGTGATCGGCTACGCGTGGCGCGGAGAAGCATCGAAGATCGTGTTCGACCAGGACGACCCGATGGGCGCGTCCACCTGCGTCGCCTGCGGTGAATGCGTGCAGGCCTGCCCGACCGGCGCACTGATGCCGGCGCGCAAGGCGGGCCTGGAGACGGTGGACAAGAAAGTCGACTCGGTCTGCCCGTTCTGCGGCGTCGGCTGCCAGCTCACCTACCACGTCAGCAAGACAGAGAACGTCATCAGGTTCGTCACCGGCCGCGACGGCCCGGCGAACCACGATCGCCTGTGCGTGAAGGGCCGCTACGGCTTCGACTACGTCCAGCACCCGCAGCGCCTCACCAAGCCGCTCATCCGGAAGCAGGGCATCGCCAAGTCGGCGAGCTTCACGGTGGACCCGGCCAACTGGAGGGAGGCGTTTCGCGAAGCGAGCTGGGAGGAAGCTCTTGATTTCGCAGCTTCTGGATTGCTGAAGATAAGAAATCAGGATCGCTTCGCGCTGTCCGGCTTCGGCTCGGCGAAGGGCTCGAACGAAGAGGCCTATCTCTTCCAGAAGCTGGTGCGCACCGGATTCGGCACCAACAACGTCGACCATTGCACGCGCCTGTGCCACGCTTCCTCGGTGGCGGCCCTGCTCGAGGGCGTCGGCTCGGGCGCCGTCTCCAACCAGGTCAGCGACGTGATGAACGCCGAGGTGGTGCTGTTGATCGGCGCCAACCCTACGGTCAACCACCCGGTCGCGGCGACTTGGATGAAGAACGCCGCGCGCAACGGCACCAAGCTCATCGTCGCGGACCCGCGCCGCACCGAGCTCGCGCGCTACGCCACCCATTTCCTGCAGTTCACGCCGGACACGGACGTGGCGATGCTGAACGCCCTCATCCACGCCATCATCGACGAGGGACTGGTGGACGAGGCCTTCGTGCGCGATCGCACCAGCGGTTTCGACGCGCTGAAAGAAAACGCCAAGGCGTTCTCGCCGGAGAAGATGGCGCCGGTCTGCGGCATCCCGGCCAAGACGCTGCGCGAGGTCGCGCGCCTGTTCGCCAGGTCGAAGGGCTCGATGATCCTCTGGGGCATGGGCATCTCGCAGCACGTGCACGGCACCGACAACGCGCGCTGCCTGATCGCCCTGTCGCTCATGACCGGGCAGGTCGGCAAGCCCGGCTGCGGCCTGCATCCGCTGCGCGGCCAGAACAACGTGCAGGGCGCGTCCGACTCGGGCCTGATCCCGATGATGTACCCGGACTACCAGCGCGTGGACAACCCGGAGGCGAACAAGCGCTTCGAAGCCCTCTGGGGCGCGAAGCTGGAGAAGAAGCCGGGGCTGACGGTGGTCGAGGTGATCAAGGCCGCCGACGCAGGGCGGATCCGCGGCATGTACATCATGGGCGAGAACCCGGCGATGTCGGACCCGGACGTCGAGCACGCGCGCGCGGCGATGGCGAAGCTCGAGCACCTCGTGGTGCAGGACATCTTCCTCACCGAGACCTGCTATCTCGCCGATGTGGTGCTGCCGGCGACGGCCTGGCCGGAGAAGGACGGCACGGTGACCAACACCGACCGCATGGTCCAGATCGGTCGGAAAGCGCTCGATGCGCCGGGCGACGCCCGGCCCGACCTCTGGATCATCAACGAGATTGCAAAGCGCATCGGCCTGCCTTGGGACTACGCGCACCCGAAGCAGGTGTTCGACGAGATGCGCAAGGGCATGAACTCCATCGCCGGCATCACCTGGGAGCGCCTGGAGCGCGATTCCTGCGTGGTCTACCCCTGCGAGAACGAAGGTGACCCGGGCACGACGGTGGTGTTCACCGAAGTGTTCCCGACCGCGACCGGGCGGGCGAAGTTCGTGCCGGCGGACCTGATCCCGGCCGACGAGCGCCCAGACGCCGAATACCCCACCGTTTTAATCACCGGCCGCCAGCTCGAGCACTGGCACACCGGCGCTATGACCCGGCGCGCGGGCGTGCTCGACGCGATCGAGCCCGAGCCCGTCTGTTCGATCCACCCGCTCGACCTTGCCGGGCTCGGCGCGAAACCCGGCGACATCATCACGGTCGAGTCGAGGCGCGGCAAGGTGTCGCTCTATGCCAGGGTGGACGAAGGCACGCCGCGAGGTGCGGTGTTCATTCCGTTCGCCTTCTACGAGGCGGCGGCGAACGCGCTGACCAATCCGAAGCTGGACCCCTTCGGCAAGATCCCCGAATTCAAGTACTGCGCGGTGCGCGTGACCCGAGGCGGTGCGCGCCCGGGAGATCCCGGCTACGGAAAAGGCAGGAGCTTGCAGGAGATTTACTCTTGACCGCCTGACAGGCTTGACCGCGGTCAAGGCCCCGCTCCAATCCGCTCTCCCACAATGCGGCCTCCCCAGAAGATCGCGAGGAGCTTAGGCATGCCATCGGACATCGAAATCGCACAGGCGGCAAAAATGCAGCGCATCGCCAGGGTGGCGATCGACAAGCTCGGCATCGCCGAGGAGCACCTCGAGCCCTACGGCCACTACAAGGCGAAGCTGTCGCTCAAATTCCTCGACACGCTGAAGTCGAGGAAGGACGGCAAGCTGATCCTGGTCACGGCGATCAGCCCGACGCCGGCGGGCGAGGGCAAGACCACCACCACGGTGGGCCTGGGCGACGCGCTCAACCACATCGGCAAGAAGGCGGCGATCTGCCTGCGCGAGCCCTCGCTCGGGCCGGTGTTCGGCGTCAAGGGCGGCGCCGCGGGCGGCGGCTACGCGCAGGTGGTGCCGATGGAGGACATCAACCTGCATTTCACGGGCGATTTCTCGGCCATCGCGCTCGCCAACAACCTGCTCGCGGCGATGCTCGACAACCACATCACGCAGGGCAACGAGCTCGGCATCGACCTGCGGCGCATCCAGTGGAGGCGGGTGGTCGACATGAACGACCGCGCGCTGCGCGAAACCGTGATCGCGCTGGGAGGGACCGCCAACGGCTATCCGCGCCAGGACGGCTTCGACATCGTGGTGGCCTCCGAGGTGATGGCGATCTTCTGCCTCGCGACCTCGCTTGAGGATCTGAAGGCCCGGCTCGGAAATATCGTGATTGGCTATTCGAAAGATCAAAAACCCATCAAGGCAAAGGATCTAAAGGCCCATGGCGCGATGACCGTCCTTTTGAAGGACGCGCTCGCTCCCAACCTCGTGCAGACGCTGGAGAACAATCCGGCCTTCATCCACGGCGGGCCCTTCGCCAACATCGCGCACGGCTGCAATTCGGTGATCGCGACGCAGTCGGCGCTCAAGCTCGTGGACTACGTGGTCACCGAGGCCGGGTTCGGCGCGGACCTCGGCGCCGAGAAGTTCCTCGACATCAAGTGCCGCAAGACCGGCCTGCGGCCCAGCGCCGCGGTGATCGTCGCTACCATGCGCGCGCTGAAGTACCACGGTGGCGTGGACGTCAAGGAAGTCAGCAAGGAGAACGTCGCCGCGCTGGAAAAGGGGCTCGTCAACCTGGAGCGCCACGTCGAGAACGTGACAAAGGTCTACGGCATACCCTGCGTGGTCTCGATCAACAAGTTCACCTTCGACACCGAGGCCGAGATCAAGCTGGTCACCGAGCGCATGAAGAAGCTCGGTGCGGAGGTCGTGCTGGCCGCGCACTGGGGCGAGGGCGGCAGGGGCGCGGCCGAGCTGGCGAGGATGGTGGTCGGCCTGTGCGACAAGCCTGCCAGCCCGACCTTCGTCTACGAGGACGCCGACCCGCTCTGGGACAAGATCAACAAGATCGCGAAAAAGGTCTACCGCGCCGCCGAGGTGACCGCGGACGCGAAAGTGCGGGCGCAGATCAAGCAGCTGCAGGATTCCGGCTACGGCCACTATCCGGTCTGCGTGGCGAAGACGCAGTCCTCGTTCACCACCGATGCCAGGGTGCGCGGCGCGCCCGACGGCCACGTGGTCAACGTGCGCGAGGTGCGGCTCGCGGCCGGCGCCGAGTTCGTGGTGATGATCTGCGGCGACATCATGACCATGCCGGGCCTGCCCAAGGTACCCTCGGCCGAGAAGATCGATCTGGTGGACGGCAAGGTGGTCGGGCTGTTCTAACCCGGCCCCGCGCTACAGCGGGCGGCGCCGCAGGCGCAGATTGAGCATCTCCACCGCCACAGAGAACGCCATCGCGAAGTAGAGGTAGCCCTTGGGCACGTGGAAGTCCAGGCCGTCGGCCACCAGCGCCATGCCGATCATGATCAGGAAGGCGAGGGCCAGCATCTTCACCGTGGGGTGGCGCGAGACGAAGCGGCCGATCGGTCCCGCGGCCACCATCATCAGGGCGACCGACGCGATCACCGCGGCGATCATCACTTCCACCTCGTCGACCATGCCGACGGCGGTGATGATCGAATCGAGGGAAAACACCAGGTCGATGACGATGATCTGGCCGATGACCGCGCCGAAGGCGGCGCGCACCGCCGCCGCAGGATCCGGCGCCTTGTGCGCGGCATGGTCCTCGTACATCTCGTGGATCTCACTGGTCGCTTTCCAGATAAGGAACACCCCGCCGGCGAGCAGGATCAGGTCGCGTCCTGAGATCTCGTTGTCCAGCACGGTGATGATCGGCGCGGTGAGGCCGATGATCCAGGCGAGCGTAAGCAGTAGCGCGATGCGCATGAACATCGCGAGGAACAGGCCGATGCGCCGCGCCACCTCGCGCCGTTCCGGCGGCAGGCGGTCCACCAGGATGGAGATGAAGACGATGTTGTCGATGCCGAGCACCAGTTCCAGCGCAGTTAGCGTGGCAAAGGCGATCCAGGCCTGCGGGTCGAGCAGCAGTTCCACTTGATCTCGATCTCGGTCAATCGCTAGGCGGGCGGCAGCAGTTTACCGTCATCTTCATGCCGGCGGCCGGGGCGCACGCATGCCGCGCGGCATCCGCCCGGTTGACCCGCGCCGCGCCACCATGCTAAAAACCGACGCCCTCGCAACAGGAGGGCTCAAGGGGGAGTAGCTAAGGCGGCCCGGCACCCGGACCGCTGCGACGAAGTCGTCAACCCGGGAAGCGCAGGCCGCCTTCCCCGGCCTCGTCGGCAAGCGGCAGCTTGCAGGCGAGACCTTTGCCGCTCGGGCAAGGTCTTCAAGGGAGAACGCATGGATTCGATGCAGTGGCTCACGCTGGTGATCTTCGCGGTCACCATCCTGGTGGTCGTCACCAACGTCATCGACAGCACGCTCGCCGGAATGATCGGCGTCGCGGTGATGATCTGGGCGGGCGTGATGAACGAGGAAGACGCCTTCAAGTACGTCGACTGGAACGTGATGGCGATCCTCGTCAGCATCTGGCTGATCGCCGGCTACTTCGGCAAGTCGGGGGTGCCGAGCTGGCTGTCGGTGCAGGCGCTGAAACTCTCGGGCGGGAGCCCGGGCCTGCTGGTGATGATCCTGACCTTCCTTGCCGGCGTCATCTCGATGTTCGTCGACAACGTGGTCACCATCCTGATGATGGCGCCGGTGGCCCTGCCGCTCGCGCGCGCGATGGGCATCCCGCTGGTGCCGGTGATCCTGATGATCGGCTTCGGCGCCAATTTCATGGGCACGGCGCTGATCATCGGCGACCTGCCGCCGCAGATGCTGCACAGCGTCGCCGGGGCGGAATTCTTCGACTTCATCTGGCAGCACGGCCGGCCCTCGTCGTTCCCGATCCTGATGGTGACGTTCCTCGTCACGCTCGCAGCGATGTACGCCTACGGCTTCCGCGGCCGGCCAAGGGTGGCCGACATCGCGTCGCTGGGCGTCGACGCCAAGATCCCGAATCCGCTGTTCGCCACGGTGGTGGTGGGCTGGTTTCTCGGCACCGTGGTGGCGATGTCGATGCGCGAGTTCATCGGCGTCAAGCTCGGCTTCATCGCGCTGACCGGCGCGCTGTCGCTGGTGCTGGTGCTGCACTTCCTCGGCGAGCGCGTCAAGGGGGCGCCGAGCTTCGAGGAGATGGTGCAGGAACTCGACTGGCGCGCGATCTTCTTCTATATCGCGCTGTTCGCGCTGGTCGGCGGCCTGGAGAAGGCGCATATCCTGGAGAAGCTCGCCGACGCGATGAAGCCGTTGTTTTCGCAGAGCTATGGGCTCGGCGCCACGGTCCTGTACTGGGTGACCGTGCCGATCGTCGGCCTGGTCGAGCACGACGCCTACATCCTCACTTTCCTCTACACCATCAAGGATCTGGGCGCGGCCGGGATCGAGCCCTGGCCGCTGTACTGGATGCTGCTGTGGTCGGGCACGCTGGGCAGCAACCTGACGGTGGCCGGCGCGCCGGCGCTCTACGTCGCGCTGTCGCTCGCCGAGAAAGAGGAAGGGCGCAGGGTTTCCCCGCGCGAGTTCCTGGCCTGGAGCATCCCGTTCACGCTGGTTTGCTCGGTCGTGTGCTATGTCCTGGGCATGCTGATCTGGGTCATGCCGTACGTCAAATAGCGAGGTCCCGACATGTACAAGAACATACTCATCCCCACGGACGGCTCGGAGGCGAGCCGCCGCGCGATCGCCGCGGGCGTGAAGCTCGCGCGCGCGCTGGGAGCGCGCGTCACCGGCCTGTTCGCCGCGCCGCCGGCCACGCCGATCGTCTTCCGCGACCACCTGCCGGCCGGTTACGACACCCCGCGGCACAACGAGGCGCTGATTGCGCGCGTGGCGGTGGCGCACCTGGGCGTAATCGAGAGGGCGGCGAAGGCGGCCGGCGTGCGCTGCGCCTGCGTCAAGGTGGTCAGCGACTACCCGGCGGATGCCGTGCTCGAGACCGTACGCAAGCGCGGCTGCGACCTGATCGTGATGGCCTCCCACGGCCGCCACGGCCTGCGTGGATTGCTGCTCGGCAGCGAGACGCAGCGGGTGCTGGCGGCGAGCAAGATACCTGTGCTCGTGCACCGGTAGTGGGAATTTCTTGACTGCAGTCAAGGTGCGAGATCGCGTACATTGGGAAGATTCTGGCGCAGGGAGCTGAGTTCTGGAGGCAAGGCGCGCGTCACGGCGACGCAACCCTACTAGAGGACAGGAGAATCAAATGAGGACCGATATCGTTGCTGCAGTCGCCGGCGCAATCGCCGCTGGCCTTGTATCAGGCGTCCACGCGCAGGCCTGGGAGCCTACCAAGAACGTGGAGTTCATCATCCCCGCCGGCACCGGCGGCGGCGCCGACCAGATGGCGCGCGCCGTCCAGGGCATCGTCGCCAAGCACAACCTGATGAAGCAGTCCATCCTGCCCATCAACAAGGCGGGCGGCGCCGGCGCCGAGGGCTTCCTCGACGTCAAGAACGCCGCAGGCGATCCGCACAAGATCATCATCACGCTGTCCAACCTGTTCACCACGCCGCTCGCCACTGGCGTGCCGTTCAACTGGCGCGACCTGACGCCGGTGCAGATGCTGGCGCTGGACAATTTCGTGCTCTGGGTGAACGCGAAGGCGCCCTACAACACGCCCAAGGAGTACATCGAGGCGGTGAAGAAGGCCGGGCCGGGCAAGATGAAGATGGGCGGCACCGGCGCCAAGCAGGAAGACCAGATCATCACCGCGGCGATCGAACAGAAGACCGGGGTCAAGTTCACCTACATCCCGTTCAAGGGCGGCGGCGCGGTCGCGACCCAGCTGGTCGGCGGCCATGTCGATTCCACGGTCAATAACCCGATCGAGGCGGTGGCGCAGTGGCGCGGCGGCAACCTCAAGCCGCTGTGCGTGTTCGAGCTCAAGCGCCTGCCCTACAAGGAGAAGGTGACCGCGACCATGTCCTGGGCGGACATCCCGATCTGCAAGGAGAGCGGTCTCGACATCGATTACCTGATGCTGCGCGGCATCTTCATGGCGCCCGGGGTCAAGCAGGAGCACGTCGACTACTACGTCGGCCTGTTCAAGAAGGTCATGGACACGCCGGAGTGGAAGAAGCTGATGGAGGAAGGCGCATTCAACACCTCCGCGCTGAAGGGCAAGGAGTACGCCGACTGGGTCGCGAAGGAAGAGGCGCGGCACGTGTTCCTGATGAAGGCCGCGGGCTTCATCGCCGGCAACTAGGCCGGCTGGCGCCAGGCAACAGGGAACGAGGATGAGCCAAGGCCCGGGAAAAGCGGGGCGGGCCGCATTCGGCCAGAAGAGCGCCGAGCTGGCGGTGGCCGTGCTCTTCTTCCTGGCCGGCGCGATCGTGATCTACGATGCCGCGCGGCTCGGCTTCGGCTGGCAGGAAGTGCATGGCCCGCGGCCCGGCTATTTCCCCTTCTATATCGGGCTGATCATGTGCGTGGCGTCGCTGATCAACGCGGCGCGCGCGCTCATGGTGCCGTCGTCCAAGGACAAGGCCTTCGTCGAAGTCGGGCAGTTGCAGCTGGTGCTGTCGGTGCTTGTTCCCGCCGCGATCTACGCGCTGCTGGTCACCTGGATCGGCATCTACGCATCCTCCGTGCTGTTCATCGGCTACTTCATGCGCCGGCTCGGCAAGTACGACTGGTGGAAGGTCGTCGCCGTCGGCGTGGGCACGGCCGCGGTCTTCTACGTGGTGTTCGAGAAGTGGTTCAAGGTGCCGCTGCCCAAGGGGCCGCTGGAGAACCTGCTGGGGCTGGGCTGAGTTGGAAGAGATCCAGTCGCTGATGCACGGCTTCGGCGTCGTCCTGACGCCGACCAACATCGCGCTGATGTTCGTCGGCGTCGTTCTGGGCGTGATCATCGGCGTGCTGCCTGGGCTGGGCGGGGCGAACGGCGTCGCCATCCTGCTGCCCCTGACCTTCGGCATGGCGCAGACCCCGGGCGGCGCCACTTCCGCGATCATTCTGCTGTCCTGCATCTACTGGGGAGCCCTGTTCGGCGGCGCCATCACGTCAATCCTGTTCAACATCCCGGGCGAGCCATGGTCCGTCGCCACGACCTTCGATGGCTATCCGCTTGCGCAGCGGGGCCGGGCCGGGCAGGCGCTGACGGCCGCGTTCACTTCGTCGTTCGTCGGCGCCCTGCTGGCGGTCGTGATGATCACGTTCCTGTCGCCGGTGGTCGCCGGCTTCGCGCTCGCTTTCGGACCGCCGGAATTCTTTGCCGTCTACCTGCTGACGTTCTGCGCGTTCGTCGGCACCAGCAAGGAGCCGCCCTTCAAGACGCTCGCGGCGATGATGCTGGGCTTCGCGCTTGCCACGGTGGGGACGGACACCGTGACCGGCACGCTGCGCCTCACGTTCGGCTCCACGCACCTGCTCACCGGCTTCGATTTCCTGGTGGCGGTGATCGGCCTGTTCGGCATCGGCGAGATCCTGCTCACGCTGGAGGAGGGGCTGGCCTTCCGCGGCGCCAGCGCCAAGATCAACCCGAAGGTTGTGTTGCAGACCTGGCGCGAACTGCCGCGCTACTGGAAGACCTCGATCCGCTCCACGCTGGTCGGCTGCTTCATGGGCATCGTGCCCGGCGGCGCGACGCCGGCCTCGTTCATGAGCTACGGCGTGGCGCGGCGCTTCTCCAAGGACGGCGACGATTTCGGCAAGGGCAAGATCGAGGGCGTGGTGGCGCCCGAAACCGCGGCGCACGCGGCCGGCACCTCGGCGCTGCTGCCGATGCTCACGCTGGGGGTGCCAGGCTCGCCGACCGCGGCGGTGCTGCTGGGCGGCCTGATGATCTGGGGCCTGCAGCCGGGGCCGCTGCTGTTCGTCGAGCAGAAGGATTTCGTCTGGGGCCTGATCGCCTCCATGTACCTGGGCAACATCGCCGGCCTGATCGTGGTGCTGACCTGCGTGCCGCTGTTCGCCGCGATCCTGCGCGTGCCGTTCTCGGTGATCGCGCCGATCATCATCGTCATCTGCGCGATCGGCTCCTTCACCGTGAAGAACGCGATCTTCGACGTCTGGATGATGGTGGTGTTCGGGATCCTCGGCTACCTGTTCAAGAAGCTGCAGTACCCGCTCGCGCCGCTGGTGCTGGCGATCGTGCTGGGCGACAACGCCGAGTCGGCGTTCCGCCAGGCGATGCTGATGTCGCAGGGCAGCCTCGGCATCCTGTTCGCCAATGGCCTGGTCGGCGGCATGACCGTGCTCGCGCTGCTGCTGCTGTTCTGGCCGCTGATCTCCCTGCTCTGGTCGAAGCTGCTGCGCAGCCTCTAGCTGCCGCCGAGCTTCTGCTTGAGGCGCGAGAGGGTTTCTGGGGTCAGGTTCAGGTAGGCCGCGAGCTCCTTCTTCGGGATCCGCGCCGCGAGATCCGGGTGCTTGCGGTGGAAGCGCGACAGCCGCCCGGGGGCGTCGAGCAGGTGCAGCGTGATGGTGTGCGCCATCACCTCGGACATCAGCTTCATCACCTCGTACTCGAAGCGCCGCATTGCGTCCGGATGCTCCTCGAGGAAATCCACCCATTGCGGCATCGGCAGCTCGGCGGTGCGCACGCCGGTCACCGCGACGATCGAATACGGGATCGGCGTGCGCAGGCGCCAGGCCGCGAACGAGGTGTCCATCTCGGTTTCCGCGGCGAAGCGCAGGATCATCTCGTGCCCCTCGGGGTTCGAGACCACGCGCTTGACCATGCCCTCGACGATGAAGAACTGCAGCATCTCCTCGTCGCCCTGGCGCGCGAGGCGGTCGCCCTTGCGGTACTCGCCCACGGCGAGCAGGGGCTCGAGCGCCTCCCACTGCTCGGGCTTCATCTCGCGCAGCAGCAGGTTCTCGCGCAGCTTGAGCCGCAGGGTGTTGCGCTGGGGGTGGTTGGCTAGGGCGGTCATGCGAAGCGCTCGATTAGACCGAAAAAGCTTGACCGCAGTCAAGGTTCGCCGCGGCCGCGGCTGACTATCATTTCCGGCTGCATTCTTACCCTTACCGCAAGGGAGATCCCGATGGGCACCGTCGAACCGCAAGTCGCCAATGCCAACGCCGCGCAAGCGCCCGTGACCGACGGCTTTCAGCTGGTCATCGATGCGCTCAAGTTGAACGGCATCGACACGATCTACGGCCTGCCCGGCATCCCGATCACCGACCTCACGCGCCGCGCGCAGGCCGACGGCCTGCGCGTGCTGTCGTTCCGCCACGAGCAGAGCGCGGGCTACGCGGCTTCCATTGCCGGGTTCCTCACGCAGAAACCGGGCGTCTGCCTCACGGTGTCCGCGCCCGGCTTCCTCAACGGCCTGAACGCGCTCGCGCACGCCACCGTCAACTGCTTCCCGATGATCCTCATCAGCGGCTCGAGCGAGCGCGAGATCGTCGACCTGCAGCAGGGCGACTACGAGGAGATGGACCAGCTCGCCATTGCCAAGCCGGTCGCCAAGGCCGCCTTCCGCGTGCTGCACGCCGAGGACATCGGCGTCGGCATCGCGCGCGCGATCCGCGCCGCCGTCTCCGGCCGGCCGGGCGGCGTCTACC